>JAJYPD010000005.1 GCA_021795715.1 Pseudomonadota bacterium
GTCCGCGAGGGCCTGCCGCTGCGTCGCGGCGATCACAAGGCCTATCTCGACTGGGCCGTGCGGGCCTTCCGTGTCGCCGCAGCCGGCGCCGCGGACGAGACGCAGATCCACACACACATGTGCTACGCCGAGTTCAACGACATCATCGAAGCGGTGGCCGAGATGGACGCCGACGTCATTACCATCGAGACGTCGCGCTCGGACATGGAACTTCTCGATGCGTTCGTGAACTTCCGCTATCCCAACGAAATCGGCCCCGGCGTCTACGACATCCACTCGCCGCGCGTGCCGGCGACCGAGGAAATGGTGCGTTTGATGCGCAAGGCCGAAAAGGTCCTGCCCGCCGAGAACCTGTGGGTGAACCCCGACTGCGGCCTGAAGACCCGCGGCTGGCCGGAGACGGAAAGCGCGCTGCGCAACATGGTGGAGGCTGCCAAGGCGCTGCGTCAGCAAAGCGCGTGAACGCACTAGGATAGTGCACGGCGGGCCACCTGGCTCGCCGCTTTGGTGCAAAAACCCGCGAGGGCCCGTCCCAGATGCCTGAAAAAGGCTGAAGGGGCGGGCCCTTTTTCTTTGGCACGGTCCCTGCAACAGGACGCACGCGCCTTGGGCGCCCGCACAGAGGGGTTTATGACGACATTTACGAGACCATCGACCGGACGGCTGCTTTCCTCGATGAAAGCCGTCCGATCCAAGCCGCTTGCTCCATTGATCAAACCGCTTAAGGAGAACCACACATGAAACTCGTGACCGCCATCATCAAGCCGTTCAAGCTCGATGACGTTCGGGAGGTCTTGTCGGAGATCGGTGTCCAGGGCATCACCGTCACCGAGGTCAAGGGTTTCGGGCGGCAAAAGGGCCACACCGAACTCTACCGCGGCGCCGAGTACGTGGTCGATTTTCTGCCCAAGGTGAAGATCGACGTTGCCATCGACGACGATCTCCTGGAACGCGTCGTCGAGGCCATCACCAAGTCTGCCGGCACCGGCAAGATCGGCGATGGCAAGATCTTCGTCTTCCCTCTCGAACAAGCCATCCGCATCCGTACGGGCGAATCCGGGCCGGGGGCGCTGTGACCACAAACCACGCATTTGCGCGCACCGTCGCGAAACATTCACGTCCAAATATGGGGGAACATTGATATGTCCGTAGCCTGGCTCAATACTGGCGACAATGCCTGGCAGCTTACCGCGGCCACCATCGTCGGCCTGCAAAGCGTCCCGGGTCTCGTCGTGCTGTATGGTGGTGTCGTCAAGAAAAAATGGGCGATCAATTCCGCCTTCATGTCGCTGTACGCCTTTGCCGCCGTGCTCATCGCCTGGCTGCTATGGGCCTACAACATGGGCTTTGGTCCGGAGTGGATGCCGTTTGTCGGCATGCCGCACCCCATCGCCGCGATGGGTGATGAGCTCAAGCAGGCTTTGATCCCGGCATCGAACACCACCGCGGCATTTCCGATGTCGACCATGGTGTATTTCCAGTTTGTCTTCGCGGCGATCACGCTCATCATCATGGCCGGGGCCCTGCTTGGGCGCATGAACTTTAAGGCGTGGATGGTGTTCGTGCCCCTGTGGCTTACCTTTTCCTACACCGTGGGCGCATTCAGCCTGTGGGGGGGCGGCTGGCTGTCAAGTCTGGGTGTGATCGACTATTCGGGTGGTTACGTCATCCATCTGTCGGCGGGTGTGGCCGGATTCGTGGCCGCTGCCATGGTGGGCCCGCGGCTTGCGCGCGACCGGGAGAACTTCCAGCCCAACAACGTCCTCATGATGCTGGTCGGTGCGGGCATTCTGTGGCTTGGCTGGAACGGCTTTAACGGCGGTGACCCCTATGCCGCAAGCCGTGACGCCGGCGTGGCCGTGTTGAATACGAATGTTGCCACCGCCATGAGCCTGCTGGTCTGGACACTTCTGGACATTTCCTACTTCAAGAAGCCGTCCGTCATCGGCGCGGTACAGGGCATGATCACGGGCCTTGTTGCCATTACGCCGGCCGCTGGCGTCGTCAGCGGCTACGGCGCCCTGATCATCGGTGTCTTCTCGGGAGTCATCCCCTGGATCTCGATGAACATCGCAGGCAAGCGTCTCAGTCTGTTCCGCAAAGTGGATGACACCCTCGGTGTGTTCCATACGCACGCCGTGGCCGGTCTTCTGGGTGGCCTCTTGACCGGCGTGCTGGCCACCAAGGCAGGCTGTGCGGCCTTCTCCCTGACGACGCCGGGCGGCGGCATCGACGGCAACTGGCACCAGGTGCTGATCCAGCTCTACGGCGCGGGTTTCATCATCGCGCTGAACATCGTTGTCACCTACGTTCTGTTGAAGCTCATCAGTTTGTTCATCCCGCTGCGCATGTCCGAAGAGGATCTGCTGATCGGTGATGACGCGGCGCACGGCGAGGAGGCCTATGCGTTGTTCGGCGACGGCGAGCGCAAGCCCGTCCTCGGCGACTGATCCCTTCTGCTCTGACAAGGGGTTCCGGCGGGCCGGTTTTCCGGCCCGCCTTTTTTTGGGTGCGCGCGCCAAAGCGCGTCCCTGGGGGCAAAAGCTCTCCACCGGCCCCGCCAGGGCCACGGTCAGCCCGTGGCGCGGGTGAAGAGGGCCGGATGGCAACGCGGATCCGGCGAAGGAGGCGGATACGACGTGGTGCCTCGCAGGCACAGGCCGTATTCCGGCCGATCGCAGCGCGCATGCCCGCGCCTATCCGGCCCGCAGCCGTCTGCCGTACGGCCACCTGATCGTCACAAGACCGTCCTGACTTGCGATCCTCCTCTCGGCTGCCGTCCGACGAGATCCTTACTGCCACAAGCGCCCAGCCTTCGGATCCCCGTCCGGCCGGATCGGGAAGGCGGCCTAGATCTCCTTCTTAAGGGCGGCCGTTGCGCCTCGTTTGGTCTCATGGGCCGGGACGAATCGCGGCGCACATGCCGACGGTGTTATGCCGCGCCCGTTTCCCCTTGCGTCCGTGCAATCCCAGCGGCAGGCGGGTTACACTCGCCGGCATGCGCGGACTCTTCGGTCCGCCCCCATCCGCTGGATGGGCGTCTTCGGTGCAAGGAGAACCACACATGAAACTCGTGACCGCCATCATCAAGCCGTTCAAGCTCGATGACGTTCGGGAGGTCTTGTCGGAGATCGGTGTCCAGGGCATCACCGTCACCGAGGTCAAGGGTTTCGGGCGGCAAAAGGGCCACACCGAACTCTACCGCGGCGCCGAGTACGTGGTCGATTTTCTGCCCAAGGTGAAGATCGACGTTGCCATCGACGACGATCTCCTGGAACGCGTCGTCGAGGCCATCACCAAGTCTGCCGGCACCGGCAAGATCGGCGATGGCAAGATCTTCGTCTTCCCTCTCGAACAAGCCATCCGCATCCGTACGGGCGAATCCGGGCCGGGGGCGCTCTAAGCATCGGTTGCCCCTTGGTATGCGCGTGGACGCACACACCATATCTTGGGGTGAAGACGAGTTTGCCGCCATCGCACACCCCCGATGCGCGCCAAACTCGCCGCACATTTTGGGTATCGTCCAACAGTGGCAATTGACATTTCGCAAACGCCGTCGCGTCTGTCTTGTCTATGCCTGTGCAAGGGTCTACTATTGGTCCCGCCGTTTGTTGCCGTATGGCGCGTTGATTTCCGACGCGGGTTGTGCCGATTGTCGGCGCGATGGATCCTGCGGAATGAAGCGGCATCTAGATGAAAGTCGCGAAGGGGGAAAACAATGAGCAGTGTTGTCAGGCGTTTGAGTTTGGTCTTGGCCTTGGCCGCTCCGGTGGCCGCTTTTGCAGCGGGCAGCCCGCAGGTCAAGCAGGAAATGATCGCCGCTGGGTGCTTTGCGTGCCATGCGGTGTCACACAAGGTCGTCGGGCCCGCCTATGGCTGGATCGCCTACCATTATCACAACAACCCGGCCACCATTGCGCGTCTGGGGCATAAGATCATCTCCGGCGGCACGGGCTACTGGAATGCCTGGACCGGTGGGGTGCCCATGGTGCCGCATCCGCAGCTGACGCTCGCCCAGGCTGAGCAGATGGCAAGCTGGGTGATGGCGCAGAAGCCGATTGCCCCGCCCAAGCCGTAAGCCACACGGCGCGAGAGCGCCTAGGGGTTGAGCCCCGTTGATGGACGGCCGACATCGTCGGTCGCCGTCTTCGCGGGCTCGTCTGGCATGCGCCACGCACGAATCCCGCCCGTCACAGAAAAAGCGCGTTCATAACCGATCGACCGCAGAAGTTGCGCGGCGTGCAGGCTGCGCTTGCCCGAATTGCACAGGCACAAAAGCACGTTGCCAAGCTGATAGTGAGACCGGTTGATGGTGGAGATAAACCGCCTGACATCGGTGTTATCCGGCGTGTCGGAATCGAGGATCTCTTGTTCCTCCTCGGTCAACGTGTGCCCCAACAGTTTCTTGAAGTTAAAAAGCGGGATGGCTTCCGCCCCTTCCACCGTGCCCTCGACCTCGAGTTCAAATGGCTGGCGCACGTCGACCAGTGTCGCAATCTTCAGCCGCAGCAGTTCGCGGGCAATGTTCGTGTCGATCTCCAGCGGAACAGCGTCAGTCGCGCCTGCAGTCATGTGTGCATGAACCTCCGGTTTTGTACGGGTATAATCTCTTTGCGCTTTTTCAAAGCACGATGACCACGTTTATAGCAATATCGAAAAGACGTATCCACCCATCGGCTCGGAAGCCGCCGTTGTGCCGTATCCCGGCTCCCTCCGTCCGGGCCATCCGTCCTTTCCGCGGTCCGGGAGCCAAAGGGGCCTCTGTGGACATCCTATATGGGTCCGGCGCAGCGCGCATCAACGGTCTTGCCCCTGCGCCTTGACGTCCGGGGCGATTTTTCCGCTAAAGTGGGGTTTTCGTGCCGGCTCAGCCCGACCTATCCGCGGCACGCCATCAGGAGGGTGAATGGAGCGTTCGGCATTGCCCGTGACCGGGGTGGTGCTGGCCGGCGGTGCCGGCCGGCGCATGGGGGGTGTGGACAAGGGGCTTTTGGTCTGGCGCGGGCGGCCCCTGGTGTCCTACGCGCTCTCTATCCTCGCGGGGTTGCCGGAGATCCTGATCAGTGCCAACCGTTCTCCCGAGGCCTACCAGCCGTTCGGGTATCGCGTCGTGGCCGATGCACAGCCCGGGTTCCAGGGGCCGCTTCTGGGTCTGCAGGCCGCGTTCGCTCATGCCCGGCAGCCGTGGGTTCTGACGATCCCGGTGGACAGTCCCCGGCTTGCCGCCGATCTGGTCGAGCGTCTGTGGGGTGCCCGCACCGGGACTGTGTCGGTCGTCGCCGGGCGCAGCGCGCACGGCCCGGAACCGATCATTTGCCTGTGTCACCGTTCCGCGGCCGCCGCGCTGGACGAGTATCTGGCCACTGGCGGCCGCGCGGCACACGGCTGGTTCCGCGCGCTTCCCCATGCGTGGTTGGATCTCGCCGACGAAGAGATTGTGAATTACAACACCCCAGACGACCTGAAGGCCTAGCCAAACAGTCCCGCGAACGGTACGAAACGGACCCACTGACCTTTGTCGACGGTCGTGCCGGCGCCGATGTCGATCAGTCCGTCGGCCCATGTCGTGGATGACAAGGCCCCCGAGCTCTGTTGTCCATAGGGGTCGACTTCCGGTATGCCGTCTTCTGCCATGCGCAGGCGTGCGCGCAGGAATTCGCGGCGGCTGTCTGCCTTTTTTCGCGTAAACGCAGCGCGCGCCATGAGTATTGGCAGTGTCTGTGGTGTTTCTCCGCCGAGCGCCGCGACAAGCGGCCGTGCGAAAAGGGCGAAAGTCACGAATCCGGACACCGGGTTGCCTGGCAAGCCCAGGAAATAGCAACGGCCGATATGTCCGAAGGCCACGGGTTTGCCGGGTTTGATCCCCACCCGCCACAGCGTGAGCGCGCCTTCGTCTTCGACAGCCTTCTTCACGTGATCTTCTTCGCCGACCGATACCCCACCGGTGGTTATGAGGATATCGGCGTTCTCGGCCGCCTGCCGCAGTCCCTTGCGCGTCGCCTCGAAATCATCGGGCAGCACCGGCCCGCTTGTCACCTCGACGCCCAGCTGCGCGAGCAGCGCCCGCAACATCGGCCGGTTGCTGTCATAAATCTGTCCGGGCGCGAGGGTGCCGGCGCCCGGCTCGCGCAACTCGTCCCCGGTCGTCAGCAACACCGCGCGCAGGCGCCGGCGAACCACGATATGCGTGCACCCGCAGGATGCGAGCAGGCCAATGTCCTGCGGGCGCAGGCGCCGGCCAGCCGCCACGATCTCGGCGCCTTCGGTGATGTCTTCGCCCCGGCGCCGGATGTGGCTGCCGGGGGTCCACACATCGGGCAGCGCAATCTCGTCACCCTGGCGTTCGCAGACCTCCTGGATGACGACGGTGTCGGCCCCATGCGGGAGCGGCGCACCGGTGAAGATCCGGCAGGCGCAGCCGGGTGCGAGCCGAATCGGCGGATCGCCGGCGGCGGCGCGGCCGGTGACGGGCAGCGTACGCCGGCCAGTGGCCGAAGCGCTGGCAAATGCGTAACCGTCCATGGCGCTGTTGTCAAATCCTGGTACGGGAATCGGGGAGGTGACGGCTTTCGCAGCCACCCGCCCGAGGGCTTCGCCGATCGTGACCTCTTCGCAGTCTTCCACGGCTCGTATGCCTTCCCGCATTTTCGCCTGCGCCTCCTCCAGCGTGAGCAGTGGCGCGCGGGTCATGACGGGGATTCCTGGAAGCGTGGCAGCAGTTCGACCAGATTGCAGGGCTTGTGGCGGGCGTCGAGCTGCGGACCGATGACGCGATCCCAGCCAAGCCGGCAGGCGCCCGTGGAGCCGGGCAGACAAAACACCACGGTACCGTTCGTCAGTCCGGCCACCGCGCGGGACTGCATGGTGGACGTCCTGATTTCCTCGTACGACAGCATCCGGAACAATTCACCGAATCCGTCAATCTCTTTGTCAAAAAGCGGGCGCAGCGCCTCCGGTGTCGAATCGCGGCCGGTCAGCCCCGTGCCGCCGGTGGTGATCACCACCTGCACGGCGGGGTCTGCGATCCATTGCGCCACGACCGCCCGCAGGACATGCCGGTCATCGCGCACCAGCCGCCGATCGGCGAGCCGGTGGCCGGCGGCCTCCAGCCGTTCGACCAGGGTCTGCCCCGACGTATCCGTTTCCAGCGTGCGCGTGTCGGAAACGGTCAGAATGGCAATCGACAGCGGTACAAAATCCATGGTGTCCTCTTCAGGCGTCCAAAGACCCTATTGTCCGGCCCCGGCCGGCGGCGTCAATCCGCGCACGCCGGTTCCGGTGGTTCCTGGGCGTCGGCCCGCAACTGCCGGGCTGCACAGGTGCTCGCGATGCGTCCGTGCTGCATGATGATCACGGTCTCGCAGAGGCTGCGCATGACGGCGGGGTCATGATCGACGAGCAGCAAGGTAAAGCCAAGCCGCGCCTGCCAGTCGCACAGCACGCCGCACAGGCTGCGAATCCGCGGGCGGTCGAGGCCCACGAAGGGCTCATCGAGGAGCACGAGAGGCGGCCGCCGGCACAGGCTGCGGGCGAGTGCCGCACGGCGGACCTGGCCGCCGGACAGTGTGGTGGCCGGCTTCTTCCATAACGTATCGAGTCCGAGCCCTGCGCGCAGCTCCGTGATCCATACCTCTTCGCTTGCGCGCTGGCGCCGGTCGAGCGCAAACAGCACGTTCTCTTCCACGGTCAAGTGCGGAAACAGGCGTTCCCTTTGCGACAGGTAACCTATGCGGCGCTGATGGAGCGGACAAGGTGGCGGGTACCAGCGCTGTCCATCCCAGTGGATATATCCAGCGTCTGGAGTTTCGATGCCGGCCAGGCACGCCAGCACCGTGCTTTTGCCGGCGGCCGAGTCGCCAAAAATGCCCAGGCGCGCGTGCACGCCGGCGCGCAGCGCGACATCCACCGTGAAATCCGCGCGATGCTTGATGATGTGGCAATCAAGCATATCGGTGACGCCGCATGCGCAGGTGCAGGATCCAGGGCAGCGGGAGCGCCGTGGCGAGAAACAGCACGAGCAGGGGCAGTACCGCCGGCAGGCCGCTGTCTTGCAGGTTCACCCACAATTGCACCGGCATGCCGTGGGGGTAATAGGAGGTGACCATGATCGCACCGAATTCCCCGAGCGCCCGTACCCACGCAAGACTCAGGGCGCCGGCAAGGCCGAGCCGCGCAAGCGGCAAGGTGATGCGCCTGAAGATCCGCCATGGTTTGAGGCCGAGGAGGGCGGCGCTTTGCTCCAGATCCGCGGGCACCGCCTCAAATGCCGCCGTGGCGCCGATCACGTAGTAGCCGAGGCTTGCGTACATCTGCGTGACGATGAAAGACGCATCGCTGTTGCTCGTCGGTATGTTCATCGAAAGCAGGAGGCGGCCGATCGCCGTCGATGGCCCGAAGGCGAGCGCCAGCAAAAGCCCGAGCGCGAGCGGCGGCATGAGAACCGACAGCAGGATGATCGCGTCGAACGCGGTGCGCTCTTTGCGCGAGGCATGTTTGAGCGACCACGCAAGGGGTGTGCCGATCAAAACCACGATGGCCAAGGCGACCAGAGTGAGCGCAAACGACACACGCAACGACGCGAACGCATGGTGGCCGTGCCATTGCCATGATCCCACCGGCGCAAACAAGCCGTAGAGCGGATAGAGAAGTGCGAGCGCGACGGCCGTGAACAGCACGCGGCGCACAGCCGCGGGTGGCTGCATCAGATGGCACCAGGGCTTGGCGGGACATACAGGGACTGCAGACCGACGCGTCCAGGTCCCGTCAGGCGGTTCCAGAAGAACGAAACGGCGCTCGCCAGCAAGCCGGCACTCAGGTTCTGCGTGATGGTCGTCATGGTCACCGAAGGGTCCTTGTAGAACCACGCGCCTGGCTCGACATCGATGGCCTCGCCCTCGGCAAGTGTCACTTCGAATACGTTGCCATAGCCGTGCAGCCAGACGATGCCGGGTCCGCCCTCGGCGCGAAAGTGGTCGATGAGCAGCGTGTTGCCGCCCAAAACCCAGTTCATGATGCCTCTTGCGCGCGTGATCGTATAGGCCACTTGACCCGTGGCCGCCAGATACTGGTGTTCGCGTGTGTGGATGCCCTGCCCCGGCTGGAGGTGGATGGGTATGATCTGGCCGGCGCCGTCGCGGCTGAACGCAACCTCACCGGGCCCGGTCGCGGTGCAAAGCAGGATGGGCATCCTGCCCATGGCGCGCTTTAGCAGGCCGCGCACCGCCTTCGTGCCGATACGCGTTGTTGCGCTCTTCCAGAGCAGGATGTGATGGTCGAAAAATATCGGCGCCTGCCCGAGAGACACCCGCAGCACCGGGACGAGCTCACCCTCGATGTGGTAAGTCACCCCGGCAAACTGCTGGTCGCGGATCGCGGTGTGCCGGAGTTCTGGCTTGATCACGCAGATGCCCCCTGGCCTTCGTCGACCCTTGCGTACAGACCGCGCGTGCGCGCCGGGAAAAGCGCGCCTCGCCGCCGAGACGCGAATCCCGTGTTCAGGCCAATCCCTCTTCGGCCAGTGTCTTTTTGACGGCCGGGCGGCTTTGCACCCGCTCCATGTACGCGGTGAGTGCCGGCCACGCACCCATGTCGAATTTCAAAAAACGTGTCCAGTTCAGGACCGTAAACAGATAGGCGTCGGCGACTGAAAACTCGTTGCCCCCGATGAAGGGTCCCTTGATGTGGCTGACCAGGTAGTCGAAGCGGCGCTTGAGCAGGGCCATTTGCTGTTCGCGGGTGTCCGCCGGCAGGTTGGGCCGGAAAAAAGGCCCGAGCTGCTTGTGGATTTCGGTGGCGATGAAGCTCAGCCACTCCATCTGCTGGTAGCGGGTGATGGTGCCGGCAGGCGCGACGATGCCGGTCGCCTTCTGGTCGCCCAGGTACTGTACGATGGCGGCGACTTCGGTCAGGAGCACCCCGTTGTCGAGCACCAGCGCGGGCACATAACCCTTGGGATTGATGGCCATGAAATCCTTCCCGCCTTCCGTCTTGTGCGTGCCGAGATCGACTTTTTCCCGTTCGCACGGCAGGTCCATTTCATTCATGACGATGTGGGGGGCGAGCGAACAGGCGCCGGGCGCGTAATAGAGCTTCATCCGTGTCTCCTCTGGTCTGGGCGTGATGGGGAAGTGGTGTTGTGTGTTATAGCAAAGCCTGTCCCCTGCGGCCAAGATTACCGCAGATCGGTTTTCCCCTGCGCGCCGTGTGTGTTTTTTCTTGTAACAACGGCTTGCCTCGGCTTCCCCGAAGTGGATATTATTTAGCACGCTAATAATTAGGCGAATCACCAATCACATCGGATGTCCCCGGCGGCCGCAAAGCCGGGTGGTATGCTGCTGTCATCCCGCCACGCGGAGAGGCTCGAGGACCATGACACCTGAGCGATATCGCCATCCCAAGGTACGCCCCGTTCTCGCGCTCACGCTTCTCGGGCTGGCGTTGGCCGGTTGTTCGATCGGTCCGCGTTTCCACGCCCCGCGCTCGCCGACCGTGGGGCGCTACACCCTGCGCCGGCATGCCGCGGCCACCGTCCAGGCGCGCGGCCTGGCCGGTCATGCGCAGCACTTCGTGCCCGCCATGGCGGTGAGTGCCCGCTGGTGGACCGGTTTTCATTCCCCGGATCTCGATCGCCTGATGGCACGCGGCCTGCGCAACAGCCAGACCCTGAAGGCCGCCGTTGCCCGTCTCGAGCAGGCGCGCGCCGCGGTGGCCGCCGAAGAGGGCATCTTTTATCCGCAGGTCAATGGCAATCTCGGCGCCAGCCGCCAGGATTCGAGTTTTGGCCCGAAGAGTTCCGGCTCGAGCTCCGGCAGCATCTATTCGTTGTACACGGGCGGCCTTTCGGTCAGCTACTTTCCCGACGTCTTCGGCGCCAACCGGCTCGTTTACCGCAGCGCCGAGGCGCAGGCCGCGTACCAGCGCGACCAGATGCTGGCCGCGCAGCTTTCCCTGGTCGGCAACATCGCCACCACGGCCATCCTGGCCGCCTCCGAACGCACCGAGGTCGCCGCCACCAAAAGCATCATCCGCAGCGAAGTGCGTCTGCTCGCGTTGACGCGCCTGCAATACCGCGCGGGCGCAGTCCCCTATCTTGCCGTCATCAACCAGGAAAGCCAGCTCGCCACCAGCCGTGCGACCCTGCCGGCGCTCGCGCAGCAGCTGGCCGTGTCACGCTATACGCTGGCGACGCTAATCGGAGAGTTCCCGTCGGCATGGCGCCCGATGCATCTGCGTCTGCGGGATCTGCACCTGCCCACCCACCTGCCCGTGAGTCTGCCGTCGCAGCTCGTCCGGCAGCGGCCTGACATTCGCGCCGCCCTGGAACAGTTACGTTATGCCAACGCCGCCATCGGCATCGCCGATGCGCAGTTTTATCCGGTCGTGCAGTTGACCGCGACCTTTGGCCAGGAAAGCCTGCAGCCCGACAAGTTCTTCTCGCCGGCGAGCAACGTCTGGAGCCTCGCCGGCAGCCTGCTTGCACCGATTTTTCATGGGGGCACACTGCGCGCGCAACGCCGCGAGGCGATCGCCCAGTACGCCGGCACGCTCGCCACCTATCGGCAGACCGTTCTCGACGCCTTCCAGCAGGTGGCCAGCAGTCTGCGCGCGCTCGCCCACGACGCCCAGGCGCTGCGTGACCAGCGCGACGCTTATGAAGCGGCCCGCCAGGCCCTCCATCTGGCGGAGGAGAGCTACCGCGCCGGCGCCATCGATTCCCTGCAGCTTCTTACCAACGAAGCCCTGTACAGTCAGGCGCGTATCGCCTACGTCCGTGCCAAGGCACAGCGTTACCTGGATACGGTGGGCCTTTATACGGCCCTTGGCGGGGGCCTTGGACCGGCGCAATCCGCCCATTCGCAAGAGACGAACGCGTCGCAAAGGAAAACGCAACGATGAAAAAGCGCATGTTCACGGTGGTGTTTTCGCTCCTCGTCCTGTTCGGGCTCGTGTTTGGCTGGAAGGCGTTTGTGAGCTACAAGACCCGCGCTTTCATGGCCAGCCGCGGCATACCGGTCATCACCGTATCGACGGCCCAAGTCGAACCGGCGCACTGGCACCGGCAGATCCATAGCGTGGCCACGCTGCTTGCGACCCAGGGGGTCACGCTGGCAGCGCAGCTGCCGGGTGCGGTAACGGCCATCGACTTCCACTCCGGGGAAGCCGTGCGCGCGGGCAGCCCGCTCGTGCAGGTCGATGACCGGCCGCAACTGGCGCAGCTCGCCTACGATATTGCGCAGATGCGCCTGGCATGGTCGAACCTGCGCCGCACGCGCATCCTGTACAAGGGCCGTGCCGCAAGCCGCGCCCAGCTCGACACGGTGGCAGCCACCTACGACAGCGCCAAGGCGCGCGTGGCGGGCGATCGCGCCACCATCAACCAGCTGGCCTTGCGGGCGCCGTTTACCGGTGTGCTCGGCATCCGCCAGGTCAATCTCGGACAATATCTGGCGCCGGGCACGCCCATCGTAGACCTCCAGTCCTACGAAAATCTCTACGCCAACTTCGATGTGCCACAGCAGGATCTGGCCCACATCCATCTGCACGAGCGAGTCGAACTCACCGTCGACAGCTACCCAAACCGCGTCTTCAGCGGACAGATCCACGCCGTCGACGCCACAGTCAACCCGCAGACGCGCAACCTGCTTGTGCAGGCCGAGATCCCCAATCAGGACGGGGCCCTGCGCCCGGGCATGTTTGGCGACGCGCGCGTCATCAGCAAGACCACCACCACGGTGCTCACGGTTCCGGCGGTGGCGCTTACCTACAACACCTATGGCGACACCGTCTATGTGGTACGCCATGTCACCAAGAACGGCAAGAGCCTGCTTGTCGCCAAGCAGGTTCTGGTGCGCACCGGCGAGCAGCGCGGCAGCCGTATCGCCATCAGATCCGGCCTCAAGGCGGGCTGGACGGTGGTTACGGCCGGACAGGTCAAGCTGCACAATGGCATGCCGGTCGCTGTCAACGACAGCGTCCAGCCTTAAGGCGCCGCCATGAACTTCACAGACTTCTTCATTCGCCGGCCGGTTCTCGCCACCGCCCTCAGTCTCGTCATCTTCCTGCTGGGGCTGCGTTCCTATCTCGGCATGACGGTACGCCAGTACCCGAAGATGACGAACACCACCATCACCGTGACGACGGTGTACCCGGGTGCGAGCCCAAGTACCGTCCAGGGCTTCCTCACGACACCGCTTGAGCGGGTGATCGCGACGGCGCCGGGCATTTCGTACCTGACTTCGACCAGCGCCGAGGGCGCCTCGACGATCACGGTGTACATGGCCCTCAATTACAGCCCCGACGCCGCGGTCGCCAATATCCAGTCGAAGATCCAGCAGGTCGTGAACAAGCTGCCCACGGGCAGCGAATTGCCGGTCATCAACGTCACCGTCGGCGACTCGACCGACCTCATGTACATCGCCTTCTACAGTCACCACATGTCGCAGCAGCAGATCACCGATTATCTGCTGCGCGTCGTCCAGCCGACTTTGGTGGCGGTCAACGGCGTAAGCCAGGCGCAGATCGTGCCCGCCGGCACCGGCTCGGGCAACACCTTTGCCATGCGCGTCTGGCTCAATCCCCGCAAGATGGCGGCGCTGCACGTCGACGCTTCGCAGGTGGCCGCGGCGCTTGCCGGCAACAACTACATCTCCGCGGTGGGCCGTACCCGTAGCCGTAACATCGCCGAGGTCATCAGTGCCACGACCAGTCTGACCACCCCGCAGGAATTCCGCAACCTGATTGTTGCCCAGGTGGGTGACACGCCGATCCGCCTAAAGCAGATCGGACACGTAACGCTCGGCGCCGAAACCTACACGCAGGAGGCGTTCTTCGACGGTACCACGGCTGCTTACATCGGCATCCAGCCCACGCCCACGGCCAATTCGCTGGACGTCGCCCGCGGTGTGCGCCACGCGCTCGCGGGCCTTCAGCGCCAGTTTCCGCCGGCCCTGCATGCGGCCATCCCGTACGACGCAAGCAGCTACATCACCGCCGCGTTGCACGAAATCGTCACCACCATCGCCATCACCCTCGTGGTGGTGATTCTCGTCATCCTTTTGTTCCTCGGTTCGCTGCGGGCCGCCATCATCCCCGGCGTTGCCATTCCGCTGTCGATCGTCGGCGCGGGGCTTTTGATGATGATCATGCATTTCACGATCAATCTGCTCACGCTGCTTGCCATCGTGCTCGCCATCGGACTGGTGGTCGACGACGCCATCGTCGTGGTGGAAAACATCCATCGCCACATCGAGGAGGGGCGCACGCCCGTGGATGCCGCGATCCTGTCGGGGCGCGAGCTGCTCTCGCCGATCGTCGTCATGTCGACCACGCTGGTGGCGGTGTTCGCACCGATCGGCTTTATGGGTGGCCTGACCGGCAGCCTGTTTTCGGAGTTCGCCTTTACGCTGGTGGCTGCGGTGCTCGTATCGATGGTGGTCGCGCTGACACTCTCACCGATGCTGAGTGCGCGGGTATTGCGGCACAGCACACCCCACGGCTTTGGGCATTTCGTCGACGAACGCTTCGATCGCCTGCGTCTTCACTATGACCGTCTTCTGCACGGCAGTCTCGACTACCTGCCGGTGACGCTCGTCTTTGCCGCCGCCATGCTGGTCAGCACCTATTTCCTGTTCACGACGACGCGCCAGGAGCTGGCGCCCCAGGAGGACCAGGGGGTTTTGTTCGTCGCCGGCACCGCGCCGCCCACCGCCACACCCCATTACCTGCGCACCTACGGGATGCAGATCATCCACGATTTCGAGCGGACCAAAGGCTACGACAAGAGCTTCATGATCAGCGGTTTCTCACCGACCGGCGCTGGCGACAACGCGCTCATGGCGGGTATGCATCTCGTCTCGTGGAGCAAGCGGTCGATGAGCACGATGCAGCTGCAGCCCATCGTCCAAAATGAGATGAATCACATCGCGGGATTACAGCTTGCGGTCTTCCAGCGGCCGCCGCTGCCGGGTTCTGCGGGGGGTCCGCCGGTGCAGTTCGTGATCCAGGCGAGCGCCGGCTACCGGAAGATCGACCGGGTGGCCAATCAGCTGATCGGCATCGCCGAGCGCAGCGGCCTCTTTGCGTACGTTGCCAAGGACCTTCGCTACGACAATCCGCAGGTCGTCGTGAAAATCCATCGCAATATCGCATCCGATCTCGGATTCACCATGCAGCAGGTGGCGGCCAACCTGCAGCCTTTGTTGAGCGGCAATTACATCAACCGCTTCGACCTCGCAGGCCGCAGCTACGAGGTGATTCCGCAGGTGGCACAGAAATACCGCGCCAATCCCGGGCTTTTGAAAGACTTCTACCTGCGCACGCCGACCGGACACATGGTGGCGTTGTCGACGCTCGCCTCGATTCACCGCCAGATCGAGCCCGAGTTCCTGCCGCAGTTCCAGCAGATGAATTCCGCGACCATTCAGGCGGTGCCGATGCCGGGCGTGACCATGGGACAGGCCTTGTCATACCTGCGTCTGCAGGCGCATCGCATTTTCCCGCAGGGCTTTAGCATCAACTACGCGAGCGAATCTCGCCAGTTCATGCACAACCGGAGCGGGCTGCTGGTGACGTTCTTCCTGGCCATCCTGCTGATCTTTTTGCTGCTCGCGGCACAGTTCGAGAGTTTCCGGGATCCGCTGATCGTGCTCGTCACCGTGCCGATGTCCATAAGTGGTGCCCTGATCTTCCTGAGCCTTGGTTTTGGCACCATCAACATTTATACCGAGGTGGGTTTGATCACCCTCATCGGTCTGATCACCAAGCAGGGCATCCTGATCGTGCAGTTTGCCAATGAGGCGCAGCGCCACGGCGGTCTCAGCAAGCGCGAGGCCGTGGAACGCGCGTCATCCATCCGCCTGCGGCCGATTCTCATGACCACTGGCGCCATGGTGATCGGCGTGCTGCCGCTGTTGCTTGCCACCGGCCCGGGAGCGGCTGCGCGCTTTGCCATGGGGCTTGTGATCTTCGCCGGCCTGAGCCTCGGTTCCCTGTTTTCCTTGTTTGTGGTTCCGGCTATGTACATGGTGCTCGGCAAAGATCACAGCCGCGACCCCGCCGCCGGGGGGCGCGCCTAGCGGCGGCCGTACGGCGGATTCACCGGCCCCAGGCAAGGCGACCGCGTCCGTGTGTCACCACGGACGCGGGCCCGCGGTCAAAGGCCGAGGGCGTTATCGGTTTTCTTGTTGGGCCGGCCGGTCTCCGGCAGCCCATGCGCCTTCTGAAACTTTTTCAAGGCCGCCATGGTCTTGGCGCCCAGCTTGCCATCGACGACCAGTCCGGCCTTGTCCTTCTGGTTTAGTGCCGACTGAATCTCACGAATGGTGGCGCCGCCGGCGGCTTCGTGCTGTGGCGCCGCTTGGGCCGGAGCCGCGCCTGTCTCCGATCCTGTGCCGTTCATCATGCCATTGCCGTTGGCGGCGAAGGCGGCCAGGGGAAACGCACAGAAAATGACAGCCCAAAAGGTCTTCCGGGACCTGTTCGGATTTCGTAACATGGACATGGCAGTCTCCTGAATCGGTACGGCCCCCTGAAAATCCAAGCCAAGGCGGCTCGGGGGGTATGCCCCTTGGATCCCCCTGCATCCTACGGATTCCGGCTGGGCGTGCCATCCGCAAAACGGTACACCCCGGGCCACCAAAGGCGGGTTGCCAAACGCCGCCGTCACACAGGAATCGAAAACAGATGAGTCAGTCTCGCAACACACCCGCCATCCGGCGGCCCTATTGGACGGGGGCGACGAAATTTCTGCACGGTGGTATGGCGGTCACGGTGACCCTACAACTGCTCTTGAGCCTCGTCATGCAGGTTCCGCACCCGCACCGCGCGCCTGCCCCGTCCGGCTTGCTGTTTTTCCAGCTGCACGAGTGGGTCGGTCTGGCCACTGTGGCGGTCATTGTCGCCCATTGGGGTTACAGTGCTTTCTTTTCAGGTGACGCCGATTTTGCGCATCTGTTTCCGTGGTCGCGGACCGGCCGCGCGGCGATTTGGCGCGATATCCGCACGCTGCTCGCCTGGCGCCTGCCGGAAGACACCGCAGCCGGCCTTTCCGGTTTCACCCACGGGCTCGGCCTCCTGGCCGTAACGGGCATGGCGGTAACGGGCCTCGTACTTTTTTTCACCTTCGGACACGGCACCGCCACGGCTCGCCACGCGGCCTTTTTGCACAGTTTTGTCGCCAACTTCGCATGGGCCTATTGGTATGGTCACGTGGGCATGGCCCTCATCCATGCGTGGCAGCGTGACGGGATCATGACCGGCATCTTTGGCCGTACGCTGCGCTAGATCTGCGCGGGGCCGCCAAGGCCCCCCCTGATCTTCTCGGCCCCGCCGCACGGCCGACGCGGGCGCTTTCCATAAAAAAAGCAGACCCGATGGTCTGCTTTTTCCAAGGCGGATGCGCGCGCACGGCGGCGGGTTAATCCCAGGACAGGGCGCCGCCGGTCTGGTATTCCGTGACCCGCGTCTCGAAGAAGTTCTTTTCCTTCTTCAGGTCCAGCACTTCGCTCATCCACGGGAAGGGGTTGGCCGTGCCGGGATACTGTGCGGGCAGACCGATCTGCTGGCAGCGCCGGTTGGCGATGAACTGCAGATATTCGTCAAACATCGCCGCATTGAGGCCGAGAACGCCCCGCGGCATGGTGTCGGCCGCGTAGCGGCATTCCAGTGCCACCGCCTGCCGGATCAGGTCCGCCACTTCCCCCTGGAACGCTTCTGTCCAGAGCCGCGGGTTTTCGGCCTTGATCTGGTTGATGAGGTCGATGCCGAAATTGAGGTGCATGGATTCATCGCGCAGGATGTACTGAAACTGTTCGCTTGCGCCGGCCATCTTGTTCCGCCGTCCAAACGACAGCATCTGCACAAACCCCACGTAGAAGAAAATCCCCTCCATGAGCACGTAGTAGCCGATCAGATTGCGCAGGAAGCGCCGGTCATTCTCCTCGGTACCCGTCGTGAACGCCGGGTCCATGAGCTCGCGGGTGAACTGCAACTCAAAGACATCCTTGTCGGCGATGCAGGGCACCTCGCGGTACATGTTGAAGATCTCGCCCTGATCCAGGCCGAGACTTTCGACGATGTGCTGGTAGGCGTGCGTATGCAGCGCCTCCTCGAAGGCCTGACGGAGCAGGTACTGGCGGCACTCGGGGTTGGTGATGTGCCGGTAAATCGCCAGCACCAGATTGTTCGCCACGAGGGAGTCGGCGGTCACAAAGAACCCGAGGTTGCGCTTGATGATCATGCGTTCATCGGGCGTCAGGCCATTGGGGTCTTTCCATGTGGCGATGTCCCGGGACATGTTGATTTCCTGCGGCATCCAGTGATTCGCGCAGGCGTCCAGGTATTTCTGCCACGCCCACTGGTACTTGAAAGGCACCAGCTGATTCACGTCGGCCTGGCAGTTGAGGATGCGCTTGTCGTCGACCTGCACCCGTCCCGAACCGATCTTCAGATCTTCAAGGCCGGTCAGGCCGGCTGCCGGGGTGCGGCCGCGACTGTCTGTCCCGAGCATCTTTCCTCCCGCTTACTGGCAGGCTTCACACTGCGGATCGTTGATGGCGCACGCCTGCGGCGCCTCGGAGGCCGGGCGCACGGCGTTGAGTGCGCCGTCATTCAGGGTCGATTTCTCCACCGACGTGGCGCCCAGCGTACGCAGGTAGTACGTCGTCTTCAGACCCTTTTCCCAGGCCAGCATGTACATGTCCGAAAGTTTCCGGCCGGACGGCTCGGCCATGTAGAGATTCAGGCTCTGCGCCTGATCGATCCACTTCTGCCGCCTCGATGCCGCCTCGATGAGCCATCTGGGCTCGATTTCGAATGCTGTCGCGTAAAGCGCCTTCAGGTCGGCCGGCACGCGGTCGATGGCGCCCAGGCGCCCGTTGTAGTACTTCAGGTCATTGACCATGACCGGATCCCACAGGTTCCGCACCTTCAGGTCCCGGACGAGGTGTTCATTCAGCACCGTGAATTCTCCGGACAGATTCGATTTCACGAACAGGTTCTGGTAGGTCGGCTCGATGCTTTGTCCGACGCCCGCGATGTTCGAAATGGTCGCCGTCGGTGCGATCGCCAGGCAGTTGGAGTTGCGCATGCCATGCGCGGCGATGGAGGCGCGCACCTTTCCCCAATCGAGGCGCTGCGTCCGGTCCATGTGCAGTGGCAGATGGCGGCTGCGTTCCAGCAGGACGATGCTGTCGATGGGCAGGATCCCTTGTTGCCACAAGGAGCCCTCATAGGTCGTGTACGCCCCTCGCTCCCCGGCAAGTTCGCTCGACGCGAGGATGGCGAAATAGCTCACCGCCTCCATCGAGCGATCCGCGAAGTCCATCGCTTCTTCGCAGCTGTAGGGCAGGCGCAGCTTGTAGAGCGCATCCTGAAAACCCATGATGCCGAGCCCGACCGGACGGTGTCTCAGATTGGACGTGCGCGCCTGCGGCACCGAGTAGTAGTTGATGTCGATGACGTTGTCGAGCATGCGCATCGCCGTGCGCACGGTGCGGCTCAGCTTGTCCAGATCAAGCCCTTTGCCAGGGGTGACATGTGCTCCCAGATTGACCGATCCGAGGTTGCACACCGCGATCTCTTCGTCGGAGGTGTTGAGCGTGATCTCGGTGTTTTTGGTCACAAGACCGTTGACCGTCCACGCGTGGGTCTGCGACTCCACCATCAGGCAGTAGGCGTCTTCGTTGGGCAGGACCGTAAGGCCGGTGAAGGTGGCGCAGTTCTGCTGCTTGACGCGCATCGGATCGCCCGCATAGAGGGCCACCGCATCCCCGGCCGGGATGCGCAGGATCTCGGCCGCCCGAATATGGCCTTCGACGCTGGCAATGAGCAGGCGATGGAGGGGGTGGCTCCAGTAGCTTTTGTCGACGCGACGGATGTGACATTCGACGCCGAGATTGGCCCACAGGATTTGCAGCTCTTCGGCGAAATCCTGGTCGACGCAGGCCAGCGCGAGCGTCTTCACCGGCCCCTGGCCGGCCTGATACAGGCCGCGCAGATAGGCCGCGGCGGTTTCACGATCCCCGCCCCAGACCAGCGCGGGCACCGCAAGCGGCATCTGGTGATCCCGGTGCTCCCGGTCTTCCCGTCCGCCGTGATGGTGGGACGGGCTGTGGCGCTGGCCCTTGCCGATAAATGCCAGACCTTCGTTTTCGATGGCAACCACCGCATGGCGGCCATAGGCGGCGCTCGCGGCCACAAGACCCATCACGAACGCGATCTGCGGATTGTGGGCCGGACCGAAGAGGCCCTCGCGCTGTTGCGTCAGGATGATGTCACCCGGCACCAGCTGCTGTGCTTCCACCCAGCCCCGATCCTTCACCCAAACCTTGTGGTCGGGCGTGACCTTGTGGTTGTACCCTTCCGCGGTCTCGATGCGCACGATGGGCGCGTTGGGGCGCGGCAACAGCATCGGCGAGGCCTCGTACACGCCGTCTAGACCGAGCACCTTGTTGTGGCCGCCGAGCCGGTAGAGCTCGCCAACCGTGAGGAGGCCGCGATCGGTGACCACCCGCTGGTCGGCCGTCATGCAGCAGAGGTTCGAGCTGTGCACGACCCCCTTGTGCTGCTGCGGGCTGCGCAGGTTGCAGGCGTCCTTGAAGGTCAACCACGGATGACCTGTCTCAAAGAGCATCGACAGCATCTTGCGCCAGAGATCGAGCGCCCGCACGGTCTTGTAAAGCTTGATTTCCCCGCGGCGCGCCCGCTCCTCGTGGCGTTCGTAGGCCACGCGGAAGGCATCGCCATAGAGGTCATGGAGATCCGGCACATCGGATGGCGAAAACAGTGTCCAGTCCGCACCGGCCCGCACCCTCTCGACAAAAAGATCGGGAATCCAGTTGGCGGTGTTCATGTCGTGCGTGCGCCGGCGGTCATCGCCGGTGTTCTTGCGCAGTTCGAGGAATTCCTCGATGTCGAGATGCCAGGTCTCCAGATAGGCGCATACGGCCCCTTTCCGGCGGCCACCCTGGTTGACCGCAACGGCGGTGTCATTGGCCACCTTGAGGAACGGGATCACGCCCTGTGACTTGCCGTTGGTGCCCTTGATGCGGGCCCCCAGGGCGCGCACCCGGGACCAGTCGTTGCCGAGCCCTCCCGCGTACTTCGACAGCAGCGCGTTGTCCTTGACCGCGCTGTAGATGCCCTCGAGGTCATCGGAGACGGTGGTGAGATAGCACGACGACAGCTGCGACCGCATCGTTCCGGAATTGAACAGTGTGGGCGTGGAGGACACGAAATCAAAAGTCGACAACACCTCGTAGAACTCGATGCAGCGGTCCTCCCGATCCGGTTCATTGAGGGCGAGTCCCATCGCCACGCGCATCCAGAACGCCTGCGGCATCTCGATGCGCCGGTCGTCGCGGTGCAGGAAGTACCGGTCGTAAAGGGTTTGCAGCCCGAGATACGTGAAATCGAGATCGCGTTCGGCCTTCAAGGCCGCGCCCAAGCGGGTTAGATCATAACCGGCCAGCCGCGGGTCGAGCAGTTCGGCCTCGATGCCTTCCTGAATGAAGCGGCCGAAGTAGTGCGGATATTCCGCGCGCATCTCTTTGTGGGTGTGAAAACGGTTCAGCACTTCATGGCGCAGTGTATCCAGCAGGAGGCGCGCGCTGACGTACGTGTAATCCGGCTCCGTCTCGATGAGCGCCCGCGCGCTCAAGATCGCCGACTGCATCACGTCGTGTTCCTCGACGCCGTCGAACAGGTTGCGCAGCAAGGCCTGCATGACCACCTCTGCCGACACGGCCGGCAATCCGGAGCAGGCCTCGTCGATCACCGTGCGCAGGCGGTCGCGATCAAGCGGCGCCACCGAGCCATCCGCACGCCGCACCCGGAGGGTCTGCTCGCGGGGGGGTACCGCGAGGTCCACTGCGCGCGCGCGGGCGCGCTCTTCGCGGTACAGCACGTAGCGGCGGGCGACCTCATGGTGCCCGTTGCGCATAAGGGCGAGCTCGACCTGGTCCTGGATGTCTTCGATGTGCACCGTGCCGCCGCTTGGCAGACGCCTGGTCAAGGCGGCCACGACCTGGTCGGTCAATCCCGCCACGAGTTCGCGCACGCGCGCCGAGGTGCTCCCGGTGGCCCCTTCGGTCGCCATGAACGCCTTGGTGATCGCGATGGCGATCTTGGCGGCGTCGAACGAGGCCGCCGTGCCGTTGCGGCGGATCACTCGCAAGCTCGGGTCGGTGGCGGCTTTCGGGTTTTTGGGGGGCTGCGTCCGTTGCGCGTTATCCATCGTCGCATTCTCCTTAAGTGAGGGCCGGCGCGTATCCCAGGCGGGACCTGCGGGATCCTCGATTCAGTCTCATTCCAGTGTATCGGGGCTTGGGGATCGAGGCAAGACGCAAACCCAATATATAGTATTTTAGGACTATTTAATGCACTACTAATGGGCACGCCGCCCAAATCCGGGGCGAACGGCGCCGCCCTTGCAAAAATCGCCGGACCGGCAATACGTTAGAGCAGGGATTGGAACAGGAATTCGGGCGAAGCGAGCGCTGCGCGGTGTATTCCGTCGTTGTAGTAACGGGTCGCAAAATCGCGCTCCGCCACGGCTTCTTCCCGGAATCCGGCGAGCGTGGTGTCGCGGCGTGCCATCGTGGCGCTCCACCAGCCGGACGGGTAGGTGCACTGCGGGAAATAGAGGGTGGCGACGTCGAGGAAGTTGGCCCCCCGCAGCGCCTCATGCATGCTTTTGATCAGCCCGGCATGGAAGAGCGGCGATTCGCTCTGACCCACCACGATGCCGTCTCGTGCGAGCGCGCGCAGACAGTCTGCGTAGAACGCCTGGCCAAACAGTCCGGCCGCCGGACCGACCGGGTCGGTGGAATCGACGATGATGACGTCGTAGCTTCCCGCCGGCGCATCCTTGACCCACTTTATGCCATCCTGGAAATGCAGGTGAGCCCGCGGATCGGCGTTGGCGGCACACAATTCGGGAAAATAACGTTCCGCCACGCGGGTGACCCGTTCGTCGAGTTCGACCTGATCGACGTGCCGGACCTCTTCGTGTTTCAGGACTTCACGCAACGTTCCACAATCGCCGCCGCCAATGATGAGGACCCGCTCGGGCTTCTCATGGGTGAACAGGGCGGGATGGGACATCATTTCGTGGTAGACGAAATTGTCACGGTCGGTGACCATGACCAGCCCGTCGAGTGTCATCAGCGTGCCGAATGTTTCGGTTTCATAGATCTCGATACGCTGGTACGGGGATTGCTCGTCGTGCAGCTTTTCCTTGATGCGCAGCGAAATGGCCGAGCCTTGGCCCGCCCATTCCTCGCTGTACCAGCCGTCCCGTTCCATTACAGATCCCAGAGCACGACGGCGGCGAACGCCGCGCCGATCTTGTCCACCCGGTGATCGATGGCCGCGGATTTCAGCGTCTTGATTTCCCAACCGCGCATGCGCATGCCTTCTTCGGCCATGCGCCGTACCACCGATTCGGCATCCTCGCGGTGACCATGAGCATGGTATTCCATGATGAGGCCGGGTTTGGCGGGATCCGTAGGCCAGGCTGCCGCCACGGCGGCGCAGATCATCGACCCGGGAATGTCCGATTCCATCGCCGCGTAGGCGACCGGCACGAGCGCGCCGGGGGGCAGATGCAGTTCCTCCCGGCGCACCTCGCGCGTTCCAGGCGGAACGATCGACGACATCTTTACCAGGTTGGTGTTGCCGATGCCGGCCGCCAGCAGGGCGCCATCGAAGGCGTTCAATGGCGTATAGCCCTCACTGGCCCCGGTCACAAACGTGTGGGACGTCGGTGTCTTGATGATCATGACGAACGCCCTAGGCGATCTGGCCTGCTACGAGTTTAATGGACGGGCGCTCGTTCTTGACGGCCGTCATCATGTCGATCTGGCCCCGATGGACCTCCATCGTCGACACGTGCACTGCTCCCAGGGCCTCACGCAGGTGATGAAAGCCGGTTTCCGCCGATACCGAGTCGCCGCAGGTGAATAGATCCACCGCCGCGTAGCCGTATTCCGGCCAGGTGTGGATCGCCAGATGGCTTTCGGCAATGATCACGGCTCCGGAAACGCCGTGCGGGGAAAAATGGTGAAACGTCTCCGTGACAATCGTGGCGCCGGATTTCACGGCGGCCTCCAGCATGTGATGCCGAATGTATGCAACGTCGTTTAGCTGCTCTTGGTTGCATCCATAAAACTCGGCCACAATCTGATGTCCAAGTGAGCGCATGGGCAAGCCCTCCAATTTTGTTGCTGAGGAACTCCAAGACCTTCGTCTATGACAGTTCCGTTGAAGTAGCTCCCGTGCACACCCGGTCAGCGTTAGGCCCGTTAACGATCGGATCGCTAACAAGAATGGCGGCCGCCTTCGGTGCCGTGGAATCGGGCGAATGATAGGCATGTTTTCCATGCAATGCAATTTGATTTTACGTTTGCATGAAAAAAAACTGCCAGGCGGTCCCCCGAAGGGCCGCCGCGGGCCGTTCAGCGGGCCGGCGTCTCTTTTAATACAATGGGTTGCAGCGCCATCCGCCCGAGTATGGTGCGCACTTTGGCGAGCTGGCGGCGGTGCAGGGGTCCGACGCGCACACGGTAGAAGATGCCGCGGCCGCTGATGCGGGCCCGCTCGATATAGGCGTGCAGGTCGCGCAGCGTGAGCCTGGCAACGAGCAACTGGGCATCTTTTTCGTCCGGGAAGGACGCCGCCTGCAGGGTGTACCGCCCGCCCGACGCAAACACGGGATGGGTTGCGCTTCCCGGGGTGTGCAGGTGCTGCGCGTGCGGGAAGATGCCCTGGCGAGGGTGGCGGAGCTTCGGCAGGATAGTGTAGAAATCGAACTGTGTGGCCGCCGGCAAACCCGGTGCCGGGCCTTTGGGGACGGGGGCCTTGGGGCGCGGCGGCGGCGCCTGGGGCGGCGCCGGCCGACTTGGGCTTGGTGTGGCGCTTTTCAGCGGAATCCGCGCATGGCGGCGCAAAAAGTGGTATCCGAGGACACCGAGACCCGCGCCCACCAGCAGCGTGACGATGACGACCAGCGCAAACGGGGATCCCTCGGATGAGCGGGTCCGCGCCCGGCCGGTGCGGCGGCGCGGCGCCGTCATTACATCGCCTCCGGGGCGCTCACGCCGAGCACCATAAGCCCGTTGGCCAGCACCTGCCGCACCGCCAGCAGGAGCGTGAGACGCGCCTGGCGCAGCGGATCTTCAGCGCTCAAAAACGCCTGCGCGTTGTAATAGGCGTGCAGAAGGCTTGCGAGCTCCCGGAGGTAGTAGGCGAGCTGGTGCGGCTCACGCGTTTCGGCGGCCTCCTCGATCACCTGCGTGTACTGATTCAGCGCGCGCAGCAAGGCGAGCTCCTCGCCGGCCGTCAGCAGCCCGAGATCACTCGCGCCGGGTTCAGCCATGGTTTGTCCGCGCTCGCGCATCTGCCGGAACACGCTGACAATGCGCGCGTGCGCGTACTGGACATAGAACACGGGGTTTTCGTTTGAGCGCGATTTGGCGAGGTCCAGGTCGAAATCCATGTGCTGCTCGCTTTTGCGCAGGACATAGAAAAAACGCGCCGCGTCGTTGCCCACCTCCTTGCGCAGCTCACGCAGGGTGACGAAATCTCCGCTGCGGGTCGACATCTGGGCGCGCTGGCCGCCGCGGTAGAGGATGGCGAACTGCACGAGCAGGATCTCCAGCCGCGCAGGATCGCGTCCCATGGCGGTAACGGCGCCCTTGACCCGGGGAATATAGCCGTGGTGATCGGCGCCCCAGATGTTGATGAGGTGGTCGTACCCGCGCTCGTATTTTTCCAGGTGATAGGCGATATCCGAGGCAAAGTAGGTCGGCACCGCGTTTTCGCGTACGACCACCCGATCCTTTTCGTCGCCGTAACGGGTCGCGCGGAACCAGTGCGCGCCGTCTTTTTCGTACAGGTCACCATGGGCTGCGAGAAGCGCCAGCGCGCGTTTTATCGCGCCGCTTTCGACGAGCGACCGTTCCGAGTACCAGCGGTCATAGCGGACGCCGAACTCCTCCAGGTCCTCGCGGATGTCGGCGAGCATCGCCTTCAGGCCGGTTCCGTGCAGCGTGCCGTACAGGGGTCCGAGTGCCGCTTTCAGGTGGGCGATGCGCGCATCGGTGATCGCCTCGATGTCATCACCCGTGACGGGCGCGTCGTCTGGCCGGATCAGGCTGTCGCCTGCGGCCTCTTTCAGGTGGCGGGCGATATCGTGAACATAATCACCGCGGTAACCATTGGCAGGGAAGGCGACCGGCTGCCCGCAAGCCTCCATGTAGCGCGCCCAGACGCTGAGTGCCAGGATATCCATCTGGCGCCCGGCGTCGTTGACGTAGTATTCGCGCTCCACGGTGTATCCGGCGCTCGTCATCAGGCGCGCCAGGGAGTCACCGTAGGCGGCGCCGCGGCCGTGGCCCACGTGAAGCGGCCCATTGGGGTTGGCGGATACGAACTCCAGCAGTACGCGCTTGCCGTTGGCGGGCAGGTAGCCGAAGGTATCGCCCTGTCCGAGGATTTCGGGGACGATATCACGCCATGCCCCGGCACTTACGAAGAAATTGAGAAAGCCCGGTCCGGCCACCTCGACCCGTTCGATCAGCCGGCTTGGGGGGATGGCGGCGCGAATCCGTTCGGCCAGGGCGCGCGGCGCCACGCCCATGGCCTTGGCGGCGGCAAGCGCCACGTTCGAGGCGAAGTCGCCATGCCCATCCTGCCGGGGCCGGGTCAGGTCGACCTCCGTGGGCCCCCGAAATTCCCCTTTTGTGCTCAGCCCGTCGAGGGTGTCTTTCAGCAAAGAGGCGATTTTGCGCTTCACGGAAAATCCTTGTCAGTCAGTGGTGCGGGTGCAGGTCAGCCGGTGGCGCCAACGATAGCACGCCCTAGGCGCTGGCGGCGATAAGTGCCGCCACATCCTTTTGGGAAGCGCGCGCCATCGGCTGGCCATCGACCGGGGAGAGCGGGGTTTCGCGTATGGCCTGCGGGGTGAAGATGTAGAGGGCAAGCGGGGTGTCGCCGGCCACGAAGCGCAGCACCGGTATCTGGTCATACCGTTCGCGCCCGTAGCGCAACCGCCGCTCTTCCAGATCGTGCGGGATGTCGTGACTGCTGAGAAAGAGGTCGACGTCTTCGAGCGAATCGGCCGCCAGATGCAGTTGCACCTCCGGAAAGCGGGGGAGCGCGCCGCTCAAGACTTCGCCGACCAGCCGCGGTGCAAAGGGCGCCAGCAGTTCCATGGCCCGGACCGCCGTTTGCCGCAGCGCCCGCAGCGCTTGCCGGTGTTCCTGATGGAAGAGCTGCAGGCGCTCTTTCAGGGCCGCTTCGATTTCGGCGTTTGCCGGCCAGTGTTTGTCTTCGGGCAGATTCAACCGGTGCGCCGCCTTGCGCTTGGCCAGCTGGTAGTCGCGAACGCCCTCTTCGGCCATGATGCGGGCCGCCTCCGCGACCATCCGCTGGCGGGTCACGGATTCCATCCGGCGGTTCCCGCCATGCCGTCCCGCCCGCACCATCAGAACAGTCCGCTGCGGACGTCCTGAGCCGGGGACGGCGTGGGTGGTCCGCTGCTGCCAGCCGCGTTGCTGTTGGGGGCGGTGCCCTTGATGAAGTATTCGCGCATGGCCAGCGGATTGCTTGGGCTTGTCAGTTCGCCCGTGTCGCGGTTGATGTCGGCGCTGACGATGCCTTTGGGCATCGGGAATGGGGTATCCGGGCGGCCGGCAAGCGCTGCGCCCATATAACGGATCCAGATGGGCAAAGCGGCGTTGGCCCCCACTTCGTAGCGGCCAAGCGAGGCCGGAATCGGGAAGCCCATCCATGCCGTCGTTTCCAGGTAAGGACTAAAGCCCGAGAACCAGGCATTGCGCTCGTGATTGGACGTTCCGGTCTTGCCGGCGAGATCGATGCGCTTCAACGACAAAGCCCGTTGTCCGGTGCCCGAGCGGATCACGCTTTCCATCATGCTGGTCATGATGTAGGCGTTTTGCGCGGTAATGACGCGCGGCGCGTACCGGGGCGCGGGCGTGCCGACGGGCGTGCTGGCCGGCGGTGTCGCGGCGTTGCCCGGCGGCGGCACCACCAGCGGATTGGCATGCCAGACGACCTTACCCTTTTCGTCGACGATTTTGCGGATGAAGTACGGACGCACGCGGTAGCCGCCATTGGCGAAAACGGTGTAGGCGCGCGCCATTTCGAGAGGCGTCAAGGTCGCGCTGCCCAGCACCAAAGACAGGCTGTGCGGCAACTGTGACTCCTTGAAACCAAAGCGTTCGGCGTAGCGGATGGCGTAGCCGATGCCGACTGCGCGCAGCACGCGTATGGAGACGAGGTTGATCGACCGGGCCAGCGCGACCCGCAGCCGCGTCATACCGAGAAAGTGTTCGGAAAAATTGTGCGGCCGCCAGAGTTCTCCGTGGGCGCCACTTAGCGCCACGATCGGCGCGCCACTGAACATGCTGGCCGCCGTGTAGCCCTTGGCGAGCGCCGCCGAATAAACAAAGGGCTTGAAGCTCGAGCCAGGCTGCCGGTAGGCCTGTGTCACGCAGTTGAAGTTGTCGTGGTAGAAGTCAAAGCCGCCGACCAAAGCCGCGACGGCGCCATCGTCGGGGCGCAGTGACACGAGCGCCGCATAGGGCTTTGGAATCTGCGACAGGGCCCAGTTGCCCGGCGCCACGTGATTCAGATAGACGACATCGCCGGCGGCCAGGATCTGTCCGGCGCTCGTCGGTGCCGGCCCTTCGGTGTTGACCGTCAGAAAGCGGGCGGCCCAGGCCAGTCCGGGCCAGCCAATGGTGACGGTGCGCCGGTCAAGGTCGTAGATCGTCACCGACCGGTGTCCGACCCGGGTCACGATCCCGGGGACCAGGCCGCCGACCGTCGTGTAGGGACGCAGGGCCTTGTCCAGCGTCTTCTTGGACGCGAGGTCGGCGGTGGGCACCACAGCCGCCGGACCATAATAACCGTGGCGGATATTGTAGTTCAGCAGTTCCTGGCGCACCGCTTCATCGGCCGCCGTCTGCTCCTTGGCGCCGAGGGTCGTGTAGACGGTGTAGCCGTCGTCATAGGTCTTCTGGCGTCCGTAATGCGCAATCATGTATTCGCGGACCATCTCGGCGACGTAGGGCGCGCTCACCTGATAATGGAGGGCGTGCAGCCGCGTGGCGACTGGCGAGGCGTTGGCCGCCTCGTATTGGGCCTTGGTGATGTACCCGAGGACATGCATCCGGTGGAGAACATACTGGCGGCGGATGCGCGCATTGTGGGGGTGGTCGATCGGGTTGTCGAGCGACGGTGCCTGCGGCAGTCCCGCCAGCATGGCCAGCTGCGGCAGGGTCAGATCCTTCAGGGATTTGCCATAGTAGGTATGCGCGGCCGCCTCGAAGCCGTAGGCGTGGTTGCCGAGGAAAATCTTGTTCAGATAAAGCTGCAGGATTTCCTGCTTGGACAGCTGCCGGGCAATCTTGAAGGCCAGCAACACTTCCTTGATCTTGCGCGTGAAGGTCTTGCGCGGACTAAGAAAATAATTGCGTGCCACCTGCATGGTGATGGTGCTCGCGCCCTCGGCTTTGCGCCCCGTGAGGAGGTCGACCCACGCTGCGCGGACGATGCCAAGCAGGTCGATCCCGGGGTTGGAATAAAACGAACTGTCCTCGGCCGCGAGCACCGCGTCGATCAGCGTTTTCGGCACCTGCTTCAAGGTGACGGGCATCCGTTCCTCGTCGCCGAATTCCGCAATGAGGGCACCGTGGCGTGTCACTACGCGCAAGGGCGCCTTCAGGCGTTTATGCATGATGTTGTGGACGGACGGCAGCGTTGGCGCAATCACTAGCGCCGTGACGCCGGCAAGCAGCACACCGGCTGCAAACATTCCGAAGAAAACCAGTAGGAGACGAAAACCTAGCCGGCGCGATGGGGTGGTCGGCATGTGTGCGGGATCCATGCTATCTCGTAAGCGGGTGGGCCCAGTATAAAGGTAATGGCGGCGAAGCCCAAGGATTTGTCATTGCTGCCCAGCGTGATCTATAGTCTGGGTAAGCTCAACTAAAGAGCGATTTACCGGACATAAGTTCCGGAAATAGGGAGGAATTTGGAACTGTTTAGCCGGAAAAAGCTACCGCTTGTCGGTCTGGACATCAGTACGTCGTCCGTCAAAGTGCTGGAACTGGCGAAAGTGCAGAACCAGTACCGGGTTGAACGCTTCGCCGTCGAGCCGTTGCCGCAAAACGCCATTGTCGAACGCGCCATTGCCGATGTGGAGCAGGTGGGTGCGACGGTTCATCGGGCCATCAAGCGCTCGGGCGCCAAGACCCGCCGCGTGGCCGTGGCCGTTGGCGCAAGCCAGGCGATTTCGAAAACGCTGCGTCTGTCGGCGGAATTTTCCGAGAGCGAAATTCAGACGCAGGTCGAGCTCGACGCCGAACATCACATTCCCTATCCGCTCAATGAGGTCAATCTCGACTTTCAGGTGCTGGGTCCGGCTCCGGACAGCCCCGGGGAGGTCGACGTCCTGATGGTGGCCTGCCGCAAGGAGGTGGTCGACGATTATGTCGCCGTCGTGCAGGCACGGGGCTACGAGCCCGTCATCGTCGACGTCGAGACGTATGCGATGGAAAACGCCTACGCGCTCATCGCCGAGCAGATGGCCGGCGGGGGCATGGAAAAGACCGCGGCCATTTTTGACATCGGGGCCACCACCACCGTCATCAATGTCATGCACAGCCTGCGCTCCGTCTACAGCCGGACGAGCAGCTTTGGCGGCCGCCAGCTGACCGAGGAGGTCCAGCGCCGTTACGGTCTTTCCTATGACGAGGCCGGTCTCGCCAAGCGGCAAGGCGGCCTCCCGGACACCTACCAGAGCGAGGTGTTGCGGCCCTTCATGGAGGCGATGTGCCAGGAAGTCATGCGCGCCCTGCAATTTTTCTACTCGGCCAGCCCTTTCAACAAGGTCGACATGGTGCTGCTTGCCGGAGGTTGCGCGCAGATTCCCGGCATTGACAAGCTGCTTGCCAGCCGTCTCGGTGTGCAGACGGTGATTGCCAATCCCTTTGCCGGCATGTCGCTCGCCTCGCGCATCAAACCGCAACTCTTTGCCAGCGAGGCGCCATCCCTGATGGTCGGCTGCGGGCTGGCGCTACGTGGATTGGATCAATGACGCGCCTTAATCTACTTCCGTGGCGCGAACAGCGCCGCAAGGAGCAGGACCGACTCCTTTTACGGCGGGGCGGTCTGGCCTGGATCGGGGCCGCGCTCGTCATTTTGTATTTGCACATGTATTTGGTGGGGCAATTGCACCGGCAGCAGCGACGCAACGCGTTTTTGCAGCAGGCCATTGCGCAGATGAATGCCAAGGTCGCCCAGATCACCAAGATTCGCAAGCAGGGCGCGGAGCTCATGGCGCGCATGAATGTGATCAAGAAGCTGCAGGGCGATCGCATGCAGACCGTGCACGCATTCAATGCGCTGGTGCGCGCGGTGCCAAGCGGTGTGTATCTGAAGTCACTGAACCAGAATGGTTCGACCTTTACGGTGTCGGGCGTGGCCCAGTCCAACGAGCGTGTCTCGCAGCTCATGCGCAATTTTGCGGCTTCGCCATGGTTCGCAAAGCCGGTGCTCACGGTCATCCATGTGGTGCCCGTGGGCAATGGCCATTTGAGCCTCTTCACCCTGGCCGTGCAAGGCGCCGACAAACTGGCGAAAAAGACCACTGCCAAGCGGGTGGTGCGGAGATGAGCGTGGACTGGCAACAGACTCTCGAAGACCTGAAAAACGTCGATTTGAACGATCTGGCTTCGGCGCCCTATTCCGTCAAGGTGGTGGGCGTGGGGCTTGTCACCGTCTTGCTGCTCGGGCTTGGCTACTTTTTCCTCATGCGCGGCGACATGGCGAAGATCGGCGTCCTGCGTGCCCAGGAAGTGGCGCTCAAGCAGCAGTTTATCCAGGTCAAGAGCGAAGCGCTCAATCTCCCTGCGTACAAGCAGCAGATGCGCGAGATGAAAGTGCGGTTCAAGCAGCTGCTGCAGCAGCTGCCGAACACCACCCATATGCCGGATTTCGTGACGGAAGTCACCCAGGCGGGCCAGTCCTGTGGCCTGGAGATAGAGCTTCTGCAGCCCCAGGCAGAAAAACCCGAGCAGTTTTATGCCGAATTACCCATCAAGCTTGCGGTGGCCGGCAGTTACGCGCAGCTTGGCCATTTCGTCGCAGACATCGCGGCGCTGCCCCGCATCGTCACCCTGGGCGACGTCGTTTTGAAGACCAAGCAGGGCGGTGACCGGCTTTCGATGTCACTGATGGCCAAAACATACCGTTACCTGAAAAATCCGCCTCCGGTGAAGAAAAAATGAACGGCCGCGCCCTCATAAGTCTGTCGATCGGTCTGTTGCTGGCCGGCTGTTCCAGTGCCCACACCGGCAATCTGCAGCAGTTCGTGGCGACCGCCGATGCCAACGCGCGGCCCGTGATCCAGCCGGTGCCTGTCATCAAGACACCCAAGCCCGTTGCTTTCAGCATGCAGAACCGGCCGGATCCGTTCGAGCCTTTTGCCATGCGCAATCCTGGACCCGGGCCGAATCCGGACCATAATCTTCCCAAGGGTCCCCTGCAGCATTATCCGCTCGCTGATCTCACCATGGTCGGCACACTGCGCGCGGGCAATGGCTTGTGGGCCATCGTGACGACGCCTGACGGCGCCACGCATCAGGTGACGGTCGGCACGTACATGGGCGAGCACTACGGGCGCGTGGTGCGCATCACGCCGAACAGCATTCATCTGGTGGAGACTGTGGCCGGTCCCACCGGCTGGGTTCAACAGGCCGTCAAACTGGGGATAAAGTGAGAAGGGAGCCCGTAATGATGAGAAGAATATTCGCCCTCGCCGCTCTTGCGCTGTCTGCCAGCGCCATGGCGAGCACTGCGACGTTGAAAGGGCTTTCCTGGACGACCGCCAACGGCAAGCCCGCCCTGGCCCTGACCGTGTCCGGACCCAAGCATGCGCGGCTGCGCAGCCTGCATCATGGCCGGCTTTTGCGTATCCACCTGCGGCACACGACCATCGGTTCCAAGGTCCGCGATCTGCCGGCTTTGGCCACCGTCAAGGGCGTTTACGCCTACCTGACCGATCACGGTCATGGCGTTGACGTCGATGTGTTGCTGCGGCGTGCCGCCAACATGACCTTGAAACCCACGCCGACGGGCTACGTCGCCACTTTGAGCGGCGTGCCCGTGCATGTAACCGCTCCGGCCACGAAGCCGGCGGCCCCGCACGCGGTGCATGCGCCATCGACCGGGGCAAAGATGGCGGCCGCTCCGCTCGTTTACGTCAAGCAGCTTTCGTATTTCACCTTCCCGGGTGACCAGGTGGAGATCCACCTGGTGACAACCGGCAAACCGTCCACACCCAGCACCTTCGTGCTCACCCAGCCGCCCATGATCGTCCTCGATCTGCCGCGCACCCGGCTGCATCTGCCGGCAAGCCGTGTATCCGTGGGCGAGGGCGCCGTGCAGTCCGTGGCGGCCGTCGAAGCCGGCGACCAAAGCCGTGTGGTCATAAAGCTCGTCCATTCGGCGTCCTATCGCACCTTCGTGCGGCCAAACGGCATTGACGTCATGGTAAACAGCCCCGTCGCGCGCATCAGCCAGGCCACCGTGCTGGCGCCGCATCCCCAGGTGCTGCCCAATCACGCCGCGCAAGGCCACTACGCGATCCGCGCGATCAGTTTCCACCGGGGGCGCGACGGTGCCGCCAAGGTGGCCGTACGCCTCTCCAGTTCCAACGTGGCGGTGAGCGTGCACAACCGCGCGCACCACATCATCATCGACTTCCACAACACCTCGGTGCCGAAGAACCTGCAAAAGCGCCTGGTCGTTACGGATTTCGCCACGCCCGTAGACACCATCCGCACGTTCGCCAGCGGCCGCACCACGCGCATGGTGCTGGCGGCGTCCGGGCACTACAGCCAGACGGGTTATCAGGCCCAGCGCACCTTCCTGCTGCGGGTGACACCCATCAGCCACACCGCCTATGAGGCGCTCGAACGCCAGAAGCACCGCTTCGAGAGTCGCAAGATCTCCCTGAATTTCCAGAAGATCAGCGTGCGCGCCGCGCTGCAGGTGCTGGCCAACTTCACCGGTCTCAACTTCATCACCAGCAACGACGTCAAGGGCAATCTGACGCTAAAGCTCCACGATGTCCCCTGGAAGCAGGCGCTCAATCTGATCCTGACAACCAAGAATCTGGGTATGCACCGGACGGGCAACATCATCCTGGTGGCGCCTGCGGCGCAGATGGCCAAGGAGGAACAGGCGCGGCTGGCGGCGCAGGCGGCGGCACAGAAGCTCGAGCCGCTCGAAACCGTGCTGATCCGCATGAACTACGCGAAGGCCCGCGACATCGCCAAACTGCTGAAGTCGACACGCACGGTGGGTGCGCCGACGTCGACGAGCCCGTTTAGCAACGTCACCTACAGCAAGGCCACCACCGAGTCCATGTCGCTGCTGTCGCGGCGGGGCCAGGTGACGGTCGATCCGCGCACCAATTCGCTGATCATCCAGGATACGCCGCAACGCATCCGCGCCATCCGCAGGCTGATTGCCAAGCTCGACCGGCCCGTCCGCCAGGTGCTGATCGAGGCGCGACTGGTTGAGGCCAACGACGGGTTCAACAAGAGCCTGGGCGCGCAGCTCGGCCTGAATTACGCCTACAGCACGCCTTCGACGACGTTCGCCTCGTGCCCGGCCGGCACGTGCGGACCCGCAGGCGCGGCCAACAACGTGACGACGACCTACCCGAGCCAGACGACGACGGGCACGAGCGCCGGCCTTTTCAACGTCAATCTGCCCTCGGCTGGTATCGGTCAGGCCCTGCCGGCAACCTTTGCGCTCACCATCGCCAAGCTCGCCAGCAACAACCTGTTGAATCTGGAGCTTTCGGCCTTGCAGGCGGAGAACAAGGGCAAGATCATTTCGAGCCCGCGGCTCATCACTGCCAACGACCGCAAGGCGTCCATCAAGCAGGGCCAGGAGCAGTTCTTCAATCTGGGCTTCGGTCAGGCGACGATGCAGCAGGCGGTGCTCGGTCTGTCTGTCACGCCGCAGATCACGCCAGACAGCCGCATCGTCATGACGGTGAAGATCACCGACAACAGCTTTGCGAACGCGGTGGCCGGTACGCTCGACGAGAAAAGCCTGAAGACCCAGGTGCTCGTCAACAACGGCCAGACGGTGGTCATTGGCGGCGTCTACCAGACCAGCCGCCTGCGTACGGTCACCAAGGTCCCGTTTTTGGGGAGTCTGCCGCTGCTTGGGTACCTGTTCCGCAACACGACGGTCGCCAATACGCGCACGGAGCTATTGATCTTCCTGACGCCGCGTATCCTCGCACCGTCTTTGTCGCTTCAATCCGGTTGATTTATACCGGCGATGCTGGCATACCATGCCGGCATGAAGGCGAGCGCGGGCATTTTTTTGGTGGGGCCGATGGGGGCTGGAAAGTCCACCATCGGCCGCGTGCTGGCTGCGCGGCTTGGCCGCGAATTCTGCGACTGTGACACCGAGATCGAAAAACGCACAGGCGCCAGTATTCCGCTCATCTTCGCCGTCGAGGGCGAGCCGGGGTTCCGCCGCTGGGAAAGCCTCGTGCTCGCCGATCTCGTGTTGCGCCCGAAGATCGTGCTCGCCACCGGCGGCGGCGCGGTGCTTGCGGCGGCCAACCGCGACCTCCTGAAGGCCCACGGCTGCGTCGTTTACCTGCAGGCCGGCACGGACACCCTGTGGGAGCGGGTGCATCGTGACCGCGGGCGGCCGCTTTTGCAGGCGGAAGATCCGCGCGCGCGTGTCGAAGCGCTCGCCGCCGCCCGGGATCCCCTCTACCGCGAAGTGGCCGATCTCATCGTTTCCACCGATCACCGCGCACCGCCGGCCGTGGCGCGCACCATCGTTTCCGGCTTGAGGACCCTTGTTCGTGCCCATACTGACGCTTGATCTGCCCCAAGGGGGCTATCCCATCCGCATCGAAGCCGGCGCGCTCACCCGTCCCGAGGCGTTGCGGGGTGCTGTGGAGCCGGGCCGGCGGGTGGCGATCATTACCAATACGGTCGTCGGACCGCTGTATCTCGCCCCGGTCGCGGCCGCCTTCGCCGCCCACGATCCGCTCATCATCACCCTGCCTGACGGCGAGGCGCAAAAGACGCTCGCCACCATCGACGCGATCGTCGACCAGCTGCTCGCGGCCCGCTGCGACCGGCGGACCATGCTGGTGGCCCTGGGCGGCGGCGTCGTCGGCGACATCACGGGCTTTGCCGCTGCCGTCTACCAGCGCGGTGTGCCGTTCATGCAAATTCCCACCACGCTCCTGGCCCAGGTCGATTCCTCCGTGGGCGGCAAGACCGGCGTCAACCATGCGCGCGGAAAAAACATGATCGGCAGCTTTTATCAGCCCATCAGCGTGACCATCGACCCCGATACCCTGAAAACCCTGCCGCCGCGGGAGCGCGCCGCCGGTCTGGCGGAGGTGATCAAATATGGCGCCATCGGTGACGCATCCTTTTTCGACTGGCTCGAGGCGCACATGTCCCGCCTGGTGGCGCTCGACGGCGATGCCCTGGCCGTTGCCATCGAGCGCTCGTGCCGCGCCAAGGCCGCGGTGGTCATGGCCGACGAGCGCGAAGCGGGCGTGCGCGCGCTGCTCAATTTTGGCCACACCTTCGGCCATGCCATCGAAGCCGGCGCCGGTTATGGCCACTGGCTCCACGGCGAAGCGGTGGGCGTGGGCATGCTGATGGCCGCCGATCTGTCGGTCCGTCTCGGGATGCTGGATGCCTCCGCCCAGGCGCGCCTGCGCGCTTTGGTCGTGGCCGCCGGTCTGCCGTCGGCGGCGCCCCCGCTCGCCGCCGGCCCGTTTCTCGAGTTGATGGCAGTTGACAAGAAAGCCGAAGGGGGACGCACCCGTTTCGTGCTGCTCCAGGGCCTTGGCCGCGCGCTTGTGACAGCCGAGGTGCCCCCCGCGGCGCTTCAGGCGACTCTGGCGCACTTTGGGATCCGCTGAGGCCCGTGTTTCGTTGAACCGCGAGTGCCTTCTCAGTATACTCTGATCCCCTTTTGCCTCGGCCTTGATTGACTCCGATCGTGACCCTGACTAGACAGCCGACGGGCTTGTACCGTCCCGAGTTTGAAAAAGACGCGTGCGGTTTTGGTCTTATCGCCAACCTCGATGATAAGCCAAGCGCATGGCTGGTCCAGACCGCCATGACCTCGCTTTCCTGTCTGACCCATCGCGGCGCGATCGCCGCCGATGGGCGCAGCGGTGACGGATGCGGCCTGCTCTTCAAGCGGCCCGACGCCTTTCTGCGCAAAGCGGCGCAGGCGGCCGGCATCACCCTCGGTGCGGCCTACGCGGTCGGTGTCTTGTTCCTGTCACCGGATGAGGCGCGGGCCGAGCGGGCGCGCGCCGTCCTCCGGGAGGAGTTTGCCCGCGAAGGCTTTACCGTGCGCGGGTTTCGCGCCGTGCCCATCGACCGCTCGGCACTGGGCGAGGAGGCTTTGAGGACCTGCCCGCACATAGAACAGGTCTTTGTCGACAATCCGTTCAGCGACCTGGCACGGGCCGACGCCAAGCTCTTTCTGGTGCACCGCCGCGCCGAAAAGCGCATCGAACCCGCCGACGACGACTTCTATGTGGCCAGCCTCTCGAGCCGCCTGCTCTCCTACAAGGGGCTGGTGATGCCGGGCTTTCTTCCGGTGTTCTATCCCGACCTGAAGGACCCCGAGTTCGCCTCCTCGATCTGCCTGTTCCACCAGCGCTTCTCGACCAACACCTGGCCCAGATGGCGTCTCGCCCAGCCGTTCCGCCATCTGGCCCACAACGGTGAGATCAACACCATCAATGGCAACCGGCACTGGTCGCTCGCCCGCGCGCACACGCTGCACTCCGAGCGCATAGCGCTCGAGGACGCACGCCCCCTGGTGTCGACGAACGGTTCGGATTCGATGAGCCTCGACAATATGCTCGAGGCGCTGCTGGCCGGCGGCGCAGATTATTTCCGCGCCATCCGCCTGCTGATCCCCCCGGCTTGGCAAAACGTGCCGGCCATGGATCCGGATCTGCGCGCCTTCTACGAATATCACTCCATGCATATGGAGCCGTGGGATGGTCCGGCAGGGGTCGTGTTCACGGATGGCCGCTTTGCCTCCTGTGTCATGGACCGCAACGGCCTGCGTCCGGCGCGCTGGACTCTGACCAAGGACCGTCATATCACCATCGCCTCCGAGACGGGCGTGCACCACACCGCCGTCGACGATGTCGTCGCCAAGGGCCGCCTGCGCCCGGGCGAACTGTTGTCGGTCGACACCGAGACCGGCGAGCTGCTGCTGTCGAAAGACATCGACGCCCGGCTTGCGGCAGCCCGGCCGTATCGCCGCTGGCTCGAGGCGCACACCAAGCATCTGGAGGGGGATGCCGAAGGGCTGGATCGTTGCCGCCTGGATGCCAACGGCCCCTCGCTCGCGGCCTACGAGAAACTGTTCCAGGTGACCTTCGAGGAGCGTGATCAGGTGATTCGGGTGCTCGCCGAAGACGGTCAGGAAGCGACCGGTTCGATGGGTGACGATACGCCCATGGCCGTGCTCTCGACCGAGGTGCGTTCCCTTTACGACTATTTCCGCCAGCAGTTTGCCCAGGTCACCAATCCGCCCATCGATCCCCTGCGCGAAGCCATCGTGATGTCCCTCAATACGAGCTTCGGGCCCGAACGCAATCTGTTCGAAGAAACCCCCGACCACGCACGCCGTCTCGAGGTCCGCTCACCGGTGCTGAGCCGCTGCAAGTTCGCGCAGCTTTTGACCATGACCGATCCTGAATACAGGCTTGCGCGCATCGATCTCGGCTACGGCGGCGGCGATCTCGAAGCCGCCATTCGGGTTCTGGCCGCGCAGGCGGTCGACGCCGTGCGCGCGGGACACGTCATCCTTTTGTTGAGTGACCGTGACATCGGACCCCAGCGATGGCCGATCCCGGCGCTGTTCGCCGTCGGCGCGGTCCACCATGCGCTCATCGATGCCGGTCTGCGCTGCAACGCCAACATCGTCGTCGAAACGGGAACGGCGCGCGACCCCCATCACTTCGCGTGCCTGATCGGTTACGGCGCCACCGCGGTCTTCCCCTATCTCGCCTACGAGGTGATCGCTGATCTCGCGCGTACGGGCGAACTGCAAGGCGTCGACGAGGCCCATGCGGTGCAGAATTTCCGCAAGGGCATCAACAAGGGTCTTTTGAAGATCATGTCGAAGATGGGCATCTCGACGGTCGCAAGTTACCGCGGCGCCCAGCTGTTCGAAGCGATCGGTCTCGATCACGAGATCATCGAGCTGTGTTTCAAGGGTACCGTGAGCCGCATCGGCGGCAGCCGTTTCGCCGATTTCGTCGGCGACCAGCGCATACTCGTCCGCGAGGCGTTTGCCGCGCGCAAGCCCATCCGCGCCGGCGGCTTGCTGAAGTACATGCACGGCGGCGAATACCATGCCTACAATCCGGACGTGGTGCAGACCCTGCAGGATGCGGTGCGCTCCGGCGATTACGCCGATTACAAGAAATACGCGACGCTCGTCAACGAGCGGCCGCCGGCGATGATCCGCGATCTGATCGGTCTGAAGACCGGACAGAATCCGCTGCCGCTTGCGGAGGTGGAGCCGGCCAGTCAGCTCTACAAGCGATTCGACTCCGCCGGCATGAGTCTCGGCGCGCTTTCGCCAGAGGCCCATGAGGCGCTCGCCATTGCCATGAACACGCTGGGGGGCCGTTCCAACTCCGGCGAGGGCGGCGAGGATCCCGCGCGTTATGGCACCATCAAGACCTCGAAGATCAAGCAGATTGCCTCGGGCCGGTTTGGCGTCACCCCGCATTACCTCGTGCACGCCGACGTTTTGCAGATCAAGGTGGCGCAGGGCGCAAAGCCCGGCGAAGGCGGCCAGCTGCCCGGGCACAAGGTCAACGAGACCATAGCCAGGTTGCGCTGTTCGAAGCCGGGCATCGCCCTGATTTCGCCGCCGCCCCATCACGATATCTATTCGATCGAGGATCTGGCGCAGCTTATTTTCGACTTAAAGCAGATCAACCCCACCGCCCGCGTGTCCGTGAAGCTCGTGTCGGGCCCGGGCGTGGGGACCATCGCCGCCGGCGTCGCCAAGGCCTATGCCGATCACATCACGATCTCGGGCTATGACGGGGGCACCGGCGCCAGTCCGATCACCTCGGTCAAATACGCGGGGACCCCCTGGGAGCTTGGACTGAGCGAAGCCCACCAGACGCTGCGCGCCAACGGCCTGCGTGACAAGGTGATCCTGCAGACCGATGGCGGCCTGAAGACCGGACTCGATGTCGTCAAGGCGGCGATCCTGGGGGCCGAGAGCTTTGGTTTTGGCACCGGACCGATGGTGGCCCTGGGCTGCAAGTATCTGCGCATCTGCCACCTGAACAACTGCGCCACGGGCATTGCCACCCAGGACAACCGGTTGCGCAAGGCCCATTTCCATGGTCTGCCGGACATGGTGATCAACTACTTCCGTTTCATCGCCGAAGAGGTCCGCGAGTGGCTCGCGCTTTTGGGTGTGCGTTCGCTGGATGCGCTGATCGGCCGCACCGATCTGCTCGTCGTGTTGCCGGGTCAGACCGGCCGCCAGCGTGCGTTGCGGCTGACCGACATCATCTCTGGCGGCGGTATCGACAGCCGTCAACCCCAGCGGTGCATGACCGAGCGCAACGCACCGTTCGACCGCGGCGAGCTGGCTGCGCGCATCGTCCACGACGCCTTCCATGCGCTTGCCACCCAGGAGCCGGTGGTGCTGCGCTACGATATCCGCAATGTCAACCGCTCGATCGGCACGAGTCTTTCGGGCGAAATTGCGCGCCGCTTCGGCGCCGCCGGCCTGCCGCCTGGCACCATTACGCTGCGCCTGACCGGCTCGGCCGGGCAGAGTCTCGGTGCTTTCAACGCCGCCGGTCTCGACATCGAGCTCGAGGGCGATTCCAATGACTACGTCGGCAAGGGTATGGCCGGCGGACGGATCGTCATCTACCCGCCGCACAACGCGCGTTTCTCGTCAGAGCAGGCGACCATCGTCGGCAACACCTGCCTCTACGGTGCGACCGGCGGCCATTTCTACGCGGCGGGGCTTGCTGGCGAACGTTTCGCGGTGCGCAACGGTGGTGCCCACGCGATCGTCGAAGGCATCGGTGATCACGGTTGCGAGTACATGACGGGCGGATCGGTGATCGTGCTCGGCGATACCGGCATCAACTTCGGGGCCGGCATGACCGGGGGTTTTGCCTTCGTCTACGACAAGCCGGGACAGTTCGCCGACCGTTACAACCATGAACTGATCGATATCCACCGCATTACCGCCGAGCCCATGGAGGCTTATCGGGTGCATCTGCGCCGGCGCGTCGAGGACTACGTCCGCTTTACAGGGAGTCGTTACGGACAGGGATTGCTCGATGACTGGTCGGCGGTGGTGCCTGGCATCTGGCTTGTCAAACCCAAGGCTGTGCGCCTGGAATCCCTGCTCGTGGAGAGTCACTGACAATGGCCGACGTTTTTCAGTTTCTGGATTTGCCGCGGCTCGACCCGCCGAAGAAAGAAGCCGTTATCCGCATCCGCGATTACCGGGAGATCTATGGGGCGTTCGACGTCAAGGCCGCCGCCGACCAGGCGGGCCGCTGTCTCGGTTGCGGCAACCCCTATTGCGAATGGCGCTGCCCGGTCCACAACTACATCCCGAACTGGCTGAAGCTCGTCGCCGAGGGCAATCTGTTCGAGGCGGCGGACCTGTCGCATCGCACCAACAGCCTGCCCGAGATCTGTGGACGCGTCTGTCCGCAGGACCGTCTGTGCGAGGGCGCCTGCACGCTGAACGCCGAATACGGCGCGGTCACCATCGGCGCGATCGAGCGCTATATCTTCACCGAGGCCTACCGGCAAGGCTGGCGGCCCGATATGAGTGCCGTGGTTCCGACCGGCCGGCGGGTGGCGATCGTGGGCGCGGGACCGGCGGGGCTTGCGTGCGCCGACGTCCTGGCCCGCAACGGCGTGGCGGCGGTGGTCTACGACCGCAATCCGGAGATCGGCGGCCTGCTCACATTCGGCATCCCCGGTTTCAAGCTCGAGAAGGAGGTGGTGCGTGTCCGCCGCCGCCTGTTCGAGGAGATGGGGATACGTTTCGTTCTCGACACCCGTGTCGGCGAGGATATTGCCTTTGCGGATCTGGTGCGGGATTTCGACGCGGTATTCGTCGGCATCGGTACCTACAAATACATGGAAGGCGGATTCCCCGGCGAGGATCTGCCGGGCGTGCACAAGGCGTTGCCGTATCTGACCGCCGTGACACGCCAGGAATTGGGCTTGCCCGAGGGCGAGGCGCCCTTCGTCCATCTCAAGGGGCGCCGCGTCGTGGTTCTGGGCGGCGGCGACACCGGCATGGATTGCAACCGCACGGCCATCCGCCAGCAGGCGGCCTCCGTGACCTGCATTTACCGGCGTGACGAGACCAACATGCCCGGGTCGCGCCGCGAGGTGGCCAACGCCAAGGAAGAGGGTGTGCAGTTCCTCTGGAACCGGGCGCCGGTGGCGGTGCTCGGTGAGGGGCGCGTCGAGGCCGTGCGCGTGGTCGAGACACGGCTCGGTCCCGCCGACGCACGGGGGCGGCGGCGCCCCGAAGTGGTGGCGGGGACCGAGCAGGATATCCCGGCCGACCACGTGATCATCGCATTTGGTTTCCGGCCAAGTCCGCCGCCGTGGCTTGCCGAGTTCGGCATCGAGACCGATGCGATCGGGCGCATCAAGGCCCCGGCCCATGGCGCGCATCGCTTTCAGACTACGAACCCGCGCGTGTTTGCCGGTGGCGATGCGGTGCGCGGATCGGATCTCGTCGTGACGGCCGTCTACGAAGGCCGCCAGGCCGCCGAAGGCATACTGGACTACCTCGAGTCATGAGTGCCGGTGTGTCGGATCGCAGCAATCGCTTCCTGCGCGCCTTGCGGCGCGAGCCCGTGGATCAGACACCGATCTGGCTCATGCGGCAGGCCGGCCGTTACCTGCCGGAATACCGCGCTGTCCGCGCCCGTGCCGGATCCTTCATGGATCTGTGCCAGAACCCGGAACTGGCCTGCGAAGTCACGGTGCAACCGGTGCGCCGTTACGCGCTCGACGCGGCGATTTTGTTTTCCGATATCCTCACGGTGCCCGATGCCATGGGTCTTGGTCTCCATTTCGTCGATGGGGAAGGCCCACGTTTCGAGCGTCCCATCCGTGATCAGCACGCCATTCGCCAACTGCGGGTTCCTGACCCGGCGGTTGCACTGCGTTATGTCGTCGACACGGTGGGGAGGGTGCGGCGCGAACTGGGAGGCCTGTGTCCGCTGATCGGCTTCTCGGGCTCCCCCTGGACGCTTGCCACCTACATGGTCGAGGGGCAGGGCGGGCATGATTTCCGTCATGTGAAGGGTCTTTTGTTCAACGATCCGGAGATCCTGGACACGCTGCTTGCGACGCTGACACAGGCCGTGACGGATTATCTCAATGCGCAGGCGGAGGCCGGCGCCCAGGCGCTGATGATTTTCGATACCTGGGGTGGTGTGCTGTCGGCGCGGGATTTCCTGCGCTTTTCGCGCGACCCGATGGCGCGCATCATCGAAGGCCTGAGCCGGCGCCGTGAAATTCCCGTGATTGTTTTCACAAAAGGCGGTGGCGCCTGGCTGCCAGCCCTGGCCGATACCGGTGCCGAGGCCCTCGGGGTCGACTGGACCGTGTCCTTGCGCGAGGCCCGCGCCCAGGTGGGCGGCCGGGTGGCGCTGCAGGGCAATCTCGATCCCCAGGCCCTGTACGCACCGCCCGCCCGCCTACGCGCGGAGGCCGAGGCCGTGCTGCGCGACTTCGGCGGGGGGGCGGGACATGTCTTCAATCTCGGTCATGGCATGCTCCCGGACATCGCGCCAGAGCAGGTGACGACGCTCGTCGAGGCCGTGCAGACGGCCAGCCGGGGCCTTGCCTGAGGCCGCCCGAAGGCGGTGCGTCATTTCAGTATTTTCTGATACAGCGCGGGGGTTATGCACAATGATCGTGCTTGTCAATACCTCGCGACCCCTATGCACCACGCTGCGCGGCTGTCGTCTCGTATTCTCTATAACATGCTGTTTTTCAAGGCGTTTTTCGTACAGCCTATTTTTTGACCAGTTTAAGGGAAAACCAGCAATCAGGCCAACGGCAGAGCTCTTCCCGGCGCTTTTCAACATAGTTATCCACAGAACCTGTGGGTAACGATCAATCGGCTTATGGGACAATCTCTTAGCGCAACTTTCACCCAAACATATGCGCGCTTTGGCAGGCGGCAATGAGCGATTGCGAGCGATCCCATATGGTGCATGTGGCCGTCCCGTTGCCGCTTGCGCGTCTCTTTGCTTATCAGGCAAGCGAGCCGTTACCGCCTGGTGTGCGTGTCCGCGTACCCTTTGGCGCCCGCGTGCTGACCGGGCTCGTGATGTCGGCGGACGGGGCCGAGCCATCCGACCGGGCGCTGCGCGCGGTGATCGAGTGCCTCGATTCCGCCCCGCTTTTTACGGAAGAGTATCTGCGCTTTCTGATGTTTGTGGCCGATTACTATCACCATCCGGTGGGTGAGGTGGTCTTCGCGGCTTTGCCGCCGGCCCTGAAGGGGAACCGCGATCCCGGGGACCGGCTGCGGCCGGCCGGGCTGGCGTTGACGGCGGCGGGCCAGTCATTCGACCCCGTGCACTTCGGCCGCGCTGAACGCAAGCGCCGCCTGTTCGCGGCGGTCCGTGAACATGAGATTCTGACGCCCGCGACTCTGGGCGCGCTGGGTGCGGGGTTCGCGCGTGTGGCCAAAGACCTGGTCGATGCCGGGCTGCTGGCGCGGGTTCCGGTGCCGGCGCTTTCCTGTGCCGGCACGCCCGGACCGGCTTTGCGCGACGATCAGCGAAGCGCCATCGAGTCGATCCGCGCGGCGCAGGGCTTTGCGCCGTTTCTGCTGTTTGGTGTTACCGGCAGCGGCAAGACCGAAGTCTATCTGCGCGTGATCGAAGAGGTTGTGCGCGGCGGCCGGCAGGCTCTCGTGCTGGTTCCCGAGATCGGTCTGACGCCGCAACTCGTGGCGCGCTTTGCGGAGCGTCTGGGGTCTGCGCCGGGCGTGCTGCACTCGGGTTGTACGCCCACCGAACGCGCGCGCGTCTGGCGGGCTGCGCAGACGGGACATGCGCCGGTGGTGGTCGGTACCCGCTCGGCGGTTTTCGTGCCCCTGAAGGCGCCGGGCATCATCGTCGTCGACGAAGAACATGACCCCTCGTTCAAGCAGCAGGATGGTTTTCGCTACCATGCGCGCGATGTTGCTGTCTTGCGCGGCCAGCGCGCCGGCGTGCCGGTGCTGCTCGGGTCGGCGACTCCCTCTCTGGAAAGTTATCGCCATGCGCGGGCCGGCCGCTATACCCTGTTGCGCCTGCCGGATCGCGGCGCGGGCCGCGTTCAGCCGGCCGTGCGGCTCATCGATCTGGGCGCGGAACCCGCGGCGGATGGTCTGTCGCCATCACTCGTGAGGGCGGTCGGTGACACGCTGCGCCGCCACGAGCAGGCCCTGCTGTTCTTGAACCGGCGGGGGTTTTCCCCCGTGCTCCTTTGCCGCGATTGCCGCTGGCATGCGCCGTGTGACCACTGTGATGCGCGCCTCACGGTGCACGCCGCCCGCCAGCAGTTGCGCTGCCATCACTGCGGACACGAAGGACCGCTGCCTGCCACCTGTCCGCAATGCGGCGGCAGCCATCTGATGCGCGTGGGCGAGGGCACGGAGCGGATCGAAGAGGCGCTGCGCCGGACTTTCCCGTCGGCGCGCATCGCCCGTGTCGATCGCGATTCGATGACGGCGCGCGACACGTTCACCGAAGTCGTGCGCCGTGTACAGGCCGGAGAGGTCGACATTTTGGTCGGTACCCAGATGCTGGCCAAAGGCCACGATTTTCCGCGCCTGACGCTGGCCGCTGTCGTCAATGCCGATCAAGGACTCTACGGCAGCGATTTCCGGGCCGATGAGCAACTGTTCGCGCAGATCATGCAAGTGGCCGGCCGCTCAGGGCGAGCCGATCTTCCCGGCGAAGTCTGGATCCAGACACACCACCCAAGCCATCCTCTGTGGCAGCCGCTTACGCAGCTCGACTACGAAGGGTTTGCCGAGTTCGCGCTGCGCGACCGGGAATTGACGGGTTTCCCGCCCTATGCCTTTTGCGCACTCTTGCGTGCCGAGGCCCGCGACGCCCAGGGTGCACAGACATTTTTGCGCCGGATTCTTTCCTTGCGGCCGCTTCCGCCAGGTCTGACCGCAGGTGCGGTGTTGCCGGCGAACATGGCCCGGCGCGCCGGTTTTTATCGTGCCCAATGCCTGCTCTCGGCCGAGCGCCGCGCGGTGCTGCATGCCTGGTTGCGGGACTGGCTGCCCCAGGTGCACGGCCTGCCGCAGGCCCGGCGGGTGCGCTGGTCGGTCGATGTCGATCCGTATTCGCTGTTTTTCTGAACGGATCGGAAGGCCCCTCTTTCCCTCGCAGGGGCTAGGGAATTGCAAAGAGGTTCAGAGCGCCGGATGTAAGGTGCTGTCGGCCTTTGTCTTCGGTTCCGGACCCGGGCGCGGTTGCTTGCGATCCGGATCCGCTGTCTGCAGGCGATCACGTCAAGAATCCAGGGGCCCGCGCCCAGGATGTACACCCCGTCGTGCCGGCCCACCGCGGGAGCGGACAAGATCCCGGGATCCAGACCCTGGGCCCGTATGGCCTGAGCCCGTCTTTACGCGATTCGCGGGGGCCGAGAGGACCCGCTTCTTACGCGCCAATTGACGGATGACACTTACAAGGCATCGTCTGTTGTCGTTGCGCTACCCAATCCGGCGGGATATCGGCCGCGTTGATTGTATATACCGCGCCATGCCGGATCACAGTGGAAAGCGGCCCGGCAAAAGACTCCACCAGATCACAAGCGCCCCGGTTGCCCAAAGACGACTACACGGCGCGCCGCCACCGGAAGAACGCAGTGCCACATTCCCGACCCGATCGCCACGCTGCGCTTTCTGCCTGCCCGCGGCATTTCAAACGCTCAACCGCTGTCCCTGTTGCGCATCCCCGGACCCGAGGCACAACGTGTGACGCAGTCAGACCAGGCCGCCATGGGGTTGGGGTAAAATTGTCGTGTCATGGGAGGGAAAAATGGGGCGCGACCGTGTCGCGCCCCGGCCTTTCGCCTTGGCTTGAGACGGATAAGGAGTGCGGACTGAGGCACAGGGCCCCGGTCCGCATCGTCCGCAAAGACTAGAACGTGAGCCCGGTTTCGATCAGGCCGCGCACCTGGTTGGGTGCGGTGCCGGCCGCCCCGAAGGCCGCCATGCTGTGCGTGACGCGCACATAGGAGAGCTCGACACGCGTGAAGAAGCCCTTGTCCTGGAAGGTCGGTGTAATCGTGAACGACCAAGCCTTGGCGCCGGGCCCGTAGCCGAGGAGATTATTATTGCCGGCATTGGGATCGGCCGAATTGCCGGTGCTGGTTTCGTACTCGGCGCGTGCTGCCGTCGACCACATCGGGGTGAAGTGGTAGTTGGCGAGCAATGCCGCCCCGAAGACGTGATCAGAGTGGGCATAGCCCGCACCCAACTTGACAGAGCTCGGGGCGTAGACGTACTGCAAGTAGGGCGATATGGTGAGGGCGCCGACCTTGGTGGTGTAGAGCAGATTGTAGACGTCGCTGTTGTCGAGGTTCTCCGGTACCGCATAGACGTGGTTTAGCGTCGTATCGTTGATGACGGTCGAGCCGAAGTGGTGGTAGAAGAACACCGAGACACTGCTGGCCTTGTTCAGGGCATAGCTGAAGAGCCCGGTCAGGACGTTATAGTGCCCGGAGTAGTAGCCGTCGTTGAACGATAAAGAGGCGCTCACCGGGCCCGTGGCGTAGTTGACCTGCGCTCCGCGGTTGACTGCGTTTTCGCTGTTCCAGAGCAGACCGCGCTCGATATTCTGATTCATCCAGCTCCAGGTGTACTCGCCGCCCATCAGGGTCGGGAGTTTGCCGACCTCCACCGAGAAGTGGCTGGTCGGGGCGACCGTGATGTAGGCCTCGGGGACTGCCCCATAGTAGTAGTAGGGCACCGAAGGGGTTGGCAGTATGGGTTCGCCGAGGGTCGGGAAGTTGTAAGAACCGGCCATGACGAAGAACTGCACGAGCCCGGTGGTTTTCTGCAGGATCAGCTCGGCATTCGTGATGTCCAGCCGCGTGTGGCGATCCGTGCCGTAGGCCGCCGGGCCGGTGAGCGTCACGGGATTGCTTTGCCAGGTACCTGCGGCGCTCACCACGCCCTGCGCCGACAGGGTTCCAAGCGGCCCGCCGGAAAAGTTGATGGTCTTGGGCGGGTTCAGTGTCGCATGGGCATGGGGGGCGGTCAGGCCGAGCCCACACAGTGCGACCGGTACCGCCAACAGTGTTTTACGCATGATGTCCTTCCTCGTTGTCGAACTTTACAATTGTCAAGGCGCCTTGTGTGGCGCGTGCCTTGTCCGTCTACCCGGGTTTCCCGAGGCGCCCGTTCATGGTGTCTCGTCCCTGTGAACCATCTTGCCGAGACGCGGACCGTTAGGACTCCTTGAGTTCCCTCCCAAAACGGCAGCGCCACGCCGGGCCCCGGCTTAACCGGTAACAAACGCCTGTCGGCGAATATCGGTCTTGCCCGGCAGCGCATACTGCCGCGGTAGTTACTGCAATAATCGTTCCGGGAACACATCGCCTGTGGACAAGGGGGGGGGTGGGGTTGCGGTGACGGGGCGCTTTCATGGCCCCCTTTCCGTGTGACGGCGCAAGCGCCTGCAGAGGCGCGGTGGCAAGAAACGGTGCGCTATCCGCGTGTCGACACCGAAGTCATAGGTCCTTGGGAGAGCGTACTGCAGGGCTGCGTAGCCCGTTTATAGTGCACATACCGATGTCCTTGCCCACAAATGGAGCAATTGGGTGTCCGCGGGCGAGACCCGCATCAGCATGACCGCCACCTATACCCGCCGGCTCAGAACGCGCACCGAGACCGGGGTCGTGGGGGTTGCGCACCGCCCGCAGGTCAAGCGCAAGCGCCAAAAAGATTTCTCCCGCACCGCCGGGCCGCCCCGGGGCTTGCGGGGACCATCCGCCCGTGCAAGGGCCCACACCGTGGGCGGTGTCCTAGGTGCGCCGTCGCGGCCAGTTCGGCGTCGATGGGGGAGGGACAACGGAAAAAGAATGGGTTCTGTAACACGGTATCGCACGCCGGCGGCGTCTCTGTGAGCCCCCGGATATCGGGGGGCTGCCATCATGTCTCACACAGTCGATCGTGACGCCCCGACCTGCCGACCAAGCGATACATCACCTAAGAGTCCTACGAGACCCCCCGGACCGGAGAGATTGAACCAGCGCCGGAGAGAAGGTGATCCGCAGTATCCGCTCAAGGCCCACCGGCGGCATCCTAGCCCTGTCGTTTCGTGAAATTCGCATAGGCGAAGTAGCCAAGCGGAATCACAAAGAGCGTCAGCACGGTCGATGCCAGGGTGCCGAAGATGAGCGAGATGGCAAGCCCGCCAAACACCGGATCGAGGATCATCACCGCCGTGCCGAGCATGATCGCAAGGGCTGTCAGGATGATGGGCCGCAGCCGCACGGATCCGGCCTGGACCACGGCCTCGATGCGGCTGTGGCCCGCGCGCTCGTATTCCAGGATGAAGTCGATCAGGAGCAAAGAGTTGCGCACGACGATGCCGGCGAGCGCGATGACGCCGATCATGGAGGTGGCCGTGAAGAACTGATGCATGATCGCGTGTCCGGGCAGCACACCCACGAGCGTCAAAGGGATGGCGATCATCACGATGAACGGAATCATGAACGAGCGGTAGTAGCCGACCAGGATCATGTAGATGAGGATGATGGCCACACCGAACGCCGAGCCGAGGTCGCGGAAGACGTTCAGTGTCAGCCGCATGTCACCGCTCCAGCGTATGGCGTAGTGCAAAGTGCCCGGGTCCTGCATGAAATACTGGCGCAGGTGAACGCCGTCTACCTTATGATGCTTCAGGTATTGCCACATGGCGATTCCCGGATAAACGGGACTGCCTTTGCTCATGCCCGCCGTTACATAGACCACCTCACGCCCGTCCTTTTGATAGATCGGGCGCGGTGCCGGATGGCGCACGACGGTGGCAATCGTGGACAAAGGGATTTCCTTGCCTTCGGGATTGGTCAGGAAGATCTTGTTCAGGTCTTGCGGACCCATGCGGTCGGCGATCGGGAAGCGGAAACGGATCGGTACCGGCTCCTTGGCCCGCGTAATGTGCACGGTACCGTCATTGATGCCCGCGAGAAAGCCCTTGAGTGTCTGTGCCACCTGTGCCGGCGTGACGCCATCGAGCGCCGCCTGCCGGCGGTCAACGGCGATCGAGTATTGCCAGGAACGGTGTGGGACCGAGCTGTCGACGCCGACCAGATGCGGGGTGTGCGCAAACAGGCCGTAGCGCAAGGCGTTGCCGATCTGCTCGAGTTTGCGGTAATGCGGTCCGAACACTTCGGCCATGACGGTCGCGCGCACCGGCGGACCCGGCGGGTGCTGTTCAATCTTGATCATGGCGTTGTTGCGGCGCGCTATCTCCGTAATGGCAGGTCGCAGCGCACGGACGATGTCTATCGAAGAGATGGTCCGCTCGCTCTTGCGTACGAGCTCGACCTGCACCTCGCCCACTGTCGGACCGGCCTTGAGCGCCTGACCGCGCAGCAGTCCGCTGAAGTTGATCGCCCCCACACCTCCGGCCGCGAGTTGGTAGGTGGTCACATACGGGTTGCGGCGCACGACGTCGCCGATCTCCTCGACCACGCGATCGGTGTCTTCGAGGGTGCTGCCAGCCGGTGTGCGCACCGTGATGTCAAAACTGTTGTTGTTGTTGCGCGGCAGCATTTTGAAGTTGACGATGCGCCAGGCCGGCAGCGCCATCGCGCCGCCAAGCAGCAGGATGATCACGGCCAAAAAGCCCCAGCGCAAAATTCTGCGCGAGAGCAGCGCGCGCATCGCCCGCTCGTAGCCGCTCCTCAGGACACGTGTCGCCAGGGATTCGGGGCCATGACGACCCTTGAGCCACAACCGGGCGGCCCATGGTGCGACCGTATAGGCCACGAAAAGCGACGTCAGCATGGCAATGGGGACGTTTTTGGGGATGGGCGCCATGTAGGGTCCCATCATGCCCGTCACCGACAGCATCGGAAGAAACGCCAAAATCACCGCCAAAGTGGCAAGATTGGTCGGGCGGCCGATCTCATTGACGGCGCTTACCGCCGACCGCACGCGATCGACGCCCTTGGTGGCATAGTGCCGGAAGATGTTTTCCACCACCACGATCGAGTCGTCGACCAGAAGGCCCAGGGACAGGATGAGGGCAAACAGGGTGATGCGATTGATGGTCTGTCCGGCCACATAATCCACGGCAAGTGTCACGAGCAGGATCACGGGAATGGTGACGGTGACGATCGCCGCCGCGCGCCAGCCGAGAAAGACGACGAGCAACGCGACGACCGTCACGATGGCGATGAACAGATGCCGGATCAGGAGATTGACGGCACTGTTGGCCCGTTGGCCGTCGTCGCGAGTGACGTCGACATGAACGGAGGGTGGGATCACCGTGCCCTCGAGGACCTTGAGGCGGGCCAGGACGCCATTCGCTACGGTCACGGCGTTGGTGCCGGCCTTTTTCGCCAGACACAAGGTGACCGCGGGCAGCTCCAGGTTGCGCGGGCGCAGGTGGCTGTAGGCGCGGCCGAAACCGATGAAATGCACATTCTTGACGCGGCCCCCGCCGTCGGTGACGGTCGCTACGTCGCGCAGATAGACCGGCTCGTGATTGTAGAGACTGACGACGATGGAGCCGATTTCGCGCGCCGAATGCAGCATCCCACCCGCATGAATGGTGGCCTCATGGTTGGCGTTGATGAACCAGCCGGAGGGGATGTCGATGTTGGTGGCCTCGACGATCCGCTGGATGTCGACCAGCGTCACGTTGTAGCGGCGCATGAGCGCCGGATGCAGCGTGATATTGATGCGCCGGCGCTGTCCGCCGATCACATAGGATCGGGATGTGCCGGGCGTGCGCCGCAGGTGGTGCAGAACGTCGATGCCGATCGCGCGCAGGGCCACCTGACTGAACCGCGATGAAGACAGCGTCACGGTAACGATCGGTACCTGATTGACATCGAGGGGTTCGATGATCGGCCGCAGAGTCCCGGGGGGCATGCGGTTGTAGTTGCTCATGATCTTGTTGTAGAGCCGGACAAGCGAGTTGATGCGGTTTTGTCCGACATCGAAACGCACGGTGACGATGCCCTCGGAATCGAGCGCCATGCCATAGATGTGGTGCACCCCATGCATGCCGTGCAAAATCGCCCGCAAAGGATCGACGACGAGGTTCTTGACCTCGCGCGGTGTTGCGCCCGGCTTGGCGACGATGATGTTGGCCGCCGGCACGACGATCTGCGGGTTTTCCGTGCGCGGCGTGAGATGCAGTGCCAGCAGGCCGGTCAGCAGCGCGGTGAGCAAAATCAGCGCGGTGAGCTTGCTGTCGATGAAATAGCGCGTGAGCCGACCGGCAATATTGAGGTGCGCGTTCGCGCCCGGACGCTCGGTCATGGGGTGCCTTCCGTACGGGTGATGTGGATCGGACTGCCGTCGAACACCCCATCAAAGGGTGGCAGCACCAGGGTTTCGTCACCGCGCAGTCCACTTAGGATTTCGCTTTTCCCATTGCGGGCCTTGCCGACCTTGATGAGACGAAAGCGCGCGCGATCGTGCGCGCTCAGGACGAACACGCCGGGCAGCCCCGCGTAATCGATGATGGCGTCGGTGGGCACCATGATGTTGCCGCTTGGGGTATGCGCGGCGGCCGACAAAGTGAGGACCGCCCGATCCACGACAGGCCGCGGCGGCTCCGGACTCGGCGCGGGCGGCTTGCCCGTGCAGCCGGCCAGCAACAGGGCGAGCGAGAGGAGGAGGGCGCGGTGGCGGATCATGGGGATAACCGCGGAAGTGTTTGCGGCGACAGGCTCGCATCGGCCGCCGCCAGGTTTGCTTCATCGCTGACCAGGGCATAAACCGCCGCAAGCCGCTGTTCGCGAGCGGCCGTCAGGGCCTCTTCGGCGTTCAGGAGGTCGAGTAGGATGGTGCGGCCTTCGCCGTAGCGGATGCGTATGAGGCGGACGGCTGCACGGGCTTCGGTCACATTGGTGACCGCCAGCCGATAGCGCCGCCAGGCGATCTGCATGTTGCTGTAGGTCCGCATGATCTGCAGGCGGATCTGTGTCCGCAGTTCATCCACCCGGGCGGCCACCTCCAATGCGGCTCCTTGCTTGACCGCAGCCTGATCACGGGCGCGCCCGCCGGTGTAAAGGGGCGCGCTGATCGTCCCCGCCACCGTCCAGGCATTGTGCCGCGGCAACGGTGTTTCGCTGTACCAGTCGGTCGATGCCGTGACGCCCACCTGGATGCCCGATCGGGCGCGCAAGGCGCGCGCCTCGGCAAGATCGGCGGCCCGTTCGGCTTCGAGCGCGCGGATGTCCGGGCGTTGCTGCAGGGCGCGCGCGATCGCGGCCTGGGCCGTCATGGTCACGGGCGCAGGTGGTTGCAAGTGGATCGCCGGCAGTTGCACCGACAAAGGGGCGGGCGCCCCCAGCACCGCTACGAGGTTGGCTTGGGCGGCCTGCAAGGCGGCCTCGGCCTTCAGAACCCCTTCATGGGTGGCGCGCAGGTAGACCGCCGCGGTCAAGGCATCGGCATGGACGATGCGGCCTTCGTGGTAGAGCCGGGCGGTGGTGTCTGCATGCTTCCGGGCCGCCCGCATCGCCTCGCGCGCGATGTGCACCGCAGCCTTTGCCGCCAGCACACCCTCGTAGGCCTGCACGGTGGTGGCCATGATGCGCTGTTGTATTTCGGCACGGCCGGCCTGCGCCGCCGCGCGGCCCAAGCGGCCGGCACGGATGTCCGCACTGATGGCGCCGCCGCTGTAAAGCGGTACGGTCAGAGACAAACCGGCGGTGGCCAGACGGCTGATGCCGGGATGATTCAGGTTGGCGGGTGTGAACGCGCTTGCGGTCACCTGCCGCCGTTCCAGCTCGGCGGTCAATGCCGCAAGCGGATTGTCGCTGAAGAGGTAATTGTATGTGGCTGATATTTGCGGCATGCCTTGGGCGCGAGCCGCCCGCAGGCGGGCGTCGGCCATCAGGGTGCGTGCGCGCGCAAGCGCCGTGAGACTGCTGTGACGCAGGGCGAAGCGGACCGCCTGGTTCAGGCTGAACGTCCGGGCGCGCGCGGTCAGTGCCGGGACGGTCAAAAGCACGACCGCCGCGAGGAGGCTTCGACTTGCACGAGTCACCTGTCCGCTCTCCCTTAGTTCTTGTGCGCCACACTTCCTGGATTACCGCGGTCGCGCCGCGGGGCGATACCAGTTTAACGGAATTGCTGCGCGTGACTAGAGGGGCGGCTTGACGACGGCCAAAATGACAATGGCCAGGAGGAGCAAGACCGGGATTTCATTGATGATCCGGTAGAAGCGGGTGCTCCGCCGCCGGCCCTGGGCGAGTTCACGGACCAGATGGCCCAGGTAGACGTAGTACACGATGAGCAGGCCGGCGAGCAGGATCTTGACATGCAGCCATGCGCCGTCAAAGCCGTAGCCCCACCACAGCCACAGGCCGAAACCGACGGCCAGCGCCGCGCTCGGTGTCGTGAAGCGATACAGCCGCCGCTCCATGGTCACGAACCGCTCATGTCCTGCGGGGTCGGTGGTCTGGCTGTGGTAGACGAAAAGACGTGGCAGATAAAAAAGCCCGGCAAACCAGGTGACGACGAAGATGATGTGAAAGGCTTCGACCCAGAGCATGATGGCCTCCCTCGGCTCAATTGGTGGCAAAGGTGTCTGGCATTAGCGGCGCCAGGATGGAATCCAGAAAGCACAACCCCCGCGCTGTCGCCCGGATCCGATCGCCGCTCAGGTCGATCAGGCCTTCGCGCGCGGCCGGCTGCAGGCGCTCGACCAGGCCTGTCTTGGACAGTCCGGTGACGGCGTGGAAATCGGCGAGGCAAAAGCCTTCTGTCAGCCGCAGGCCATTTAGAAGAAATTCCCACCACAGTTCGTCGCCATCCACGCGGTGGCGGGTGCGCTGGTGATGCGGATCGCGCAGATAGGCCCGCACGTCACGGGTGCGGGTTTCGCGCCACACGCCCGTTGCGCCGCTTACCTTGCCGTGGGCGCCGCTGCCGATGCCGATGTAGTCACCAAACCGCCAGTAGTTCAGATTGTGCCGGCAGCGAAAGCCGTCTTGGGCATAGGCGGAGATTTCGTAGCGGCGAAAACCCGCACTCGCGGCCATGTCCTGGACGCAGGCCTCGATGGCGGCGCGCACGGGATCGGCGGGTAGAGGGGGTGGCGCCTGCGCGAAGGCCGTGTTCGGCTCTATGGTCAGTTCGTAAAGTGACACGTGGGCGGCACCGGCGCCAAGCACCCAGGCCATATCGGCGCGCGCCTCGTCCACCGTCTGTTCCGGCAGGCCATACATGAGGTCGATGTTGAATGAACGAAACCCGGTGCCGGCGGCGAGTTCCACCGCGCGTTGCGCATCCAAAGCCGTGTGGATGCGGCCAAGCCGCGCAAGGTGCCGGTCCTGCAGGCTTTGCACGCCAAGCGAAAGCCGGTTGACGCCGGCGTCCCGGAAACCCCGGAAGCGGCCGGCTTCGGCCGTGCCCGGGTTGGCCTCCAGGCTGATTTCACAGTCAGGGGCGAAGGCGCCGATACGCGCGGCACCAGCGAGGATGTCGCCGATGGCGGTGGCGGAAAAAAGACTCGGTGTGCCGCCTCCGAAAAACACCGACTGCAGCGGGCGCCCCGCCAGCACGTCCGCCATGCTGGCCAGATCGTCGAGCAGCGACCGCACATACGCTTTTTCGGGCAACACGCGGTCACCGCCCGGCAGGGAGTGGAAATCGCAGTAGGGACATTTGCGCACGCACCAGGGCAGGTGCACGTACAGACTTAAGGGGATCGCCTCTGTCACAGAGACCGGAGGAGTTGCAGCATGCCGCGCACGGCCTGGCCCCGATGGCTGACGGCCTCTTTTTCCGCGAGGCGAAGTTCGGCTGCCGAGCGGCCGCCGCCGACGCCAAACAGCGGATCGTAGCCAAAGCCCTGGTCGCCACGCTCTTTTGTGAGGATGTGTCCTTCCCACACGCCTTCGCTGATGAGCGGCCGCGGGTCATGCGCGTGGCGGATAAAGACAAGCAGGCAATAAAAGCGGGCCGTGCGCGGTTCCGGTGTGTCGGCCAGCGCCCTCAGCAGCGCCGCGCGATTTTCGCTGTCGGTCGCCTGCAATCCGGCAAAACGCGCCGAATGCACCCCGGGCGCGCCGTTGAGCGCGTCGACGAGCAGTCCCGAGTCGTCGGCCAGTGCGGGCAGCCCGCTTTCGAGTGCTGCATGGCGCGCCTTGGTCAGGGCGTTTTCGATGAACGTGCAATCCTCTTCGGGTGCCGACTCGATACCGAGCGTCGACTGGGCGATCAGGGTGGCGTTTAGGGGTGCGAACGCCGCCTGCAGTTCGCGCAGCTTGCCGAGATTATGGGTCGCGAAAACCAGCTTCATGGGTTGTCCGCGAGTGCGGCACGCTGCGCGGCCAGAAGCTGTTCGATGCCGCCGCGGGCGAGCTCGATCATGGTCAGCATTTCATCGTGGCCGAAATGACCCCGTTCGGCGGTCCCTTGCATTTCGATGAAGCCGCCGGCGTCGTTCATGACGATGTTCATGTCGGTGCCCGCGCTCGAGTCCTCGCTGTAGTCGAGATCCACCACCGGTTCGCCATTGCAGATGCCGACGGATACCGATGCGACCTGGTGGCGCAGCGGGCTTTCCTTCAGAAGTTTGTGCTGCATGAGGAAGCCGACGGCATCGGCGAGCGCCACATAGCCGCCGGTGATGGCCGCCGTGCGTGTCCCCCCGTCGGCCTGCAGCACATCGCAGTCGATGGTGATGGTGCGCTCCCCAAGTGCCCGCAAATCGACGGCTGCGCGCAGTGAGCGGCCGATCAGGCGCTGGATTTCGACGGTCCGGCCGTCTTGTTTGCCGCGCGCCGCCTCGCGCTGGGTCCGCTGCCCGGTCGCGCGCGGCAGCATGCCGTATTCGGCTGTGATCCAGCCTTGTCCGCGTCCCTTCAGGAAGGGCGGCACTTTCTCGTCAACGCTGGCCGTGCACAGTACCCGGGTCTGTCCAAACTCTGTCAGCACGGACCCTTCCGCGTAGCGTGTGAAGCGGCGGGTCAGGCGAATGGTGCGTAGGGCATTGGCGGCGCGTCCGCTCGGTCGCATGGGAATTCCTTGGAAACCTGTCATGAAAGGACGCCTAGTGTAGCAAGAAAGGACGGCTCTTCAGAGTTCCTGTTTGGTGCGGCTTGCCAGGGCGAGCTTCTGGCCCTTTTCCCAGAAGGCGCGGGCGGTGAGGCTGCGGCCGGTGGGGGCGCGCCCAGCCGCGCGACCTTCCCCGCCCTGCCAGCGCAGCGCCGCCGCCGTGACATTGTCGGAATGGCCATGGTGCCGGGCCTCCGCCGCCGCCAGCAGATCGGCGAGGCCGGCCTCGAGCACGGGATGCGCCAGGAACCGGGGCATTTCCTCCTTGTGCAGCGTTTCCCACGCCCCGTCGCTGCACAACAGCAGCGTGTCGCCGGCCTTCAGTACCGTTTCGGCGCTCAAGGTCACGACCGGATCGGCGCTGCCGAGACAGCGCAACAGGCGGCTCTTGTCCGGATGCGCGACCGCTTCCTTCTCGCTCAGGATGCCGCGCTCGCGCAGCATGTCGACGTCGGTGTCGTCGCGTGTCCGGTTGATCAACCGCCCCTGGCGGAAATGGTACAGCCGGCTGTCACCGACGTGCGCCCAGTACGCACAGCCTTCCTGAACCAGGCAGACGACGCAGGTGGTGCGCGGCTTGATCGGCGGCTGCATGCGCGGACCCATCTGTTTCATGGCGTGGTGGGCCTGGAATATCGTCATCGCGAGGAAGTTGGTCGGGTCGGCGATCACCGGCGCCTTGACCGCCCGGAAGGCGCGCACCGCCAGGCGGCACAGTGTTTCCGCCGCCAGTTCCCCGCCGCTGTAGCCGCCGAGGCCGTCACCCAGCACCATCAAGACCGCGTTTTCGCGTTCGGCGATCGCCACGCGGTCCTGGTTGCTCTTTCGGTCACCCTGCCGGGAACCGTGCGCGCATACGTATTTCATGGTCGTCCTATAGGCGTTTCAGGCGCCACCACGGCCAGCGGTTCAGCCAGCGCCCGATAAAAGGGGACGGATCCGCGGCCGGTTTTGGCGTGTCATTGAGAAAGGCGAGCAACTGGCCGACGTTTTGCGGACGCTCCAGCTGGTTCATCTGCATGCACCAGTCGATCGCCTCCAGTATCTGCGGTGAATAGCGGTGCCGGTAGCGGCCGGGGATGCTGAACGTATCCTTGGTGGCGCGCGCGGTCGCAGGCGGCGGCGCACGGCCGCTGATGCAGGCCCACATGGATGCGCCGATGCCATAGAGGTCCGACCACGGGCCCACATGCCCCTTTGCGTGCTGTTCGATCGGCGCAAAGCCCGCCGTCAGCGTGCGCATGCCGGCCGACCGTTCGTGCGTCTTTTGCGCCGCCCCGAAATCGAGCAGCAGGGGATTCCCTCCCGAGCGCAGGAGGATGTTGGCGGGCTTGATGTCGAGATGGAGCAGTCCGTGGGCGTGCAGCGCCTCGAGGCCGATCAAAAGCGGCGGGAAGACGGTGCGCAGAAATTTTTCGCTGAGTCCCTGCGGGTGGCGCTTGATGTACCAGCGCAGGTCCCGCCCGAGTTCGTAGCGCATGACCATGTACACGGTGTTGTGCGCGCGAAAGCAGTCCGTCACCTCGACGATGTTGGGGTGGTGCAGTTTCGACAGGGCGCTGGCCTCCTCGAAGAAGCGCCTGATGCCCGATGTGAACAGCGGTGCCATTTCCTCAGACAGCGGCTCGACGCGCCCGGATGCTGTGCGATGCGCCTGTTTGGGAGGGAGATACTCCTTGATGGCGACCTGGTGGCCCTGGCTGAGCGCGGTCGCAAGATAGACGGAGCTAAAGCCCCCATCTCCGAGGGTCTTTTCGATCCGGTAGCCCTGCACCACGGTCCCTGGCGACAGATGAATTTTGGCAGCTTTGCGCATAATGGTTCATCAAAGATAACCCAAAACGGCGGTCCCTGCAGCGCACCTTTGCTGTTCCCCGGTCCTGCGCTGTACCATGCGCTCTTATGTCGACATCCCGCGTCTTCAGCATGACCGCCTTCGCCCGCGCCGTCCGGCGCCTGCAAGACGGCGAGATCGTCTGCGAAATCCGTTCCGTCAACCATCGTTATCTCGATGTCGGGGTACGTCTGCCCGAGGGGCTTGCGGCGCTGGAGATGCCCGTTCGCGAGCGCCTCGGAGGCCATGTGCGGCGCGGCAAGGTCGATTGTCATGTCAGTGTGCGGCATTCACCCGGCGCTGCGGGCCTTGCTCTGCATGAAGGCCTGGCCGATGCGGTGGCGCAGATGGCCAGCGCCCTGGCCGGCCGCCATCCGCAGCTGGCGCCGATGACGGCCGGAGATGTGCTGCGCTGGCCGGGCGTGGTCGCGCCGCCTGTGTCCGCAGGTTGCGAAGAGCCGGTCTTGGGCGCGGTCGATGAGGCGATCGGCGCACTGGTCGCGCAGCGCGGGCGCGAAGGCGCCAGGTTGTGCGCCTTCCTCGACGCGCATCTGGCCGAGATGGAGACGCTTCTTGGGACGCTGCGCGCCGAAACCGCCGGGGCCGCGCCGCGCCTGGCCGCGCGTTTGGCGGCGCGCCTGGCCGAATTCGACACCGCCGTTGACGAGACCCGGCTTGAGCAGGAGCTCGTGCTGGCGGTGCAGCGTGTGGACGTGGCCGAGGAGCTCGAGCGGCTGGCGGTGCACACGCAAGAGGCACGGGGGGCGCTGGTTGGAACCGGGCCGCGGGGGCGGCAGCTCGATTTTCTCATGCAGGAATTGCACCGCGAGGCGACGACGCTCGCGGCCAAATCCTCGTCGGCGGCGATCACCACGTTGACCGTGTCGCTGCGGGTGTTGATTGAACAGATGCGCGAGCAGGTGCAGAACATTGAATAAGGGACGATTGGTGGTGTTGTCGGCGCCGAGCGGCGCCGGCAAGAGCAGTCTGGCAAAGGCGCTGGCGGCCGATGCGCGTTTTGCGGTGTCGGTTTCGCACACGACGCGTGCGCCCCGGCCGGGCGAGCAGGATGGGGTTCACTATCATTTTTGCGATCGCGCGAGCTTTGCGCGCATGGTCGAGGCCCAGGCCTTCCTCGAACACGCCGAGGTGTTTGGCAATTACTACGGGACGTCGCGCCAGGCGGTCGAGTCGCTGCTCGCGGCCGGCCACTATGTCCTGCTCGACATCGACTGGCAAGGGGCCCGGCGGATCAAGGCGCTCATGCCCGATGCGATCACCATCTTCATTCTGCCGCCCTCTTTGGCGGTGCTCGAGCAGCGTCTGCGCAGCCGCGGACAGGACAGTGATGAGGTCATCATGCGGCGTATGCGCTCGGCGCGTGCCGAGATCAGCCATTACGCCGAGTTCGACTGGGTGATCGTCAACGACGAATTCGACGCCGCCCTGGACGATCTGCGCGGCCTGATTTTCGAGGGCCGCCGCCACCGGCCGTTGCCCATCGACCCGCAGACGTTCCTTGCTTCCGCCTCCTGACCAATGTCTGCTACACTTTAGTATAAATTTTCCGAGGATTTCTTATGGCCCGCATTACTGTCGAGGATTGTCTGGAGCATGTGGAGAATCGCTTCCAGCTCGTGCTGGTTGCCGCCCGTCGGGCGCGACAGCTGGCGGGCGGCGCCGAGCCGTTCGTGGATCGTGAGAATGACAAGCCGACCGTACTGGCCCTGCGGGAGATCGCCGAGGGATTCGTGACGAGCGCCATTCTCGACGACAACGTGGAAACCGGGCCGGAGGCCGAACACGATGGCAGCGAGTCCGCCCGACCAGGCGACGCCGCAAGCCCACCCGTCCTCTAAGGCCGAGACGCGGGGCGTCGTTTCCTTTCACATCAGCGATCTCCTGGCGCTGGTCGAGGGTTACCTCGGGCGCGAGGAGGCCATGCTCGTCTATCGCGCCTATCTGTTCGGTGCCGAGGCGCATGAGGGCCAGCGCCGCCGCACCGGCGAGCCCTACATCTATCATCCTCTCGAGGTGGCGAAACTGCTGACTGCGCTGCGTCTCGACGCGACCTGTCTGGCAGCCGCCATCCTCCATGATGTCATCGAAGACACGCCCCACCACAAGGACGAGCTGATCGCGCAGTTTGGCGAAGAAGTGGCGGAGCTCGTCGATGGTGTCAGCAAGATCAGCCAGATCGAGTTCGAAAACAAGGAAGAGGAGCAGGCCGAGAATTTCCGCAAGATGCTTCTTGCCATGGCGCGGGACATCCGCGTCATCCTGATCAAGCTCGCCGACCGCCTGCACAACATGCGCACCATCGGGGTCCTCTCGCCGGCGCGCCGCCATGCCATCGCCCGCGAGACGCTCGAGATCTACGCGCCCATCGCCAACCGGCTCGGCCTGCACAGCTGGTCGGTCGAACTCGAGGATCTGTGTTTTGCCATCCTCTATCCCCTGCGGCATCGCATCCTCCAGGAGGCGGTACGCAAGCGCCATGGCAACCGCAAGGCGCTCGTCGACAAGGCGCGCGCGGCCATCGTCGAACAGCTGCGCCGCGAGGGTGTTCCGGGCGACGTGTCCGGGCGCGAGAAAAATTTGTTTGGCATATACAGCAAAATGCGCCAGAAGGGCCTGTCTTTCGAGCAGGTGTATGACCTGCTGGCGTTCCGGATCATCGTCGACCGCGTCGACACGTGCTACCGCGTTCTTGGCATCATCCACAACCTCTACAAGCCGATCCCGGGGCGTTTCAAGGACTACATCGCTATCCCGAAGACGAACGGGTACCAGTCCCTGCACACGGTGGTGTTCGGGCCGTTTGGCGTGCTGATCGAGGTGCAGATCCGCACCGAGGACATGCATCGGGTGGCCGAAAACGGTGTCGCCGCGCACTGGCTGTACAAGACCGGGGACGTCGGCATGCAGAAGCGGGCGCTCCAGTGGCTGCAGGGGTTGATGGAGATCCAGCAGCAGGCCGGCAATCCGCGCGAGTTTCTCGAGCACCTGAAGATCGACCTCTTTCCCGACGAGGTGTATGTGTTCACGCCGAACGGAGACATCAAAAAGCTGCCGCGCGGCGCCACCGTCATCGATTTCGCCTACGAAGTGCATACGGACATCGGCAAGCGATGCGCGGGTGCGCGCATCAACCACCAGCTGGTGCCCATGCGTACGGAACTACGCAACGGCGATCACGTGGAAGTCATCACGTCGGCCTACAGCGCACCGCACCCCTCGTGGCTCAATCACGTGGTGACCGGAAAGGCCCGCCTGCAGATCCGCAACTATCTGAAGAATCTGCGCCGCGATGAAGCCGTGACGCTGGGTCAGCGGCTGCTTGTCCAGGCGCTGCGCGCGCAGGGTGTCGACACCGTGCCGGGCGAGACCGAACGCAACGCCCTCGTGCAGATGCTGCGCCTGAAGTCGTGGGATGACCTGCTCGCGGACATCGGTCTCGGTACACGCGTGGCGGCGGTGGTCGCCCGCCAGTTGATGCCCGAAGAGGCGCCCTCGGCGGGCCCGCCGCGTTCATCCGGCACGCTCGCCATCCGCGGCACCGAGGGGGCCGTGGTCAATTACGCAAAATGCTGCCGCCCGATTCCTGGCGACCCGGTCCTGGGCTTTCTGACGGCAGGCCGGGGAATCACGGTGCATACGGAGGACTGCCCGAATGTGGCAGAATACCGCAAGCACCCGGACAGATGGATCGACATCCAGTGGGAGAGCGGTGTCGAGGGTGTCTGGCCGGTGGCGTTGCGGGTCGAGGTCAAGAACCGGCGCGGCGTGCTGGCCACGGTGGCGGCGGCCATTTCGGAGCTGGATGCCAACATCGACACCGTGTCCATCGACGAACGCGATGGACAGGATACGGCGATGGATTTCGTGATCGAGGTGCGCGACCGGGTGCATCTGGCGCGCATCATCCGCCGCATCCGCTCCCAGGAAGCCGTCGTCAGGATCAATCGGAAGCGGGGTTAGGATCGGACATATGGGATGGGACGTGATACAGACAGACCGGGCGCCGCGCGCCATCGGCACCTATTCGCAGGCTGTGCGGGCGGGTTCGCTCGTGTTCTTGTCGGGGCAGATCCCGCTGGATCCGGCTACGATGGCCCTGGTGTCGGATGAGCCGCGCGCACAGATCCTCCAGGTGTTCCGCAATCTGCAGGCCGTGATCGAGGCCGCCGGCGGCCATTTCGGCCAGGTGGTCAAGCTCGCCGTGTTCCTGACCGACCTTGCACACTTTCCGCTCGTCAACGAGGTCATGGCCGAATTCTTCACGGCTCCCTACCCGGCGCGTTCGGCCATTGGTGTGGCCGCGCTGCCGCGCGGAGCGCTCGTCGAAATGGATGTCATCCTCGACCTCGGCGTTCATTCCTAGCAGTCCCGGTCCCGCCGCGCAACCCGTTACGGCGCTGCCGGGTGTGGGCGCGGGTGCCGCCGGGCGCCTTGCGCGGTTGGGTCTTGCCACCATCGAAGACCTGATGTTTCACCTGCCGGTCCGGTATGAAGACCGGACCACGGTGACGCCCCTTGCCCAGCTTGTCGCCGGGCAACGGGCGCTGACGCAGGGAACGGTCACGGCGGTCGACGGCCGTACCGGGCGGCGTCCGCATCTCACCGCCTGGCTGGCGGATGGGCGCGGACAGCTTCTCCTGCGCTTCTTCCACCCCACGGCGCGGCACCGGCGGCTGCTGGTCGTCGGCGGCGAAATCGGTGTCTACGGCGAAGTGCGGCTGGGGCCGCATGGCCGCGAGATGGTGCATCCGGAGATTGCCGGTGCAACCGAGGATCCGCTGCAGGAAGACGCCTTGACGCCCGTGTATTCCGTCACCGCCGGTGTGAGCGTCAAGCGTCTGCGCCAGCTGATCCGCCTGGCGCTGGCGCGCGTGGATGCGCTGCCCGACCTGTTGCCGCCCGCCCTGAACGAGGCCGGGTTGTCGCTTGCCAAAGCCCTGCACCTGCTGCATGCGCCACCCCTCGAGGGCCCGCCGGCGGCGGCCCGCCAGCGGCTTGCGCAAGAAGAGTTGCTCGCCCATCAGGCCGCCTTGGTGGCGACGCGCCGGGCAAACCGCAAGGAGCGTGCCCACCCGTGCCAGGGTACGGGCCTGCTCACCCGTTTCCTCGCGCAGCTGCCGTTTCAGCCGACGGCGGCGCAGCACGCGGCGATCCGCGAGATTCAGGAGGATCTGGGGCGCGCATGGCCCATGCGCCGGCTGCTGCAGGGCGACGTCGGCTCGGGCAAGACGGTGGTGGCCGCCGCCGCCGCGCTGATCACCCTCGAGGCCGGTTATCAGGCCGCCATCATGGCGCCCACGGAACTGCTGGCGCGCCAGCACCACAAGACCTTCGCCGCCTGGTTTGCGGATCTCGGCATTCCGGTCCTGCCGCTTATGCGCACGTCGCGGTCAAACAAAAAATCGCGCGCACGATTGGCAAGCGGCGAGGTGGCGCTGGTGATCGGCACGCAGGCGCTGGTGCAGGAGGCTGTCGCCTTCGACCGGCTTGCGCTCGCCATCATCGACGAGCAGCACCGCTTTGGCGTGCGCCAGCGGCAGGCCCTGCAGGGCAAGGGCCGCATCGCCACCCACTGGCTGGCGATGAGCGCGACACCCATTCCGCGCACGCTGGCGCAGAGCCTTTACGCCGATCTCGATGTGTCGGTGCTGGCGGAGCGGCCGCCGGGCCGCCTGCCGGTGACTACGGTCGCTCTTCCCCAGGCGCGGCGTTCCGAGGTGATCGACCGCATGCGGCAGGCCTGCCAAACCGGCGCCAAGGCCTATTGGGTCTGTCCGCTGATCGAGGAGGGCGAGCCGGATCGCCCGTCGGCGATGGCGCTGCACGACGAACTGCGCCAGGCGCTGCCGGGGCTTGCCGTCGGCCTTATCCATGGCCGTATGAATCCGGCGCAGAAGGAGTCGGTGATGGCCGCCTTTGTCGAGGGTGATGTGCAGGTCCTGGTGGCCACCACCGTCATCGAGGTCGGCGTCGATGTCCCCTCCGCCAATCTGCTGGTGATCGAAAACGCCGAGAGCCTGGGCTTGGCGCAACTGCATCAATTGCGCGGCCGCGTCGGCCGCGGGCGCGAACAGGGGCACTGCGTCTTGCTTTACCGCGCGCCACTTGGGTCCGTGGCACATGCCCGCCTTGCCTGTCTGCGCGAAACCGACGACGGGTTCGAGGTCGCGCAACAGGATCTGATGTTGCGGGGCGCAGGCGAGATCTTTGGCGACCGGCAGTCGGGGCTGCCTGACTTCCGCGTCGCGGATCTGGCCGAGGACGCCACTTTGTTGCCGCGCCTGCGCACCGTGGCCGAAGGGCTTTGCACCGAACACGCCGAGGCGCTCGCGCGCCGCTGGCTGAGCCTGCGCCAGGAGCTCGGCGAGGTCTAGGCGCTGCGCCCGCGGCTCGGCATAATCGCTTGGACACCCGACAAGATACCTGCGCCAGCGGAGCAAGACAGGATGGAAATGCAAGACACCGTGGCCGCCCGGCGCATCCGGATGAAGGCTTCCGCGTATTGGCGCCTCATGCGATTGCACAGGCCCATCGGCAGCCTGTTGCTCTTGTGGCCGACCTTGTGGGCGCTGTGGCTGGCGGCTCATGGCCGCCCGCCGTTGTCTTTGGTCATCGTTTTTGTTCTGGGCGTGATCCTGATGCGTTCGGCGGGTTGCGTGATCAATGACTATGCCGACCGCGACTTCGACGGCCATGTCTGGCGCACGAAGGAACGGCCGCTGGCGACAGGGGAGGTGGGGGCGCGCGAGGCGTTGATTCTGTTTGCGGTCTTGTGTTTGATCACGGCAACGCTCGCCCGCTGGCTGAATGACCTGACCCTCGAGCTTGCGCCGGTGGCGGTCGTGCTGGCCGCCAGTTATCCTTTCCTGAAGCGCTACACGCATCTGCCGCAGGTCTATCTGGGTCTTGCCTTTGGCTGGGGCATACCGATGGCCTATGCCGCCGTGCAGAACCGTCTGCCGGCGCAGGCCTGGTGGGTGCTGGCCGCCAACATCTGCTGGACCATCGCCTACGACACGGCCTACGCCATGGCCGACCGCGCAGACGACCGGAAGATCGGCGTGAAATCCACCGCCATCCTCTTTGGCCGGCTGGACCGCTTTATGGTGGGATTCTTTCACGTCCTGACCCTTCTCCTGCTTTATCGGGTCGGACAGCAGGCGCATCTTGGGCTTTGGTATGACGCCGGCCTTGCCGGCGCGTCCGGGTTTGCGGTTTATCAGCAGAAACTGCTGTGGCATCGCCGCCCCGCGGAATGTTTCCGGGCTTTTGTCAACAACAACTGGTTTGGCAGCAGCGTGTTTGCCGGTCTTCTGCTCGCTTACCTCGGGAGGTCCTTGTGAAACTGTACGGTCATCTCACGTCCCCTTATGTGCGCAAGGTGCGGATCGCCCTGCGCGAAAAGAACCTGCGCTTTACCCATGTGCCGGAATCGCCCCATGATCCGGGCAACCATATCGCCGGTTTGAATCCCCTGGGCAAGGTGCCGGTCCTCGAAACCGGAGACGGCCGCGTATTCTTCGATTCCGGATTGATCATCGAGTATCTTGACGGACTCGGTGCGCCGCGGCTGATCCCCGAAGGGGACCTGCGGCTGCCGGTTCTCCAGTGGCACGCGCTTGGTTCCGGCATCATCGATGCCGTCGTCGCCCGCCTTCTGGAAGGGCGCAGGCCTCCTGCGCAGCGCGCCCCGGAGTTGATCGAAGCCCAGGAACAAAAGGTGCAGCGCGCCATTGCCTGGGCGGACAAGGCCGAACGCGGGCGCGCCTACCTGATCGGCGAGCGATTCACGCTGGCCGACCTCGCGCTCGGACTGGCGCTGGAATATGTCGATTTCCGCTACCCGCACGACTGGCGCAGCCGCCATCCGCGCCTGGCGCAATGGCTGGCCGGCATCAGCACGCGCGGCTCGTTTGCCGAGACCGTGCCGCCGGGCATGGAAAAGATCCTCGACAGTCCGCACTGACCATGGATCCGGGCGTGGAGGCGTTCGTGGCCTTGCTGATGGGCTTCCCGCTGATCCTTGGAGGCGCGGAGCTCTTTACCAACGCCATCGAACATGTCGCCATGCGCCTTGCCGTGTCGGAGGGTGTCGCAGGCTCGCTGCTCGCAGCGGTTGGCACGGCATTGCCGGAGACGGCCGTGCCGGTTCTCGCGTCGTTTGGCCAGGCGCACGGTTCGCGGCCGGAAGTGGCCGTGGGCGCAGTCTTTGGCGCCCCCTTGATGCTGTCGACCCTGACTTTCGGGCTGATGGCGTTCTTCGCCGGCCGCGCGCGCGGATTCGGTGCGCGTCTGCAGCCGGAACGCAGCGGATTGCGGCGCGATCTCAACTGGTTTCTGTGCGTCTTTGCGCTGGCAACCGCGGGCCTTTTCGTGCCGCCCGGGGACGATCGCCGGGTGCTCGCCCTCATTCTGGTCGGGGCCTATGCGCTCTATGCCGCGCGCACGGTCGCCGCGTCGGCGGCGTTGCTTGAGTCCGGCCATGGCAGCCGGGCGCACATGCCTTTGCATCTGGCGCGGGGCCTTTTCAGGCCATGGCCGGGCCTGCATTATCTGCAGCTGCTGATCGGTCTCGTCCTGATCCTAGGCGGTGCGGAACTCTTCGTGGGCGGTGTGGAAGGTGTCGGCGCGCAGCTTCACTGGCCGGTGCTCATCCTGTCGCTGGTGGTGGTACCGATTGCCACCGAACTGCCGGAAAAGATCAACAGCATCCTGTGGATCCGCCGCCGTCACGATACGCTCGCGTTTGGCAACATCACGGGCGCGCTGGTGTTCCAGGGGAGTCTTTTGCCGGCGCTCGGCCTTACGCTGACGCCGTGGCGGCCGACGCCGGTGCTGCTGGCGGTGGTGGCCGCCACCTTGGCCGCTGCCGCCTGGCTGCGTTGGCATGTCCGTGGAAAGCGGCCTCTGCGGCTGTGGATTTTTTCCGCCAATGCGCTCCTTTACGCCGCGATAATGGTTTATTTTATCCGCTCATGAATCTCTACGCGGTTTTTGGTTATCCCATCACGCACAGCCTGTCGCCGCGCATCCATGCGCAATTCGGCCGCCAGCTGGGTATCGCCTTGACGTATGAGCGTCGCGCCGTGCCCGCCGGATCCCTGGCGGCGGCGGTGCAGAGCTTCCGTGAGGAGGGCGGGCGCGGTGCCAATGTGACCGTTCCCCTGAAGACAGAGGCTTATGCCCTGGCCTCCACGCGCACGCCGCGCGCCGAGCGGGCCGGAGCCGTCAACACCTTGACGTTCCGCGACGATGTGATCGCCGGCGACAACACCGATGGGGACGGTCTGCTCGCCGATTTGGCGTATCACAAGGTCGCCCTGCCCGGTGCCCGGCTTCTGCTGATGGGCGCCGGTGGCGCCGCGCAGGGCATCATCGGGCCGCTGCTGGATGCCGGGGTGGACCGGATCGCGGTGTGGAACCGCACGCAGGCGCGGGTCCAGGAGTGGCTCGCGCGTCTGCGCGACGATCGCCTGCGCGAGCCCGTGCCCGGTGATTCCTACGATATCGTCATCAACGCCACCGCAGCCAGCCTCGGCCACGCCTTGCCCCCGGTTCCCGATGCCGTGTTTCGCGGCGCGCTCGTTTACGATCTGGCCTATGGACCCGTTGCCGGGCGCTTCCTCGCGCACGCGCAGGCGCAGGGGGCAGGCCGGGTCCTGGATGGGCTTGGCATGCTGATCGAACAGGCGGCCACGGCCTTTTGTGTATGGCATGGCGTGCGTCCGGATACAACGGATGTGCGCGCTTTGCTGCGCGGCGAGACGGTCTAGGCGCTGCGGCATCCCGCCTTGCGCCGGCGCATGCAGGCAGATAGGCCCGCGCAACGAAAGGTGAGGGGGCCCATCCGCCGCGGCACACCCCGTGGCCTCTCGTCGTGCTAGAGTACCGGTATTCCAAGGAGTGCCATGAGCCACGATAACCCTCTTTTGCAGTTGGATGGTCTGCCGCGGTTTTCCGCGATCGGCGCCGACCACGTACTGCCGGCGCTCGCGACGGTTCTGCAGGCCACCCGGGCCGAGGTCGAACGGATCCTGGCACAACCTGCGGGAACCCGCTGGGCGGATCAGGTGGGCCCGCTCGAGGCCTGTGAGTTGCGCCTGAAGCGGTTCTGGTCGCCGGTCTCCCACCTGCACGCCGTTATGGACAGCCCGGAACTGCGCAGCGCGTACAACGAGGGCCTGCTCGAACTGACGCGCTATCAGGCGGGCTACGCGCAGGACCCCCGCGTCTACGCAGCCTACCAGGCGCTGCGCGAGGGGCCCGACTTCGAGCGGCTGTCGCTTGCCCGCCGCAAGGTGGTCGACAATGCGCTGCGCGATCTGCGTCTGGCGGGTGTGGCGCTTGCGCCGGCCGCCAAGGCGCGCTTTAAGATCCTGCAGGAAGAGCTGTCGGTTCTGAGCAGCCATTTCGAACAGAACGTACTCGATGCCACGGACGGCTTTGTCTTGTCGCTGCCGGATGCGGAACGCCTAAGCGGTGTTCCAGACTCGGTGCGCGTCCTGGCCCGCCAGGAGGCCCAGGCCGCGCATGAGGAGGGTTACCGGCTGACCTTGAAGGCTCCCTGTTACATCCCGGTCATGGCCAATGCCCACGACCGCGATCTGCGCCGGCAGATGTATACGGCCTATGTGACACGGGCAAGCGAGCAGGGCGATGCCCGCTACGACAACACCGACATCGCGCGCCGCATCCTCGCGCATCGGCGGGAGCTCGCGCAGCTGGTGGGCTACCGTACCTACGCCGATTATTCGCTGGCGACCAAGATGGCTTCGGATCCGGCGGAGGTGGAGCGCTTTCTGCTCGACCTCGCGCACCGTGCACGCGCGGCCGCCGAGTCCGAACTCGAGGCGATCCGGGATCTGGCGGAGGGCAGCGGCCATGTGCTCGAGGCCTGGGATATCGCCTATTACAGTGAGCGGCTCAAAGAGCGCCAGTTTGAGTTTTCCCAGGAGGAGTTGCGGCCCTACTTCCCGTTGCCGCAGGTATTGCGGGGCCTGTTCACGCTGACCGAGCGTCTCTACGACGTGTCGATCGCCGAGCTCGAAGAGGTCGAGACCTGGCACCCGGATGTGCGTTTCTACGAGATCCGCGACGCCGACGGCCGTGCCCGCGGCCAGTTCTATCTGGATTTGTACGCGCGGGCGCGCAAACGCGGCGGCGCCTGGATGGATGAGTGCTGTGTGCGCGAGATGCAGGCCGGCCATCAGCGCCTGCCGGTGGCGTATCTGACGTGCAATTTCTCGCCGCCCGGCGAGAGCCATCCGTCTTTGCTGCGCCACGAAGAAGTGGAAACCCTTTTTCACGAATTCGGGCACGGCCTGCACCACATGCTGACGCGTGTCGATGAGCCGGCCGTCGCGGGCATCAACGGCGTCCCCTGGGATGCAGTCGAGCTGCCGAGCCAGTTCATGGAGAATTTCTGCTGGGAGCGCGAGGTCATCGATCTGATCGGCGCCCATTACCAGACCCACGCCCCCCTGCCGCAGGCCCTGTTCCGGAAGCTGCGCGCCGCGCGCACTTTTCAGGCGGCTCTGCAAATGCTGCGGCAGGTGGAGTTTGCCCTGTTCGACATCCGTTTGCACGGCGACCTGAATGGGGAGGGGGAATCGATGCACGCCCTTCTGGAGCACGTGCGCGCCGAGGTGGCGGTGATCGAAGCCCCTTCCTTCAATCGCTTTGAAAACAGCTTCACGCACATTTTTGCGGGCGGTTACGCGGCCGGCTATTACAGCTACAAGTGGGCCGAGGTCCTGTCTGCCGATGCCTTCAGCCGGTTCGAGGAGCGTGGTGTGTTCGACCGGGAGACGGGGCTGTCGTTTCTGCACAACATCCTCGAACGGGGAGGCGAGGCGGATCCGCGCGAGCTTTTCGTCAGCTTCCGCGGCCGTGAACCGACCATTGATGCGCTGTTGAGACAAAGCGGCCTTGTGGCCGCGGCAGGAGGAGGAAAGTGAAGACAAAAGGCATGCTCGTGCTCGCCGGCGTATTGATCGCCGGTGTATCCCAGGCGGCGGCCCTCTACCGGTACGTCAATCCCGAAGGTGTGGTGACCTACCAATCGAGCCCGCCGCCTTCGTCGGCGACACATGTGCGCATCGTCCATTTCCGTGATCTGTCGGGCGGTTCGCCGGGGGCGCACCGGTTCACGTGGTGCCGGTTGTGTTGTACGAAGCGCCATCGTGTCCGCCGTGCACCGTGGCGGAGCACTACCTGCAAGGCCGCCAGGTGCGGTTTCGGGCGATCGACGTCACGAATGCCAAAGCGCTCGCCGAAATGAAGAAAAAGACGGGTGCGACGACCATTCCGACCATCACGGTGGGCCAGCATGTCCTGGTCGGCTACGTCCGCTCCGTGGTGTCCGCCGAGCTCACGGCGGCCGGCTATCCCCGGATCCCCAAGGGCCATCATTAGGCGATCGCGCCGGCCTGCGCACCCCCGGCGGGCCGGCCGCCGCACATGCCATCCGATGCCGCTAAAGATTGCCACCTGGAACGTCAATTCGCTGCGGGCCCGCCTGTCTGCGGTAAGCGAATGGCTTGCGCGCGAGGCGCCGCAGGTTCTGTGCGTGCAGGAAACCAAGGTGCGCGATGAAGAGTTTCCTGTGCAGGCCTTCCAGGATCTCGGCTATCAGGTGGCGTTCGCAGGCGAACCCGCCTACAACGGCGTGGCGATCATCGCGCGCGGGGACCTGGAAGCCATCGAGGTGGGGCTGCCCGGTTTCGATGATCCGCAAAAACGCCTGATCGCCGTCACCTATGCCGGATTGCGGATCATGAGCTGTTATGTGCCCAACGGCACCGCGGTCGATTCACCGCGTTACGGCTACAAGCTGCAATGGCTTGCGGCGCTGCGCGCCCATCTGGAGCGTGAGCTCACCCGGTATCCGCGCCTGATCGCCGCCGGTGACTTCAATATTGCCCCCACCGATCGGGATGTGCACGATCCACAGGCCTGGGAGGGCCAGGTTCTGGTCAGCGAGCGCGAGCGCGCGGCCTTCCGCGGCCTGCTGGAGGCAGGCTTTTACGATGCCTTCGCGCGTTGCGGCCAGGATGCCTGTGGTTTCAGCTGGTGGGATTATCGCGGCCTGGCGTTTCGGCGTAACCACGGCCTGCGCATCGACCATCTGCTCATAAGCCATGCGCTCGGGGATGACTGCCGTGCCTGTCACGTTGACCGCACACCGCGCGCGCAGACGCGCCCCTCCGACCACGCCCCTGTGTGGCTCGAACTGGACGACCGCTCCACGGGTGCCTGACGGGCGCCACGCGCCCCGTCTTGCCCAGACCAGATCCCGGGCGCCCGACGGGCCGGGCATGCGCGCCAGGGGCTAGTTGTTAAAACCAATCACCGTATTGAGCAGATGTTGCGCCGGCAGATAGGATGCCGTGTGCGCGCGCACCAGCGGCCGGTTGCCAAAAAGGGCCCGCAGCTTTGCGGTGGCGGCCTGACCCTCTGGGCTGATGAGGGCGGCGATCACCTTGTCCTGGAGCGGGCGCGGCATATCGCTGCTTAGTGAGAAGCCTTGGTTTGGAAGGGGCTTGGCCCGGTAGGCCACCGACAGCCTGCCCGGATGCGCCTTGTTGAAGCGCGCATAAACCACCGCCGGAACCAAGGCCGCCCGGCAGGTCCCCTTGAGCACGCCGCTTACGGCGGATTTCAAACTGTGGGTGACATGGATGTACGGTTGCCGCTCGGGGTTGGGAAACAGGCTCTCCAGCACCAGGGTGCCGAGATTGGGTGGCGAGAACGCACAGACGCTGGCGCCTGCCAGTTGGTCCGGTGTGCCCACTGTCACCCCCTTTTTGACGACCAGGACAAACTTCAGGTGGCCTTTCAGCCGTGCCGCGGCGCGGTCGTGGTACTTGGCCGCGCGCCAGCCGATGAAGGCAGGTCCGTCGAAATAGACCGCGCCGGTGTTTTTCTGCACGTCCTGCATGTACACCAGCCAGTCCCTCGTGAAGCGAAACTGGAACTGTGCGCCCGTGGCCTGTTTCAGGAGCGCGACGATCGGCGCGAAGGTCGCCTTTGATTGGGCATGCGTCTGGCGGGGCGGCGCGAGGATGACATACACGGGGGACGCCGCGGCCCATGCAGGAACAAGCAATGCCATGAAGGTGGCAACAGCAAACCAGCGACGTATCACGATGACCTCCTCAGAACTGTCGATATTCTTTGTCAAGCCTAGATGGGCCTGACGGATTTGCAATCTTAAGGGATTGGCCCTGCCAGAGAAAGCGCCGGGCAATGGCCGCATACCGCGACCCGGGGCGCGCCCGTGACGCGATCGCAAGCCGGCGGCCGTGCCCTGGGCTGTGGGTGAACCCCTAAACGGCCCCGTGCAAGCCCAAGTCCCGCCCCCCGGCCGGGGGGGGCAAGAGGGGTTTTCCCCGCGCCCCGTTTCTTTACCACGTCCCCACCGGGTGCGCGGCGCACTCGCCTTTGGCCGTTTTCGTTTCCGAACGGATCAGCGGTTCCGGTGCCCCCGGCAAGGCCGGCGCCTCCCCGGCCTTGCCGGGGTATTTTCGTTTAAAACCTCCGGGTTTGCCCTCGTGGGCGTCCGTTGGCCGACGTGCGCTGTCCGATCCCTCTATGGGAATGGATCGGCCGCCCTTTGCCCGAAAACCGTCCGGGCCGTCAGCCTGCAGGGCGCCGGGGTGTCTGGCGGGCCCTATCGGCGGCCGCCCCGCGGCCTTGGTGTTTTTTTACCGGCGCTGCTATAGTGCGCCGACGACAGACATCCTGCGGAAGAGACCCCGGATTCATCGGGGCGCCAACGGCGCAACTGCCCGGAAACGCACCGGCAAAAGGACCGCGGGACGATGGTCGACTCTGGAGAGAGGCTGCGTGACAGCCCACCGAAGGGGCTCAAGCTCTCAGGTCGCCGGACAGAGGGGTTCTATAACGAATGCACGGATGTTTGGTTGTCCGTCATTCCTTCCCTTGAGGTCACCAGAGATGGGGCGTCGAACGCCATTGTATGCGGAACATCTGCGCGCCGGCGCGAAGATGGTGGATTTCGGGGGCTGGGACATGCCCCTCCACTACGGCTCGCAGCTCGCGGAACATCACCAGGTACGGCGGTCGGCCGGCCTTTTTGACGTTTCCCACATGCGGACCGTCGAGATCAAGGGCGCCCAGGCGCGCCCTTTTCTCCGTCATCTTCTCGCCAATGACGTCAACAAGCTGAAGATGGCCGGTAAGGCCCTGTATGGCTGCCTTTTGAATGAAGAGGGCGGCGTGCGGGATGACCTGATCACCTATTTCCTCGCCGAGGACTGGTTCCGCATCGTCGTAAACGCCGGCCCGGGCGAACAGGACATCGCCTGGTTCTGCCAGCACGCCCAGGCCTTTGGTGTGGACGTCATTCCCCGCCCCGAACTGGCCATGCTCGCCGTCCAGGGCCCGGAAGCGTTTCGCCGCGCCGAGACGGTTCTGGGCGCCCGCACACTGCAGACACTTACCGCCCTCAAGCCTTTTCAGGCCGTCTTCGCCGGCGATCTGTTCCTTGCGCGCACCGGCTACACGGGTGAAGACGGCTTCGAGGTCATCGCCCCAGCCGATCAGGCCGTTTCGCTCTGGCAAGGCTTCGTGGCGGCCGGCATCACACCGGCCGGGCTCGGCGCGCGCGACACGCTGCGCCTTGAGGCCGGCATGAACCTGTATGGCCACGACATGGACACCATGGTCACGCCGTGGGAATCGGGGCTTGGCTGGACGGTCGCCTTGAGCGAGGGCCGTGACTTCATCGGCCGTGCCGCACTCGAACGGCAGCTCGCCGCGGGTCTTGCGCGCAAGCTCACCGGCCTGCTGCTTCTGGGTCCGGGCGTTTTGCGCAGCGGTCAACGCCTGTATTCCGTCCACGGTGAGGGTGTTCTGACCAGCGGTTCGTTTTCACCCACGCTCGAGCGCGGCATCGCCTTGGCGCGCGTGCCGTCGGCGGCCGCCACGGGTGAGGAGTGCGATGTCGAGATGCGGCCGGGCCGTACGGCCAGGGCGCGGATCGTTGCCGTACCTTTCGTGCGCAATGGGCGCATCCTTGTCGATCTTTGAAGCCGGAGTCCTTCATGAACAACGTACCAGCCAATCTGCGTTATACGAAAAGTCACGAGTGGGTCCGCGACGACCACGGTGTGCTGACGGTGGGGATCACCGATCACGCCCAGGATCTGATGGGTGACATGGTGTTCGTCGATCTGCCGAAGGTCGGCGATGCCCTGACGGCGGGCAAGGAGTGCGCAGTGGTGGAATCCGTGAAGGCCGCGTCCGACGTCTACGCGCCGCTCGATGGCACCGTGACCGAGATCAACGGGGATCTTGGCGCCAAACCGGAGGCCATCAACAGCGATCCGTACGGCGCCGGCTGGCTGTTCAAGTTCAAGCCCGCAAGCGCGGTTGCCGCGGCGGGGCTCTTGGACGCCACGGCCTACGAGAACCTGCTCGCGGCGGAAGGTTAGGGGCCATGCCATTCATTCCGCATACGCAGGCCGATGTCGAACGCATGCTCGCGACGATCGGTGTTGCCAATATCGAGGCGTTGTTCGAGGAAATCCCCGCCGCCTTGCGCTGCGCACCGCTTGCGGGCGTGCCAGAGGCATTGAACGAACAGGAGATCCTGCGTCTCATGCGCGAACGCGCCGACCAGGACGGACGTTTCTTGAGTTTTCTCGGCGCCGGCGCCTACGAACACCACATCCCGGCGGCCGTGTGGGAACTGACGACCCGCGGTGAATTTTATACCGCCTACACCCCCTATCAGCCCGAGGCGAGCCAGGGCACGCTCCAGTTGCTGTATGAATTCCAGACAATGATTGCGAGTCTGACCGGCATGGAGGTCGCCAATGCGAGTCTCTATGATGGCGCATCGGCGCTTGCCGAAGCCATTCTCATGGCTGTACGCCTGCATGGCCGTTCGCGCCGGATCGTCGTGCCCGAGACTGTGCATCCGGTCTACCGGCAGGTCGCGAACACGATCGTGCGCGCCCAGTCGATTACGCTCGACGTGGTGCCGGCTGGCGCCGACGGTGTCGTCGATCCGCGGCAAATCGCCGCCCGCATGGCCGGGGCGGCCGCCCTCGTCATTCCCATGCCGAATTTCTTCGGGCGTCTTGAGGCGCTTGCCGAGCTGACGTCCGCCGCCAAAGAGGCCGGCGCCCTGTCCATCGGTCTTGTCAATCCCGTCGCCTGTGCGTGGCTTTCCCCGCCGGGCGAATGGGGGTCGGGCTGTGATATCGCGGTGGGCGAGGGCCAACCCCTGGGCGCGCCGCTGTCGTCGGGCGGGCCCTATTTCGGTTTTCTGGCCTGCCGGCAGGCGCACGTGCGTCAGATGCCGGGGCGCATCGTCGGCCGCACGGTGGATCTCGACGGCAAGGAGGCCTTCACGCTCACCTTGCAGGCGCGCGAGCAGCACATCCGCCGCTCGAAGGCGACCTCCAATATCTGCACCAACCAGGGCCTGCTGGTGACGGCGGCGACCATTCATATGGCGCTGCTCGGTCCGGCCGGCCTGCGTCAGGTGGCGGTTGCCAGTCATGCCAATACGGCCAGGCTGGTGGCGCGCCTGACCCAGATCCCGGGTGTACGCAACGCGTTTCCCGGCGCGCCGGTCTTTCATGAAGCGGTGCTCCGCCTGGATGTTCCTGTCGGTGATACCTTGCGTGCACTGGAGGCCCAAGGCATTGTCGGCGGCTACCCTCTGGGCGAGCACTATCCACAGCTGGCGGATGGATTGCTGGTGTGTGCGACCGAAACGAAGACCGATGCCGATATCGAACTCTTCGCCGCGCATCTGGAGCGGATCGTCAGCAAGCGGCGGCTGGATCCGCCCTGCGCCTACAAGGATTGACAACCACAGGAGACGAGAGCCATGGCCACCATTACCCTGAAGGGCGCCCCCATCCATACCTCCGGCGATCTGCCCAAGGCGGGAACGAAGGCGCCGGCCTTCACCCTGGTCGACAGCCAGCTAAACGACGTGCGCCTCGACGCCTTCAAGGGCAAGAAGAAAATCATCAGTATCGTACCGAGCCTCGACACGCCGGTGTGCGCGGTCAGTACCCAGCGTTTCGACGAGTACGCCCGGAAGGATCCCCGGACCGTGGTTTTGATCGTGTCGGCCGATTTGCCGTTTGCGCAGAGTCGTTTTTGCGACTCGACCAAGACCGCGCATGTCGTCAGTTTGTCGATGATGCGCAACCGGCATTTCGCCACCGATTATGGGGTGCTGATCCAGGACGGGCCGCTTGCCGGCATCACCGCGCGCGCCGTGGTCGTCCTCGATGAGGACGATCGTGTCCTCTACAGCGAGCTCGTTCCGGAGATTGCGCAAGAACCCAACTATCAGGCCGCCATCGCCGCCCTCAAGTGAGGCTGTATGCTGATTTTTGAACACTCCCGCCCGGGACGCGTCAACGCCGCCCAGATGCCGGCTGCCGCCGCCGGCGGGGACATGCCCGCCGCGTTTCTTCGCCGCCAGCCGCTCCTGTTGCCGGAGGTGTCGGAATTGCAGGCCGTGCGTCATTACACGCGGCTCAGTCAGCGCAATTTCTCCATCGACACGCAATTTTACCCGCTGGGCTCGTGCACAATGAAATACAATCCGCGGGCCTCCAACAAGGCGGCTTTGTTGCCGGCGTTCCTCGCGCGCCATCCGCTGGCGCCGGAAAGTACTGGCCAGGGCTTTCTGGCCTGTTTGTTTGAACTGCAGGAGATTCTGAAGGATGTGACAGGCATGCGGGGCGTGTCGCTGACGCCGATGGCCGGCGCCCAGGGCGAGTTCGCGGGTGTGGCCATGATACGCGCCTATCACGAGGCGCACGGCGACAGCGCGCGTTCCGAGATCCTGATCCCGCGGGCCGCGCACGGCACCAATCCCGCGACGGCCGTCATGTGCGGCTACACGGTCCGCGAGATCGACGTCGACCCGCACGGCGACGTCGATATCGAGTCGCTGAAGAAGGCGCTGGGCCCGCAGACCGCGGGTCTCATGCTGACCAATCCGTCGACACTCGGTGTATTTGACCGCCGCATTCAGGAGGTCGCGCGCCTCGTGCATGCGGCAGGCGGCCTGCTCTATTATGACGGCGCCAATTTGAATGCCATTCTCGGCAAGGTCAAGCCGGGCGACATGGGTTTTGATGTCGTGCACTTGAATCTCCACAAGACCTTTTCCACCCCCCACGGGGGTGGCGGTCCCGGTGCTGGACCCGTGGGGGTGAGCGAACGGCTGCTGCCGTTTTTGCCCGTGCCGTTTGTCGGCGAACACGGCGGCCGGTATCACTGGATCACCGAGAAGATGCGCCCGCAATCCATCGGCCGCCTGTCTGCGCACATGGGCAACGCCGGCGTGTTGCTGCGGGCGTATGTCTATGCACGGCTTTTGGGGCGTGACGGCATGCCGCGGGTGGCCGAGTACGCGGTCTTGAATGCCAACTATCTCCTGAAGAGGCTGACTGCGCTCGGTTTTGCGGCCGCCTATCCCGCGCGCCGCGCCACGCACGAGTTCCTTCTGACACTCAAGGATCTCAAGGACACGACGACCATTACCGCAACCGATGTCGCCAAGCGGCTGCTCGACCAGGGTTTTCATGCGCCGACCGTTTACTTCCCGCTCATGGTCCCGGAGTGTTTGCTGATCGAGCCCACCGAGACGGAAAGCCCCGAGGATCTGGATGCGTTCGTCGACGCCATGGCCGGTATCTGGTCCGACGCGCATACCGCGCCCGATGTGCTGAAGAATGCGCCGCAGAAGCTGCCTGTGCGGCGTGTCGACGAGGTGCGGGCCGCGCGCGATCTCGATCTCGTCTGGCGCAGGATCTGAGGTTTTTTTCCGTTTATCGTAGAAACATCCCACCAGGTCTGCTTAAGGTTCCCTCCGGCCATTCCGGGATTTATGCTTTCGTCTCGTAATGGCCGGATACGGCGGACCTCTCTTTCGGAGGTTGTGTTCAGTGTCGATATTGGTCTGCGGCTCATTTGCGTTTGACACGATCATGGTGTTTCCGGACAGGTTCCGTAACCATATCCTGCCGGACAAGATTCACATGCTGAACGTGTCTTTCATGGTGCCCGCCATGCGCCGCGAGTTCGGCGGCTGTGCCGGCAACATCGCCTACAATCTGGCGGGCATAGGCGGCGACGTCGTGCCCATGGGTACGGTGGGCGAGGATTTCGTTCCGTACGCGCAGTGGATGGACAGCCTGGGTATTTCCCGCCGACACGTGACGGTGGTACCGGGCGCCTACACCGCGCAGGCCTTCATCACCACCGACGTCGACGACAACCAGATCACGGCGTTTCATCCGGGAGCGATGTCGGAGGCACACAGGAACAAGGTTGTCGATGCCCAGGGTGTGACACTTGGTATCGTCTCGCCCGATGGGCGCGCCGGCATGATCCAGCATGCCAAGGAATTTGCGGAGGCCGGCATCCCGTTTGTGTTCGATCCGGGCCAGGGCCTGCCGATGTTCACAAGCGCTGAACTGCTTTCTTTCATCGATGAGGCGGCCTACGTCTGCGTCAATGATTACGAAGCGCAGCTTCTGGCGAGCAAGACCGGGCTTTCGGTCAAGGAGATCGCGACCCGCACACGCGCGCTCATCGTCACCAAGGGCGCCGGCGGTTCGCAGATACACATCGACGGCAAGACGCACGATGTGCCGGTGGTCAAAGCGCAGCGTGTAATCGATCCGACCGGTTGTGGAGACGCATACCGTGCCGGCCTTCTCTTCGGGCTCAGCCGGGGCCTCGACTGGGAGACATGCGGGCGCCTCGGTGCGCTCCTTGGCGCCATGAAGATCGGGCAGGCCGGCACGCAAAATCATGCGCTGGATCCGGAACAATTCAGCGAACGCTTCAGGGAGACTTTCGGCTATCGCTACTAAAGCTCAAGGTGGATCATGCTTCTCGAATCAGCGTACAGGCTACTGGAATCGATACCCGCTATCTTTTACGCCATCACGACCGGCTCAACGATCACGCTGGCCGGTCTCTACATGCAAAACCGGAGCGAGTCGGAGCGCAATACCGAGCGCCTGCGCCATGATGCCCTGATGCGCGACCGGGAACGCGAGATGACGCTAAAGCGCGAGGTCTATCTGCACTGTGCCGATGCGCTGGCGCACGCGCAGGACTATCTGGCCGCCTTCGCCCATGGCGCCGACGAGCGGCGTGAGGCGCTGGTGCAGGGCATCGGCGCGGATCTGAACAAGGTCCACATCGTCGGTTCGCTGGCCACCGTCCAGGCGATCGTGGCCGCCAATGAGTTCTTCGTGCGCAGTGTGGCCGATTTGTGCCTGACCCGTCTGCCCGTGCACAAGCTGCGCGAAGAGATCCATGCCGAGACGCAGGCCCTGGAGCGTGCGTCGGCACGCCGCGACGAGGCCCTCGCACACCTGCATGACATGGACCAGGCCGGCACGGCGGATTCCGCCTTCTGGGTCGTCCAAAAGCAGGTGCTGGCGGATGCCCAGGCGGCCATCGAAGTCTCCACCGAGCGGATGCGTGCCAGCAAGGCCGACCTCGCCGCGCAGGAGGCCCGGCTGCTGCGGGAGAGCGCCCAGGCCGGCATGGCCTTTGGTGCGCTCGTTGTCAGGGCGAATGTCGCCATCCGCCGCGAGCTCGAGTTGCCCCTCGATGCGGATGCGTATTTCGATCTGATGGCGCGTTCACAGGAAGCGCTGGCGCGTCACGTCGACCAGTTCCACAATCGCGCGCTCGCCGACCGGGCGGGCGGGGCGAAGGATTCGCCCCGCCAAACCTTCACCCGCTGGCTTGCGGGCGTGCGTCCCGACGAGCACGCATCCCCCAAGGTCCGCTCCGTCAGTCTTTGACGAGCGGCAGCCCTTCGGCCGTCCAGAGTACGGATCCGCCGGCCAGATTCAGGACTTTCGCGAATCCCATGTCCTGCAGCACGGCTGCCGCCATGGCGCTGCGTCCGCCGGTTTCGCAGTACACGATGACACTGCGGCCGCGGGCGCTGCACAGCGGCTCGACGCGCAACTTGTAACTTGGATCGGCGGCCCCTTCGAGGAGTCCGCGCGGCACGTTGAGGGCGCCGGGGATATGGCCGCGCGCAAACTCATCCGGCTCGCGCACGTCGACGAGCAGCATGTCCTCATTGTCCTCAAGCCGCAGATCGAGCTCTTCGGCGGTGATCTCCTGAATACGGGCCCGTGCTGCGGCCACGAAATCTCCCAATGTCATGCCCATGATGCGCTCCTTAAAGTGCAGGTCGGCACGTTTACGAAAGGCGGCCCAGGAGGGCGCGATAATCCGCGTCCGTGGTCACCGGCGTGTCACACGCGAAACCCCGGCACGCGTAGGCGGTCAGCGCACCGCGCAACGTGCGCGCCGCCAGTCCCGGCGGCAGATCCGGCGCCCCGTCCGGTATGGCGTACACGGCGCGGCGCGGCGCGAACCGTTCCTCGGCCATGGCCTGCCAGTGCGCCGCCGCATCGGCCGTGCCGCGCACGATGAGCAGGGGCGGGGGATCCAGCCAGTCTTCGAGCGCTTCGAGCATTGCGCAGTGGCCGGAGGGATAGCCGCTTAGGTCTGCAAAGCCTGCGCGGATGGTCGCCTCGGCGATATCGGCAAGCCGCGCGTCGCCGGTCAGGTGGCTCATGCGCAGCAAAGTGCAGGCGGCGACACCGTTGCCGGCGGGCAGGGCGTCGTCTGCAAAGGGTTTGGGCCGGTAGATCAGCCGTTCATGTCCGTGCGCGGTGAAGTAAAAACCACCCCCGTTTGGATCGTAAAAATCGTCGATCAGGGTGTCGGTAAGGGCTTGCGCAAAGCGCAGATCCTCGCTGCGCCATTGCGTCATCAGCAGTTCGAGGATGCCATCGATCAGGAAGGCGTAGTCATCCAGATAGCCATAGGGACTGTTGCGCCCATCCTTGGTGCCGGAGGCGAGGCGTTCACCATCCCAGAGCGTGGTCTGGATGAAAGACAGCGCCCGGCGGGCTGAGGCCGTGAGCGCGGGCGCCTGCAGCAGACGGCCCGCGCGCGCCAGACCCTTGATCATGAGGGCGTTCCAGGCAGTCAGGATCTTTTCATCGCGGCCGGGGCGCACACGCGCCGCCCGCCGCGCCAGAAGCGTCGCGCGGGCGCGCGCCAGGGTGGCCGCGGCGGCGTCGGCTGCCGTGCCCAAGACGGGCTCCGCGCCGGCCACATCGCGCACCATCTGCAGGTGATGACTGCGCCCCTCAAAATTCGGGGGACCATCGAGTCCGAAGTATGCCGCCACTAGGGGATAGTCCTGTGCGCCCACCAAAGCCTCCACCTCTTCGCGCGTCCAGACGTAAAAGGCTCCTTCATGGCCGTCGCTGTCGGCATCGAGTGTCGCATAATAGCCGCCGTCCGGTGCCTGCATCTCGCGCATGACCCAGATGGCACTGGCCAATGCCGCATCGCGCAACCGCGCCTCGCCTGTCAGGCGGAACCCTTCCGCGCACAGCGGGATGAGCTGGGCGTTGTCGTATAGCATCTTCTCGAAATGCGGGATGCGCCACTGCGCGTCCACGCAGTAACGGAAGAATCCGCCCTCCAGGTGATCGTACAGGCCGCGCGATGACATGGCCCGCAGTGAGGCGGCCACCATCGATTGTGCCTGTGTGTCCTGCGCGCCGGTCGCCGCGAGCAGCAGCCGGCGCAGGCTGCCGGGATGGGGAAACTTAGGTGCGCCGCCAAAGCCGCCGTCGGCGGCGTCGAACTGGTTTTTGAGTTCGCGTACCGCCGCGGCGATCGGCTCCTGTTTCAAAGGGCCTGCGCGGTGATCCGGGCTTGCCGCGCTTTGCGCCAGCGCCTGGCGCAGCCGTCCGGCCTGTTCGGCCAGTTCGTCCTTGTGTTCGCGATAGAAATCGGCGACCCGGCGCAGCAGGTCCGGAAAGGCGGGCAGACCGTAGCGGGCGCTTTTCGGGAAATATGTCCCGCCAAAAAACGGCACGAGGTCATCGGGTGCCAGAAACATCGTCAGCGGCCACCCGCCCGGCCGCTGGGTCAGCAGGCTGTGCGCCGATTGGTAGATGCGGTCGAGGTCGGGGCGCTCCTCCCGGTCGACCTTGATGCAGACGTAGAGGGCGTTCATCACCGCCGCGACGTCTTCGTCCTCGAACGACTCGTGCGCCATCACGTGACACCAGTGGCACGCCGAGTAGCCGATCGACAACAAGATGGGCTTTCCCGTGCGCTGCGCCTGCGCCAGTGCCGCCTCGTTCCACGGCCACCACGCCACCGGGTTGTGCGCGTGCTGTAGCAGGTAGGGGCTGGTTTCGTCTATGAGCGCGTTGGTTGTGTCTGCAAGTTTCGTCATGGACGCATCCTGGGTGAAAGATCATTGTAGCGATTATCCGCCGCGGCCGCCCGCTTCCTATATAATGCGCCGCATGCACAACGCCATCATACGATTGAAGCCGCGCGAAGACCGCCGCCTGCGGGCCGGCCACCTCTGGATTTTCAGCAACGAGATCGACACCGATGCGACGCCGCTCAAGGCATTCGAGCCGGGTGATCCGGTGATTGTCGAAAGCGCCAGCGGCCGCCCGTTGGGGGTGGGTTACGTCAACCCCCGCTCGCTGATCAGCGTGCGTCTGCTGTCTGCGGATCCGCGCCAGCACATCGACCGCGCCTTTCTCGCCACCAGGGTCCGCGCCGCCCTGGCCTGGCGCGAGGGCCTTGGCATCGGTCCTTACTACCGCCTCATCTTCGGTGAAGCCGACGGTCTGCCCGGACTCGTCGTCGACCGCTACGGCGATGCGCTCGTCGCACAGATCACCACGGCCGGCATGGACCGCTTGCTGCCCGATATTCTCGCGTCACTCGAAGACGTGGTGCAACCGGCGAGCATTCTCTTGCGCAACGACACCAGCAGCCGCGCCCTTGAAGGGTTGCCGCGCACGGTGGAGGCGGCACTGGGTGAGCCGCCCGCCGAAGCCGAGGTCAGCGAAAATGGCGGCCGTTTCCGGGTGTCCTTGCAAGAAGGGCAAAAAACCGGCTGGTTCTACGATCAGCGCGCAAACCGCGCGCGGCTTGCATCCTACGTCAAGGGCAAGCGCGTCCTCGATCTCTTCTCCTACGCCGGCGGCTTCGGCATCCAGGCGGCCCTTGCTGGAGCGCGCGAAGTCCTGCTCGTCGATGCGTCACAGCAGGCACTGGCTTATGCGCGCAGCAATGCCGCCACCAACGGCGTCGGCGAACGGGTGGCGACGGCGCAGAGCGATGTGTCGACGTTCCTGAAGGGTCTGCGCGAAGAAGGCCGGCGCTTTGACGTGGTCATCTGCGATCCGCCGGCGCTCATCAAGCGGCGCAAGGATCAGGATGAAGGTGTTGGCGCGTATCAGCGGCTGAATCAGGCGGCGTTGGCCGTCGTCGAGGATGGCGGACTGCTCGTGTCGGCTTCATGTTCTCATCATCTCGCACGCGATCAACTCGCCCGCGTTGTGGGACAGGCCGCTGTGCGCAGCGGCCGGCGTGTGCAATTCGTCGAAGAAGGTGGACAGGGACCCGATCATCCTGTGCATCCCGCTATTGTCGAAACGGCTTATTTAAAGGTGTTATGGACACGCTGCATCGGTGCGTGAACGTCGTGCTCTAGTCTTAAGCCGGATGCCGGCCGGGAGGCTGCGCCATACAATGCGCGGTAGTTAGGCGGCGTGGTGCTGCCCCATCGGCATTCCCGGAAGGAGAACTTATGGCTAACGCACGAAAGTTTGTGGCGGCAAGCCTGCTCGCGGCGACGCTGGCCGTGCCCGCGGTGGCATCTGCTCACTGGCTTGGCCCATCGGGTCTGTACGTTGGTGCCGGCGGCGGTTTTGCGCGCAACAAAGATTTCGCCCAGGGGCTGACGGTTCCATTCACCAATCGTAACCGCGGTCACGCGGCATGGAAGGCCTTCCTCGGTTACTCATTCGGCCCATTCTTCGCCATTCAGGCATCCTACGAAAATCTCGGCGGGAGTTCGGTGACCACACCGATCGGCGAGACGAGGGTGCAGGAGCGCGGTTACAACTTCGACGGCATCATCAACATTCCGATCGTGCATCATGTGAGCGTGTTCGGCGAAGCCGGCGCGGCGCGCTTCCACACGCGCACGACCACGCCGGTGTCCGTGGTGCGCAAGTGGAACGGTTATCACCCGGACTACGGCGCGGGCGTGCAGTACGACATCACGCAGTACGTGGCGTTGCGCGGCGAGTGGCAGGAATTCCGCATACCGCACAATGACACGCAGCTCTACAGCGGCAGTCTGCTGTTTCATTTCTAGCGGCCTTGCGGCCGTGAGGCGGCGGTTTGCCGCCTCACGGTTCGATCCACAGGCTCTTGATGTTGACGAACTCACGCGGTCCGTAGGCTGCAAGTTCCCGTCCGTAGCCCGAGGCCTTGATCCCACCGAAGGGCAGGCGCGGGTCGCTGCGTACCATCGCATTGATGAACACCGAGCCGCAGGCGAGTGCGCGCGCCATGCGCTCACCGGTCACGACGTCCCGCGTCCAGACGCTGCCGCCCAGGCCATAGGGGTTGTCGTTGGCAAGGTGCACCGCGTGCGCATCGTCGCGCGCCCGCAGGATGATGGCGACCGGTCCAAACAGTTCCTCATGATAGGCGCGCATACCCGGACGCACGCCATCGAGAACCGACGGGGGATAAAAGCATCCCGGTCCTGCAGGCAGCGCGCAGCCGGCGCGCACCCGGGCACCGGCGGCGATCGAGTCGGTCACCTGGGCATGCAGTACGGCGCGCAAATCGGCGCGCGCAAGCGGGCCGATGGTGGTGTCTTCGGCAAGCGGATTCCCGGTTTTGAGTTGCGCCACACCATCGAGGAAGCGCTCGAGAAACGGTTCGGCAATGTCGCCCACCAGGATCATGCGCTTGGCGGCGATGCAGCTTTGTCCGGCGTTCTGGTAGCGTGAGGCGACGGCCGCCGCCGCGGCCCGATCCAGGTCGGCGTCGGGGCGCACGATGAAGGCATCCGAGCCGCCCAGCTCAAGGACGGTCTTTTTCAGGGCCCGCCCTGCCGCCGCGGCGACCGCGCGGCCGGCGGCCCCGGACCCGGTCAGCGTGACGGCGGCGATGCGCGGGTCCTCGATCACCGGGGCGATGGCAGCCGAGGGTACAAGGAGCGTCTGGAATACGCCGTCTTCGGCCCCGGCGCGCTTCAATACGTCGGCGATGGCAAGCGCCGTGCGCGGCACGTTGGCGGCGTGTTTCAGGATGGCTGTGTTGCCCGCGATCAAGGCGGCGGCAAGAAAACGGAAGACCTGCCAAAAGGGAAAATTCCACGGCATGATGGCGAGAATGACGCCAAGCGGCAGAAACACGACGCGGCCGGCGGGCCCGCCCAAGGCGACTGTTTCGCAAGCCAGGTACTGTGCGCCGTGGGCGGCATAGTGCCGGCAGGCCAGCGCGCATTTCTCCACCTCGGCGCGTGCCTCGGTGATCGGCTTGCCCATCTCTTCGGTGATGAGGCGGGCATAGGTGTCACGGTTTTCCGTGAGCACCGCCGCCACCTTGTCGAGGAGGGCGGCGCGTTCGGTGATGTCGCGGGCGCCGAATCCGCCGGCGGCCGCCGCCGCGCGCCGGAGCATCGCTTCCCGTTCTACGGGCGTGGTGGCCGGCACTTGGGCGAGCCGTTCGTCGGTTGCCGGATTGATACTGTCAAAGAGCATCGAAAGTCCTTTGATTGCCGTCTATAGCTCAAGTATAGTGAGTTCAGGCATATCCTGACGTAACGTCCGTGCGCGCCATCACCGCTATTGTCGCTGCTTTCCTGTTGACCTGGTCCGGTTTTGCGCATGCCACATCGCTGGCGCAGGAGCGGGCGCGCTATCTGCGCGCCCTGACCTATCTGTCCGCGGGACGCTACCACCAGTTTGCGCGGCTTTACGCCGCCGAACGCGGTTACATCCTGCGTCCCTATCTGCGTTACCACGAACTGATGCGGCGCCTGTCGCATGACACGCCGGCGGCGGTCGCCCGTTTCCTCGATCGCGAGCGGACATTGCCGGTGGCCGGGCAGCTGCGCGTCGCCTGGCTCGAGTCGCTTGCGCGCCATCATCGGTACAAGACCTTCCGTGCTTTCTATCTCCCGTCTCTGCATGGCGATGTGTCGCTTTACTGCGACGAGCTAAAGGCCCGGGCGCTCGCGCACCGGCCGGTCATGCCGGCATTCCAGGCGCTGTGGGTCTCGGGCAACAGCCTGCCGGAATCCTGCCGTCCGCTGGCGCGGACCTTCCGGGCCCAGGGTCTGGTCACACCGGCCTTGGCCTGGTTGCGTGTCCGCCACGCCATGCGCGCCCAGAACAGCGCGCTCGTCGCGCGTCTCACCGCGGACCTCGCACCCGCTCAGCGTGTGTGGGCGCACCGCTGGCTGGCGATGCAGGCGCACCCCTACGCGAGCCTCCGCCACATCGATTATCCGCTGACGGCGCACCGCGCGCATCGGATCGTTCGCGCGGGCATCGTGGCGCTTGCGCAACAAAACCCCGTGCTGGCGATGACCGTGTGGCAGGGTCTCCTTGCGCGCCACCCTACCTTGCAGCGCGAACAGGCCTATGTCCTTCGCCATGTCGCACTGCTGGCGGCTTATGATCATCTGCCGCAGGCGTTGTCCTGGCTTTCTCAGGTCACGCCGCGCTCGTCCTACGGATCCGTACGCCGCTGGCAGATCCGCGCCGCGTTGCGCGAGCGCGCCTGGCCGCAGGTCCTGGTCTTCATCAACGACCTCCCGGCGCCAGTCCGGCACAAGAAGGAGTGGCGTTACTGGCGGGCCCGGGCGCTCGCCAAAACCGGGCATCCGCACGCGGCCGTGCGCCTGCTGACGGCCCTGTCGCGCCACATGACCTATTACGGATTCCTGGCCGCCGATCGTCTGGGCGTGCCCTACAACCTGAAGAACGTGCCCCTGGCTGCCTCGGCACGGCGCATAAACCGTCTGGCGGACGAGCCCGCCATCGAGGCGGCCCATGAGCTCTATGTCCTGCACCAGAACGACGAGGTCTGGGCGCAATGGTGGAGCGGGCTGCGCGGGGCGTCGGCAAAGGACATGGAAGCCGCGGCACAGCTGGCGGCGCGCTGGGGCTGGCATGCCTCGGCGATCCTGACGCTGGCCGGCACGGCGGCAACGCACGCGCTCGATTTGCGTTTTCCGCTCGCCTACCGCCATCTGATCATCGCCGATGCCCGGATGGATGCAATCGATCCGGCATGGGTCTATGGCATCATCCGGCAGGAAAGCGCCTTCATGCTGAATGCCCGTTCCTGCGTCGGCGCCCTGGGTCTGATGCAGCTGATGCCGCAAACGGGTTTTGTGACGGCGCGGGAGATCCATCTGTCAATCGAGGGGGACCGCGATCTCATCGAGGCCACCAACAACGTGGATATCGGCGCGCACTATCTGTCGGATGTGTTGAGCCGCGAGCTCAGACAGGAGCCCGTGGCGACCGCGGCGTACAACGCCGGACCAACGGCCGTCGCGCAGTGGCTGCCGGTGCGCCGCGCGCTGCCCGCCGATCTCTGGGTGGACACCATCCCGTTTCAGCAGACGCGGGACTATGTGAAGGATGTCATGGCGTTCACGGCCATCTACCAATATCTGTTGACCGGCCAGACGAACGCGCTGCAGACGCGGATGGCGCTCGTGCCACCGACGGTGGAGCTCGCCGCCAATGAAGGTTAAGCCCGGTGATCGGATCCTGATCCTGGGTGGGGCCGGATTTGTGGGACGGGCGCTCATCGTCCGCCTGCATGCGGCCGGCTACCGGCTGCGCGTGGCGACACGGCATCCGGAGCGTCATCGGGACCTGCTGGTCCTGCCGCAGCTTGAGCTTTGGGCGGGTGACGTGCACGACGACACCGGCCTGCGGGCGGCCCTGGCAGGCTGCCAGGCCGTCGTCAATCTGGTGGGCATCCTGAACGAATCGCGGCGCGGGGATTTCGGCCGTGTCCACGAAGCCCTGCCGGCACGCTGTGCGCGGCTTGGCGCGCCGCGCATCGTGCACATCAGTGCCCTGGGTGCCGATCCGGCGGCGGATAGCCGCTATCTCGCGAGCAAGGGGCGCGGCGAGATCTCTTTGCGGGCGGCGGCGCCGGCGGCAATCCTCTTGCGGCCGAGCCTCATCTATGGACGGCGGGATCATTTCGTCTGCCGTTTTCGCAAGTTGTCGCGCTGGCTGCCACTGCTTTTGCTGCCGGTTCCCACGGCGCGCCTGGCCCCGGTCGCCGTCACCGACGTGGCGGCCGCGATCGAGCAGGCCCTCACGGATCCCCACTGTGACGGCCAGACCTATGCGCTGTGCGGCCCGCGCAGCTTTTCCTTCCTCGCGCTCGTGCGGCTCATCGTCGGCAATCCCCGCCGGGTCTGGCCGCTGCCAGCGCCCTTGGGCGCACTCCTGGGGCGTCTGGGAGATGTGTTTTCGGGGCAGCCGTTTTCGAGCGAACAATTGCGTATGCTGGCGGCCGGTTCCGTGTGCACGGGCGCCGAACCCGGATTGGAATCACTCCACATTATTCCCGCGGATTTTGAGACCGTCTTGACCGCCGATCTCCGTGTTCCGGACGCCTGCTGACGTACGGTTGAGGGCGCCGGATCAAGGGACAGGCGGCGGCTTTCTGGCCCCCTTGGCGTTTGCTAAGTTTAAGGCAAGCGATATTGACGAAGCGACCCCTCGGGAGAACATCATGAATCTTTACATCGGCAATCTGGCGCGGACGGTCACAGAAGCCGACCTCGAGGTGATCTTTGAGGGGCTCGGGCACATCGTGTTCATTCGTCTGACCGAGGATGACAATTCCCCGGACGCGCGCGGTTACGCATTCATCTCGGTGGTGGACGAGCGTCAGGCCCATCTCGCCGTGGCGGCCATGAATGGCAAATATCTCAAGGGGTTACGGCTTATCGTAAGGCCCGTTGTGGACCGTGAGCGGCAGGCGCGCGCCTTGCGTGCGCACAACCTGCGCACCCTCCTGCACGAGCGCCCGGCGCTGCACCTGCTGAAGAGCCGGCAGGCCGACTAGATCCTTGCGGCTTTCCAGGGCGCGGTCGCGCAGACCGGCCGGCAGCCGGCTGTACCAGCGGACCGCCTCGTAAAAGGGCCGCATGTGGCCCTGCTCGAGCGCCAGCAGACGGTGAAACGCCGGACGCAGATCCGTATAGTTTGCCAGCGCGCCCAGCAAGGCGTTGTTGAATCTTTGCGCAAAGAAGTGCCCGTAGCCGTCCGTGCCACCCCACGCCCGCACCAGCCGCCAAAACCCCGCATGCAGGCCGGCCAGCACCCGCCGCTTGTCCGCCAGTTTCTCTGCCACCGGTTCGTGGCTGGCATAGACGGCCGCCAGTTGCCGGCGCGCCGCGCGCAAAAGCTGAAGTACGGCCCGGCGATGCGCCTGGCGGCGCCGGTAGCGCGCAAGCCAGGCGGGATCGTGGCTTGCCTTCACGAGCCGCGCAACCCCGATTGCGGCAACCGAATCGGCAAATGACTCGTCGAACACGGTGGCACCCGGCACGTAGATGAGGTCGTGGGCGAGCTCATGGAAGATGATGTGCGCCACGGTCGTGCGGGGGTAGCCGATGAAGGTGTTCAGGACCGGATCCGGCAGATAGCCGAGGGTGGCGTAGGCAGGCACACCGCCCACAGACACGTCGTAGCCCCGGCGGGCGAGGCGCTCGGCATAATGCCGTGCCGCCTGGCGGCTGAAATACCCGCGGTAGGCGACGCAACCGGCGATGGGAAAGCACCAGCGTTTCAGCCGCAGTGACAAGGTGTGCGCGGCGAAGACATTCCAGACCACGTAGGGGCGGTGCAAATCGGCATAGCTGCGGTAGTCGCCATGCAGGGGCAGGCCGAGATCGCGCCGCGCAAAGCGCAGCACACGTCGTACAAAACGCAGGCGCGCGCGCAGCGCCGGCGCGGTGTGCCGGTCGGTGAGGACGCGGCCGATCGGCCGCGCCCGCGCGAGGATCCCCATCTGGCCGCCAACGGCCTGGTCGTAGTAGGAGAGGGTGCTGCAGCCGCCGAGAAGGGCGGCGACAAGGAGCAGCGCAAACCTAAAACCATTACAATGGCGCATCGACACGCATCCCCAGGACGTCTATGGAGACCTATCTCGTCGGCGGCGCGGTCCGCGACGAACTGCTCGGCCGCCCGGTGACTGACCGCGATTATGTGGTGGTGGGGGCGACCCCACAAGAGATGCGGGATCTGGGGTTTAAGCAGGTGGGCGCGGATTTTCCGGTCTTTCTGCACCCGGGTACGCATTGCGAGTACGCGCTGGCGCGCACGGAACGCAAAGTCGCGCCCGGGTACCGGGGGTTTGTCGTGCATGCCGAGCCGACGGTGCGCCTCGAAGACGATCTGGCCCGGCGCGATCTCACTATCAATGCCATGGCGCGGGCCGCTGACGGCACACTGATCGACCCGTATGGGGGTCTTGCGGATTTGCGCGCGGGGATCCTGCGCCATGTCAGCCCCGCATTCCGGGAAGACCCCGTGCGCATCCTGCGGGTGGCGCGATTCGCCGCGCGCTTTGGTTTCCAGGTGGCATCATCGACCGTGCAGCTGATGCGGCAGATGGTCGCGGCCGGTGAAGCCGATCACCTCGTCGCCGAGCGTGTCTTCGTGGAACTGGAGCGGGCGCTGGGTGAGCCGCATCCGGAGCTGTTTGTCGATGTTTTGCGCGAGACCGGGGCGCTGCAAGTGCAGTTTCCCGAGATCGATCGTCTCTTTGGTGTGCCGCAGGTGGCGCGCTACCATCCGGAAATCGATACTGGCGTGCACACCCGCATGACGCTCATGGCCGCCTGCGCGTTGTCAGCCGAACCACGGGTGCGTTTTGCCGCGCTGGTGCATGATCTGGGCAAGGGGCTGACGCCCCGCGAGGAATGGCCGTCGCACCGCGCCCACGAAAGGCGCGGCGTGCCGCTCGTCGCCGCTTTGTGTGAGCGCCTGCGCGTGCCGGGCGAATGGCGCGCGCTGGCGCTCGCCGTAGCCGGCCACCATTTGACCATTCACCGGGCGCTGGAGCTGAAGCCACTGACCATCGTCCGCCTGATCGAGGCCTTGGACGCCATCCGGCGGCCGATGCGCTGGCAGGAATTGCTGCTGGCGTGCATGGCAGACGCACGAGGTCGCCTGGGGCGTGAGCAGATGGCCTATCCGCAGGCCGACTTCCTGCGCGAGGCCCAGGCCGCCTGCGCGGCGGTGTCCGGCGCGGCCTTCGCCCGGCAGGGCTTGCGGGGTCCGGCCATTGCCCAGCGGGTACGGCGGGCGCGGGTGATGGCCGTCGCGACGCTCGCGCGGCCGGTGCGCGCCACACCCTGATTTTCGCAGTTCTTCAAGGGGAATGCTGATGAGAAGCCTGATTGACCGCCTGCGTGGTGTGGAACGCGATATTGTGCAGCAACCCGAGGGGGACGGACCCTACTACGAACCCCAGGGCAATGAGATCGGTATCTTCGAAGCGGCGTGGCGCAAGCGCCTGCCGGTGATGCTGAAAGGGCCGACCGGCTGCGGCAAGACGCGCTTTCTTGAGCATATGGCGCACCGGCTGGGGCGGCCGCTCGTGTCGGTGGCGTGTCACGAGGATCTGACCAGCGCCGATCTGGTCGGCCGCTTTCTGCTCGAGGGAGAATCCACGGTGTGGCAGGATGGTCCGCTGACACGGGCCGTCAAGGCCGGTGCCATTTGCTATCTCGATGAAATCGTCGAGGCGCGGACCGATTCCACCGTGATCATTCATCCGTTGACGGATCACCGGCGGCGGTTGCCGCTCGAAAAGCGCGGTCTGGAGATCGAGGCGCATGAGGATTTCCTGCTCGTGATTTCCTACAACCCGGGGTATCAGACGGTCCTGAAGGACCTGAAGCCGTCGACCAAGCAGCGCTTCGTCGCCATCAGTTTCCAGTATCCGGACGCGGATACCGAGGCGCGTATTGTGTGCACGGAAGTGGCGGGGCTCGACGCCGATGTAGCGCGGCGGCTGGTGGCCGTCGCCGGCCAGGCACGCGCCCTGAAGGACCATGGCCTCGACGAGGCGAGCTCGACCCGCTCGCTCGTCTACGCCGGTTCGCTCATCACCGCGGGCTTGAGCCCGCTCGAGGCCGGTGAAGCCGCGCTGGTCAGTCCCGTCACCGATGATCTTGATCTCGCCCAGGCGTTGCGGGAGATCATCAAGGCCCATTTTCGTGCATGACGGACGCGCCGGAAGTCACGATCGCACTCGTCCTGAATGAACTCGAGGAGCTGAGTTTCGTCGCCAGCCGCGACCTGAAGGCGGCGATGCCGGCGATCGAGCCGTTCGGGCCGGCGACGACGGCGGCGTGGGCGGTGACGGGCCGTGATCTCTTTTTGTTCGATCGGGATGCCGGCAAGGCGTTTCTGCGCGCCAGTCCACGACTGGCGGGCGCGACCGGTGATGTCTGCGGCTGGACGGAGCAGGCGCGCGGCTTTCTCGCCTTTCGCGGCTCCTGGAAGGCGCTTACGGCCTATCTTGCGCAATTCGCCGAGGCGCATGCGGTATTTGGCGCCGATGGGGCCCTTGAGTGGGGCGAAGCGGGCCTTGCGTTTGCGCGCAGCCACCTGGAGAGCGCCGAGATCTATTTTGCGCTGGCGCCCGCCCGCTTCGCCGACGCCCGCGGACTGACCGGTCTGCGCGAGATCGTCGAGCCGCTGCACGCCTTGCAGGGCGCGCGGGGATTACCGCCGGGGCTGGCTTTGCCTGGGGCGCTCGATGTGCGTGCCACGTTCGGCGCCGCGCTCGTGGCGCCGTGGGCCAAGCGCGGCGCCGACATCCTGCGGGCCGGGCGGCTGCGCGGCGAGGCATTCTTCCGTCTCGAGGGCAAAGACAGCGACGAGGCGCTGCTCGCCGCCTTGCCGGGTTTCCGTACAAACGAGCACGAACGCTTTCTCAGTCTCTTTATGCACGCCGTCTTCGGCGCCAGTCCGCCCTGGCAGCCGCTTGGCATGCGCACGGGTGCGCGGCCTTTCGTCGAAACGGATGGCCAGGTCCTGTTCGTGCCGCCGGCCTTTCCCGATGCCGACCACGCGCTTGCCGCGCTTTTGCATCACGCCGGGCATCTTGCCTTCGGCAGTTATGAAAAAGAGCGGCTGCACGCGCTTTTTCGCGACATGGGGCTGACGCACCCGCCGCTCGATGCCGACCAGAACATCACCTGGCGGCCCCTTTTCGCCGCCTTTGGTGACGATATGGTGCGCTTCCAGCTGCTTTTTGATCTGCTCGAGGATTTCCGCGTCGATGCCCGCGTCCAGGCGCGCCTGCCAAACCACGTGCCGCGTCTGCTGGCTCTTGCGGGCAAGCCCCCCGCAGGTCCCGCGCGTTTGTATTTCGAGGCGGCGGTAGAGAGCCTGGAGATGCTCGTCGGCCGGCGTTCGTTGACGCCGCCATGGACGGAGCTTGCCGTTGCCGATGCGGACATTCGCACGGCGTTTCGGCTGGCGCGCACCTGGTACGAGGCGAATGCCTGGCCGGCTGTGGGGCTTGCTGAACGCCTGGATGCCTATCTGCCCGGGCGTTCACCCAACACGCAGCGCCCAGTTTATCCGCGCGCGGGTCTGCTGGGCCGCGAATCCGGGGAGGCCGAGACGGGGCAGGGCGCGCCGCCGGCGGAGACGCCCGCTGCGAAGAGCGAACGCGAAGCGAGCGGCGGCCAGGATCCGGATCTCGAGATTCCGCCGGAGGATACGAGCGGGTCGGGCGGGCGGGTCGGCGTCGGCCGCCCGATTCGTACAACTCGATGGCCTTGCGCCAAGCGTCGTTGGCCTTCTCGTTCTCCTTCAAGCGAAAATACACATCGCCCAGGTGGTCCCAGACCACGGGGTCGTCGTCGCCGTTGGGCAGCGAATGGGCCTTCTCCAGTTCGCGGCGAGCGCCTTGCCAATCGCCCTTGCGGAACAGCACCCAGCCCAAGCTGTCGATGAAAGCGGCGTTGTCGCGGTCGCCGTCCACGGCAGGGAAGCGGGAGTGGGCGGTCTCGATGATGAAGGGCAGGAGCTTGTCGGGGCTGTCGTTGATGTCGACCACATCCACCTGGGCGCGCGGGATCATGATTTCGCGCACCTGCATTTCCGAAACCTGCATGACGCCCTCGATCATGGACAGGGC
>JAJYPD010000018.1 GCA_021795715.1 Pseudomonadota bacterium
GTCCGGTCTCGCGATACTGATTGAAGAAATGAAAGGCCACCGATGCCATGCGGCCCTTGTGTTGTTCGCGCGGCCCGTAGACATTGAAGTAGCGGAACCCCACGACCTGGCTGCGCATGGGCGTACGGCGGATGTACTGGTCAAACAGGAACTTCGAGTAACCGTACACATTCAGCGGCGCTTCAAGTTCGCGCCGCTCTTCGAAAACGCGCCCGGCACCGTACACGGACGCGGAGGATGCGTACAGGAACTGCGCCGACTGCCGTTGACAGAAGGCAAACAGCGTCTTCGTGTAGTCATAGTTGTTGCGCATCATGTAGAGGCCGTCGTGATTCATCGTGTCCGAACACGCCCCTTCATGAAAGATCGCGCGGATGCGGCCATCGTACTGACCTGCCGTTAGCTCTGCGAGGAAATCCCGCTTGTCGCGATAATCGGCGATTTCGCAGTCGGTCAGATTGCGGAACTTGTCGCCATGCTCGAGATTGTCGACCACGAGAATGTCGGTTTCGCCGCGCGCATTCAGCCCTTTGACGATATTGGCACCGATAAAGCCGGCCCCGCCTGTCACCACGATCATGCCTGTCCTCCTGCTCCTTGTAAGGCGGCACGAAGCTCTGGCAAGGGCACCGCCACCGCACCAAGATGTCCCACGACGATGCCGGCGGCCGCATTGGCGACGGCGATGGCCGCCAGCAGATCGACACCGACGGCAAGCGCCGCACCGATCATGCCGATCACCGTATCACCCGCGCCGGTCACATCATAGACCTCGTGCGCCTGGGCAGGCACATGCGTGCGCGCCCCATCACGCTCAAAGAGCGTCATACCCTCTTCGCTGCGGGTGACAAGCAGTGCCCGGAGGTCGAGATCTTCCATCAGAGCGCGTGCGCGCCGTTCGAGATCCTGCTCGTCGTGGAACCGGCCGGCCACCTGCTCGAACTCCTTGCGGTTTGGTGTGATCAGTGTCGCGCCCCGGTAGGGCGTATAGTCATCACCTTTCGGATCGACGATCACCGGCAGGCCCGCCCTGCGGCCCTCCTCGACGAGCTCACGGATACGGCCAAGCCCTCCCTTGCCGTAATCGGAAATCACCACCGCCCGCACCTCCGACAGCGCCCCCCGGTACGCGCGCTGCAGGGCGCGGCAGCCATCCGGGGTGGCCTCGGTTTCGAAATCGACACGGATCAACTGCTGGTTGCGTGACACCACGCGCAGCTTTACCGTCGTATTGACAAGGGGATCCCGAATCAGGCGCTGCTCGACACGCGCATCGCGCAGGAGCGTCTCGAGGCTGTCGGCCGCCGCATCATCCCCGCAGATCGCCGCGAGCAGACAGTGCGCACCGATACCAACGATGTTGCGCGCGACATTGGCCGCGCCACCGGGCCGCTCTTCCATACGCTTGACGGCGACGACCGGCACCGGCGCCTCGGGTGAAATCCGCTCAACGCCGCCATACCAGTACCGATCCAGCATGACGTCACCGACCACCAGCACACGGGCACCGGCCATCTGCTCCAGCACGCCCCCCAATCTCGACTGCACTTCTTCTCCCTTGCACCCTGAAAGGTGCGTCTGATCCCCTCAGCCGGTCTCGCCAATGTCCGCGCGGCATGCGGCGAGCGCCTCATGCGGCCGGGCTGCGGCGGTGATGGGCCGGCCGATGACGAGATAATCGGCGCCCGCCGCGAGCGCCTCGCGCCCCGTGGCGATGCGGCGTTGATCCTGGGTCTCGGATCCGGACGGACGGATCCCCGGGGTCACCAGCCGGAAGGGGCGCGCGTGCCGGGTGCGCAACAGCGCCGCTTCCTGTGGCGAACAGACGACGCCATCGAGTCCTTCGGCTGCGCATAAATGCGCCAGGGACTGGACGCGGGCGGCCGCATCACCGAGCCCGAGGACCGCCAGTTCCGCGCTGTCGTGGCTCGTCAGGATCGTCACGCCGATCAGCAGCGTGGTTGGCGGGACGGCCTTGCGCGCGGCCGCCAGCATGCGCGGCCCGCCGAGGGCGTGCACGTTCACCATCCACACGCCAAGTTCCGCCGCCCGTGCGCACGCACGCGCCACGGTGTTTGGAATATCATGGTATTTAAGGTCGAGGAAGACGTCGAACCCGCGGTCGCGCAAAGCGGTCACAATGGCGGGTCCACTGGCGGTAAAGAGTTCCAACCCCACCTTCAGCCGGCAGGCCCCGGGATCGAGCCGATCGGCCAGGGCCAGGGCCTCCCGGCCTTCGGCCAGATCGAGGGCGACGATGATGCGGGGGTCAAGCGACATGCTCGTCTCCTGCCGGTTTCACGGTGTTCCAGCGGTGGCAGCTGGGGCATTGCCAGTATAGGGTACGCCCGCTGAATCCGCAGTGACCACACACATAGCGCCGCCGGTGTTCGACGATCTCCTCCATGATGCCCTTCAGGATCGCCAGATCGTTCGGCGACAGACCGGACCCCTGCGCCGCGTGCAGGCCCACCAGCCGGTGCAGGCCGCGCACGGACGGCTTCCTGCGCAGCCATGACACGACAAAGGCCTCGGCCGCGTCCAGGCCCTGACGCTGCTCGATGACATCGGCCATGGCCAGCATCGTGGCGACATCCGCGTGCCGGTTGAGCGCCTCCTGCAGGAACTGAAACAGCCCCGCCTCATCGTCGACGGCGCGGTAGCTCTCGGCCAGTTGCGGCGCGATTTCGCCCAGATAGTGCGGATCCTGCACCTCGATACGCCGCCACGCCTTGATCGCTTCACGATGGGCGCCAAGGCTCGCTTCGATGCGCCCCATCACCAGGCTTGCGCGCACGCAGCCGCGGTCATTTTGCAAAGCCCGGCGGGCCTGCTCGCGCGCCACGTCGTATTCCTGCCGGCCATAGGCCGCCTCGGCCAGTTCGCAGTGATACTGCGCGATGACGTCGTTCAGATTGGCGTTGATGACGCGGCTAAGCCGCCGGCACACGGTGATCGCCTTCTCCCACTCGCGTTCCTGCTGATAGATGTTCATCAACAGCCGCAGCGCCTGATCCGTGTGCGCGCGGATCTCGGCCAGCTCCAGAAAGAGATTTTCCGCCCGGTCGAACAGCCCGGCCTTCAGGTAATCCTGGCCCAGCTCGAGGAGGGCGCGGGCGCGTTGCGCCTTGTCGAGCGCCGGACGGGCGATGATGTTCTGATGCACGCGGATGGCCCGCTCCACCTCGCCGCGCCGCCGGAACAGGCTGCCAAGAGCCAGGTGGGTCTCCACGGTCTCGCTGTTGACCTCGAGCACCTTGATGAAAATTTCTATGGCCTTGTCAGCCTGCTCGTTCAGAAGGTAGTTCAGACCCTTGAAATAGGCGGACGGCAAATCCTTGCGCGCCGATTGCCGGCGCTGCTCGAGCCGTCCTGCGCCCCAGCCCGAACCGGCCGCAAGCGGCAGCAGGAGCCACAGAAGCGTGGAGACGCTAAAGAACATCTTTGATGGGCAGGGCGCGCAGATTCGCCACTTCCTGCTCCAGCTGGCGAATCCGCTTGCGCGTTTGCAAAAGCTGCCGGCGCAGGCCCACAAGGCGCATGAATGCGCTCAGGAAACCGAGCAGCACACCGATCGCCAGCGCCGTAAGGAGGAGGAGTGCAAGCGGTGCAGTCCATGCCAGCCCCCCATAGTAGCGCACCACCACCGGCGTGGCGTTCCGGTAGGCAAAGCCGAGCCCGAGAGCCACGACCAGAATTGTTCCGATGCCATACACAAAGCGCTTCATTGGTTCGACCTCGCATCCAAAAAAAACGGCACGGGCTGCCCCATGCCGTTTCTTTGCCCATCCATCACGCGCCGCTAGAGATCAACCCGCTCCCGCAGCTCCTTTCCGGGCTTGAAGTGAGGCACCCGCCGGTCCGGCACCTGCACGCTGGTGCCCGTCTTTGGATTCCGCCCAAGCCGCGAAGGACGCTCATGCAGCGAAAAGCTCCCGAAACCGCGCACCTCGATCCGCTCACCTGCTTCCAGTGCCGCCGACATCCGTTCCAGCAATCCCTTGACCGCCAATTCGACATCCCGCTGATCGAGCTGCGGGTGCCTTTCGGCCAACGAGCAAATCAGTTCCGACTTCGTCATGACTACGGACGATTCCTCCGTTCTCATTCTTTGTTGATGAGTTTTTCCTTGAGCTTGTCGCCGAGCGAAGAGGTCGCCACCGTCGACTTGCGGGTGTATTCCTGCACCGCCTCGTTCTCCCGTTCCATCTCCTTGGCACGCACCGACAGGCTGATCTTGCGGTTCTTCCGGTCGATCGTCGTGATCTTTGCTTCGACCTGATCGCCATCCTTGAACAATGTGCGGGCGTCTTCGACGCGATCACGCGAGGCCTCGGCCGCGCGGATGTATCCTTCGATATCGTCGCCGAGCTTCACTGTGGCACCCTTGGCGTCAACCGCCGTCACCACCCCGCTGACCACCGCGCCCTTGCCGTGCTCGGCCACGAAATTGCTGAACGGGTCGCCTTCCATCTGCTTGATGCCAAGCGAAATACGCTCGCGTTCCGGATCCACCGCAAGCACCACCGCCTCGACCTCGTCACCTTTCTTGAAATCACGTACGGCTTCTTCACCGGCACGCGACCAGGACAGGTCGGTCAGATGGATCAGGCCGTCGATGCCGCCTTCAAGGCCCACGAACACACCGAAATCGGTGATCGACTTGATCTGGCCGCGGACCAGATCGCCCTTGTTGTGGGATGTCGCAAACTCTTCCCAGGGATTCGGCTGGCATTGCTTCAGGCCCAGTGAGATGCGCCGGCGCTCCTCGTCGATATCGAGGATCATGGCCTCAACCTCGTCGCCCAGCTGCACGACCTTGGTCGGGTGCACATTCTTGTTGGTCCAGTCCATTTCGGAGACGTGGACCAGACCCTCGACACCTTCCTCGATCTCCACGAAAGCGCCGTAATCGGTGATGTTCGTCACCTTGCCGAAAATGCGCGTACCAACCGGGTAGCGCCGGGCCAGATCGACCCACGGATCGTCACCCAGCTGCTTCAGGCCCAAAGACACGCGGTTGCGCTCACGATCAAACCGCAGCACCTTGGCTTCCACCTCATCACCGATGTTGAGCATCTCCGAGGGGTGCTTGACGCGCTTCCAGGCCAGGTCGGTGATGTGCAAAAGCCCATCCACGCCGCCCAGGTCGACGAACGCGCCGTAATCCGTCAGGTTCTTGACGACGCCCTTGACGATCTGACCTTCCTCGAGATTGGCAAGCAGCTGATCGCGCTCCGCCGAAATCTCGTTTTCGACCACAGCCCGGCGCGATACCACGACGTTGTTGCGCTTGCGGTCGAGCTTGATGACCTTGAATTCCAGTTCCTTTCCTTCGAGGTAGGACGGATCGCGGACTGGCCGCACATCCACGAGCGAACCCGGCAGAAAGGCCCGGATCGTATCGATGGCGATGGTGAAACCGCCCTTGACCTTGCCCGTCATGATGCCGGTCACCACCGTCTGCTTCTCGAAGGCTTCCTCGAGAACGTCCCATGCCTTCACACGGCAGGCCTTCTCGCGCGACAGACGCGTCTGGCCGAAACCGTCTTCCATGTACTCAACGACAACTTCCACCCGCTCGCCGACCTTAACCGCGATCTCGCCGCTATTGTTGCGGAACTGCTCAGTTGGAATGACGCCCTCTGACTTCAGTCCGGCGTTGACGATGACGACCTCGTCATCGACATGCATGACTTCGCCCACGATAAGGCTGCCCGGCCGCATTTGGCAGGACTGCATGCTTTTTTCAAATAATTCGGCAAAGCTTTCGCTCATGTATCTCTCTGTTAAGGCCCCAAAAGGGCGGCACTTGGTTAAGGCCCGGTTAAGGGCAATTTACGCCGCGGCCATGCGGCTTACACTGATGGAACGGCGCCCACGCGGCTGCGCACCAGCGCCAGCACCTGTTCAATCACCTCGGCCAGGGTAAGCGTCGAAGAATCGAGTACGAAGGCGTCACCGGCCGCTTTCAGCGGTGCCACGGCACGCCGGGAATCGCGTTCGTCACGCTCCTGAATCTCTGCTAAAAGCTGCGGAAGCGTACCACCGAAGCCCGTTTCCTTCAACTGATGGTATCGACGAGCGGCTCGCACCTCGGCGCTTGCCGTCAGGTATACCTTGACCACGGCATCCGGAAACACCACCGTACCCATATCGCGGCCATCTGCAATCAGACCAGGAGGGCGCCGTGCAGCCCGCTGGCGCTCAAGCAGCGCCCGCCGCGCCGCCGGGTGGGCCGCCACCTGCGACGCTGCGGCGGCCACCTGCTCGGAGCGCAACGCAAGACCGCAATCCTCATCGTTGACTAAGACACGCATCTCCCCCGAAAGATCCTGAACGAACTGCAGATTCAGGGAGTTGGCCAGGGCCGTAACCGCGGGCTCGGCGCGCAGATCGACGCCCGCGCGCAAGGCAGCAAACCCCAGCGCGCGGTATACGGCGCCGCTGTCCAGGTAGTGCCAACCCAGCCTGCGCGCCACCGCAAAACCGACCGCTCCCTTGCCGGATCCAGAGGGCCCGTCGATCGCCACGACCGGGATCATGACGCCGACACACGGATGTGCATGCCGGCGGCCCGGGCCAGTCCGTCGAAGCCCGGAAAGGAGGTGGCCACATTGCGGCAATCGCGCACCCGCACAGGGCCCTGTGCCCGGTGACCCGCCACCGCAAAGGCCATGGCAATGCGATGATCACCGCCGCTGTCGACTACGCCGCCGCGCAAAGGCCCGCCGGTGACCGCAAGCCCGTCCTCGAACTCCTCGACCCGGACACCGAGCGCGGCAAGTCCCCGGGCCATGACCGCCAGGCGGTCGCTTTCCTTGACCCGCAACTCCCTGGCGCCGCGCACGACGGTCGTGCCCTCGGCGCAGGCTGCGGCCACAAACAGGGCCGGGAATTCATCGATGGCCAGCGGCACCAGGGCCGGTTCCACCGCGATACCGTGCAGGGCCTCCGCTTCCACGATCAAGTCGGCCACGGGTTCGCCGTTGACGACCGTTTCCCGGTGCATGCGGATATGCGCACCCATGGCCCGCAGGATGTCGATCACGCCGGTCCGGGTCGGATTGATGCCCACGCGCCGCAACTCCAGGCGCGAGCCGGGCACGATACTGCCGGCCACAAGGAAAAAAGCCGCCGACGACAGATCCGCGGGAACCTCCAGCATCCCCGCCCGGAGCGGACCGGCGCCGCCGCGAACGGTCACGGCGGAGCCGGCGCGCGCAACGGGATAGCCAAACCCCGCCAGCATGCGCTCGGTATGATCGCGGCTCGGCGCCGGTTCGATGACCGTCGTCTCTCCCTGCGCATAGAGACCGGCGAGCAGGATCGCCGATTTCACCTGCGCGCTTGCCACCGGCATCTCATAACGAATTCCGGTCAGATGCGCGCCGCCGCGGATGACGAGAGGCGGCCGCCCATCGGTGGCGGTATCGATCTGCGCGCCCATGCGCCGCAGTGGCAGGGCCACGCGCGCCATCGGCCGGCTCATCAGGGATTCGTCACCGACGAGCACGCAGGGGAATGGTTGCGCCGACAACAGCCCTGCCATCAACCGCATGGCCGTCCCCGAATTGCCGAAATCGAGCGGCGCCCCTGGCGCCCGCAAACCGTGCAGCCCCACACCCTCGACACGCAGGTGCCCCTCGTGGGGGCCCTCGATGCACACGCCGAGAGCGCGGAAGGCCGCCACCGTACCCAGCACGTCCTCACCTTCGAGCAGTCCCGAGATGCGGCTTTCCCCTTGGGCCAGCGCCGACAGGATCACCGAACGGTGGGAAATGGATTTGTCGCCGGGCACACGCAGTTGCCCCTCAAGCGGCCCGCCCGGTGTCACTTCGTAATCAATTGTCGCCATGAATCTCCTCGCCATTCAGTTGCCGGCGCAACTGGCGCGCACGCGTAAAATGCGCGCGCAATTTTTCATCATCGCCCGCAGCAAGCGCGTCGCCATAAATGCCCAGAAGCCGGCCGTATCCCTGCAGGGCGCGCGCGAGCGCCTGCCTGTTGGCCTGGCAGATATCACGCCACATCACCGGGTCGCTGCCAGCGATCCGCAAAAAATCCCGCAGCCCGCTGCCGGCGAAGGGTATCCACTCGGGCACCTGCCCCTGCTCATCAAGCAATTCGGCGCAGGCGAACGCCAGCATGTGCGGCAGATGACTCGTATAGGCGACCAGCTCATCGTGTCTGCGCGCATCACTGTAGACAAGACGGGCCCCGGTGCTCCGCCACAGGCTCTCGACCAGGGCCAGGGCCTCCGGGTCCGGATCGGCCGTCGGCGTCAGAATCACCACGCGCCCCTGAAACAAGGCGGCATCCGCGCCCTCAGGACCCGCATGCTCGGCGCCGGCAATGGGATGGGCGGGAATGAACGTGCGCAGACCGAGCGCTTCGGCGGCCGCCGCCACCGGCGCCTTGACGCTGCCCATGTCGGTGATGACCGTCCGCGCCGCCTTCAGGGTGGCGATATCGCGCAAAAGTGCCGCCAGGGCGCCGACGGGTGTCGCCAGAACGACGATGTCGACCTCGGCCACCGCCCCGAGCGCCGCGGCCCGATCGATGAGACCCCTGTGGCGGGCCACGGTCAACGATGCGGGATTGGTGTCGATACCGACGATCTCGCTCGCAAAACCTCCCGCCCGCAAAGCCGCGGCCAGCGATCCGCCCATGAGGCCGACACCGACGACTGCGATTTTATGTGCCATGCAAGGCCTGCGTCACCGCATCCAGCGCCTGCAGAAAGCGGTCGTTTTCCGCCGGCGTGCCCATGGTGACGCGGATGTGACGCGACATCCCGTAAGGGCCAAGCGGCCGGACGATGACACCCCGGCGCAACAGGGCCTGATAGAATGCGCCGCCGTCGCCCACCTCCACGCACAGAAAATTGCCGGCCGACGGCAGCACGGGAAGTCCCCGCGCGGCCAGTTGCGCCCGCATCGCCTCGCGCGCCTCGTTGCTGCGAGCGACCACCATGCGCATGTAATCCTGATCCGCCAGTGCCGCCACCGCCGCCGCCTGCGCCGCCGTGCTGACATTGAATGGCTGGCGGACACGATTCATGAGTCCCGCCAGCGCCGCGCTCGACAGTCCGTAACCGACGCGCAAGCCGGCCAGTCCATACGCCTTGGAAAAGGTCCGCACCACGATCAGGTTGTCGTGACGATGAAGGAGGCTGCGGCTGTCCGGATAGTCCGGATCGTCCACATACTCGCAGTAGGCCTCGTCCAGCACCACCAGGGTGGTCGCCGGGCAGGCGGCCAGAAACCGGGCCAGCGCCGCCTGTCCGAAGGATGTGCCCGTGGGATTGTTGGGGTTGGCCAGAAAGACGATGCGCACGGCCGGCGACAGCGCGGCCGCCATCGCCTCCATGTCGTGGGCAAAGTCCCGCGAAGGGATCGTGATCATCTGCGCCCCGGCGGCGCGCACGACGATCGGGTAGACGGCAAACGCGTACGCATCACAGAGGGCCATTTCGCCGGGCGCCAGGAACGTGCGCGCAATGAGCTCCAGGACATCATTCGAACCGTTGCCAAGCGTAATCCGCGCCGGCTCGAGATCCAAATGGCGCGCCAGCGCCCGCTTGAGCGCAAAGCCGCCGCCATCGGGGTAGCGCGCGGCGGCTCCCATCGTACCGGCGATCGCCGCCAGCGCCGCGGGGCTGGGACCGTAGGGATTCTCGTTCGATGCAAGCTTCACGGCATCCTTGATGCCGAGCTCGCGCTCCAGTTCTTCCAGCGGCTTGCCGGGCTCGTACGGCACCAAGGTCCGCACGCCGGGCGTTGCCAACAGAATCGGGTCACACGTCATAAAGATTCCTACAAAGCCCGGGGGTAGGAGCCGAGCCGTCTCAACAATCGCCCATCCCGCTCGAATTCCGCCAGTGTGTCGCGAATCGCGGGGTCTTCCTCGTGACCGAGGATGTCGACAAAAAACACGTACTCCCAAAGCGCGCCCTTGGACGGCCGTGACTGGATGCGCGCCAGACTGATGCCACGCCGCGCCAGCGGCTCCAAAAGCGCATGCAGGGCGCCTGGCGCGTTGGGAGCCGACAGAATGAGGCTGGTCTTGTCCTTGCCGCTTGGCCCCACGGCCTGGCGGCCGATGATCAGAAAACGGGTGGAATTGTCCGGCGTGTCCTCGATGTTGCGGGCTATGACGGTCAACCCCCAGCGGGCCGCCGCCTCGAGCGACGCGATCGCCGCCAGCGATGTATCGGTGCAGGCCAGCCGCGCCGCCTCCGCATTGTTGGCCACCGGCAGCCGCTCGAGCCCCGGCCAGTGCACATCCAGCCATTCCCGGCACTGCGCCAGCGCCTGCGGATGCGCCGCCACGCGGCGGATCGCCGACCGGTCTTCGCCTTGCACCATCAGCTGATGATGGATGCGCAGCACCGCCTCGCCGACAATCCGCACGGACGAATGCAAAAAGAGATCGTGCGTATGGGTGACGACACCCTCGGCGGAGTTCTCAACGGGCACGACACCGAAGGCGACCGTTGCAGCCGCCACCTCCCGGAAGACATCCCTGATCGAGGCAAGCGGCACCGCCTCCACGGCCCCGCCGAAATGCTTGCGCAGGGCGGCTTCGGTGAAGCTGCCTTCGGGTCCGAAATAGGCCACCGCCAGCGGCTGTTCCAGCGCCAGGCAGGCGGCCATGATCTCCCGGAAAATACGCAGGACGTCGTCGCGCTCGAGCGGCCCGGTATGGCGGGCCGCCACGCGCTCGAGCACCTGGGCCTCGCGCTCGGGCCGGTAAAACGACTGCTCGGGCGCATGCTCATGCTTGATGCGCGCGATCGCCTGGGCGTGCGCGGCGCGCTCGGCGAGAAGGGTCTGCACCTGCTCATCGATCGTATCGATTTTTTCACGATATTCCCGCAGGCGGCGTTCCGCCTCGGTCGAAGATGACGACATGTCCTCAGCCCTCTATGCGCCTTGCCGAAAGGACACCTGGGATTGCAGCGATGCGCGCCAGCACCGCGTCGGGCACAAGGCTGTCCAGATCCACCAGGGTGTAGGCGTACTCGCCGCGCGCCTTGTTGACGAGATTGCGGATGTTCAAGCCCGCGGCGGCCATGGCCGTCGAGATCTGCCCGACCATATTCGGCACATTGGCGTTGGCGATGGCCAGCCGGCATGGTCCTTCATGTCCCATCGTCACATCCGGAAAATTGACGGCATGGCAAATGTTGCCGTTCAGGAGAAAGTCCTTGATTTCGTCGATGACCATGCACGCCGAATTGTCTTCCGCCTCCCTGGTCGACGCGCCGAGGTGGGGCAGCGCCACGACCCGCGGATGGTCCCTGAGAATGCTTAAGGGAAAATCGCAGACGTAGGCATGCAGGCGGCCGGAATTGAGCGCCGCCACGACGGCTCCGGCATCGACGATCTCTTCGCGCGCAAAATTCAACAGGCTGGCCGCCGGCGGCATCAGGCTCAGACGGCCGGCGTCCATCAGCTTGCGTGTCGACTCGACGAGAGGCACGTGCAGGGTCAGAAAATCGGCTGCGCGCACCAGTTCGTCGAGGCTTGCCGCCTTCCCGACGGCCGCCGATAGCTGCCATGCCCCCTCAACGGTCAGTTCCGGATCGAATCCGACCACGCGCATGCCGAGCGCCACACCGGCATTGGCGACCATGCGGCCGACCGCGCCCAGCCCGACCACACCCAGCGTGCGGCCCGGCAATTCCACGCCAGCAAAAGCCTTCTTGCCCCCTTCCACGGCCTCGCGGATCTGCGCATCCGTTCCCTGCAGACCGCGCGCAAAGAGCCAGGCGTCACCGAGATTGCGGGCGGCGATGAAAAGGCCCGCCATCACCAGCTCCTTGACCGCGTTGGCGTTCGCCCCGGGGGCGTTGAAAACCGGAATACCGCGCCGGCTCAGCTCGCCCACCGGAATATTGTTGACGCCGGCACCGGCACGGCCGACCGCCTTCAGACTCGCCGGCAGTTCTTGGTCATGAATGCGCGCAGACCGCAGCACCAGGGCATCCGGATCAGGCAGATCCGGACCCACCACGAAGCGCTCCGCGTCGAACCGGGCAAGACCCTGCGGGGAAATCGCGTTGATGGTCTTGATGCGGAACATCAACCGTGCGTCCGCGCAAAATCCTGCAGAAATTCCGCGAGGGCGGCCGCACCGGCCTCGGGCATGGCGTTGTAGAGGCTCGCGCGCATGCCGCCAACCGAACGGTGACCCTTCAACTGCAAAAGCCCCCTTTCCGCCGACGCCTTCAGGAACGCCTTGTCGAGTGCCGTGTCGTGGAGGAGGAACGGAACGTTCATCCAGGAGCGTGCCGCCGGATCGACGGGACACCGGTAAAAACCCCCTGACTCATCGATGGCCCGGTATACCAGGGCGGCCTTGCGCGCATTGCGCTGCGCCATCACCGAAAGCCCCCCCTGCCTCTTCAGCCAATCGAACACGAGGCCCGCCATGTAAATGGGAAATGTCGGCGGCGTGTTGTACATCGAATCATGGTCGGCATGCAGCTTGTAATCCAGCATGACCGGCATGCCTTCGCGCACGTGCCCCAGCAGATCCTCGCGGATGATCACGACCGTCAGTCCCGACGGACCGATGTTCTTCTGGGCGCCAGCGTAGATGAGACCAAAGCGCGACACATCCACGGGCCGCGACAAAATGGTCGACGACATGTCCGCCACCAGCGGCACCCCGCCGACATCCGGCACATCGTGGAATTCAACCCCGCCGATGGTCTCGTTGGGGGTGTAATGCACATACGCCGCACGGGGATTCAGCTGCCACGTGCTGCGCGGCGGGATGCTGGTAAACCCCGAGGCTTCGCTGCTTGCGGCGACATTGACCGCGCCAAACCGGCGCGCCTCGGCAATCGCCTTTTTCGACCACTCGCCGGTGTTGATGTAGTCGGCGCTGCCGGCCCTGCCGATGAGATTGATGGGCACCATGGCAAACTGCAGCGAGGCACCACCCTGGAGGAACAGGAGCTTGTACTGCGCGGGAATACCGAGCAGCTCGCGCAATCCCGATTCGGCGCGCGCCGCGATGTCCATGAACTCGGCGCCACGGTGGCTCATTTCCATCACCGACATGCCGCAGCCGCGCCAGTCGACCAGTTCCTCGCGGGCCTGATCGAGCACCTCGCGGGGCATGACCGCAGGCCCCGCACCGAAATTAAACACCGTCGTCATCGCCTTTTCCGTCCGCTTTGTCCGCGTCGGTGCCCTCACCATCCGGTTCCGACGATTCTTCGATCTTTTCGAGACCGACCAACCGCTCGTTCTCGTCTAGGACGATCAGCCGCACACCCTGGGTGTTGCGGCTCGTCATCGAGATCTCGCGCGCCCGCACACGGATGAGGCTGCCAGACGCGGTGATCATCATCACTTCATCATCCTCGCCCGTCAAAACCGCGGCGACCACGCGGCCGTTGCGCTCGGTCACCTGCATGGAGATCACGCCCTGGCCGCCGCGGTTGTGGGCCGGGAAATCGCCAAGCGGCGTGCGCTTGCCATAACCGTTTTCGGCCGCCGTGAGCACCGCCGCCTGCTGGCCGGCCGGGTCAACCGTCATCAGGGACACGATTTTCTGGCCTTCCCGCAGGCTCATGCCGCGCACGCCGCGCGCCGTCCGCCCCATGGTGCGCACATCCTTTTCGTGGAAGCGTATGACCTTGCCGGCGTCGCTAAAGAGCAGCACGTCGCAGTCGCCGCCCACCAGTCCGGCACCGATCAGGACGTTGCCCTCGGCGAGATCCATGGCCACGATACCGCTCGCCCGCGGCCGCGAGAAATCCACCAGCGCGGTCTTTTTCACCGTACCGTCCGACGTCGCCATGAACACGGCCTTGCCTTCCTCGAAGCTCTGCAGCGGCAGGATGGCGGTCAGCTTCTCGCCCTCGGCAAGCGGCAGCAGATTAACGATCGGCCGCCCCTGCGCCCCATGTCCGGCCACGGGCAGTTCATAGACCTTGAGCCAGTAGGCTTTGCCTCGGTTGGAAAAACACAAAATGGTATCGTGCGTGTTCGCGACCACCAGCCGGTCAACGAAATCCTCCTCACGCATGCGCGCGCAGGACCGCCCCTTGCCACCGCGCCGCTGGGCCCGATAATCGGCAAGCGGTTGCGCCTTCACGTAGCCTGCGTGCGAAAGTGTCACCACCACCACTTCCTGGGCGATCAGATCCTCGCGGCTCAGATCCACATGGCCGGCCAGGATTTCCGTCCGCCGCGCATCACCGTACTGCCCCTTCAGGGCGGTCAATTCCGTGCGGATGACCTCCATGAGCCGGGTGTCGCTGCCGAGAATTTCCGCCAGCTCCTCGATGCGCGCCAGAACACCACGATATTCGTCACGGATCTTTTCCTGCTCAAGTCCCGTCAGCCGATGCAGCCGCAGATCCAGGATGGCCTGGGCCTGCACCTCGGTGAGGCGATAGCCGCCGTCGACCAGACCGGCATCCGGCGGCAAGCCCTCGAGACGCGAGGCCGCGCCGGCCTCGCGCAGCAGCCCCGCAACCAGCGACGCCTGCCACGCACGCGCAAGGAGCGCCTCGCGGGCGCTCGCCGGATCACCGGCGGCCTTGATCAGGGCAATGATTTCATCGATGTTTTCCAGTGCAACCGCAAGCCCCTCGAGCACATGGGCGCGCTCGCGCGACTTGCGCAGATCATAGAGCGTGCGCCGGATCACCACCTCGCGCCGGTGACCGAGGAATGCCTTCAAAATCTGGCGCAGATTCAGCAGTTTCGGCTGTCCGTTCTCGAGCGCCACCATGTTGATGCCAAAGACGCTCTGCATGGCGGTCATCTGATAGAGATTGTTCAGCACCACCTCGGCGTTTTCGCCGCGCTTTAGCTCGATCACCATGCGCATGCCGGACTTGTCCGACTCGTCGCGCAGCTCGGCGATGCCGTCGAGACGCCCTTCCTTGACGAGCTCGGCGATCTTCTCCAGGAGACGGGCCTTGTTCACCTGGTAGGGCAGCTCGGTCACCACCAGGGCCTGGCGGCGCCCGGCGCGCTCCTCCTCGACTTCGACACGCGCGCGCACGTAGATCTTGCCGCGGCCGGTGAGATAGGCCTCGCGGATGCCGGCGCTGCCGTTGATGATCGCCGCGGTCGGAAAATCGGGTCCCGGAATGAACGCCATCAACGCATCGATCGACAGCCCTTCGTTGTCAATGAGCGCCAGAAGGGCATCGATCACCTCCGTCAGATTATGCGGAGGAATATTGGTCGCCATACCCACGGCGATGCCCGATGAGCCATTGACGAGCAGATTCGGGATGCCCGTCGGCATGACCACCGGCTCGCGCTCCGAGCCGTCGTAGTTCGGCGCGAAATCGACGGTTTCCTTGTCCAGATCGGCGAGCAGTTCGTGCGCCATCCGCGCCATGCGGATCTCGGTATAGCGCATGGCCGCCGGCGCGTCGCCATCGACCGACCCGAAGTTGCCCTGCCCATCGACCAGCGGATAGCGCATGGAGAACGTCTGCGCCATGCGCACGATGGTGTCGTACACGGCCGTGTCGCCGTGGGGGTGATATTTACCGATCACGTCACCGACGACGCGCGCCGACTTCTTGTAGGCCTTGTTCCAGTCGTTGCCCAGTTCCTGCATGGCGTACAAAACGCGGCGGTGAACGGGTTTCAAGCCGTCGCGCACATCCGGCAGCGCCCGTCCCACGATCACGCTCATCGCATAATCGAGATACGACTGACGCATCTCCTCTTCCAGATTGACTGGAACTGTTTCTTTGGCGAATTGATCCATGGACGTTTGGCCGCTAGCGGACCTTGGACCTCATTGGGATACGGAGAGAATCAGTGCTTACTCTACCACAAACCATGGCGTACCGTCAGGCTTTGACGGCAACCGGCGCCCCACGGGGCCGACGCCGATACCAGAACGCGCCGCCACCTTGTGTCCACGATCACCGCGGCGTCACCCGGTCGAACAGGGCGGCAATGCCAGGGGCGCGCGGATGCTCGACTACGCCTGCCTCCGTGATCAGCGCGTCGATCAGTTCCGCCGGCGTGACATCGAACACGGGGTTCCAGGCCTGCGCCTGCTCCGGACTGTGCCGTACGCCGCAAAAGGCCAGCACTTCCAGGGGGTCCCGCTCCTCGATGGGGATCTGGCTGCCGTCTGCGCATGCGCGGTCGATGGTGCTTGTCGGTGCCACCACATAAAACGGCACGCCGTGATGGCGCGCAAGGACGGCCAGGCCGTAGGTGCCGATCTTGTTGGCGGTGTCGCCGTTGGCGGCGATACGGTCGGCACCGACCAGCACGGCATCGATATCGCCGCGCTTGAGCAACGCCCCCGCCGCGCCATCGGCGAGAATCGTCGCCGGCAAGCCTTCCGTCACGAGCTCCCAGGCGGTCAGCCGGGCCCCCTGCAGCCACGGGCGCGTCTCGTCTGCATAGACGGCCGCGACCCCGTTGCCAGCCGCAGCGGCGCGCACCACCCCAAGCGCGGTGCCATAGCCGCCCGTCGCGAGCGCCCCGGTGTTGCAGTGGGTCAAGAGGCGCGCCCCGGCTGGCAGCAAGGCCGCGCCCAGCGCGCCCATGCGCCGGTTGGCCTCGATGTCGTCGGCATGCAGCCGGGCCGCCGCCGCCGTCATAGCCGCGGTGGGGTCCTGCGGACCGAGGTGCGCCATCACCTCTTCCATGCGCACCAGGGCCCAGTGCAGGTTGACAGCCGTCGGACGGCTGCGGCGCAACCGCTCCATGTCTGGCGCCATCGCCGCGCGCCATTGGGGACCGGCTGCGGCAAAGGCGCTCGTAGCGGCCAGGACGGCCCCGTAGGCGGCGGTGACACCGATCGCAGGCGCGCCGCGCACGACCATGCCGGTGATGGCCGCTGCCACCTGACCGGCATCCCGGCACACTTCGTAGCGCACCACCGACGGCAGCACCCGCTGATCCAGCAGGTGGATCGCCCCATCCCGCCACTCGATTGCCCGCACCTTGTCGTACTGAACCGCGCCGCTCACGTCCCCTCCCGCCCTGAAGCATTGCCCAGCGTGTTAATGTATCATGGCGGCCGTCGTCATTTTGCACTGGACTCATGACCACGACCGCACATTCATCTCTGGCGCCGACCCACAAGGCCCGCGGCCTCGCGGGGCTTGCCGCCTACACCGACATGCTGACGAATTTCGTCCGCAAGGACATCCGGGTCCGCTATCAGGGCGCCGCCCTGGGTTTCCTCTGGTCGCTGATCAACCCGGCGGTCATGATCGGACTCTACATCTTTGTCTTTTCTGATGTTTTCCGGTCGAACCTGCCGCACTACCCGCTTTACCTGATGGCCGGCCTCCTGCACTGGAATCTTTTCAGCCAGATCACCGCGCAAAGCTGCGACACGCTGCTTGCCAATGCCGGTCTGGTCAAAAAGATCTATTTTCCGCGGCTGCTCGTGCCCATCTCCTCTGTGCTGTTCAATGTCGTGCTGTGGCTGCTCGCGATCCTGCTGCTGTTTGCCCTCTACCCGTTCCTCGGCGGCCAGGCTCATCTGATCTTGCTCGCCTATCCGCTGGCGCTGCTCCTCTTTCTTGCCTTTACATTTGGAGTCACGCTGATCCTGTCGGTACTGAACGTGCTGTTCCGTGATCTCAAGCACCTGGTGGACGTCGCCCTTCTGTTTCTCTTCTGGGTGACGCCGATCGTATATCAGTTCCACCGGATTCCGCCCCATCTGCGGGAATGGTTTGCACTGAGCCCGCTTGTCGAGTACACGCTCGTGTTCCGCGGCATCATATACAGCGGGCGGCTGCCGAGCCTGCACATCATGGGCGCCGCGCTCCTTTGGACGGCCGCCAGCCTCGGTGTGGGCCTGTGGGTCTTCCACCGGCACGCTGACAATCTCGTGGAGCGTCTCTGATGCCGAAAGCGGATGATATCGTCATCGTCGAGCACGTCTCGAAGGAATTCATTCTCCACCACAACCGCGTCGACAGCCTGAAGGGACACTTTGTCGGCCTGTTCCACAAGCGCAACCGGCCCAGCAAGGAGCACTTCCAGGCCTTGTCCGATGTGTCCTTTTCCATCGGACCAGGCGAGGCCATCGGCCTGCTCGGCCGCAACGGCTCTGGCAAAAGCACGCTCCTGCAGATCATCGCGGGCATTTTGAAACCTACCAGCGGTTCCGTCGTCACCCGCGGGCGGGTGGCGCCCCTGATCGAACTCGGCGTGGGTTTCCATCCCGAGCTCACCGGCCTGGAAAACATCTACCTCAACGCCAGCCTGTATGGTCTGCGCAACCGCGATATCCGCCAGCGCGTGCAGGCCATCATCGAGTTTTCGGAACTGGCTCATTTCATCGACATCCCGGTGAAGAATTATTCATCCGGCATGTACATGCGCCTTGGATTTTCCATCGCCGTGCATCTCGAACCAGACGTCATGCTGGCCGACGAAATCCTGGCCGTGGGCGATACGGCCTTTCAGGAAAAGTGCCGCAAGCGCATCGCCGAGATGCGGCGCAACGGCATGGGTATCGTCCTGGTCTCCCATGCCGAAGAACAGGTCCGCTCGCTTTGCGACTCCTTCGTCCGCCTCGACGGCGGACGCGTCGTCGAGGCCGGCCGTCTCAACAATCCGGTGCGCACGCATGCGCGGGGCGGGGCCTGACACCCCATGTCGCGAAGCCGCCCCGCACCCAAGGCACATGGGAGATGGATGGCGAGGCCCGTGTCCGGGGCCGACGGCCACCGGGCGGATCCTGAGACACCACGGCAAAAGATAGCCTCGCTTATGTGCAAGGAGGAGCAGGACCGGGGCGGCCGGCGGCCGCCGCGCTATCCCGCCGGCCACGAAACCCTCCGGGGTTTCGCCGGAACGTCCTGCATACACCCATGAATGCCGATCTATGCATACGCGCCGGATGGATCATTCCGGTGGAACCCCACCGCGCCGTCCTGAAGGATCACGCCATCATCGTCGATGAAGGCCAGATCGTGGCACTGGTTCCGGCATCGACGGAGATCCACGCGCAGACGGTCGTCGACTTGCCCCATCATGTGTTGCTGCCGGGACTGGTCAATGCGCACACCCATGCGGCGATGACCCTGTTTCGCGGACTGGCCGACGATCTGCCCCTGGCCGAATGGCTGGCGCAGCACATCTGGCCGGCAGAAGGCCGGTTCGTCGACGGCGCATTCGTGACCGACGGGACCGCGCTCGCGGTGCTGGAAATGATCCGCAGCGGCACGACCTGTTTCAACGACATGTACTTTTTCCCGGGCGAGACCGCCGCCGTCGTCGACAAGGCCGGCCTGCGCGCGACACTTGGGATGGTCGTCATTGACGTCCCGACCGCGTGGGCGGCCGACACGCAGGGCTATTTGCGCCGCGGACTTGCCTTTTGCGATGCCTGGCGGCATCACCCCCGCATACGGGCGCTGTTTGCCCCCCATGCCCCCTACTCCGTGGGCGATGAAACTTTGCGGGCCATCCGCGTCCACGCCGATGAGCTCGACATGGGCCTGCACATGCACATCCACGAAACCGCCGGGGAGATCCAGCAGGGCCTGGAACGCTACGGCATGCGGCCGCTGGCGCGTCTGGACGCGCTCGGCGTGGTCAACAGCGAACTCATCGCCGTGCACATGACGGCGCTGACCGACGCGGAGATGGCCCTCTGCGCCGAGCGTGGCGTCAGTATCGCCCACTGCCCGGAATCGAACCTGAAGATCGCCGCAGGCATCTCCCCGGTGACGAGCCTGATCCGCCAGGGCGTGAATGTCGCGCTCGGCACCGATGGGGCCGCAAGCAACAACGATCTCGACATGTTCGGGGAGATGCGTACCGCGGCTTTGCTGGCCAAGGGCACCAGCGGCGATGCCACAGCCGTGCCCGCCGTAACAGCGCTTGAGATGGCGACTCTAAACGGCGCACGCGCCCTCGGTCTGGCCGATCAGATCGGATCGCTGGTCCCGGGCAAGGCGGCCGACATCATCGCCGTCGATCTGTCGCCGGCGGCCACTCAGCCGGTCTACGATCCCCTGTCCCAGCTCGTCTATGCCGCCAGCCGCGACCAGGTGACCGACGTCTGGGTCGGTGGACGGCCGCTCATGCGCCACCGCCAGATGCTGACGCTGGATGAGCAATCCATTCTCGCCAAGGCCAAGACATGGCGCACGAAGATTCGCACCGCATAACAGGAGAACCCGTCATGGTTCAGACGCACAACGCAGACCCGGCCGAACTGACGCGCTTTGAGGCCGTTGCCCACCACTGGTGGGATCTCCAGGGTCCACTGAAGACCCTGCATGGCATCAACCCTTTGCGCCTGCAATACATAACGGAGCGCGCCACCCTCGCGGGCGCGCGGGTGCTGGATGTCGGCTGTGGCGGCGGCATCCTGAGCGAGGCACTGGCCCGCCAGGGCGCCGAAGTCACCGGTATCGATCTCGCCCATGAGGCGCTGCTCGTTGCGCGTTTGCATGCCGCCGAAGAAAAACTGAGCATCGATTATCGTGAAATGGCGGTCGAACAGCTCGCCGGCACGGAAGCCGGCCGTTTCGATGTGGTGACCTGCCTTGAAATGCTCGAACATGTACCCGACCCGGCCTCCGTGGTCACGGCCTGCGCGCGGCTGGTCAAGCCCGGCGGCCAGGTGTTTTTTTCGACCATCAACCGCAATCCGCGGGCGTGGCTCATGGCCGTACTGGGCGCGGAGTACCTCCTGAACATCATCCCCCGCGGCACCCATGAATACGCCCGTTTCATCCAGCCGGCTGAACTCGGGCAATGGATCCGCGCCGCAGGGCTTGCGTTGCAAGACGTGCACGGCGTGCGCTACATCCCCTTCCTGGAACACTACACCCTGACGGCCCACGTCGACGTCAATTACCTCGTCTGGGCGCAGCGCCCCTAGTGGATACGGTTCTCTTCGACCTCGACGGCACGCTGGCCGACACCGCTCCCGATCTCGCGCTGGCACTCGACAGTCTGCGCGCAGATCGCGGGCTGGCCCCGCTCGATCTGGCGGCGGTGCGCGCGCAGACGCCCTACGGTACGGAGGCCCTGCTCGCCCTCGCTCTCGGTCTGCGGCCGGACGACCGGCATTACGAAGCGGTGCGCAGGGATTTTCTGGCCCGTTACGCCGGCTGCATCGGCACCGCCACCGTGGCCTTTCCGGGAGTGGCCGACACCCTCGCGGCGCTGGAGGCAAGCGGGCGACTCTGGGGCGTGGTCACGAACAAACCCGAGGAACTCGCCGCCCGCGTTCTCGAAGGCCTGCGCCTTGCCGGTCGGCCGGGCTGTCTGATCGGCGGGGACACCGCGCGCCGCCGCAAGCCCCACCCCGACCCGCTCTGGCTTGCCTGCGAACGGCTCGGACGGCGGCCGGCCGAAGCCGTCTACGTGGGCGACGACCACACCGATATTCTCGCCGCGCGGGCCGCCGGCATGCCCGGACTGGTGGCGCTTTTTGGCTACGCGCCGGCCGACGCCGCGCACTGGGGCGCCGACGGGGTGCTACCGACGCCCGCTGCCCTCCTCACCTGGCTGCGCGACCGCCCTGGTCAATCCCCTGTGTAGCGGCAACCGGCCGTGCAGGTTTCGTGGATCACGACCTGCGCAAGCCCCGGCAGATGAGGCTTCAGGGCCCGCCATATGTACCGCGCCAGATTCTCGCTGGTGGGATTCTCCAGACCCTCGATTTCGTTCAGATAGCGGTGATCGAGCCGGTCGAACAGGGGCCGGAAGGCCGCTGACACGTCGGCGAAATCCTGCACCCACCCCAGCTGCTCATCCACCGGGCCGCGCACATGGATCTCAATGCGAAACGAATGCCCGTGCAGCTGGCGGCATTTGTGGCCCTCGGGCACCGCCGGCAGGCGGTGCGCGGATTCGAGCGTAAAGGTCTTGAAGATTTCCATGTCATGACCCCGGATGGATGTCGCTCCACTGCTGGAGGACCGCCAGGTTGATCATCGGCCCGCCGGGATCGCGGCCGGCCAGATGGCGGAGCGGCTGGGCGGCCTCGCCCAGCTGGTCGACCACCGTGAGCGCCCCGTCGAAGCGCTGGTCGCGGGTATAGTCGTTGACCGTGACGATCGTGCGCAGACCCGCCCCGAGCGCCGCCCGCAGGCCGTTTTCCGAATCCTCGAAGGCCATGGCGCAAGCTGCCGGTCTCTGCAGCGCCGCCAGCGCGTAGGTATAGATGTCGGGCGCCGGCTTCTTGTGGCGCACGACGTCGCCTGCGGCAATGACCTGGAACCACGAGGCGCCATCGGGCCCGAGCGCCTGCAGGATGGGCACGAGATTCTCCGGCGTGGTGGTCGTGGCGATGGCGAGCAGGAGACCTGCGGCGCGCGCCTCCTCAAGCAACCGCCGGACACCCGGGCGCAACTGCACCCCGACAGTCGTGAGCCGATGGGCAAAGGCCTCGGTTTTGCGGGCGTGCAGCCGCCGGACCACCGCGTCCAGATCGCCTGCCGGCCGCCGCTCGGGGCTTACCTGGGTAAAATAATGGGTGAGCCGCTCCTTGCCTCCCGTGACCGCCAGCAACCGGCCATACAGGGCCACGTCCCAATCCACATCCAGGCCTTCGGCGCGGAAGGCCTCGTTGAAGGCGACGCGATGAAGATCGCGTTCGGTGTCGGCCAGGGTGCCATCCACATCAAAAATGAGTGCTTCCAACATCAAATCTCCCTCTCGGTGCGTCCATCATCCGTCTGTCGGCGCTTTTCTTGCAGGTCCGGATCGTTTCTGGTATAGATTCGCGCTTGCTCGCAAAGCCTATTGCCTGAGCGCAGGAGTCAATCGCATGGCAGTCAGCAAAAAAAAGGAAGTTCAGGCTCTACTGCACGGCATCAAGCCCTATGTTGCCGTCGAGGGTGAAGATTACATGAATCCCAAGCAGCGGGAACATTTTCGCAAAGTCCTGCTGGCCTGGAAAGCGGAACTCTTGCAGGAAATCTCCCGCACCGTCCACACCATGCAAGACGAGACGGCCAATCACCCCGACCCCAATGACCGCGCGAGCCAGGAGACCGATATGTCGCTTGAGCTGCGCAACCGCGAAAGGGAACGGAAACTGATCAAGAAGATCGAGGAAGCCATCGGCAAGATCGACGCCGACGATTACGGCTATTGCGAGAACTGCGGTGTGGAAATCGGCGTCCAGCGGCTCGAGGCGCGGCCTACGGCCACCTTGTGCATCGACTGCAAGACGCTCGATGAAATTCGCGAAAAACAGATGGCCTGAGGGCCGCTGAACCCGGAGCGGAAGGGAACGGCTGGGGCCTGGGCCTGCAGCCCCTGCCGGATACCCACTTGACGATAGACGCACTAGTCGGCCAGGCCGCCACTTTTCTGTTGAGTGTCATACGGCACTTCGGTTACGGCGGTATCCTGATCCTGATGGCGCTCGAAAGCGCCTGCATCCCCATCCCATCCGAAATCGTCCTCACCTTTTCGGGATATCTCGTGGGCGTGCACGCGCTGAATCTGGCGGGTGTCGTGCTCGCCGGCACTGCGGGGAATCTGCTGGGCTCCCTGATCGCCTATGCGATCGGGCTGTCCGGGGCCCGCCATCTCCTGGCATCGTATGGGCGCTACCTGCTCATTTCGCCCCGCGACATGGCCCGGGCGGACCGGTGGTTCGCCCGCCATGGGGAGGGAACGGTCTTCATCGGCCGGCTGCTGCCGGTGCTGCGAACCTTCATCTCGCTGCCGGCGGGCATCGCACGCATGCGGCTGGCCCCCTTCATCGGCTACTCGCTCGCCGGATCCGCCATCTGGTGCCTCGCGCTCACCGTCGCCGGCATGCGCCTTGGGCAGCACTGGCAGGCGCTCGGTCCCTACATGCACTGGCTCGACCGTGGTGTCGCCGCCGCCGGCCTCATCCTGGCTGCTCTCTATATCCGCAGCCACCGCCGCTCCGGTGACGCGCAAATGGCAAGCAAGCCGCCGAAACATTAATATAACGATTTTGGGGGGTGGGCCGCTTATGTCCGATCAGCCGCGCGACACAATCGAATCCCTGTTTCAGGAAAAGCGCATCTTCCCGCCGCCTGCCGGGTTCGCCGCCCAGGCACAGATCCAGAAGGCGGAATACGAACGGCTCATGACGTTGGCGCAGACCGACTACGAAGGCTTCTGGGCGGAACAGGCGCGCGCCGAACTGCAGTGGGTACAGCCGTTCACCCAGATCCTGAACGCCAGCAACGCCCCCCACTACCAGTGGTTCGAAGACGGCCTCCTCAATGTCTCGGCCAATTGCATCGACCGGCATCTGCCGGAACGGGCGGATCAGGCCGCCATCCTCTTCGAAGGGGAACCGGGTGATCTGCGCCGGATCACATACGCGGAGCTCTTGGTGGAAGTCAGCCGCTTCGCCAATGCCCTGCGCAGCCGCGGCATCAAGAAGGGCGACCGCGTCGTCCTGTACATGCCGATGGTGCCGGAAGCGGTGATCGCCATGCAGGCCTGCGCCCGCATCGGCGCCATCCATTCGGTTGTGTTCGGCGGGTTCTCGGGCGATTCCCTGCGCGATCGCATCATCGATGCCGAGGCGGCGGCGGTCGTGACCGCAGACGGGGGCCACCGGGGCGGCCGCGTCATCGAATTGAAGGCCGTCTGTGATCACATCATCGACGACTGTCCGTCCGTGCACACCGTGTTCGTTTTGAAGCGCACCGGCCACAGCGTCCGCTGGAATCCCGCCCGCGACGTCTGGTGGCACGAAATCACCGCGCAAGTCAGCGCCGACTGCCCGCCTCTGGCGCTGGGCGCGGAACATCCGCTTTTCCTTCTCTACACCTCCGGGTCCACCGGCCGTCCCAAAGGCATCCAGCACAGCAGCGCCGGCTACCTCCTCGGCACCATTCTGACCATGCGCTGGGTATTCGATATCCGTCCCGGCGATGTGTTCTGGTGCACGGCGGACGTCGGCTGGATCACCGGCCACAGCTATGTCGCGTACGGGCCGCTCGCCGCCGGCACCACGTTGCTGATGTATGAAGGCGCCCCCATGATTCCCGACCCGGGCCGCTACTGGCAGATGTGCGAACGGCACAAGGTCAGTGTGTTCTACACGGCGCCGACCGCCATCCGGGCCCTGAAAAAGCAGGGCGACGAGTATCCCGCCCGTTACGACTTGAGCGCGCTGCGCCTGCTGGGGAGCGTCGGCGAACCGATCAATCCCGAGGCGTGGATGTGGTACCACACCCACATCGGTCACGACCAATGCCCCATTGTGGATACGTGGTGGCAGACCGAAACGGGTATCCACATGATCGCGCCCGTACCCGGTGTGTCGACCCTAAAGCCCGGTTCCTGCGGCCGGCCGCTGCCAGGCATCATGGCCGACATCGTCGACAACCAGGGACATCCCGTCTGCGCCCCCGACCAGGGGGGCTTTCTCGTCATTACGCGCCCGTGGCCCTCGATGCTGCGCACGGTCTGGCGCAACCCCCAGCGCTATATCGATACGTACTGGAAAATGTTCGATAACCGCTACTACATAAGCGGCGACGGCGCGCGACGGGATGCCGACGGCTATTACTGGGTGATGGGCCGCGTCGACGATGTTTTGAAAGTCTCCGGCCACCGCCTGGGCACAATGGAAATCGAATCGGCCCTGGTCGCCCATCCACGCGTCGCCGAAGCGGCGGTGGTCGGGCGGCCGGACGAGCTGACCGGCGAGGCCATCTGCGCCTTCGTGGTGGCCCGCGGCGCGCGGCCCGTGGGCCCTGACGCGCAGGCGCTGACGCAGGAGCTGCGCCAGTGGGTCGGCGAACACATCGGCCCCATCGCCAAGCCCGCCACCATCCGCTACGCAGACAACCTGCCCAAGACCCGCTCTGGCAAGATCATGCGCCGGGTTTTGCGCGCCGTGGCGGCCGGCCATCCCGTCACCGAAGACACATCGACCCTCGAAAATCCCGACATCATCCGCCAGCTGCAAGGTGACTGAGCCGGCTGTTTTGCCATTTTCGGCCCCGTGGTGGGCGCGCAGTCCGCATGTGCAGACGCTGTGGCCCCACCTGGTGCGGCGCGTGGACCGGCCGCCCCTGGTCCGGGAGCGCCTGACGCTGCCCGACGGCGACTTCATCGATTGCGACTGGCTTTGCGGCGGCCCCGACCAGGGACCGCTGCTGCTGATTCTGCACGGCCTCGAAGGATCATCGGATTCTGTGTACGTTCGCGGCCTGCTGCACGCCTGCCGGATGCGAAACTGGCGGGCGGTGGTCGCGCACTTCCGCGGCTGCTCCGGCGAACCCAACCGGCACGCGCGCAGCTACCACTGCGCGGTCACCGACGATCTCGAGGCCATCATCGGGCATCTGCGCCCGCGCACCGCCGCACTGTCTGTCGTCGGTTACTCGCTTGGCGGGGCGGTCTTGTTGAACTGGCTGGCCGAGCGCGGCGCGGGGGCGCCCGTGAAAGCGGCGGCCGCCGTATCCGTCCCTTATGACCTGCATTGCGCCGCCAAGCGGCTCGACCAGGGTTTCTCCCGGATATACCAGTATGGGCTGCTCCGCCAGGTGAAACGGTCGCTGCGCCGCAAGGTGGCCCGCTACGGCGTCCCGCAGGTGCCGCCCCTGTCGAAGCTGAGCACCTTCCGTCTTTTCGACGACGCGGTGACCGCACCTTTGCATGGATTTCGCGACGTCGACCACTACTATACGTTCGCAAGCCCGCTGCGAAAGCTGCACGCCATCCGCGTAACGACTTTGCTCGTGCACGCCGTGGACGATCCGTTTGTGGGTCGCGAGTGCATACCCACGGCAGCGGATCTGGCAGCCTCGGTACGTCTTGAGACCGCCCCGCAGGGCGGCCACGTCGGCTTCGTCTACGGGCGCTACCCGTGGACCCCCCGCTACTGGCTCGACGAGCGGCTGACCGCCTTCTTCAGCGACGCCCTCGGTTAGAGCGGCGTCCCGGTCACCACCGCCTCGCGCCCGTCCAGGAACGAGTGGATGGTCGGCACCAGGCCGGCGTCCGTGAAGGCCCCGGCAATGTCGGCCGGCATCAGGAAGTGATTGCCCTGAATATGCTCGGTGAGATTCTGAAAGGCCATCATGCGATGGGTGGGCTGGCGCAGCAAATGGCGGTCATGCGGCCAGTGCGGCTCCCAGATGACCGCCGACCCCTTGGGCTTTAGGTGATTTTTGAGGATGGCAAATACCCGCGCCTTTTCGTCCCAGACATGATGCAGTGCCCGGTTCAATGCGATGATGTCTGCCTTTTCGTCGTTTTCAAAGCTGTAAATGTCGCCCGTGCGGAAATGGACGCGGTCGGCGACACCCAGCGCCTGGGCGCGCTTTGACGCCTGGCGGATGTTCTCCTCGAACCCGTCCACACCAAGGCAGCGCAGTTGCGGAAAGCGGGCCGCCAGCCGCAACAGATACCAGCCGTTGCCGCAACCCAGGTCCACCGCCAGGCCGTGGCGCAAAGCCGCCTCCTCATACACCTTGAGACCCGGCATGATAGTCCTTTCGAACACCGGCCCAAACTGCGCCTCGAGCATCGGCCCAAACCAGGGCAGGATGCTCGCCCGTTCGGCCAACACCGCCTCGCCCGGCCGCTCGCCCGTCCGCATGAGCCCGGCCGCCCGTTCGGCCATGTGGGCGCTCAACACGTCCTGCACCGCAAAGGGCATCAGCGTCCCGGGCGCCTCTGGCAAAAAGGCGCGGCCAAGCGCGGTCAGACGAAAGCCCGCCTGGGCCTCATCGAGCAGCTCGAAGGCATAGGCGGCATCGCACCATCGCCGGACGTAACCCAAATCCCGCCCGGCAGCCGCCGCCAGCTCATCGGCCCCGGCGCCAGGCAACCGGTTCAGCTGCTCGAAAAGACCCTCGCTCACCCCGATGAACGCCACGGCCAGACGCACCGCGCCCTGCGCATCCCGCATGGCGAGCTCCCGCAGATCCTGCCCGACGGCCTGCGGTTTATTCTCTTCGCCCATAAGAAGTCCTCTCCCAAAGAAATCGACCTGCACAGAACGTAAAAAGGAGGACGGGTTGGTCCCGCCCTCCTTTCGCGTACAAAACAGCCAGAACCCCGGCCCCCGCTCAGCTGTCGGCGCTTTCGACGGCCTTCATGCTGAGACGGATCCGGCCCTGCTTGTCCACCTCAAGCACCTTCACGCGCACGGTTTCTCCCTCGCTCAGCTTGTCGCTCACGTTCTCGACCCGCTCGTTGGAGATTTGGGAGATATGCACAAGCCCGTCCTTGCCCGGCAGGATGGTCACGAACGCACCGAAATCCATGAGCTTGGCGACCTTGCCCTCATAGACCATGCCGACTTGCACCTCCGCCGTGATCTGCTCGATGCGCCGGCGCGCCTCCTGGCCCGCCGCGTTGTCCACCGAGGCGATCTTCACGGTGCCATCGTCATCAATGTCGATGGTCGCACCGGTCTCCTCGCAAAGGGCACGGATGGTCGCACCGCCCTTGCCGATGACATCCCGGATTTTCTCGGGATTGATATGGAAGGTGATGATGCGCGGCGCGTACTCCGACATCTCCTGACGCGGCGCACCGATCGCCTGGTTCATGATGCCGAGGATATGCAGGCGGCCCTCACGGGCCTGACGCAGCGCCACATCCATGATCTCGCGGTTGATACCTTCGATCTTGATGTCCATCTGCAGGGCCGTGACACCCTCCGTGGTGCCCGCCACCTTGAAATCCATGTCGCCCAGATGATCTTCGTCGCCCAGGATATCGGTCAGAACCGCAAACTTGTCGCCTTCCTTGATGAGCCCCATGGCGATGCCCGCCACCGGGGCCTTGATCTTCACGCCGGCATCCATGAGTGACAGACTGGTGCCGCATACCGTCGCCATCGAGCTCGAGCCGTTGGATTCGGTGATCTCGGAGACCACGCGCAGCACATAAGGAAAGTCGCTCAGATCCGGCAAAACCCCGGCGACCGCGCGCTTGGCGAGCCGCCCGTGACCGATTTCCCGCCGCTTCGGACTGCCGACCCGGCCCACTTCACCGACGGAAAACGGCGGGAAGTTGTAATGGAGCATGAAGGGTTCCTTGCGTTCCCCCTCGAGCGCGTCGATCAGCTGGGCGTCGCGCCCCGTGCCCAAGGTCGTGACGACCAGGGCCTGCGTCTCTCCGCGGGTAAAGAGGGCCGACCCGTGGGTCCGCGGCAAAATACCCGTCCGGATGGTGATCGGCCGCACCGTTTTCGTGTCGCGCCCGTCGATGCGCCGCTCGCCGCTCAGAATGCGTCCGCGGACGACGCGCTTCTCGAGATCGCCAAAGGCGGTCAACACCGTATCGGCCGAAGGCTTCGGCGCCTCACCGGCCAGTGCCGCCACCGCCTTGTCGCGCAACTCCGCCACGCGATCCTGGCGCGGCAGCTTCTCACGGATCTGATAGGCCGCGGTGAGATCCACGCCGATCAGGCTGGCGAGTTCCGTCATGAGCGCGGTGTCCTTCGCCGGGGCCACCCAGTTCCAGGACGCCACTTGGGCCTCCTGCACCAGTCCGTCGATCGCCTTGATCACGGTTTGCATCTGTTCATGGCCGAACAAGACCGCGTTTAGCATCACATCCTCGGGCAGCACGCGCGCCTCGGATTCCACCATCAGCACCGCGTTGCGGGTTCCGGCGACGACGAGGTCGAGCTCGGAGCCGGTCAGTTCCTGGATCCCGGGATTTAGCAGAAACTGTCCGTCCCGATAGCCGACCCGCGCCGCGCCCAAGGGGCCACGGAACGGCATTCCAGACAGGGACAAAGCCGCCGACGCGCCGATCATGGAGATGATGTCCGGATCGATGTCCGGATCAAGCGACATCACCGTCGCGATGACTTGCACTTCGTTGGTGAAACCTTTGGGGAACAGCGGGCGGATGGGGCGGTCGATGAGGCGCGAGGTGAGGATTTCCTTTTCGGAGGGCCGCCCTTCGCGCTTGAAGAATCCACCGGGAATGCGGCCGGCCGCATAGGTGCGCTCCTGATAATCGACGGTGAGCGGGAAGAAATCCCGGTCCGGCGCGCTCTGGCGCAGCCCGACCACGGTCACCTGTACGACTGTGTCCCCCATGCTGGCCATGACGGCCGCCGTGGCCTGGCGGGCGATTTCCCCGGTTTCAATGGTCACCGTGTGCCGGCCATACGTGAATGTCTTTGTAATTTTTCCCAACGCGCTGTCCTCGGCTGTGTATCGGGATGATGAAGGTGTTATTTACGCAGCCCCAGGCGAGCCACCAGTTCGCGATACCGGTTGGCGTCGACGCGCTTTAGGTAGTCGAGCAGCTTGCGGCGCTTGCCGACCATCCTCAGCAGACCCTGCCGGGAGTGGTTATCCTTCTTGTGTACCTCGAAATGCCGAGACAGATCGTCGATATGGGCCGAAATCAGCGCCACCTGGACCTCGGGAGACCCCGTATCCGTATCGGACAGCTGAAACTCCTTGATGACCTGCCCTTTCTTTTCCGCCGTGAATGCCATAAATCCTCTCGCCCTCAAAACAGTAACCGTGCCCGGGAAAACGCCATTCTAACCGCCCCCGCCCCGCCGCTCAACCTGAACCCCCGGCAGACCACAGGCGCTTGGGTCGGATAGACCCATCCGCCGCAATGGTGCCCACCCCGAGAAACCGCCGATCCGCATCGTAAAGTCGTGCCAACCCGGGCGCCAGCGCCTCCATATGCACCGCCCGCCCCTTGCACACCGCGGCGGCCAGAAGCGGCGGCAGATCCACCGCCGGCAGGTGGCGCAGGGCCTCATCGCTTGGCACAAGCGGCGTCCGCTCGTTCACCTCCGCAAGCGCCACCGCCTGGTCGATGGTGAACCCGGCGACGGCAAGACGCTGGAGCGCCTTGACGTGTCCGCCGCACCCAAGCCGCGCACCGAGATCGTGCGCGAGGCTGCGCACATACACACCCTTGCCGCATGCCACATCGAGCGTGAGATCCGTCCCCTCGAGTGCCACGATGTCGATGCGATCGATGCGCACGCGCCGGGGCGGGGGGGTCTCCATGCCGCCCTTGCGGGCGCGCTCATAAAAACGCATTCCGTCTTTCCTGATCGCCGAAAAGCGGGGCGGAACCTGTTCGATGTCACCCAGAAATTCCGGCAGCCACCGCGCCACCTGCGTGCGGTCGACCTGCACCGGCAGTTGCTGCGTGATCTCGCCTTGCGCGTCATAAGTCGTCGTCGACACACCCAGACCGATGGTCACCTGGTAACGCTTGTCCGCCTCGAGTAAAAAGGGCGCCACTTTGGTGGCCTCCCCAAAACAGAGGACCAGTACGCCGGTCGCCAACGGATCCAGGGTGCCTGTATGCCCGCCTTTCAGGATCTGCAGCTGCCGTTTGGCCTGGCCCAAGGCCTGCGTGGATGTCAGCCCCGGTGGCTTGTCCAGGACGAGAAGGCCATCACGGCGAACCTTCACGGCTCTCCACCGTCCTCGGCGCGCGCCTTCCGGATCAAGGCGTCGATACGAAATCCCTGATCGACGGACGGATCGTAGGTGAACACGAGGTGCGGCGAGACGCGCAAAATGAGGCGCGCCGCGAGCTCGTGGCGCAAATGGCCGCTCGCCCGATTCAAGGCCTTCACTGCTTCGCGTGCCGCTTCCTCACCACGATGGTGCGTCACATAGACGCGCGCCTGCTTCAGGTCCGGACTGACATCGACCTCGGTCAGGGTGGCTCCGGCCGCGCGCGGGTCGTTGATCGCAGTCAGGACGAGCGCCGCCATTTCCCGGCGAATAAGGGAGGCAACCCGGGCGGACCGCGCCGTCGGTGTCCCTGGGTGTTTCGTTCTCAAAGGGACCGGGCGACCTCGACCTTTTCGTAGGCCTCGATCTGATCCCCGACGCGGATGTCGTTGTAATTCTTGATCGTCATGCCGCATTCAAAGCCCGCCTTGACCTCGGCGACATCCTCCTTGAACCGCCGCAGAGACTCGATTTCCCCATCGAACATGACGACGTTGTTGCGCAGCACGCGGGCCTTGCGGCCCCGCTTTATGGTGCCTTCCGACACCTGACATCCGGCGATCTGTCCCGCCTTCGGCGCCCGGAAGACTTCGCGCACCTCGGCGATGCCCACGACCTCTTCCTTGATCTGCGGCTTCAGCATGCCGGCCATGGCCGCCTTGACTTCGTTGACCGCGTCGTAAATGACGTTGTAGTAGTGGACGTCGACATTTTCCGCGTCGATCAGACGGCGGGCGCCGCCGTCGGCGCGCACGTTGAAGCCGATGACGATGGCGTTGGAAGCCACCGCCAGATTGGCGTCCGATTCACTGATACCGCCCACCATGCCGTGCACGACCTTGACCTTGACCTCATCGGTCGACAGCTTCTCCAGCGCGTCGGTCAGCGCTTCCACGGAACCCTGCACGTCGGCCTTGACGATCAGGTTCAGGGTCTTGATGTCGCCTTCCTGCATCTGCTGGAACATGTTGGACAGCTTCGAAGCCTGCTGGCGCTGGAGCTTGACGTCCTTGTACTTGCCCTGCCGGAACAAAGCGATTTCGCGCGCCTTGCGTTCGTTCTCGACGCCTGTCACCTCGTCGCCCGCATTGGGCACGCCGGACAGACCCTGCACTTCCACCGGAATCGACGGCCCCGCTTCCTTGACCGAACGCCCGTTCTCGTCTGTCATCGCCCGCACGCGTCCGGATTCGCGGCCCGCCAGAATCACATCGCCCTTGCGCAGTGTCCCCTGCTGCACGAGAATCGTCGCCACCGGGCCGCGGCCCTTGTCGAGCCGCGCCTCGACCACGATCCCCGACGCCAGCGTATCGCGCACCGCCTTCAGTTCCAGCAACTCCGCCTGCAGCAGCACCGCGTCCAGCAGATCCTCGATGCCCTGTCCGGTCTTCGCCGACACCGGCACGAAAATATCCGACCCGCCCCACTCCTCGGGCACCACCTCATGCGCCACGAGCTCCTGCTTGACCCGGTCCATGTCCGCCTGCGGCTTGTCGATCTTGTTGACGGCGACGACGATCGGCACACCCGCATTGCGCGCGTGATGAATCGCCTCCACCGTCTGCGGCATGACACCGTCGTCAGCGGCCACCACGAGGATGACGATATCGGTCACCTTGGCGCCCCGCGCCCGCATGGCCGTAAAGGCTTCGTGACCGGGTGTATCGAGGAACGTCAGCATGCCCTTGGGCATTTCGACGTGATAGGCGCCGATGTGCTGGGTGATTCCGCCTGCCTCGCCGCTTGCCACCTTGGTCTTGCGGATGTAATCGAGCAGCGAGGTCTTGCCGTGATCGACGTGGCCCATGACCGTGACCACCGGCGGACGCGGCTCGGCGACACCCTGCTCGGCTTCGCTCTTTAGCGTGGCTTCCGGATTGTGCGAGCGCGCTTCGCGTGCGACATGGCCCATCTCCTCGACGACGATCATCGCCGTCTCGCGGTCGAGCACCTGATTGATGGTCACCATCATGCCAAGTTTCATCAAGGCCTTGATGACCTCGGCGGCCTTGACGGACATCTGCTGGGCGAGCTCCGCCACCGTGATGGCCTCGGGTAACAGCACCTCGCGCACGACCGGTTCGGTCGGCATCTCAAACGCGTGCTGGCCGCTCATGCTGGTCACGACGCGCTTGCCGGGCACGGGCCGCCGGCCGGGCGCGCCGCGCGGAGCCGGTCCCGGACGGGCCCGGCCCTTGCGATCACCG
>JAJYPD010000056.1 GCA_021795715.1 Pseudomonadota bacterium
CCGATCTGTACGCCCATGCGCAGCCAGGTCGTGGGGTTCCGCTACTTCAATGTCTACGGGCCGCGCGAACAACACAAGGGCCGCATGGCATCGGTGGCCTTTCATTTCTTCAATCAGTATCGCGAGACCGGACAGGTGCGGCTGTTCGAGGGTTGCGACGGGTATGGGAACGGCGAACAGCGGCGCGACTTCGTGTCGGTCGAGGATGTCGTGAAGATCAATCTGTACTTTTTGGATCATCCGGAGAAAAGCGGCATCTTCAACGTGGGGACCGGCCGCGCGCAGAGTTTCAATGATGTGGCGACCGCCACCGTCAATGCGCTGCGCACCCGCGAGGGACACCCGCCTTCGGACACCGCTGCTTTGCAGAAGGCGGGCATCATCGGTTATGTGCCGTTTCCGCCGGCGCTGGTGGGCAAATATCAGAGTTTTACGCAAGCGGACATAACGGCTCTGCGCCGCGCCGGCTACGGGGCGCCCTTGTACACGGTCGAAGAGGGCGTGAGCCGCTATGTGGCGCGCCTCGCGAAGCAGGAGTAACGGTATGATCCATCCCGTGATCCTATCCGGCGGCAGCGGCAGCCGTCTGTGGCCTTTGTCCCGCGAGCACCACCCAAAGCAGCTTCTGGCGCTTTTGGGGGAGCGCACCTTGCTGCAGGATACGGCCCTGCGTCTGAATGGAATGGCGGATGTCGCTTCGCCGATCGTCGTCTGCAACGCCCAGTACCGGTTTCTCATTGCCGAACAGATGCGCACCATAGACAAGATGCCCTGTACGATCCTGCTCGAGCCGGCCGGCCGCAATACCGCGCCGGCGTTGACCATGGCGGCTTTGCGTGTGGCGCGCGACGACCCCGACGGGCTGTTGCTGGCCATGCCGGCTGATCATGCCATGCGTGATCCTGCATCGTTCCGGGCGGCCGTACAACGGGCGGCGGTGTACGCGGCCCATGGCCGGCTCGTGACATTCGGTATCGTGCCCACGCATGCGGAAACCGGGTACGGCTATATCCGCAGCGGCGGCAACGGCGAAGTCGTGGAGTTTGTGGAAAAGCCGGATCAGACGCGCGCCGCCGCGTTCTGCGCAAGCGGCGACTATCTATGGAACAGCGGCCTCTTTCTTGTGCATGTACGGCTGTGGCTGGAGGAGTTGGGCCGGTTGCGGCCGGATATTCTGGCGGCCTGTGAAGATGCCATGGCACACGCGCACAGCGATGGCGATTTCGTGCGGATCGGCGCGTCCTTTGCGGAGACGCCAAGCGAATCGATCGACTATGCGGTCATGGAGCATACAGATCGGGCCACGGTGGTGCCCCTCGACGCGGGCTGGTCGGACATCGGCGCCTGGCCGGCTTTGTGGGAGCTCGGCGACCGGGACGGCGATGGCAATGTGATCCGCGGCGAAGTCTTTACGGTGAACGCGCGCGACAATCTGCTGATGGCTGAACATCGGCTTGTGGGCGCGGTGGGCGTGTCGGACATCGTGGTCATCGAGACGAAGGACGCGGTGCTGGTGGCCGATCGCAGACAGGCACAGGACGTCAAGCAGTTGGTGGCCAAGCTTAAAGGGCTCGGGCGTTCCGAGTGCGCCACGTCAAGCCGCGTCTGGCGCCCGTGGGGGTGTTATGAAACCATGGATATCGGGCCGCGATTCCAGGTCAAGCGCATCATGGTCAAACCGAAAGCCGCGTTGTCCATGCAGATGCACTACCACCGTGCCGAGCACTGGATCGTCGTTGCGGGGACCGCACGCGTGACGCGCGGAGACGAGGAGTTTGTGCTTTCGGAAAATCAGTCGACCTATATTCCACTCGGCACGAGGCACCGCCTGGAAAATCCCGGGCTGGTCCCGCTCGAAATGATTGAGGTGCAGTCCGGCGCGTATCTGGGTGAGGATGACATCACGCGTTTCGAGGATCTGTATAACCGCAGTGGACACGAATAGCGCTCCTGATCAAAGGCCCGCATTGGGGAAGAAGGTGAAGACCGGGCCAAAAGGGTGGCGCGTGCTGTGGGCGATGCTGAGCCCCATGCAGCGCAGACAGGCCGGCGTGGTCTTTTCGCTCATGGTTTTGGTGTCCTTCTTCGAGATGTTGAGCGTCGGTGTCGTGCTGCCGCTGGCGATGGCGCTGGTCGATCCCCAGCGCATCGAACACCTGCCGGTATTGCACATGCTCTGGCGGCTGCCGTGGGTGCGGGCGGCCGGCAGCGAAGGGTTTGTGATCGATCTGGCACTCCTGATGCTCGTGATCGTGATTTTGAAAGGACTGTTTGTGTCTTACGGCTACAAACGACAGTTCCGCTTCGTTTTTGATCTGCAAAAAGATCTGGCCGACCGGTTGCTGCATGGCTACCTATACGCCCCGTACGGCTATCACCTGACACACAACAGCGCCGACCTCCTGAAGAACCTGCGGGGAGAAGTGCCGGTATTCGCCGATGGGGTGTTGTTGCCGGCGCTGCAGGTGGTCAGCGAATCCGTGGTGGGAGCCGCTTTGCTTGGGCTGCTGCTGTTTGTGAGTGCGGGTCTGACTCTGGCGGTCGGCGGGATTCTTGGTGTCACGTTTTTTGTGATCTTCCGGCTGACACGCAGCCGCAACGAACGCCTGGGACAGGCGCGGCAGCGGGCCATGAGCCTCATGTTCCGCCACGCAACTGATGCGCTGGGCGCGGTCAAGGATCTGACGGTCCTGGGCCGCCAGCACCGGCTGCTGCAGGCGCATGAGGAGGCCAGCGCAACGTACAGCAAGGCAAGCGCCGCACACATGTCGACCCTGCATGTGCCGCGCATCATGATCGAATTTCTGGCCTTCACCGGCCTGATTGCCATTCTTCTCTACAGTGAAATGGTTCTGCGGCAGCCGCAGGCGGCCGTGCCGCTCATGGCGATGTACGCGATGGCGGCTTTCCGGTTGATGCCGTCGCTGACGCGGGTGCTGGCGGCGGCGATGTCGGTACGCTACAACCGACGCACGGTCGAGATTCTGGCGGCGGCCCTCGCGGATGTCCGGCGGCCGGAGCTCGCTTCCGATCGAAACGATACGCTGTCCTTCAGGCAGGATGTGCGGCTGGAAAATCTGAGTTTTCACTATCCCGGCGCGTCGGTGCGGGCGCTTGAGCGCATCGACTTGTGTATCAGCCGCGGTGAAACGGTCGGTTTTGTGGGTCCGTCAGGCGCCGGCAAAAGCACGCTCGCAGACATCGTGCTGGGCCTTTTGCCCGCGCAGGAGGGGCGTGTGCTCGTCGATGGCGTACCGCTTGATGCGACCACGCTGGCAGCGTGGCGGCGGCAGGTGGGCTATGTGCCGCAGCATATCTATCTCACAGACGATACCATCGCCGCGAATGTCGCATTCGGTGTTGCCAGCGCCGATATCGACCGCGCGGTGGTCTCCAGAGTGCTGGAGGTGGCGCAGCTTGACCGTTATGTGGCGGGCCTGCCGCAGGGCATGGATACGGAGGTCGGCGACCGGGGGGTCCGATTGTCGGGCGGTCAGCGCCAGCGCCTCGGTATCGCCCGCGCCCTCTATCACAACCCGGACGTGCTTATTTTGGACGAGGCCACGGCCGCCCTCGACCGGCCAACGGAGGCCGACATCACCCGCGCCGTGGAGCAGCTGGCCGGAACGAAGACGCTCATCATTATTGCGCACCGCTTGAGTACCCTGGAAAAGTGCGACCGTGTCTATCTGATCGACAGGGGGCGTCTGATCGACAGCGGGACCTTGGCGGAACTGTCGGGCCGTCACGCCTTTTTTTCGCAGCCGCCCGCCCAAAAAGCGGTGTCCTGACAGACGGCCCATGAGCGCGACGGCAAAGACGGTGCTGGTCACGGGGGCATCCGGGTTCATAGGACAGGCGTTGGTGGGGGCGCTTGAGCGCCAAGGCTACGCTGTGCGCGCGATCGGCCGCACGCCCGTGGCGGGCGTCGCATGGCGCCACGGCGATCTCGCCGATCCCGGCTCATTGCGGGATTGCTGCGCGGGTGTCGAGGCGGTCTGCCACCTGGCGGGCGCCGCGCATGTGCAGGCGCCGCGTGCGGTGCATGAGAAGCTCACGGTCATGGGTACGCAAGCCCTGCTCGCGGAGGCGCGTGCCGCGGATGTGCGGTCCTTCGTCTTTGTGAGCAGCATCAAGGCGGTTTGCAGCACGGACGATTACGCGCAGACGCGCCGGGCCGCAGAGACGCTCGTCCTGGCCGAACCGACCCTGGTGGGTCATGTGGTACGGCCGGCGCTTGTCTATGGACCGGGAATGAAGGGCAATCTGGCGCGATTGCTCGTCTGGGCGGCGCGGCCGGTACCGCTGCCGATCCCAAAGGGGCTTGCCCTGCGCAGCCTGATCCACCGCGATGATGTGGCGGCCGTCATTGTGGCGCTGCTGGCGCGCACCGAGCGCTCCCCGCCCTGGGTGGTGTCGGATGGGCAGGCCTACACGCTTTGGGACATCTACGCGGAGATGCGCCGGGCCTGCGGCCGGCGGATCGTGCCCCTGCATCTGCCGCCGGTCTGCCTCTCTGGCCTGGCCTCTCTTGGCGATCGCCTGGGGCGGTGGTGGCACCGCGAGCTGCCCTTCGACTCGCAGGCGTTAAGGCCGCTCCTTGAGTCCTGCTATGTCGAGGACCGGAGCGTATGGGACGCCTTGCATCTTACCCCGCGCTGGACCTTGGCGCAGGCGCTTGCCGTCATGGCCGGCGGCCGGCCATGACGGGCCGGCTTGGCGGGCCGTGCGGCTACGGGTTCGCGCCGCCGATGGGCCGCACGCCATGCTAGGGGGCGTCTTGGATTTCGTGCGTCTGTTGCTGGTCACGTGCGTCGTCTATGGCCTTACGCGCCTGTTTGCCCATCCCCGCAATCCGTGGCGGATCCTCGATGTGCCCAACGAGAGATCCCTGCATGCGGTGCCGGTACCGCGCACGGGAGGGCTTGCGATCCTTGCGGGCCTGCTCTTGGCCATCGCGCTTTTTGCTCCGCGCCTTAACCCTCATGACGCAGGGCTCATTTCCGCCCTTGCCGGCATCGCCGTCGTGTCCTGGCGTGATGATCGCGCATCGCTGTCGCCTGTTATCCGTCTCGCCGCGCAGATCATCGCGGCGGCGACGGCGGTCATCTGGGGCGGGGCGCGCTGGGCAGGACCTGTGTTGCCGGGTGTTGCCCTGGCGCTGCCGCCGGCGGCGCGCGAGGCACTGAGCGTGCTCTATCTCGTCTGGTGCATGAACCTTTACAACTTCATGGACGGTCTGGATGGCCTGGCCGGCGGCATGGCGGTCATCGGGTTCGGGGCCCTGGCGCTCCTTGGCGCTTGCGCCGGCATGCCGGCCTTTGCCATCGCCGGGGCCGCCATCAGCATGGCGGCCCTCGGTTTTACCATCAGCAATTACCCCCCCGCCCGCCTGTTCATGGGGGACGCGGGCTCGGTGCCGCTTGGCTTCCTCGCCGGTGTCATGACGCTCGGCGCCACCCATGGCATCGCGCCGCTCTGGGTCGGCATCCTGATATTTTCACCGTTTTTTTCGGATGCGTCGGTGACGCTGGTCCGGCGGCTTTGGCGCGGCGAGAATCCGGCGCAGGCGCACCGTCAGCACTATTACCAGCGGCTTGCCGTCAGTGGCCTGAGTCGTGTGCGTGTCGTGTGGTATGAGTATGCGCTCATGGTATCGTCTGCACTCAGTGCCTGGTGGGCCGTGGGTGGGTCGCTTCTGGCACAATGGTCTATAATCGCGGCTTGGGTAGGCATCTACGCCGCTTTGGCGGCACTTATCGATCGACGGCAGGGATGTGGCTGACCGGATGCAGTGGATAACAAAAGGCTTGCGGAATCGCTGGGCGGTTGTTGCGCACGATTTGGTGATGATTCCGCTTGCCTGGTTTGGCGCGTACTGGCTGCGCTTCAACCTGGATTCAGTCCCGCCCCTGTTTATGGACCAGGCTGTCCGGAATCTGCCGCTTGTATGGGCCGTTCAAGGCCTCGTGTTCTGGAACACGGGTTTGTACCGCGGCATATGGCGTTTTGCATCGGTGCCCGACCTGCGGCGAATCGCGACGGCGGTGGTGGCCGGAACCGCCGGCAGCGCCTTGGCCATATTCCTGGTCATGCGGCTTGCGCATGCGCCCCGTTCGGTGTTCGTGCTCGACGGATTGTTGCTGGTCGTTTTTCTGGGCGCGCCGCGCTTTTTGTATCGCGCCTTCAAGGACCGGTCGCTGTACCGTGACGGTGACAAGAGGGCCCTGATCGTCGGTGCCGGCCGTGCCGGGGAGATGCTGGCGCGGGACCTGTTGCGGGACACGGACATCGGTTACAGGCCGGTGGCCTTCGTCGATGACGACCGCCGCCGTGGGGAGGAGATCCACGGTCTGCCGGTCGTTGGTTCCTGCCAGGACATCCCGGCGGTGGTCAACCGCTTCCAGATCGACATCCTTTTCATCGCCGTAACCGAAAGCAAGGGCAGCGTCATGCGCCGCCTGATCGAGCTCTGCGAGAGCAGCAACCGGCCCTTCCGCATTCTGCCCGATCTGCGCAACGTGGTCGACGGTCAGGTCAGCATCCGCGAACTGCGTGAAGTCAACATCGAGGACCTGCTCGGCCGCGAGCCGGTGATGCTCGAATGGCAGCAGATCGACCAAAGCGTGCGCGGCAAGGTGGTGGTCGTGACTGGAGCCGGCGGTTCGATCGGTTCGGAACTGTGCCGGCAGATCGCGCGTCTGGCGCCGCGTACACTCGTGCTGTTCGAGCGGGGGGAATACAATCTGTACGCCATTGAGCTCGAGTTGCGCCAGCGCCATCCGGATCTGCATATCGTCCCGGCACTCGGGGATGTGGGGGATGCGCACGTTGTGGACCGCACGTTCACCGCGCACCGCCCCGATATCGTGTTTCACGCAGCGGCGTACAAGCATGTGCCGCTGCTCGAGGGGCAGGGCCGCGCCGCCGTGCGCAACAACGTGTTTGGCACCATGGTGCTGGTCGATGCAGCCGACCGCCACGGCTGTGGCACTTTCCTCTTGATTTCGACGGACAAGGCGGTCAATCCGTCGAATATCATGGGCGCAACCAAGCGGGCGGCGGAGATCGTTTGCCAGGAGCGGCAGATGCGGTCGAAGACCCGCTTCCTCACCGTGCGGTTTGGCAACGTGCTGGGATCGGCGGGCAGCGTCATTCCGCTGTTCCGGCAGCAGATCGCCGCCGGCGGCCCCGTGACCGTGACCCACCCGGAGATCACGCGGTATTTCATGACGATCCCGGAGGCCTGCACCCTCATCCTGCAGGCGAGCGTGATCGGCGGTGGCGGCGAAATCTTCGTCCTCGACATGGGGGAACCGATCCGGATCCGCTACCTCGCCGAGCAGTTGATTTTGCTGTCCGGGAAGCGGCCCGACGAGGACATCGATATCGTCTATACGGGTCTGCGTCCGGGCGAAAAGCTCTACGAGGAACTCTTTTATGCCGACGAACAGCTGCTGCCAACGCGCCATCCGAAGATCCGCCTGGCACAGGCGGGCAGTGTCGACGCGGCGTCTTTCGAGGCGCAGCTGGCCGTTCTGAGCGCCCGATGCGAAGAGGGGCCAGACGAGGGGATCCGCGAGGACCTTCTCGCCCTCATCGGGCAACCCGGGGCGCCGCCGGTGGCGGTGGTTCCGCTCGTTTCCGGGAAACGTTGACGCACACCGGCATGGGGTGCGGGGCGGTGGAATAAACCGCCGACGGGGCCATTGTTCGCGTGGCGGACCAGGGCATGGGCGTGCCGTCACGGTCGGGAGTGTTCCGGCGCGGACGATTTAGGTGATGGAAGGAGGAATGGGATGGCAGCTGTCAAGAAGGCGGTGTTTCCGGTGGCGGGTCTTGGGACCCGGTTTCTTCCGGCGACGAAGGCAAGTCCCAAGGAGATGCTGCCGATTGTCGACAA
>JAJYPD010000057.1 GCA_021795715.1 Pseudomonadota bacterium
CCCGCGGTTATGGCCGATTCTCGACTATCCGCACCGTGATCTTCCTGATCGCCGGTAAGCTCGACTTCTCGCAGATCAACCCGCATATGACGGGTCAACCCACATGAAATTCGACAGAGCCGGAAAACGGGGTTCGCTGCCGATTCCGGCGGGCCGCCAGCCAGGCGGTGCGCAGCCGATGCGCGGTGTGACCCGCTGCAGGGCGCCACCGCAAGGAAGGCAGCAGGCGGTCTATACGCAGAATGTGCGACGGATGCAGCAGTAAGGAAGGATTCAACAGGAAGACGGGTGCTGCATATGTTGTTGACCGGCTCTCTCACGCTAATAACCGCTAGTCCCTTCAGTATTAGGGGATCCCATTACAGAGCGGTTGGACTCTGTGAGCTGGTTATAACCTGACGAGAATAAGAAATAGCCCGCAATGGCTATGGCGATCAGAATCAGGATCCCGACAACGATCTTTTGCCACAGCTGCAGCCAATAACAATTTTTCAATGAAACTCCCCCCGCGCTGCTCCTACATTCGCACGCGGTCATCTCCATATAGAGGCCGCGGCGATGTCACGCCTGATCGACACCAAGCAACTTCTCGACAGCCTTCCGCTTGGTCTTGCCACAGCGGACCATATGGTCGCAATAATCAGCAACAGTCTTAATAATAAGATTTCCCGAGCTCATCTCTTTAGCGATACTTTGGTCAGCGACATCGTGAATATCATCGTCAATCTGATCGAACTCGTTGCGCCGAAAATCCGAAACAAAGCTTGCCTTCAGGTCATCGCCGAATCGACGCTCCGGAGTTAGAGCCGCCACCGGCACTTTGAAGATGCCGGCGAGCCGCAAAAGGGCCTTCTCGCGTATCGATTTCTCGAACTCTTCCATGGCACCCCAGCTACTGCTGACAACCGCAACCGCTTGGCGACGTGGCATGGATCGCCGCCTGAACCTCAATACTCAGATCGTAGAATCCCTGGCACCGCAAGGCCATGCCGGGGAAAACTTAAGGATTCGATGATGGGGCCATTGGACTTGGCGCCGGGAAGGAATACTACGTGGCCCGTGGACAGCACACGGCGTTGGCATCATATGCCACCGCGCCCTTCAAACCGGGGCCACCTCGTCGCGCCGTGCGCACGCAGGCACCGCGCAAAATCCTGCCTGTTCAGCAACGAACGCGCCTTTGACATAAGCAAAGAGCCTCTCCATCCCGTCTGCCGATCGGAATGTCCGGCCCGGTGCTGCGCACCTTCCCGGGTTCGCGCGCCGATAGGGAACACAGCAAAGGCCCGCGACGCGGTGAGATCCCGATCGGGGGGCGAGGCCTGCGGCGTAAGTGGTTTCCGGCCGAAAAAGTCAGCGCCCTCCGCCACGCAAAAACGCAACGGCTGAAAGAAATCCGGCGCAGCACCCCTTTCCCGTCTGCCAGGGCGGCGTCAACGACTTTGCGCCTTTGCGGGGAGGCTTTTGCGCGCCGGCAGGCTCGTTGAAGGTCCCTACGTATTGATACATCAAAAGCGGCTCGCAACGGGCACCCCCGAGCCGGGCACCGTCCTGTTCTGCCCGCCCCGTATGCGCGGTGGCCCGGCTTCCCTGAACCGCGACGGAATCCGGTGTATACCACCCTTGTATAACGGCGTCGCGGACGATTGGGCGGGATCACCGGTCCGTAAGTGCGCAGTGGCGCATGGCCACCGCGCACCCAAGACACATAACGGGCTCTATTTGAGTTTCGTGATGCCCAAGGTTTTCAGAACGAACTTTTCATAGACGGGCTCGGTATTGCCGCTCTTCATCTTGCGGATGAAATATTTTTCAAATCCCACCTTGGCGAGATGCACCCACCGGCCCTCCCTGAACCAGTTGGTATTGCGCGGGGGAATCTGGGGAAGCGCCACAAACGCCGCCCCCGTGTCACCGAAATCCGCAAGACAAATCGCGTTCCACGTGGCCTTCTCGGTCGGCTCGCGGCCCTCCAGGGCCTGGCGTATGTTATGCGCGGCCGCTGTCACCATACTTTCGATCATGTAACCGGTCTTCGGTGCGCCGGTGGGCACAGGCGTCGCTTCCACCGGCGGAATGGCGATGCAGACACCCACGGAATAAATGTTCCGGAATGTCGGATTCCTCTGATAGGGATCCACCAGGATGAAGCCGCGTGGGTTGCTCAAGCCCTCGATGCCGTAGACGGCGTCGACCCCCTTGAACGCCGGCAACATCATCGCGTAATGAAACGGAAGTTCATGCTCCTTTTTCAGATTGCCGCCTTCATCGAGCTCCGAGACGAACATCTTGCCTGCCTCGACCTTTGTCACCTTCGCATTGCAGATCCATTTGATGTGACGGTCGCGAAGGATGGACTCGAGCATGCCGCGCGAATCTCCGACACCCCCAAGGCCCAGATGGCCCACATAGGGTTCGGCGGTCACAAAGGTCATGGGCACGCGGTCACGAATCTTGCGCCGGCGCAGGTCGGTGTCCATGATCATGGCGTATTCATAGGCCGGGCCGTAGCAGGATGCGCCCTGGACGGCACCAACGACGATTGGACCGGGTTCATTACAAAAGCTCTGCCAGGCCCCGGCTGACTGTTCTGCATGATCGATATGACAGACCGAGTGCGTGTAGCCATCGGGACCCAGGCCAGGCACATCGTCAAACGCAAGCTTCGGACCCGTGGCGATCACGAGATAGTCGTAGCCGACATGTTCGCCGTTTTGCAGCTCGATGCTGTTCTGTTGCGGGTGCAACCGCCTCGCTGCCTGCGCGATGAAGCGGATACCCTTTCGTTCCAGACGCGGTGCAACCGGAAAGGTGATATCGGCCCGCTTGCGCCAGTTCACGCCAGCCCAGGGATTGGAGGGCGTGAACTGGAAATACGGGTTGTCGGAAATCACGGTAATGGTGTCTTCCTTGCGCGCAAGCTCCTTCATTTCATACGCCATGGGCAAGCCGCCGATACCTGCGCCCAGGATAACAATGTGTGCCATAAAAGGTCCTTGGTATGTGGAGTAAACTGCGAGCCCGGGCCGAGCAGGAATCGTGCCATCGGCAGATCACCGGCTAACTCAGCAACAGCCGTCGGCTCCGGCCCGATCTCATGTCATTCTGTCATGACACTATGACATTTTATTACGTTTTGCCAGCCTGACGCCGTACGCCTTGAGGGTGCCGGCCGAAGGCCCGTACGCCAGCGCCCGTTGTGCCGTGCGCAGCAGATGGTCTTTCCGCCCCGCTTCAGGCGCTCCCACGAGCGCCATGAGCGAAAGGTCGATCGGGTGGGCGGCACACTCGGTCACAGGCCAATCAGCCGCTCGGCCGCCCCATGGCCATGCCTGCGCCCGCACGCGGGCGCGCGTCCCCCGGTGGGCGCATGGGCGGCGGATTCGGGATGACCGGATGCCGATCGCCGGCCGGCGCACCCAGCACATGGTCATCGCAAGCCGCCACCCGGCGATACCCCGGACCTTGACGGCGGTCAAGGCCGCAGCTGCGCGCACTTTCCTACAGTCACCAGAGGGTGCGCACAGACGAGAATATCCTCTCGCGTACACACGACACGCAGCCGCCACTTCGTTTGGCAGAGGAGCGACCATGACAGCCGAAACACCAAACCCCGCTTTGCGCCGGGATGAGGAAGGGTACCTGATCGATCCAGCCGACTGGACGGAATCCGTCGCCGAATCTCTTGCCCGTCAGGAGGGTCTGACGCTGACCGACCTCCACCGCCAGGTCCTGCGCTTCATGCGGGCCTACCTTGAGGAACATCACATCGCCCCGGACGCGCGCCATGTGATCCGTTTTCTGGCTCATGAACTGAAAGCGGGCGCCGAGGCCAAAAGCACACTTTTTGCGCTTTTCCCATACGGCTACGTCAAACAGGCCTGCAAGATCGCCGGCATGCGCAGGCCGCGGGCCTGGAGCACCGGATAGAGGGACCGCCGGCGGGCTTTAGCGTTCATGCCTCCCCGCCCCCCATGGCGCAGCCAATCGCCGATCGCCTCGCGCCATGAGCCGGCGTAAACTGACACACATCCCAGACCGGGCAACGGCCGATGAGGGCCGGCCGGCTTTGCGGCATCGAGTACGAATCTGCTCAACCCGCCGCATACAGTGCAATCCTTTTGCATAGAGGCGGCGGGTGCAATGAGGAGTTCCTGCCCTTGTTGCCTTACTTCACACCCCGCGATCTACCGACCCGGTTTGTGTTGCCCAATGCACGGTGGCGCCGCGTGACGCCTTTCGGCCACACGCGCATGCGCGCCTGGTATGACGTGATGCACGCGGATCTCAAACGAGACGAGGATGCGGCAGGCATACACGCTGCATGCGATCAGATCCTCGCCTTGATCGCGCGTGAGCGATCCCGGGGACTCCCAAGCGAGCGGATCTTTCTGGGTGGATTTTCGCAAGGCGGCGCCATCAGTCTTTCCACCGCCCTCCACCATCCAAAACGCCTTGCGGGCGTCATTGCGCTTTCCGCCTATTTGCCTCTGACAAGACTGTGCGCCACAAAAAACGTGTCTTGTGCGGGCACGCCCGTGTATATCGGCCGCGGGACAAACGACGACCTCGTGCCCGTGGGCACCGCGCGCGACCGCCACCTTCCTGCAAACCCGGGGGTGGTCTCCCGCCCGCTTCGTCACCTTTCCGGTGGGACACGGCACTTGCCTGGCCGAGCTCGAATCCGTCAAAGCGTGGGTGGACCCGATGTCTGACTGAGAGCGACAGGGCCCTCTCCGGAGCATCCGGCCACACAGTGCGCGGCCGTGCGGCGGCTGATCATGCTTTAAGCGGCAGCGACCGCTACCTCGCGGCCCACTGTTTCGTGGCGATCCCCTCACCCAGATCCAGATCCATCAGGCGACGGCGCACTTCCAAAAGTTTCTCAAGAAGAGCCGGTTCGTCGCGCTCATAGGCTTCGGCGTCGGGCACGCGTTTGACCACCACCCCCAGAAGCTCCGTAATGGCATTACCGATTGAATTCTGGCTGATGGTTACGATGAGCTTGCCCGTGTCGTTACGGTAAATGAGCTGCTTGAATGCCGGCTGCCAGCGGATGGCGCTCGCGTAGCGGGCATCCCGTATGCAGTGATCGCGCACCATCTTCGCGGTTTTCAGGAAATCGTTGTTAAAGAGAAGTTTCTCCTCGACGAGATCCGGAAAATTGATGTCGCGCGGCATCGGCGCGTTGCGCGTCGATACTTGCCCGAAAAAGGTCCGGTAAAAGTCGATGAAACCCTTAAGGATCATGTCGTACTCTTGCCAGAACCGTACCTGCTGCAGAGATTTCACGCCGCCTTGCACCTCCCAGCTCGGCAGACCTTGCGGGTATCCGGTCAGCGCGATCTTGCAGGAGCCGTGCTCGCAGGTCTTCAGAATCTCGAGATCGAGTCCCGCGAAAAAATCCAGATAGACGCTGCGCATGTATGCCTGAAAGAGTGAATTCTGTCCGCCATCGGTGAGATTCGGATTGTCCGGATCGGCGATGGGCGCATCGCGCAGTTGCGCCTTGTCGAAGACAATGAAGTGATTGTGCAGCATACGGATACTTGGCACGCCCGGAGACGTGAGCGGCCAGGTGGCATCAAGGCTCGCCTCGCCCGCCAGGACCAGCGCCTTCTCCGGATCCGGGTAGCGTTCGAGCATGTAGGCGATGATGACCTCGTTCATGCGGTTCCAGATGTTTTTCACATGCTCTGGTACCTGGGTGCGCCGCGCCGGACGGCCAAGCGGGTCGAGAATGGTCTGCGACGTGTTGTAGATGATGGATGTGTCAAATTCATTGCTGTGGCCCAGAGCCTTGCGGTAGAGAAGCAGGCCCTCGGCGTTGCGGAGAAGTCCGTTGTTGTTGGTGAGATCGTTCAGATTTTCCGTGCTGTTGAAAAATTCGTTCGGCTTCATCCCCTCGGGCACTTCGAGGGGTATGGGACGAAAGGGGTTTACGATCTCTCTGGGGCCAACCTGCATCATTCAACACCTTTTGATTGTGAGAGGATTCGCCGGGTACAACGGCCACCCACTGCGCGATCCCGCCGCGCATGTCGCGCACCGTGCACAAAACCGGCTTTTAGTATAAGGCTCGTGTCCGTTTTAATAAATCGCCGGCGCACGCCTGCGGCGTAATCCATCACACGCCGGCGCGGTGCCTCTTCTTTCCTACCCCCTTTGAGGTAGACGTCCATCCTGGATCCTGATGGGAACGCCTGTCACCCGGCCCGCCGGGGGGACCTGCGCCTCTTGCCAACCTTGTCGGCCGCTGCTTACCCTTAAAGGGGAACCGGTTGCACGGACCCAGGCCACCCGTGCCGCCGCGCACCGGTACCAGCGGGAGGTTCAGAAAATGTCGATCTGGACGGAATTTCGTGAGTTTGCCCTGCGCGGCAATGTCGTGGACATGGCGGTCGGCATCATCATCGGCGCCGCCTTCGGCCAGGTGATTCAGAGCATGGTCACCAATGTCATCATGCCGCCCATCGGCGTCTTGCTGGGCAATGTAGATTTTTCCAATTTCTTTCTGGTGTTGAAGGAGGGACCGAAGATACCGGGCCCCTACACCACCATCGCCCGGGCGCACGCGGCAGGCGCCGTAACCCTCGATTACGGCGTCTTCGTGAACACCCTCGTCAGTTTCGCCATCGTCGCCGCCTGCGTGTTTGTGCTGATCCGCGCCATGAACCGGATGAGAACCCCCGCCCGCGCACCCGCGATCCGCAACTGCCCGCAATGCGATTCGGCGATCAGTCCCAAGGCCCGCCGCTGCCCCTTTTGCACGTCGCAGCTGCCATAAAAGCACAGGATGCACCCCCCCCGCTTGCGACAGGTGATCAGGGCATCCTGCAAATACCCGCAGGCAGACTCTTTGGCGCCTTGATGCGCACCCGCTTGTGTACGCTGCGCGCACCAAACACCACCTCGATCGCCGTGCGCGGCACACCGAAAACGTCCGCCAGAAAACCCAGCATGTGCCGCGTGGCCCGGCCGGACTCGGCGGTGGCCGCCACATGGATTTTAAGTTTGTTGCCCTGCACCCGGCCGATGGCATCCTGGTGCGCGCCCGGTTTTCCCAGAATGTCGAGCACGAGCGCATCACCCTCCCAGAAATAGAAGGTCTTCGCCGTGACATCGCCATCACTTTTTTTAGACACGCAGCGCTTCGGCGATCGCCGGCTCGAGCTGTGCGGGCTTGGTGCCGGGCGCAAAACGACACCGTGGCCGACCCTGGCGGTCGATCAGAAATTTCGTGAAATTCCAGCGGACACGGCGGCCGAACCAGCCTGGCAACGCCCGCGTCAACCACGCAAAAAGCGGATGCGCATCCGGACCGTTGACCTCGATCTTGGCGAACATGGGGAAAGTCACAGCATAACGCGCATGACAGATCGCCCCGATGGCCGCCGCGTCGCCCGGTTCCTGGTGCCCGAACTGATCACAGGGAAAGCCGAGAACGACAAAACCCTGGTCGCGGTATTTCCGGTAAAGCG
>JAJYPD010000058.1 GCA_021795715.1 Pseudomonadota bacterium
TGCGCTGGGCCGTCGCCTGCTCCGGCGCCGGTTCCAGGGCGCGCGCCGCGTCACCACCATAGGGCGTGACCGTCAATCGTTCGATCAGGCGGCGAATACCGCCGAATTCCACCGCTTCGAGATCCGCTTGCATGGACTCATTCTAAGCTTTTCGGGGGACGCTTGGCCACTTCATCGCGCAGGTAAACGGGAAGCGCCTCCTGTGGCGCGATGAGTTTCCCGCACGCGGCCATGCGGGCGGCCAAAGACGCGACCGCCGCGGCCGTCGGCGCAAGACCTGCGCGCACCGTCACGCCAAAACGGACGATCAGGATCTCTCCGTAGCGATCGGCGCCGCTGCCGACCGCGACGTGGTGGGGCGTAGGCGGCGGGGGCATGTGCTGCGGGCCGCACAGCCCTTCTTCGCCCTGCGGCTGCGGGATACCGGCGGCGTCCTGCGTGAAGTACCCGTAATAGACCTCCTCCTGGCGCGCATCAAGCGCCGCGAGCACCCGGCCCCCACCGGCGGTGTGCGCCAGCGCCTGCAGGGAAGACACCGCCGCGACCGGCCGGTCGAGCGCGAAGGCAAGCCCCTGGGCCAGGCTCGCCGCGACCCGCAGACCCGTGAAAGAACCCGGGCCCCGGCCAAAGGCAATGACATCGAGCGCCGCAAGGGGCACATCGGCCTCGGCCAGAAGCGGCGCAATCAGGGCGAGCACCCCCTCTGCGCGCGCCAATCCCCCCTGGATGATCTTTTGGCGCGTCTGCCCGCCACAGGCAAGCGCCACCGAGGCCACTTCCGTGGCCGTTTCAATGGCCAGAATGTTCATATGCCCGCCGCCTGGCGCAGGCGTGCGGTCTGATAGCCGCCGGCCGTCGACAGGCAGCGAAAGTCGCACAGGCAGTCGTACATAAAGGCCGCGTTCTCTGTAGGAGGTGCTGTCATCATACGGATCCGCATCCCAAAAGCCCACGCCATCGGCTAGTCCGGCATTCCCGGCAATCGGGCGACGCAGACGAACCCGCCATCTCCTGCATGCTAAACTCTGCCGCCATGCGTGTCCTCCATCTCGGACGGTTTTACAATGAGCGGTTTGGCGGTCTGGAACGCCACGTCGATCTCCTCCTGCGCGGGCTTGCGCCCTATTGCGCGGTCGACAATCTCGTTGCGCACGATCACTTCGCGTCCGCGACAATTCCTGTCGAGGCCTACACGGTCTACAAGGCGCCCTCACTCGGCACCTTCGCCGGCACTGCGCTCTGCCCGACGATGCCGCTCCTCGCGCGCGCCCTCGATCGCCGCCATCCCTACGACATCGTCCACTTGCATTTTCCGGATCCGATGGCCCACCTCGTCGCCTACAGCCTGCCGTCACGCATCCGGCGGGTCATCACCTGGCACAGTGACATCGTCCGCCAGAAACGGCTGCTTGCCCTCTATAGACCGTTTCTGCGCGACATCGTCCGGCGCGCCGACGCCATTATCACCGCCACCCCAGCGCACGCCCCCTCCTCCACACAATTGCGCGCCGCCCGGCCCGAACGGCTCCATGTGGTGCCGTACGGGATGCCCTATGCGCGCTTTGATGCCACCGCCCAGGATGAGGAGGCCATCGCCGCTTTGCGCGCGGGCCTTGCGCCCAAGAGGCATGCGATCTTTGCTGTCGGACGCCATGTCTACTACAAGGGTTTCGCGTATCTGATCCGCGCCATGGCGGGGATCCCCGATGCGGTCCTCTGGCTCGGCGGCGATGGGCCGCTCACATCCGCGCTCAAATCGCTTACGGCGTCCTTGCAGCTAAACGACCGCGTGCGGTTTCTCGGGCGGGTCGCCGATCAGGATCTTCCTCACTACTATCACGCGTGCGACGTATTCTGCATGCCATCGGCGGAACCCGCCGAGGCCTTCGGTTTGGTGCAACTCGAGGCCATGGCCTGCGGCAAGCCCGTGGTCTGCTGCGAGCTCCACAACGGTGTCACCTATGTAAACCAGGACGGCAAGACCGGGATCGTGGTTGCGCCCCGGGATGTCGGCGCACTAGCCGGCGCCCTCAGACGGCTTTTGGGGGACAAAGAACTGCGGGCGCGCCTGGGCGCCAACGGCCTTGAGCGCGCGCATGCGGTGTTTTCGGTCGAGGCGATGGTGCAAGGGACGCTTGCCGTGTATCAGGCCGTACTGGCTGCACGGTGATTCACTGCCACCTCTTCCGAAATCGGCCTCCAGAATCTCACGCGCCGCGCAACCGCAATGAACTTGTCTGTCAGTGGAGACGGGCCCATACGACACCGGTCACCGATCGCGACCGCGGACCTGCGGCCCCGGTATTCCTCTTAAAACCATAGCCACAAAAGAGAATCGTTCTCATGAATCCGTTATCTGCATCCACCGTGTTCTCTGTCATCTTCGCAATCTATTTCGCGGGCACCGTCATGGCCTCTCAGCGTTTCCAGCCGTTCGATACCGCCGCCATAGTGAGAGGTGATTTGCGTGCGCTCGCACGTCTTGCGCTGGCGTTCATTTTCCTGAACGTTTTTCCTTTCTGGTACTTTTATGGTGCGCCAACCGTATCCGCACACTGTCCCCGCCCATCGGCACGGCGCATTTAGGGAACTCCATGGGTATCCTCGCCGCAGCCGTGGGTGCAGCCGGGTTTTATCGCCTATTCGCCGGGTTTGTATCCATCCAGAAAGGGCGCCATTATTGCTTTTATGCAGAATGCGGGTCGCGCGGCTTTTACTCCGAACCCGTGACCTCTGGGTCTAGGTCGGACCGGGAAAGAGCGAAACTTCCTTGGTGGGCGCACGTTCTGGGCGGCATCGCCTGGCTTTCTTGTTGCCTGGGAGTTTTCTTTTTGGTTGTTCCTATGCCTACACATGCGGCCCCCCTGTTGGGGGTTGGCTAACGATCCCGTGCGAAATTGCCGCTGTCTCGACATTGGTCTGTATTGTCGCGTTCCTATTGGTCGGCTTGGTCGGCCGGGGTTGGTGCTGACCGGTTGACAGATGAGACCGCCCTTGGCAGAGTCGGATCATGAAGTACCGTACGCTCCCCAACACCGAACTACATATATCCGACGTGGGCCTTGGCACGATGACCTTCGGGGAACAAACCGATGAAGCCGATGCCCACGCGCAACTCGATTACGCCCTCGACCACGGCATCAATTTGATCGACGCCGCCGAGATGTATCCGGTGCCCGGCCGTCGCGAGACGCAGGGGCGCACGGAGACTTTCATTGGCCGCTGGCTGAAAAACAAACCGCGCGACCAGATCGTCCTCGCCACCAAGGTGGCCGGCCCCGCGCGGGGCTTTTCCTGGCTTCGGGGCGGCCCGACGGGGCTTGACGCGCACAACATCCATCAGGCCATCGACGACAGCCTAAGACGCCTGCAGACCGATTATATCGATCTCTATCAGATTCACTGGCCGGCACGGCCCGTGCCCATGTTTGGCGAGACGCGGTTTTCCGCAGATGCGAGCCGCAAGGCGGAACCGACGCCCATCGATGTGCAACTGCGGGCGCTTGCCGACCTCATGCAGGCGGGCAAGGTCCGCCATATCGGGCTTAGCAATGAAACGCCCTGGGGTGTCATGGCCTTTTTGCGGGCCGCCCGCGAACACGGTCTGCCGCGCATCGCCACCATCCAGAACGCCTACAATCTCATCAACCGGGTGTTTGAACAGGGACTCGATGAGATCTGCTACCGCGAAGGACTGGGACTTCTGGCCTACAGTCCGCTCGCTTTTGGGCTTCTGACCGGCAAGTATCTGGAAGGCCCCGAACCGCAAGCGCGGCTCGTTCGCTTCCCGGAATTCGGACCCCGCTACCGCAAGCCCTACGTGGAGCCGGCCGTCAAGGCCTATGCCGACCTCGCCGCGGCGCACAACCTTCCGCTAAACGCCATGGCACTGGCCTTTGTCCGCAACCAGTTCTTTACCGCCTCCACCTTGATCGGCGCACGCACCCTGGAGCAGCTCAAAGACAACCTGAAGGCCGCAAGCATCCTGCTGGACGATTCCCTGCGCGCCGCCATAGACGAGATCCACCAGCGTTTTCCAAATCCCGCCCCCTGACAGACGGCTTTCGGGAATCCGGAAGAACCATAAGCGATGCAAGGCCGCCGGAGGCCGCGCCCCAACCACGGGGTATGCGAATCGGATCCAGCAAAGAGGCCGTCTTGGCGCCTGACGCCAAGTGCGGCGACAATGGGCGCACGCCTCGCTCTGCCAAAAGATCGCAAAGCCTTGCGCCATCCGTGCATGGCGCACCGCCGGCCGGACGCCCCCACTGGCGCGGCCGCCATCTGCAAAACTTTGCCCTCCACGCGCCCGGCGGTGGCCTTTAGGGGTCCATCGGGATCTGCGCTGGGCCAGGTGGGCGCAGATGAGAGACGACGCCTCAAAGAAACCGCGAAACCGGCCCTCCGTGGCCGCCGTCTCCATACCCATTGAGCGGGATCGATAGAGCGCCGCGGGCCGCTGCGCCCGCGGGATCACACACCGGCGTCCGGCCGGCCACAGCCTTCGGGCTCATCCCTACCGGGATCGCACCGAGCACCACGTAGAGCCGCTCGCCACCACCGCATGGCACGCATCGAGAGGGTGATCAGCGGGCGCAAGGCGAACCGGGGACACACGGAATCTTTTCCCTGCGGATGTCGTTTGCCGGGACACCCCTTCAGACCACACCCCCGTTGCTTTGAGACAGGCGATGCCGCGCCTGCCGTCAACCACTGGTCAGCGGCCAGGCCGCCCCGTGCTAGGATAAGGAACTCAGGCCGCCCCGGCGGTGTCGGAAAGGCCGGCACACAATCCGCTTAACGCAGGACGCATTCTCGGATGGAAAAATTCAATCGCGCGTTCTTTCGCGACGTCTGGCGCATCATGTCGCCGTACTGGAAGGGAAAGGAACGCTGGTCGGCCTATGGCCTGATCGCCGTCGTCGTGGGTCTGACGTTTGCCATCGTCTACCTGAACGTCCGTATAACGATCTGGTACCGGGGCTTCTACGACGCGCTGCAGCACTACGACGAACCCGGCTTTTGGCGCGACATGCTGACCTTCGGCTGGCTGGCCGCGCTCTTCATCTTCAGTTCCGTCTACCGCACCTATCTGCGTGAGATGCTGGAAATCCGCTGGCGGCGATGGATGACACGCAGCTATCTGACGCACTGGCTTGGTCTGCGCACCTACTACCATATGCAGATCCTGTCGGATACGACCGACAACCCCGACCAGCGTATCGCCGACGACATCAGCGCCTTTATCCGGGGGACCCTACAGATCACCCTTGGCCTTTTGAGTGCGATCGTCACGATCGGGTCGTACATCGGTCTGCTGTGGGCGCTCTCCAGCCGCCTCATCGTGCCGTTTGAGGGACAGGACTGGACCATCTCCGGTTACCTGGTCTGGGCCGCACTCATCTACTCGGCCATTGGCACCGCGCTCATCACTCGCATCGGCCGGCCTCTGATCGGCCTCAATTTCAACCAGCAGCGCTTCGACGCCGACTTCCGCTTCGGTCTCGTCCGCGTGCGCGAGAATCCCGAGAGCATCGCCCTCTATGGCGGAGAGGAGCATGAACATCGCACTTTGATGGGCCGGTTCGCACAGATCTTCACCAACTACTGGCGGATCATGGTCCGGACCAAGCTGCTCAACTGGTTTAGCTCAGGCTACAGCCAGATCGCCATCATTTTCCCGTTTCTCGTGGTCGCCCCCAGCTACTTCCTGGCCCACCTGGGCCTCGGTCTGATCATCGAGGTGTCGTCTGCGTTCGGCGGGGTCCAAGGCGGCCTCTCGTACATCGTGACATCCTATAGCGAACTGGCCGTCTGGCATGCGGTCGTGGACCGGTTAAGCGGTTTCACCCAGCACATAGAACAGACACACCAGCGCGCGCCCGGGGTCGGCCACATCACCCACGCGGATGACGGGAACCTTTTGTATGTCGAGCGCCTGACCCTGCAGGCCCCCGACGGGCGGCCACTGCTCACGGACTTGTCCTTGCGGGTCACCCCTGGCGACAGCATGCTGCTGACGGGGCCATCAGGCAGCGGCAAGAGTACCCTCTTGCGGGCCGTGGCGGGCATCTGGCCATTCGGGAACGGCAAAATCGGGCGCCCGCCGCGCAGGGAGTCTCTCTTTTTGCCGCAAAAGCCCTACCTGCCGCTCGGGAGCCTGCGTGACATTCTCCTCTACCCCCACGGATCCGCGGACACCTCCACTGAGGTCCTGTCCGGGGCGCTGCGCGCCGTGAACCTCGAGCGCCTGATTCCGGCACTCGACGAAGACCGCCCCTGGTCGCTGATTCTGTCGCTTGGCGAACAACAGCGCCTCGCCTTTGCCCGCATCCTTCTGCAAAAGCCGCGCTGGATTTACATGGATGAAGCCACATCGGCGCTCGATGAGTCGGCCGAGGAAGATCTCTACACTTTGTTACGCCGGGAATTACCCGACAGCACGGTGATCAGCGTCGGACACCGTTCCACCCTCCTCCAGTATCACCGCATGCGGCTCAGTCTCGACGGTGCGGGGGGTTGGACGATGGCTACCCCGGAGGCGCGAGCAGCGCCTTGAAGGCGCCGCGCCATTCGGAGGGGTTTGTAACGGGCTTGCGGAAACGCATACGCAGGCGCCTTGCGCGGGCCTGCATGTCGAAGCCCTCCGGATCGACGCCAAGCAACACGGGCTGCGGCTCGTCGACTCCGAGCATCTGGCAGTAGCGCACCAGCGCGTCCCGGTGGTCCCCGTTCATGTGGGTGACGGCCCCGGTCTCCGCCGAGGAAAAATCCCCTTCATCGATCGCCAGCCGGTAATCCTCCCCCCGCAACCAATGGATGCTGCCAAAGCCGCCAATGTAACGGACACGCTCGACCATAAGGCGATAGAAACGGAAATCGTGAATGGCAAGATATTGCGCCGCTTGGGGAAGATAACGGAGATACCGGTCCCGGATCGATTCCTCGCCTTCGATGACGGTGACACGGCCAAGCAAGGTGGCCCGCGCCCCCTCCTCGATGTGCACCTGCTCCGGCTCGAACACGATGAGACTGGCCCGGTCATCCTGCAGCAGGTTGTGTGTGTGCTGGGCGAGATCCGACAGCAGCAGGATGGGGTTGCCAGACTGATCCAGCACATAAGGCGCGACCGACCCGAACGGCCACCCTGCCATCTCCACGGACAGCGTCGACAACACCGCATTGCCCTGCCGGCGCGCCAGTTCCCGGGTTTCCTTGACGGCTTCCTGATATGCACGCATGCGCTTATGGTACCGGCAAACGCCCATCAGGGATAATCTTTTGCCCGGCCTTCTGACCGGTTCCCTGGGCTAAAGCGAAATTGACCAAAGCCCCCTTCACCGGTACACTTCGTTTTCTTCGGGGCGATTAGCTCAGCGGTAGAGCACTGCCTTCACACGGCAGGGGTCAGTGGTTCAAACCCACTATCGCCCACCATAAAATTAAGGACTTACGAGTAAGT
>JAJYPD010000019.1 GCA_021795715.1 Pseudomonadota bacterium
CCCAACCCCTTTTCAAAAAGTCTGGAGGTCGCCTCATGCCGCAGGTCGTGGAAGGTCAGGCCCTCGATACCGGCCGCCTTACAGACCCGCTCGAAGGCCTGCGAGATGGAATCGGGGCGCATGGCCCATACGCGCCCGTCGATGCGCCGGGGTAGCCCATCCAGGACGCCCAAGGCCGCCGTGGAGAGCGGCACCCGCCGGGGCGTGCCGTTCTTGGTTTCCGGTATGAGCAGCACCCGGGCCCTGCGGTCCAGGTGGTCCCAGCGCATGGCGGCGATCTCCCCGCGGCGCATGGCGGTCTCGATGGCCCAGATGATCAGGGGGCCGATCATCCCTCCCTGGTCTTTTGAGGCGGCCTCGACGAGGCGCCGATGCTCGTCATCGACCAGACGTCTCGTCCTGCCGCCCGGGAGTTTGGGACGCTGGCCCCGGATCCGCTTGACGGGGTTTCCCAGGGACTCCATGCCCCAAGCGGAGCCTGCGACCGTGAAAACGTGGGAGAGTAAAGCGAGGTCGAGGCGGATGGCGTTGGCGCCCAAACCTTCCGCTTGCCGACCCCGGATGAAGGTCGCGATGTCCGAGCCCTTGATGGACGCCAGGGAGCGACGGGCGAGCGGGATCTCGGTGATCACCCGGGCGCGGATCGTCTCGCGCGATTGCGTTGACGGCTTCTTGGTCGGTGTGATCTCACGGAGGTAGCGGTCCAAGGCCTCGGCCAGGGTCGTCGATTCCGCTTCGGCGCGCGAAACGAAGACCCCGCTATCCATCTCCGACTCGATCTTCTTGGCCCAGGACTCAGCTTGCCCCTTCAGGTCAAACGTCTGCGCCATCTCGGGATAGCCTTTTTTCTTGATTCTGACCTGCCAAACTCGCCGCCCGTTTGGCCCTGGCCTTGCTCGGAAACTCGCCATGTCCACCTCCGCCGTGCTCAGGTGGACATATGGTGGACATAACCAGGTAAGAAGGGAAGAGTGTCTTTCTAACCACTTGATTTTATTGGTGCCGGGAGAGGGGGTCGAACCCACACGGTATCTCTACCACCGGATTTTGAGTCCGGCGCGTCTGCCAGTTCCGCCATCCCGGCGTGCGCCGCAGTATAGCGGGTTTTGAGGCGGGAACAAAGCGAGTCTATCTGGTAGGCTTTACGCATGCCGGTTGATGCCTACGATTATGACCTGCCCGCGGCGCAGATTGCCCAAGAGCCCCTCCCTGAACGCGCTGCAAGCCGCCTGATGGTACTGGATCGGGCTGGGCGGCGTCGTGAGGACTCCATGTTTCGCGCGTTGCCGGGGTTCCTGCGCCCAGGTGACCTGCTCGTTTTGAATGACACAAAAGTGATTCCGGCCCGTCTGTTCGGGCGCCGTCCGAGCGGCGGAGCGGTGGAATTGCTGGTTGAGCGGTTTCTGGAAAACGGGGCGGCGCTGGTGTCGCTGCGGTCGAGCAAGGCGCCAAGGCCCGGCGAGACGCTGGCGCTGGATGGAGGCAGCGGTGTGCGCGTCGTGCGCCGTCGGGGCGAATGGACGGAGGTGGTGTTCGAGGATGCCGTGCCGTCGGCGACGCTCGAGGCCATCGGGCATGTGCCGCTGCCTCCTTATATACGCCGGGCCGACGATGCCAACGACCGGGTCCGCTACCAGACCATTTATGCGCGGGAGCCGGGCGCTGTGGCCGCGCCGACCGCTGGACTGCATTTTGATGCCGCGACGTTCCAGGCACTTCAGGCGTGCGGCGTCGGTGTGGCTTTCGTTACGCTGCATGTCGGCAGCGGCACGTTCCGTCCATTGCGCGAAGAGACGCTGCGCGAAGGGCGTCTGCATCCCGAATTCGTACGGGTCGACGCCGCCTGTGTCGCGCAGATCGAGCGGGCACGGGCGGCTGGCGGACGGATCATTGCAGTCGGGACGACATCGGCGCGCGCGCTGGAGACCGCCGCTTGCGAGGGTGTACTCGCCCCCTGCCAGCGGGACACGGATCTTTTCATTCGTCCGGGTTTTGTCTTTCATGTGATCGACGGCCTCATTACCAACTTTCATCTGCCCAAGTCGTCGCTGCTCATGCTGGTGTCGGCCTTTGCCGGCGGGGAATTTGTAATGGACAGTTATCGTCATGCGGTGGCGGCCGGCTACCGGTTCTTCAGTTATGGCGATGCCATGATGATTCTATGAGCAAGCCGCCATGGATGTTCGGGGTAAGTCATTGACCCGGGGGCCGGCGCCCGCGCAAACGGGCCCTCGTTACGCTGCCTCCCCGGGGTGCATCCCGTTTTTACTGTGGAAAACGGACGGGTTTTGGGTTAGCGTACAGCCATGTCTTCGGTCGCCTTCCTCGAGCTGGGCCGCGCCGGCGCGGCCCGCGCCGGGCGTTTTTCGCTCGCGCACGGCGTGGTGGATACCCCGACCTTCATGCCGGTGGGCACCTACGGCGCCGTGAAGGGCCTGAGTCCCGAGGAAGTCAGGGCCAGTGGAGCCCAGATCATCCTCGGTAACACGTTTCATCTCATGGAGCGGCCCGGACTCGAGGTCATTGCCGAGCACGGCGGCTTGCACGGCTTCATGAACTGGTCAGGGCCGATCCTCACGGATTCCGGCGGATTTCAGGTTTTCAGTCTGTCGGCTCTGCGGCGGCTGACCGAGGAAGGAGTGGCCTTCCGGTCGCCGCGTGATGGCCGGGCGCTGATGCTCACGCCGGAATCGGCCATGGCGGCGCAGAGCACGCTCGGTTCGGATATCGCCATGGTCTTCGACGAGTGCACTCCGCATCCGGCGACCTTTGCCGAGGCCCGGGAGAGCATGGAGCGATCCTTGCGCTGGGCGGCCCGGAGTCGCGCTGCCTACGCCGGTCCGGGTGTCTTGTTTGGCATCGTGCAAGGGGGCGTCTATGAAGCCTTGCGTGAGCGTTCCCTGGAGGGCCTGGTCGCGCTTGATTTCGCCGGCTACGCTTTGGGCGGGCTGTCGGTCGGCGAGTCGAAGGCGGACATGTACCGCCTCGTCAGAGCCTTCGCACCGCTCCTGCCGGCTGACAGGCCGCGCTACCTGATGGGGGTGGGTACGCCCGAGGATATCGTCACCGCTGTGTGCGCGGGCATCGACCTTTTCGATTGCGTGCTGCCGACGCGTAATGCGCGCAATGGCTGGCTTTTCACCCATGACGGCATCGTCAAGATCCGGCAGAGCCGTTACGCGCGCGATGGCGCCCCGGTCGACGCCGCATGCCCCTGTTACACATGCCGTCATTATGACCGGGCCTACCTGCATCACCTCCAGCGGATTGGCGAGATGCTGGGTGCCCGGCTTGCCACGATCCACAATCTGACCTATTACGGAGATCTGTTGCGGGAACTGCGCGAGGCCATTGTGGCGGGGGTGCTGGAGGAATTTGTCGATACGTTTTATGGTATGCGGCACAAACGACCCCCGGAGGGCGTGGAGGATCCGTCTTTGGCAGGCCGGACCACCACTTTCATTGCTGGAGCATAAAGAGGAGCATCCTGATGCATTTCATCACCAACGCTTACGCCGCGACCGCACCCACCGTCGGTCAGGGTGCCCCGTCGCAGGGTGGTCTCATCACCTTTCTGCCGATCATTCTGATCGTCGTGGTCTTCTATTTCCTTCTCATCCGCCCGCAGAGCAAGATGCGGCGCGAACAGAAGGCGATGATCGCGGCGCTGACGGTTGGCGATGAAGTGGTGACAGCCTCCGGTCTGCTGGTCCGTGTGGTCGAACTCGGTCCCCTCTATACGACCGTGGAGATCGCGAGCGGCGTGCGGGCGAAAATCCAGACAGCCACCATTCAGCAGGTGCTGCCGAAAGGCACCATCGACAAGGCTCAGTAGGGAATGAATCAGTATCCTTGGTGGAAAAACCTCCTTATCGGTTTGGTTTTGTTGCTGGGCACGGTCTATGCGCTGCCCAATCTGTATGGGGATGAGCCGGCGGTGGCCGTTTCGGGTCTTAGCGGGACCCACGTCGACACCCGGACGCTTGCACGCGTCCAGTCGTTGCTGCAGACGCATGGCCTGCCCTATCTACGCGCTGGCCTGACCGCCAAGGGCCTGCTCGTCTATTTCCGGCGCGCGGGCGAGCAGCTGCGCGCGCGCGATCTGCTCGCGCAGACGCTGGGGGAACACTACAACGCCGCCCTGGCCCTGGCCTCGGCCGAACCGGCCTGGCTGAAGGCAGTCGGCGCAAAGCCTATGTATCTCGGTCTCGATCTGCGCGGTGGTGTGCATTTTCTTCTCGAGGTCGATATGAAGGCGGCCCTGGACAAGGCCATGGCCGAGGATGTCGATGCGTTGCGGCGCACATTGCGCCACCACCGGATCCGGTACCGCGACGTCAGTCTGCGCCAACAGCGCATGATTCGCATGAGTTTCCGCAATGTGGCCGACATGGATGCGGCGGAGCGTCTGATCGCCAAGCAGTTTCCGGAACTGCTCGTGAGCAGTACCGGGGCCACACGGCTTCATGCCGTTCTGAGCCCCGCAGCGGCGGACGCCAAGCGGCGTTACGCGCTGGAGCAGAACCTCACGGCCCTGCGGCGGCGCGTCAACGAGCTCGGGGTTGCCGCACCCATCATCCAGCGCGAGGGCAGCAACCGCATCGTCGTCGAGTTGCCCGGCGTCGAGGACATCGCCCGCGCCAAGGAGATTCTCGGTCGCACCGCCACTCTCGAAATTCATATGGTGGACAGCCACGACAGCCTGAGTCAGGCGCTGGCGGGCAATGTGCCGCCCGGCACGCGTATCTACTACAGCCGCCATGATCAGCCGATCCTGCTGTACCGGCATGTCGTGTATTCAGGTGACGACATCATCAACGCTTCGGCGGGGCTCGATCCACAAAACAACGAACCGGTCGTAAACATTACGCTAAACGGACGCGGCGCGGCCATCAATGCGCGCGTCACCCGCCACAACGTCGGCCAGCGCATGGCGGTGGTGTATGTCGAAATCCGCAGCCACCTGCGCCGCAACAGCGCGGGCGTTCCCTTGCGGGGCCCCGACGGTCATCGTCTGCGTATCACCCAGAAGATCGAGCGCGTCATCACGGCGCCGGTGATCCGTGAGCCGCTTGCGGGGAGTTTCCAGATCTCCGGGATCGGCAGTATCCGCCAGGCGCGCAATCTGGCGCTTCTCCTGCGTGCCGGCGCCCTGGCGGCGCCGATCAGCATCATCGCCGAACGGACGGTGGGCCCAAGCCTCGGCGCGGCGAACATCGCCCGCGGCTTTGACGCAACCTTGATCGGCTTTGCCGCCATCGCCATCTTCATCGCGGTGTACTACCGCATATTCGGCCTGATCGCCGCCATCGCGCTGGCTTTCAATGTGGTGCTGCTGGTGGCGGTTTTGTCGATCCTGCAGGCGACTCTGACACTGCCCGGTATCGCTGGCATTGCGTTGACGGTGGGCATGGCCATCGATGCCAATGTGCTCATCTTCGAACGCATCCGCGAGGAGCTGCGTAATCGCAACACGCCGCAAAGCGCGATTGCCACGGGCTTTACGAAGGCGCTTGGCACGATCATCGACTCGAACATGACCACGCTGATCGCGGGTATGGCCCTTTTCTGGCTGGGGTCGGGGTCCGTTCGCGGTTTCGCCGTCACTTTGTGCCTTGGCATCCTGACCTCTTTGTTTAGCGCGGTGCTTGTGACGCGGGCCTTGGTGAATCTCTATTACGGGCGGCGCCGCCGCCTTGCGCAGGTGGCCATCTGACATGGAATTTTTCCGGATTCAGCGCGATCTGCCGTTCATGCGCTATGCGCGCACGACGGTGTTCGTTTCGGCGATATTGTTCGTGGCGGCACTCGCTGCGCTCGTTACACAGGGCCTCAATCTGAACGTCGACTTCACCGGCGGCACGGTCATCGACGTGTCTTTCGCAAAGCCAACGTCCCCCAGCACAATACGCGGACTGCTCGCCGTCAATCACTACCGCCATGCCCGTGTGCAAAACTATGGGACGGCGCGCAAGGTGCTGATCCGGCTGCCGACGGCCGGGAAGAACAGCAAGGTGGTGGCCGACCGCGTGGTCCGCCTGCTTGATCAAAAATTTCCCGGTACGGCACTGCGCAGCGTCGAATACGTAGGTCCCGAGGTGGGCCGCGAACTGGCCGATCAGGGGGCTTTGGCGCTGCTTTTTGTGGCGCTCGGGATCACCGCCTATTTGACCTTGCGATTCGAGTGGCGGTTTGCGGTGGGCGCGATCGTCGCCACCATCCACGACGTGATCATTGTCCTTGGTGTATTTGCCGCCTTTCACATCAGCTTCTCGCTGACGGTGCTCGCGGCGGTGCTCGCGGTGCTTGGGTATTCCGTCAACGACACCGTGGTGGTGTTCGATCGGATCCGCGACAACTTCCGGCGCATGCGCGCCGGCACGCCGTCGGACGTCATCGATAGCGCCATCACGCGAACACTGTCGCGAACCATCATGACCCACATCCTCACGCAGCTTATGGTGTTGTCCATGCTGTTTTTTGGCGGTCCTGTCCTGTTTGGTTTCGCGCTCGCCCTGACCGTCGGTATCGTCGTCGGCACCTACGGTTCGGTCCTGGTCGCAAGCCCGATCGTGCTGTGGCTCGGTCTGAAACGCGAAGACTTGCTGCCGCGCGCCAAGGCGCCGGGCGCCGATCGGCCCTAGCCATCGATCTCGGGTCCACCGGGCTTCGTCGGTCCGCGCTTGGCGGACGAACCGAGCTATGCTATTCATGGCACACGCTCCCCGAACGGAGATGAGGCCATGGATCAGCACATAGAGCTTCTTCAAACCGGTCCCCTGGCTGTTTTGCTGGTTGCCGCGTGGCTTGCCTTGTATGTCGGGCGCCGGCCGTTCCATGTGGGGCTACGGGCCGTTGCCCGGTTGATCAACCGGCCGCTGCGCATTGCGGCGCGCGCGGTCCGGCACAGCGCGGCCGATATGCACCGGCGCAACCGCGCCGTTCTGGCGGCGCGGGCACGCGAAGAGGCGGGTGCGCGCATAGAGCGTGAATTCCGCCGCGTGGATAACATGGTGCGCGCTGATCTGCGCGAATTCCCCGTTCTGCAGACCCGTCTTCTCGAGCACATCAACGCCATCGAAGCGGACTACGAGGCGTCCCGGACCATGGTATGGCCGTCACCGGACTGGGTGCACGCGGTCGGGGAGATTCTCGCCATGAAAACCGACGATCCCATGATGGCGCGTATCGTGGCGCAGACCGGTGAGGTCGTCAAAAAGGCGCATGCCCAGACGCTGGCTACCTACCGGCGGGCATTCCAGCAGCGCGACCGGCGGCTCGCGCGATGCCGGCCGCGGTGGCGCCGGGTCGGCGAGACACTGCAGGGCGTCGACCGGAGGCTGGCTGGACTGGCCGAGGGGTCCCGCGTGATCGACACGGCGATGGAGCGCTACGAGCGCATCGTCAGCGGCGACCAGCGCCTGGACCGGGTGCTGGCGTCGTCGGCGCTCGTGCGCCTGTTTGTGTCGGCGATCGTGCTGGTCAGCGTGGCAGGCGCCGCGTTCATCAATTACCACCTGCTTTTGCGGCCGTTGACGCGCCTTCTTGCGGATTCGTACGAAGTCTTCGGGGTGTCGGCGGCGAGCCTGCTGGGGCTCGTGGTGGTCGGAGCGGAAATTGCCACGGGCATGCTCTGCTGTGACGTGCTGCGCATCACCAACCTGTTTCCGCAGACGGCGACCGCCGATGACCGGACGCGGCGGACCTTGTTGTTCGGAACCTTTGGCGTGCTCGCCGGGCTCGTTGTGCTCGAGTCGCTGCTGATCTTTCTGCGTGAAAACGCCGTGCTGTCGGCCATGGCCGGTGGCTCTGTCTGGCAGGCGGCGGTGGTGGCCTTGTTGGGCGTGGTCTTGCCGTCGATGATGGCACTCGTTGCCATTCCGCTCGAAGTGTTCGTTCATGCCCTGCGCACGGTGACGGGCGTGATCGCAGTCGCCCTGGTGCGCGGGATCGGTCTCGTCTTGCAGCTCATGGCGCAGGTCGTCGCGTCCACCGCGCAGGCGCTCAGCATTCTCTATGATCTGAGCATCCTCCCGCCGCTTTTGCTCGAGCGCATCTTGCAACAGGGCGCCAACGCGTGGGTGGTTGGCCGCAGACGGCGCCAGGCGCGGCCCTGAAGGCCTAAGCTCGCTTGTTGGGGGCCGCCGGCATTCGTTAGAATGATGCCGTGTCCTCGCAAGGAGAGTGCCATGCTTGAGCGGTGGCTACAGATTCGAGGCGATCCGGCGGTCCGGCAGTTTCTCTTCCAGCAGCAGCGCGTCGAAAACGATTTCGACAGGCAGATCAATCAGGTCTTGGCGCGCATCCGGGTGTTGATCCTAAACCGCGGGGCGTTTCACGCCCAGATCCAGTTTTCAACAGGGGAGGTCACCTTGTGGTTCCTGCAGGAGCCGCTGTCTTACCGGATCCATCTGATGGAGGAATTCCTGTCGCATCACATCTGCCGGTGCTATCCACCCCATCCTTATCCGGAGGGCCGGGCCGCCATGCCCGGCGAGGCCGTCGGCCGCGTGCTGGCGGAATTCAAGCGGCTGCGCCAGCAGGACCCGCAGCTTTACCTTCGTTCGGGGTCGATCAACGTCATGAACGGCGTCATCGGCCTGCGCTTTTCGTGTGATGGGAGCCATTATCTGAATTACCGGGAGTTTCTGGCCCGTGCCGGGGAGATGGGCTGCTAAGCGGCAACGGCCTGCCCGGGCCGGCGTGTCTGCGACCGGGGCAGGGGGCAGCCCATGCAGGGGGGGCGCAAATGCGGTATGCTTGGCAGCGCGCGTGCACGCGCCTGCTTGAGGATGCCTAATGTTTTCGAAACAGACACTAAAAGAGTTCGACCGGCCGCTGTGGGACGCCATGCAGGGCGAATTGGCGCGTCAGGAGGACCACATCGAGTTGATTGCATCCGAGAATTACACGAGTCCGCGGGTGCTGGCGGCACAGGGCTCGGTTCTGACCAACAAATACGCCGAAGGCTACCCCGGCAAGCGCTATTATGGCGGCTGCGAATACGTCGACGTCGTCGAATCGCTGGCCATCGAGCGTGCAAAGAAACTGTTCAAGGCCGATTACGCCAACGTGCAGCCCCATTCGGGCTCGCAGGCAAACGCCGCGGCTTACCTGGCGCTCATCAATCCGGGGGAGACCATCCTCGGCATGAGTCTCGCCCACGGCGGGCACCTGACCCATGGCGCCAAGGTCAATTTCTCCGGCCGCATCTTCAATGCCGTCGCCTACGGCGTGGACCCGCAGACAGGACTCATCGATTATGATGAGGTGGCAAGGCTTGCCCGCACGCACAAGCCGCGGGTCCTGGTCGGCGGGTTCAGCGCCTATTCCCGGGTTGTCGACTGGCAGCGGTTTCGCGCCATCGCCGACGAAGTCGGGGCGTTTCTGCTGGTGGACATGGCCCATGTGGCGGGCCTGGTTGCGGCCGGTCTGTATCCGAGCCCGGTCGGTATCGCCGACATCACCACCTCCACGACCCACAAGACGCTGCGCGGTCCGCGCGGCGGACTGATCCTCGCGCGCGCCAATGCGGATCTGGAGAAGCGCTTAAACAGCATGATTTTCCCGGGAACCCAGGGTGGACCGCTGATGCATGTGATCGCCGGCAAGGCCGTGGCCTTCGCCGAGGCGCTCGAGGCCGATTTCGTGGCCTACCAGAAACAGGTCGTGGCCAATGCCCGGGCCATGGCGGCGGAAATCATGGCGCGGGGCTTCAAGGTCGTGTCGGGAGGGACCGACAACCACCTCATGCTGATCGACTTGATCGACAGGCCGGTAACGGGCAAGGAGGCCGAAGAGGCCCTCGGTCGCGCCCACATCACCGTCAACAAGAATGCGGTGCCAAACGATCCCCGTTCGCCTTTCGTGACCAGCGGTATACGGCTTGGCACGCCGGCCATGACCACCCGCGGCTTTACGGAGAAGGAAAGCCGCCTGCTCGCGGGTTGGGTGTGCGACATCCTCGAGCGCGCCGGTGATGCGGCCTTGCAGGCGAACATCCGCCGTGAAGTGGAAGCGCTCTGCCGGCAGTTCCCCGTCTATGGCGGTCAGGTGACCCTGTAACGACCATGCGCTGCCCGTTTTGCTACGCCGAAGAAACGCGTGTCATCGACTCCCGTCTGGCCGATGAGGGCGATGCGGTGCGTCGTCGGCGTGAGTGTCTGGCGTGTCAGGAGCGGTTTACGACCTTCGAGCACGCGGAGTTGCGCCTGCCCCAGATCATCAAGTCGGACGGGCGCCGCGAACCCTTCAACGAGGGCAAGTTGCGTGGCGGGTTGCAGCGCGCCCTCGAGAAGCGTCCGGTCGACGCCGGACAGATCGATGCGATTGTCGCCTTCGTGCGCCGCTCGCTGCTTGGCAGCGGGGAACGGGAGATTCCCAGTCGCGAGATCGGTGAATGGATCATGGATCAACTGCGCCGGCTGGACAAGGTGGCCTATGTCCGGTTCGCGTCCGTATACCGCAGTTTTCAGGATCTCAATGCGTTTCGGGAGGAGGTCGAGCGCCTGGAGGGCGAGAACTCTTCCCCCGCCGCCGGCAAGCCGTGAGTTCCGAAGACGACAGCCAAGCCATGGCGCAGGCGTTGCAGCTCGCCGAGCGCGGGCGCACAAGCACCCATCCCAACCCCCGGGTCGGCTGTGTGATCGTTCGCGAGGGCGTGATCGTCGGGCAAGGCTACCATGAGCGCGCCGGTTTGCCCCATGCCGAGGTCATGGCCTTACGGGATGCCGGTGAGCGGGCGCGCGGCGCCACGGTCTATGTGACACTCGAGCCTTGCTGCCATACCGGCCGGACCCCGCCCTGCACGGATGCGCTGCTCGCGGCGGGAGTCGGTCGTGTCGTCGTGGCCATGGAAGATCCGGATCCACGCGTGGCCGGTGGCGGTGTGGCAAGGCTGCGGGCGGCCGGTCTGGCCGTCGATACCGGTGTGATGGAGGCCGCAGCGCGCGCTTTGAATCGCGGATTCATCAGCCGGCTGACCCGCCGCCGCCCCTTCGTGCGCGCCAAGGTGGGGGCAAGCCTCGATGGGCGGACGGCGCTCACGACCGGTGAAAGCCGGTGGATTACCAGCCCCGAGGCGCGTGCCGATGTACAGCGGCTGCGCGCCGAGAGTTCCGCCATCATGACCGGCATCGGGACCGTGATGGCCGATAATCCGGCATTGACCGTGCGCCCCAGGCCATCCCGGCCGCCGCAGCGCATCATCGTCGATTCGCGTTTGCGGATTGCCGATGAGGCGGCGGTCCTGCGGCCGGCCAGCGAGGCGATTGTGGCGACCGTCGCCGATACCGGTCCCCGCGCCGAAGGGCTTCGGGCTGCCGGCGTGCGCGTGGTCGCGGCGGGAAGCGGCGAGGGCGGGGTCGATCTGGCGGTTCTTATGGAAAAGTTGGCGGCAATGGACATCAACGACCTGTTGGTCGAGGCGGGCCCCAGGCTTCTGGCCAGCCTGATCCTGAAGCGGCTCGTCGACGAGTTGATCGTCTATATGGCGCCGAGCCTGCTGGGCGACGGGCAACCGATTGCCGCGTTGCGGCTTGCGTGCCTTGCCGAGCAGGTGCGCTGGCGTTACGTACAGGTGCGGCAGATCGGACCGGACCTCAGGATGGTGTTATCGCAGGTGGAGTGAATACGCTATGTTCACGGGACTTGTAGTGGCCGAAGGGCGTGTGGCGGCCGGCCTGCAGGGGCGGCCGGGCCGCCTGGAGATCGCAGCGCAGGCGTGGCGCGGCCGCACCTACGTCATCGGCGAAAGCATCGCCGTAAACGGCGTGTGCCTGACGGTCGTCGAGGCCAGGAACGGATGCTTTGCCGCCGACGTGTCGGCGGAAACCTGCGCACGGACGACCTTGGGGGCGCTCGCCGTCGGCGCCATTGTCAATCTGGAGCCGGCCCTGCGTGCGGGCGACGCGTTGGGCGGGCACATGGTGAGCGGACATGTCGACGGGGTTGCCACGGTCGAGTCATTCGTCGGCGGCCAGGAGGGCGCGCGGCTGCGCCTGCGCATGCCTGGCGAGCTCCTGCGCTACGTGGCGCGCAAGGGATCCGTTTGCGTCGATGGCGTGAGCCTGACCGTCAATGGAGTCGAAGACCCCCTGATCGACATCACCCTCGTTCCCCATACTCTGGCCTGCACGGGACTGCGTACTTTGGCCGGCGGCCGGCAGGTGAATGTCGAAATCGATCTGGTTGCCCGTTATGTCGAGCGCCTGCTGTCGACAGCGGGCGCCTCAACGGGTTACCAGGAAATGCGTTCTTGAGCGGGCGAGCAAGATCGGTGGGCCATCCCCCCAGCGCGCGTAGAGCAGACTGATGACGGTGTAGTGTCCAAGCGGCGCGTTGCCGGGTATCGGCAAGGTGACGTCGGACGTGTACCGGCCGCTGCTGGACAGCCGCGCGCCAATATGCGCCGTGTGTACGGCCACCAGCAGGTGCCCGTGGTAGAAATCCCGCACCTCCGCGATATGCAGATCCCCGCGGCCGCGCATCACGGCAAGCTGTTTGTGCAGGGTGATGGTGCCGCACGGGCGGCCACGGGCCGGATTGGCGATGACAGTATAGTGAAGGACACGGATCTGTCCGGGCGCCAGCGTGGCGAGGATGTGCTGGCGCGCATACGCCGTCGACCAGGCCGTGGCCACCACGCACTGGCCCGGAGGCGGCGGCAGGCGTACGCAGCCGGTCAGCAGACCAAGACTAACCGCCCCAAGCGCGCGCCAGTGCGGCATAGGCTCCCGTCGTTCCGGTGGTGGCAGGCGGGCGGACCGTTACGGCTTGGTGTACCGGCTGCGTGTGCGTGATGGCGGGCCTTGGCGTCTGCGCCGCCGTAATGGCGGGGGCCGGTGCCGCGGCGTGATGCGCGGCCGTCCACGCGGGGAGCCAGTTCATCGCGATGAGGAATCCGGCGCAGACCAGAGTCAGGCCCAACAGGACCTTCCGCCAGCGGTCCGGCTGCGCCCAGCCGGGGCGGGCGTCAAAGACCGGCACCATGGGATTGATGGAGGGTGCGGGCCAATCGTCGAGTGCGGCCGGGGGCGGCGGGGCGTCTGGTGCCACAGGGTGCGGCGCTGTGATCGCCAGGGCCTTGCGCCGGGCGGGCGTGGCGAGGGCCAGGCGCAAGGCGCGCGCGTCGGCGAAGCGGCCCCGGACGGCCTGCTGGCCGATGTCGGTCAGGGCCATGTCTGCCTGTCCGGTGGCCAGTTCCCCAATGAGCCGTCCCAGGGCGCGCAGATCATCGGCCGCCGTGGCCGGCGCATCGCCGATGCCACTTTGGCGGAAATCGAGCAGCTTGATGGTGCCCTCGGCGGTGAGAAAGAGACTGTCAGCGTGAATGGCGCCATGGGCAAGCCCCTGCGCGTGGACCGCTTCCAGGGCGGCGGCCGTGTCGATCATCCATGCACGCAGCGCATCGGCCGATAGCGGATCCCCATGGTCCCTGCGCGCCTTGAGGGTCTCGCCGACCAGGTATTCGAGCACGAGCGCCTGAGGCTGCGGCCACAATGCGTACAAAGTGACGATATGGGGATGGTTCAGGCGGGCGAGGGCGCGGGCTTCATGGACGACGGAAGCCGCCCCACGGGGGGCCGATTTGAGGGCGACAGGACGGTCGAGGGCAAGGTCTTGCGCCATGTGAATGGTGCTGCGCGGACTCACAGACACCGTACGCAAGACCAGGTAGGATCCCAGCGTGCGGCCGGGCTCAAGGACCCGTGACTTGGGCTCATTGCGGCCGGTTCTATGCGGTTCCATCGACTTCCATCCTCTGGTCAGTCATAATTGCTGCCGGTCACCCGACCGCTGCGATTAAAGAATACTGCATGCCCATCAGCCCCGTCTCCGAGATCATAAGCGAATTGAAAGCCGGCCGCATGGTCGTCATCATGGACGACGCCGATCGTGAAAACGAAGGCGATCTGCTGATGGCCGCCGAGGCGGTCACGCCCGATGCCATCAATTTCATGGTGCGTTACGGTCGCGGGCTCGTCTGTCTGACCCTGACGCCCGAACGCTGCCGCGAGTTGCACCTTGAACCCATGGTCAAGGACAACGGTTCGCGCTATTCCACCGGCTTTACGGCCTCCATCGAGGCGGCGCATGGCGTCACCACCGGTATTTCGGCGGCCGATCGGGCCACGACCATCAAGGCCGCCATTGCGCCTGGCGCCACCGCCCGGGACATCGTCAGTCCCGGCCACATATTTCCCATTATGGCACAACGGGGCGGCGTGCTCGCGCGCGCCGGCCACACCGAGGCGGGTGTCGATCTGGCGCGCCTGGCGGGCCTTACGCCGGCATCCGTCATCTGCGAGATCCTGAAGGATGACGGGGAGATGGCGCGCCAGCCCGAGCTGGAGGTGTTCGCCGCCCGGCACAATCTGAAGATCGGCACGATCGCAGACCTCATTCATTATCGCCTCCAGCACGAATCCAGTGTGCATCGGGTAGACGAGCGGTGGATCGAGACGGCCTATGGGTCGTTCCGGCAGGTCGCCTATCATGACGACATCGAGGACCGGATTCATCTGGCGCTTACCCGCGGGGATATCGGCGCCGGACCGACGCCTGTGCGCGTGCATGTCCAGGAAAGTCTACTGGATGTGATTGGCGGCGGCAGTCCGACATCCTGGACCCTGAGTGCTGCTTTGCGCTACATCGGCGCCGCCGAGCGGGGTGTTGTCGTGCTGCTGGATCAGCCCTCGCCGGCGGCCGCCGTGAAGGCGCAGCTGCGCAATCTGGACGTCGATCTGGCTGCGGTGCAACCGGCGCCGGTGATGCGCACCGTTGGGCTTGGAAGCCAGATTTTGGTCGATCTCGGCGTGCGCAAGATGCAGGTGCTCGGGCATCCGCGCAAGGCGCCGGCGCTGGGCGGTTTCAATCTGGAAGTCGTGGGCTACATTGCGCCAGGGGCGCTACCGGAGACGGGAGGACTATGAAAGGCATTTTGGAGCTCGACGGCGCGCTGGTGGCCGGTGAAGGCAATTTCGGTATCGTAGTGTCGCGCTTCAACGACATCGTCGGTGATCGTCTTCTCGGGGGTGCGGTGGACGGACTGCGGCGGCATGGGGTCGCCGCGGAGCGGATTCGCGTCGTGCGCGTGCCCGGCGCCTTCGAACTGCCGGTGACTGTCAAGGTCATGGCAGAGTCGGGCCAGTACGGCGCGCTGATCGCGCTGGGTGTGATCATACGGGGGGCCACGCCGCATTTTGATTTCGTTGCCGGGGCCTGCGTGAACGGCCTGAATCAGGTGGCCCTAGACAGCAGGGTTCCGGTCGCGCTGGGTGTATTGACCGTGGATACGCTCGAGCAGGCCATGGATCGCGCAGGCGCCAAGGCCGGCAACAAGGGAATGGAAGCGGCGCTGTGCGCTCTGGAGATGGCCGATCTGCTGCGCCGCCTGCGGCACGCATGAGTGGAAGTCGGTCGCGGACCCGCCAGGCCGTGGTGCAGGCCCTGTACCAGTGGCAGGTGACGGCACAGCCGGCCGCCGACATCGGCCGATGCTTCCTGCGGACCGATGCGTGTTGCGGGCTGGACGAGGAATACTTCGCGGAACTGATCCGTGAGGTGCCAAGCCATGTCCAGGAGCTCGATGCCCTGCTTGCGCCCCATCTCGACCGGCCGCTCGCGGAGGTCGATCCCGTGGAGCGGGCGATCCTGCGCCTTGGCGCGTACGAATTCCTGTATCACCCCGAGATCGGCTACCGCATCGTTCTGAACGAAGCGGTGGAACTGGCCAAGGTGTTCGGCGGCGACGCCGGCCACAAGTTTGTCAACGCGGTGCTGGATCGAACCGCGGCCCGGGCGCGGCCGCATGAAGCCCGGCCGCCGCATGGATGAGTTCACGCTCATCGATCATTTCTTCGAGCGCGCGCCGCGCAACCCGCAGGTGGCGTTGTCGGTAGGCGATGACGCGGCTTTGCTCGATATCAGCGGCCGTCTGGCGGTTACCACCGACACGTTGCTCGCGGGCGTGCATTTCCCCCACGGCGCGCGGGCTTTCGATGTCGGCTACAAGGCGCTTGCCGTCAATCTAAGCGATCTGGCGGCCATGGGGGCTCGCCCCCGGTTTTTCCTGCTGAACTTATCCGTGCCGGCGGCCACCGAAGCCTGGCTGGCGGATTTTTCCGCCGGGTTGTTTGCGCTGGCCGATGTTCATGGGGTGGATCTGATCGGCGGTGACACCGTGCGCGGTCCTTTGGGTGTCACGATTACCGCCTTGGGTGAGCTGCCCCCCGGCACCGGACTGACACGCGGTGGCGCGCAGGCGGGCGACCGGATTTATGTGACCGGCCATCTCGGCGAGGCGGCGCTCGGTTTTTCTCATCGGCAAGGGCGCCTCGATGTACCGCCGGGGTTTCGCGAGGACATCCTGGCGCGGCTGGACCGGCCGGTGCCGCGCTGCCGGGAGGGCATGGCTTTGCTGCCCCTGGCATCGGCGGCCATCGACATATCGGACGGTCTGGCGGCCGATCTGGCGCACATGATGGAGGCGAGCGGAACCGGGGCCGAGATCGACCTCGGCCGGCTGCCACTGTCGGCGGCCTACGCGGCGTGTTTTGCCGCGGCCGGTTGGGATCTAGCCCTGGCTTTCGGTGACGATTACGAACTTTGTTTTACGCTCCCGCGGCAGCGGGTCGGGGCCTTCGAGGCGTTGCGTCCCGCGTTTGCGTGCGGTGTGCATCATATTGGCGATGTGGTCGCCACGCCGGGCGTGCGCTGGTCTGACAAGGGCGAGCCGTACGAGCCCGCGCGGCGCGGATTCAATCACTTTGGCTAGGCGTCCCGTGGTGGTGTGGGTGGCGACCGCCCTGGGGGCCGGGTTGTCGCCTTTCGCGCCGGGCACCATGGGGTCGCTGGCGGCGCTTGTCCTGTGGTGGCCACTGCTGGGCACCAGCGCCTATTCTTGGGTGTGGGCGGCGGCCGCCATTGCCGGTGTGCCGCTGTGCGGACGGGCGGCCCGTGCGTTGGGACGGCCCGATCCGCCGGCGGTGGTATGGGATGAAGTGGTCGGCATGGGGGTGACGCTCTGGGGGATTCCGGCAAGTCCCCTGTGGGTGGCGGCGGGATTTGGCTTGTTTCGCCTGTTTGATATCGCAAAGCCCCCGCCGTTACGGATTCTGGAGCGGCTGCCCGGCGGATTCGGCATCATGGCCGATGACGTCGGGGCCGGTGTCTATGCCCGTCTCCTGTTGGGGGGATTGCTATGGCTTGCGCATGGGACGCGTCTCTGACCGCGCAAGTGACGGCCATCGGCGAATTGCTGGTGGCGCGCCACCAGACGTTGGCGGTCGCGGAGTCGTGCACGGGCGGGTTGTTGGCGGCCGCCCTGACCGCTGTTCCCGGGAGTTCACGGTGGTTCGGCTACGGATTGGTGACATACAGCGCAGACGCCAAGCGGCAGTTGCTCCGGCTGTCTGACGATCTGGTGTCACCGGCACGCATCGTCAGCGAATCCACGGCGTTGGCGATGGCGGCCGCCGTCCGGGCCTTGGCGGGGGCCGCCATCGCGGTGGGGGTCACCGGTATCGCCGGTCCGGAGGGGGGCCGGCCAGACCTGCCGGTCGGTACCGTGTGCGTGGGCTGGGTGGCCGGCCAGAGCCGGGCCCAAACCTATGTTTTTCCGGGAAACCGGGATGATGTGCGGCTGGCGGCCGTGGCCGCGGCGCTGGGGGGTGTCCAGGAAATCCTGGCGGTTCGGGCTGGCTAGGACGCCGCTGGCCTTTGTGAAATAATCACGCATTGCGCGTCAATCGCGGGGGTCGTTCATGGACGTCAACAAAGGGAAGGCCTTGAGTGCAGCCTTGGGGCAGATCGAGAAGCAGTTTGGCAAGGGTTCGGTCATGCGTCTTGGCGACGCAGGCGATGCGCCAGCCATTGAATCGATTCCAACGGGGTCCTTGGGGCTGGATCTGGCTCTTGGCATCGGCGGCCTGCCCCGGGGCCGGGTGGTCGAGATCTACGGACCCGAATCGTCGGGCAAGACCACGCTGACGCTGCATATCGTGGCGCAGGCGCAGCGTCTGGGCGGCACGGCGGCCTTCATCGACGCCGAGCATGCTTTGGATCCCACCTACGCCAAGCGTTTGGGCGTGAATGTGGACGACCTCCTGGTGTCGCAGCCCGATTCGGGCGAGCAGGCGCTGGAGATCACCGACATGCTGGTTCGCTCCGGCGGTGTCGATGTGGTGGTCGTCGATTCCGTCGCGGCGCTGACGCCGAAGGCGGAGATCGAAGGCGAGATGGGGGACTCCCATGTCGGATTGCAGGCGCGGCTGATGTCGCAGGCCTTGCGCAAGCTGACAGGCAACATCAAGCGCTCCAATACGCTGGTGATCTTCATCAACCAGATTCGCATGAAGATCGGCGTGATGTTCGGCAATCCGGAGACCACGACGGGCGGCAACGCCCTGAAGTTCTATGCGTCGGTGCGCCTGGACATCCGCCGCACGGGCGCCATCAAGCGTGGTGACGAGGTCATCGGCAGCCAGACACGCGTGAAGGTGGTGAAGAACAAGGTGTCGCCACCCTTCCGGCAGTGCGAATTCGATATTTTTTATGATCAGGGCATCTCGAAGGAAGGGGAGCTGATCGAGCTCGGGGTGACGGCGAATCTCGTCGAGAAGTCCGGCGCCTGGTATTCATACAACAACGAACGTATTGGACAGGGGAAGGAAAACGCACGCCAGTTCCTGCGTGACAACCCGGTCATCGCCCAGGATCTCGAGGACCGCTTGCGGGCCTCGTTCACGGCGCGTCCCGGGGCCGTGGCCGCCACCGCTGCCGACATGGATGAGGGGATCGAGGTCTGAGCGACCCCGCCCGTGCCCGTGCGCACGCCCTGGGTCTGCTGGCGCGGCGGGAATTCAGTCTTGCTGAACTGCGCCAGCGTCTCGCATTGCGGGGGTATGGGGACTGTGCGGATGCCGTTGTCGGGGAACTTGCCGAGCGGGACATGGTTTCCGATCGCCGCTACAGCGAGGAGCGCGTGCGTGTACGGTCGGAACAGGGCATCGGTCCGCTGCGTATCCAGGTGGAACTGAAGGCCAAGGGCATCGCGGACGCGCTGATCCACGAGCTCCTGCACATGCGCGATGAGGCCTGGGTGGAGCGCGCCTGTGCGGTCCGGCGCAAGCGTTTTGGGGAGACGCTGCCCGACGGGTACACGGAGCGGGCGCGCCAGGCACGGTTCCTGGCGGGCCGCGGCTTTAGTTTTGAACAGATCGATCATGCGATCTACAGCACAAATCCTGAAAAAAATAGAGATCTATGAAAAGTTCCGAGATCCGTCAGCGCTTCCTGCGATTTTTTGCCAGTCGCGGCCACCAGATCGTGCCGAGCAGTTCGCTCGTGCCGGGAAATGATCCCAGTCTGCTGTTCACGAATGCCGGCATGGTCCAGTTCAAGGACGTGTTTCTCGGCCGCGAACAGCGCCCCTATCGCCGTGCGGTGAGCGCCCAGCGCTGCCTGCGTGCGGGGGGCAAGCACAACGACCTCGAAAACGTGGGCTACACCGCGCGGCATCATACCTTCTTCGAGATGTTGGGGAATTTCAGCTTCGGGGATTATTTCAAGGGCGACGCCATCCGCTTTGCCTGGGAGTTTCTTACCCAGGATCTGAAGCTTGCGCCGGACCGGCTGTGGGTGACTGTGTTCGAGGAGGACGAGGAGGCCACGTCGATCTGGCTCAATGACGTCGGCGTCGATCCCGCGCGCTTTAGCCGCATCGGCGCCTCCGACAATTTCTGGTCCATGGGGGATACGGGTCCCTGTGGACCCTGTTCGGAAATTTTTTACGACCATGGTCCGGCGGTGCCGGGCGGACCGCCCGGATCGGCGGATGCCGACGGAGACCGGTATGTCGAGATCTGGAATCTCGTGTTCATGCAATACGATCGCGACCAGAACGGGCAACTGCACGCGCTGCCCCGGCCGTCCGTCGATACAGGCATGGGTCTTGAGCGCATGGCGGCCGTCATGCAGCACGTCACGAGCAATTACGAAACCGACCTCTTCCAGGCGCTGATTGCCGCCGCCGCCGCCGAACTCGGTGTCGCGGATCGGCGGGACAAATCCCTGAACGTCATTGCCGATCACATTCGCGCCGCCGCCTTTCTGGTCATTGATGGGGTGACGCCCGGCAATGAAGGGCGCGCCTATGTGCTGCGGCGCATCATCCGCCGGGCCTTGCGGCACGGGCACCGTCTGGGCGCGCGGGAGGTCTTTTTCTGCCGTCTGGTCGCGCCGCTCGCCGAACAGATGGGGGCGGCCTACCCCGAGCTCGTCAAGCAAAGGACGCATGTCGAGACCGTTCTGCGGCAGGAGGAGGAACGGTTCGCCGAAACGCTGGCGCAGGGGCTGAAACTGCTCGACCAGGATCTTGCCAGCCTGAAAGGGACGGTCATTCCGGGCGCGACGGTGTTTCGCCTGTACGACACCTACGGATTCCCGGTGGATCTGACCAATGACATCGCGCGCGAGCGCGGCCTTACCGTGGACATGGAAGGATTCGAGCGAGAGATGGCGGCGCAGCGCGAGCGCGCCCGGGCTGCGCAGAGCTTCCATGGGGAGCACAGCGTCGCCGCCGGGACGACAGATTTCCGGGGTTACGAAACCGTAACCATGCCCGTGCGCGTCCGGGCCCTCGCACGCAACGGCGAGATGGTCGACATGCTGGCGACCGGGGAGGAAGGTGTCGCATTCCTCGAACAGACCCCGTTTTACGCCGAATCCGGTGGACAGATAGGCGACCAGGGCACGCTCGAGGCGTCCGGATGCCGGTTTGTCGTCGAAGACACCCGCAAGGGGTTTGCGCACATCGGGCGTGTTACCGAAGGTGTCGTGCGCGTGGGCGATACCCTGGAGGCGCGTGTCGACGCGCGGCGGCGGGCGGCTACGGCCAGCCATCATTCCGCCACCCATCTTTTGCACGCGGCGTTGCGGCATACGCTGGGCGGCCATGTCGCGCAACGCGGGTCGCTCGTGACACCGGAGCGGCTGCGCTTCGATTTCAGTCATCCGCAGCCCCTGACCGGCGCCGAGCGGATGCGCCTTGAGGACATGGTCAATGACGCGATACGGGCCAACGCGCCCGTGGTGACCGAAGAGATGGCGCTCGCAGAGGCCCTCGGCAAGGGCGCGATGGCGCTTTTTGGCGAAAAATATGGCGAGGAGGTGCGCGTTGTGGGCATGGGCGCCTTTTCGACTGAGTTGTGTGGCGGTACGCATGTGACGCGCACGGGCGACATCGGCTGTTTCAAGATCGTGAGCGAGGGTGCGGTCGGGTCGGGAATCCGGCGGATCGAGGCGGTGGCGGGATGGGCGGCGCTTGATTATGTCCGCGGACTGGAAGACCGTCTCGAAGGCGTGGGGGCTGCCGTCGGCGGTTCGCGCGACGAGATCGTCGACAAGGTGGAGCGCCTGCGCGCGCGAGCCGATGCGGCGGAACGGGAGGTGGCGCGCCTGCAAGCCAAGATCGGACAAGGTGCCAGCGCCGATCTCGCCACGCGGGCCGAGACCTGCGCGGGCGTTCCGGTCCTGGTGACGCGATTCGAAGGTGACGCCAAAGGGCTGCGCGAGGCGGTCGACAGACTGAAGGAAAAGCTTGGTGAAGGGGTGATCGTGCTGGCTTCGGTCGCCGGGGGGCGGGCTACGCTGATCGCGGGCGTGACGCCGGGTCTTGTTGCGCGGATCCAGGCGACAGAGGTCGTGAACGTAGCGGCCGCCGAAGTGGGCGGCAAGGGCGGCGGACGGCCCGATCTGGCTCAGGCGGGCGGCGCCCAGGTGGCCGGGGTGGATGCGGCGCTAAACCGCGCCCGTGCCTTTATTCGGGAACGGCTTGCCTAAGCGGCGTCATTCCTGCTACACACGTTTACACATGGGGGAAAGACGGGGTAATCTGCGCGTCTTTCCCCTGACGCGGTCGGAACTATGTCCTTGTTAGTGCAGAAATTTGGCGGTACGTCCGTTGGTACGGTCGAACGGATCCTGGCGGTCGCCAGGCGCGTAAAGGCCGAACGGGACCGGGGTCATGACATGGTCGTCGTCGTGTCGGCGATGAGCGGCGAGACCAACCGCCTCCTCGAGCTTGCGCGGGGTATCAGCGCGGATGCCACGGCGCGCGAAGTCGACGTGCTGCTCGCCACCGGCGAGCAGGTGACGATTGCGTTGCTCAGCATGGCGCTCGAGGCCATCGGCTGTCCGGCGCGGTCCTACACGGGCGGTCAGGTTCATATTCTTACCGACAACGTGCACGGCAAGGCCCGTATTGTCGATATCGATGGCGAGCGGGTCCGTCAGGATCTGGCACTGGGCCGCGTGGTCGTGATCGCCGGATTTCAGGGTGTCGATGAAAACGGCAACATTACAACGCTGGGTCGCGGCGGATCCGATACGACGGCGGTGGCGATGGCGGCCGCGTTGAAGGCCGACGAATGTCAAATCTATACGGACGTGGATGGTGTATACACCACAGATCCACGGGTCTGTCCGCAGGCGCGGCGGCTGGCGCGTATCACGGCCGAGGAAATGCTCGAGCTCGCCAGTCTGGGCGCGAAGGTGCTGCAGATCCGGTCGGTCGAGTTCGCTGGAAAGTATCGTGTGCCCCTGCGGGTGCTTTCCTCTTTCGAGGATGGCCCCGGAACACTGATTACGTATGAGGAAACACAGATGGAACAGGCATTGATCTCAGGCATCGCCTTTAGCCGTGACGAGGCGAAATTGACGGTCAAGGGTGTGCCGGATCAGCCGGGGGTCGCGTATCGCATCCTCGGTGGCGTGGCTGACGCCGCCATCAATGTCGACATGATCATCCAGAATATCGGCGCCGACGGCACGACGGATTTTACCTTTACCGTGCCGCGTACGGACTATCGCAAGGCGCGCGAGATTGTCACGAAGACCGCGACCGAATTGCATGCCCGGGACATCCAGGGCGATGAGCGCATCGCCAAGATCTCGGTTGTCGGCGTCGGCATGCGGTCGCATGCCGGCATTGCGAGTACCATGTTTCAGGTGCTGGCGCGGGAGGGCATCAACATTCAGATGATCTCGACATCGGAAATCAAGATCTCCGTCGTGGTGGAGGAGAAGTACCTGGAACTGGCGGTACGGGCCCTGCACAGCGCGTTTGGTCTGGATGCCGAGAACGGATCAGGGGCCGCCGCATAGTTGGCATAGAAGCTGCAACGCCTAGGTCGGTGTCGCGTTGTGCGGAACCGGGAGAAGAAGACGGGAGCCGAAGCAGGACTACCGCGAGAGCCCGTGGCAATGGGGTGTGCGATTAAAGGACTGAGCAACAAGGAGAGCGGCGACAATGCTGATACTAACGAGGCGGATTGGCGAGACCCTGAATATCGGAGACCAGGTGCAGGTGACTGTCCTGGGCATCAAGGGTAATCAGGTCAGGATCGGCGTCAATGCCCCCAAGGATGTGCCGGTCCATCGGGAGGAGATCTACGACCGCATCCAGAAGGAAAAGGAAGGCGGCGGCGAAACCGAGGGCCAGGCCAGCGAGTAGCAGAATAACCCTTCCCCCGCGGCTATTCAGCAGGTATGCTGTGCGACGCATCCTGGAGAGATGGCCGAGTCGGTCGAAGGCGCTCCCCTGCTAAGGGAGTATGGGGTCAAAAGCTCCATCGAGGGTTCGAATCCCTCTCTCTCCGCCAATTTCCGTGGTCCCCTGTCTTCTTGAAGCATCCGCGGCGTTCGCCCGTTAACGCGTCCCGCAGACCCCGTGACGGCTGGTAGATCATCCGGGGCAGGACTGTATTGTGACGCTGTGTGACGCATGGCATGCGCACGAGCGTCATGTCATTGACACTCTTGAGCCTGTCAGTTGCCAAGATCCGTCCCGCCGTGAGCCGGATAAGCCTTGATCTGCTCTTCCAACAGCTGGGGCGCCGCAGCGAAAAGGTATTGGTAGAACGCCCGGGCCGATGGCGAGAGCACCTTGTTCTGCGCGTAGACCGCATACCATTTGCGCGCCAGCGGAAAACCGCGGACATCCAGTGCCACCAGTTCCCGTGCCGCAAGCTCGGTACGCAGCGCAATGGCGGACAGCACGGCCACGCCAAGCCCGCCGGCAACCGCCTGTTTGATGGCCTCGTCGATGCCAAGCTCCATGCGGATCGGGGGCTGGATGTGGTGGTGTGCAAAAAAGCGCTGTGTCACGAGCCGCGTACCCGATCCCTCCTCGCGCAGGATGAACGGCACATGATTGAGGACCTCGGGATCTATATTGGTCTGGGCGGCCAGGGGGTGATCCGGGCGCGCCACCAGAATCAGCGGATTGTCCGCAAAGGGTTCGGCTACCACGTCGATCGATTCCGGAGGTTGCCCGAGAATATAGATGTCGTCTTCGTTGCGCACCAAACGCTCCAGGACCGCCTCGCGATTGCCGACGAAAAGGGATGCTTCGATGCCACGGTGCTCGGTACAGAATTCGCCAAGCAGCCGCGGCAGGAAATACTTTGCCGTACCCAGAATGGCAAGGCGCACATGCCCATGCTCGAGTCCCTGGAGGGCCGCGAGGTCTTCGCCCAGACGATCGAGACGCAGCAGCAGATCACGCGCCGCATCGGCGAGAATGCGGCCGGCGGCGGTCAGAAAAATTTTCTTGCCGATTTGTTCGGTGAGCGGCTGGCCCATCGTCTCGCCGAGCTGCTTGACCTGGATCGATACGGCCGGCGGCGTAAGATGCAGTTCCTCCGCCGCCCGGGCGAAACTCAGGTGGCGGGCGACGGCATCAAAAATGCGGAGCTGATGAAGTGTGGCTTGACGAGCGCGCATGATGGCTTAGGCGAGACCCGGAGAAATTGAGCACAAAAGTCGGATATATGGGCGGACGCACGGAAAGGCTTCCCGAGGCATTGTTGCGGTCCTTTTTCGGTTCCGTGCCGTATTTCGGTGAATCCAGGAGGGCTTGCGGGGGGCCCCAGGCGGGGGACAGGTGTCCAGTGAGGCCATCTCAGCACGCATTCGATTGATCATTCTCTATCGGTTAATATGAGTTAAAGGTACATATTAAAATCTTTAACTTCCAAAAACAATAAATCTACTCCATAGTGCGCCCACATCGGATCCAGCGATCCGTCACTGATCCACTACGCAACGAGGGAACATGCATGGCGGTAAAGAAATATGAGGCCGGCGTAAAAGCATACCGGCAGACGTATTGGATGCCGGAGTACAAGCCGGCCGACACGGACATCCTCGCCGTTTTCAAGATCACGCCGCAGCCTGGTGTGGACCGCGAAGAGGCGGCTGCTGCCGTCGCCGCGGAATCCTCGACCGGCACCTGGACGACCGTCTGGACCGATCTTCTGACAGACCTCGACTACTACAAGGGCCGTGCCTACGCGATCGAAGACGTGCCGGGTGACGATACCTGCTTTTATGCCTTCATCGCCTATCCGATCGATCTGTTCGAAGAAGGTTCCGTCGTCAACGTGTTCACGTCGCTGGTTGGCAACGTGTTCGGCTTCAAGGCGGTCCGCGCCCTGCGGCTTGAAGATGTGCGCTTCCCGCTCGCCTATGTGAAGACCTGTAATGGTCCGCCGCACGGCATCCAGGTCGAGCGCGACAAGCTGAACAAGTACGGCCGCCCTCTGCTGGGTTGCACGATCAAGCCCAAGCTTGGCCTGTCGGCAAAGAACTACGGCCGCGCCGTGTACGAATGCCTGCGCGGCGGCCTGGACTTCACCAAGGACGACGAGAACGTCAATTCGCAGCCGTTCATGCGCTGGCGTGACCGCTTCCTGTTCGTGGCGGATGCGATTCATAACGCGGAAGCCGAGACAGGTGAGCGCAAGGGTCACTACCTGAACTGCACCGCGCCCTCTCCGGAGGAGATGTATGAGCGCGCCGAGTTCGCGAAGGAAATCGGCATGCCGATCATCATGCACGATTACCTGACGGGCGGTTTCTGCGCCAACACGGGTCTTGCCCGCTGGTGCCGCAAGAACGGCATGCTGCTGCACATCCACCGCGCCATGCACGCCGTGCTCGATCGCAATCCGCATCACGGTATCCATTTCCGGGTCCTGACGAAGGCCTTGCGTCTGTCCGGCGGCGATCACCTGCATTCCGGCACGGTGGTCGGCAAGCTCGAAGGCGACCGCGAGGCCACATTGGGCTGGATCGACCTGATGCGCAAGTCGTTCGTGCCGGAAAACCGCAGCCGCGGCATCTTCTTCGACCAGGACTGGGGCTCCATGCCCGGTGTATTCCCGGTTGCCTCCGGCGGCATCCATGTCTGGCACATGCCGGCTTTGGTGAGCATCTTCGGGGATGACTCGGTTCTGCAGTTCGGTGGCGGTACGCTGGGTCATCCGTGGGGCAACGCCGCGGGCGCGACCGCAAACCGCGTCGCCCTCGAGGCCTGCGTGGACGCGCGCAACCGGGGTCTGGAGATCGAGAAGGAAGGCAAGGCCATTTTGACGGAAGCGGCCAAGTCAAGCCCGGAACTCAAGATCGCGATGGAAACCTGGAAGGAAATCAAGTTCGAGTTCGACACGGTCGACAAGCTCGACGTCGTCAACCGCTAAGCGGGAACGCCACCCGGCGGGAGTGATCCCGCCGGGGGCAGCGGAACGGTTTCCTCCATTATTCGAATTCAAGGAATCACCATGGCAGAAATGCAGGACTACAAGTCAACGGTAAAGTACGAAACGTTCTCCTACCTTCCGGAGATGAGCGCGGAAAAGACCCGCGGCCACATTGCGTACCTGATCAAGAAGGGCTGGAATCCGGCCGTCGAGCACGTCGAGCCGGCCCGTTCCTTCAACCACTACTGGTACATGTGGAAGCTGCCCATGTTTGGCGAGCAGTCGGTGGACCGGGTTCTCGAAGAACTCGAGGCGTGCCATCGGGAATATCCCAACCATCACGTGCGCGTGATCGGGTACGACAACTATGCCCAGAGCCAGGGTCTTGCGTTCGTCGTGTACCGCGGGAAACGCTAGGCACGGACGGATCTGACCGGAAGGGCAGTTCGGGCAAGGCGGCCGGCTTTAAGGCGGCCCTGCCGCATGAGACCACCCCGGGGATCTGTTTGCTCCCGGGGTTTTTTATTGTAGATGACCGGATATGAGGCGGTGTTCGAACGCAGCCATGGCTGCCGTTTTGACTGCGCGCCCCATCGGAGGACTGAACCGTGTCCATCCACCTCGCGGATTTTGAAGACACCCTTGTCGACCTCGACGATCCTGCCCGCAGCGTCGTCGAGGCCAACTGGCACGAGGCGGCGCGGGTTTTTACGCCGCGCGGACTCGAGGCGTACATCAGGGGTGCAGTGAGCCTGAAGGCGCTTGGGCGTAACCACGACCTCGCCGCCTCGTTTCTGGAGAACGCCCCGGTCGTCGCGCGGGAGATCGGCGAGCAGGCGGTGGCCGAACTGTTGTCGACGGCAAGCCGCATGTACTCCAAGACGAGCACGGCGGTGGTGAACCTGCTGATCGCCACCGCCCCGACGGCTGCGGCGCGCCTGGGTGAATTCCAGGTTTTTGCCGATTATCTTGCGCTGCTCGACAACCTGAGCGCGCAGGCGCCAAGGGCGCTGCGTCCGCTCTTGGAGAACCTCGAGCGTCTGCTCGCCCAGCTCACCCTCGGCGGCCTGCGGCGGTGGGCGATGCGGGGCGTGGCCGCGTATCGCACCAACTTTGCCGCGCAGGCGGATTATTTCGGCCTGGAGAGCGCCGAATCGCGGGCGGTTTTGCAGGCGGAGCGCCGTGGCGTTCTGTTTGTCGATGTGCAGCGCCGCCTCATCATGTATCTGCGCGCCTTGTGGGCGCGTGACTTCTTTCTGCGCCCGACATCCGGGGATTTCGAGACGCGCACGGGCTATCAGCCGTTCATAGAGCAGCACGTCATTCATCTGCCGGATGCCGTGGATGATCACCTGACGGCGGCACACAAAATCGACGGGCTTGAGGTCTATCGCGCACAGGTCGCGCATTGCGCGGCCCATCTGGCCTATTCGCGGCCGTTTGCCGGCGCCGATGGGTGGGATGCGTTGCAGAAGGCGGCGATCGAGGCCATCGAGGATGTGCGTGTCGAACGTCTTGCCATAAGGCGGTTTCCCGGACTGGCGGCTTTGTGGAACAGCCTGGCAACCGATGAAGGCGCAGGCGACGACGTGTCCGGTTGTCTCGTTCGCGTGCAGTGTGCGCTGCGCGATGCCTCATATCGTGACGCCGATCCGCTCATGGTGTGGGTGCGCGATGCGTGGGAGGCAAAGCAAAAGGCGATCGAGGATCCGGATACGGCACGCGACATCGGCCTTGCGCTGGCCGAACGTCTGCGGGCGCTTTCGGGCGCCAGTGCGCGGCTTACCGCGCCGTCCACCCCGTATTGCGATGACAACCGGCATCTGTGGGTTTCGCCGCAGGCCGAACATCTGGTCATGCCGCGCCCACCGGGTCAGGTGCGCAAATACGTCAACATCATGGAGATGGTCAACGCCATCGACGTCGAAACCGCAGGGGACGATGCCGAGGAGATCTGGGTGCTGCCCACGGAGCTCTATGATGATGACGGGACCACATACAACGAGCGCGAGGGCAAGGCGCCGGTGTCCTCGCCCGTGCATTACCACGAATGGGATTATCTGACCCAGCTTGAACGGCCGCATTGGGTGACGCTCGTGGAGAAGCGGCCGAAGATGGGGGATCCGGCGCGTATCGACGCGGTGCTGGAGGCGCACAAGCCTCTGGTGCGCCGCCTCAAGTTCCTGATCGAGGCGCTGCAGCCCCAAGGCGTCGTGCGCATCCGCAAGCAGGAAGACGGCGACGAGATCGATCTCAATGCGGCCGTCGCTGCGACCATCGACATGCGCATGAAAATGACGCCGGATTGGCGCATCGGCATCCGCGTGCAGCGCAAGCTGCGTGATCTGTCGGTCATGTTGCTGCTCGATCTCTCGGAGTCCACCAACGATCCGGTCCGCGGGACAAGACAGTCGAGCGTGCTGGACTTGTCGCGCGAGGCCGCAGCGCTGCTCGCAGACGCCATGGCCAAGATCGGTGATCCGTTTGCCATCCATGGATTTGATTCGAACGGCCGCCACGACGTCGAATATTACCGGTTCAAGGATTTCGACCAGCCCTACGATGACGCGGCCAAGGGCCACTTGGCGGGCATGACCGGGCAGCTGTCGACGCGCATGGGTGCGGCCATGCGGCACGCGGGTGCGCTGCTCGCGCGCCGGCCCAGCCACAAGAAGCTGCTGCTGGTCCTGACGGACGGAGAGCCGGCGGACAATGATGAGCGCGATCCCCAGTATCTGCGCTACGACGCGAAAAAGGCCGTCGAGGAGATCGCGCGCCAGGGTATTCACACCTACTGCCTGAGTCTCGATCCGCATGCCGACCAGTATGTGGCGCGCATTTTTGGCCAGCAGAACTACCTGGTTTTGGACCATGTGGCGCGATTGCCGGAGAAGTTGCCGTTTTTATACGCCGGCCTCACGCGCTAGGCACGTTCGGACAGCGATACAACAACACGAATCATCGACGTTTTGAGGAGTACATATGAACGAGGGGATTGACACCTACCGGATCAAGAAGGAGCCCTACTATCGGCCGGTCGCCGACGAGGTGGAGCTCTTTGAAGCCGCCTATGCGGTGCGCATGCCGATGATGATGAAGGGCCCGACGGGTTGCGGGAAGACGCGTTTCGTCGAGTATGTCGCCTGGAAGCTTAACCGCCCGCTGATCACGGTGGCGTGCAACGAAGACATGACGGCATCCGATCTGGTCGGACGTTTCCTGCTCGACGCCTCGGGCACGCGGTGGCAGGACGGCCCGCTGGCGATTGCGGCCCGTCACGGGGCGATCTGCTATCTGGATGAGGTCGTGGAGGCGCGCCAGGACACCACGGTGGTGATCCATCCCCTGACCGACAACCGGCGGGCGCTGCCGCTGGACAAAAAGGGTGAGCTCATCCAGGCGCATCCCGACTTCCAGCTGGTGATTTCCTACAATCCCGGCTACCAGTCGCTGATGAAGGATCTCAAACAGTCGACCAAGCAGCGCTTCGGGGCGCTGGATTTCCAATACCCCGAGCACGGCATCGAGACCGAAATCGTCGTTCACGAAGGCGGC
>JAJYPD010000059.1 GCA_021795715.1 Pseudomonadota bacterium
CATCATGTGGGGTGTAGCTCGAAGTGTCTGTCGCCGAACAACGCGATACGCACAATTGCAGCCGCATCTGGGGTGAGGGGGTCTTCCATCCGGGCAGCACCAAGGGGTCCCGCCGCGGAGTCGGTGCGACGCTTTAAGGGGTCACCCGGGATCAATACTGGCGGAGAGGGAGGGATTCGAACCCTCGGTACGCTTTTGGCGTACACACACTTTCCAGGCGTGCTCCTTCGACCGCTCGGACACCTCTCCCCGGAAGAGGTCTCAAGAGTACCCCAGCAACCCATGGCCTGCAAGCCGCGCCGAGCTGGCGATGCCGTGTCTAGCGCCCCTAGGCCCCCCACCGAACTCCCGGTATACTCCGCGCGTGGCCACGACCCATCCCACCCCAACTGGCGCCGTGGTCGAGCGCGCCGATCAGCTCGCCCGACACAGCACGCCCTACCGCGACCCCACCGCCCGCGTGCAGTGGGAACGGCTGAACACGCACAGCTTCTGGCTCCCGGAAACGGCGCTGTCCTTGCACGGCGTGGCGGAGTTCGACCGCCTGCCGCTTGCCGACCGCCAGCGGCTCTCGCATTATGAATTCATTCATTTTCTTCAGGCGGGACTGTGGCTTGAGGGGATCTTTCTTGAACGCCTGGGACGTGCCGCGGCCCATCCGGACACACCACTGTCCACGCGCATGTACCATCTGCATGAACTGCGCGAAGAAGCCGGGCACAGCCTGATGTTCCTGGAGTTTTTTCGTCGCAGCGGACTCGATGTACGCAAAACCGCGCCGCGCCGCGACTTCGCGCTGACTCTGCTCGGACGCCGTCTTCCCTTTGATTCGGCCTTGTTTTGGGGTGCGATTTTGCTGGGCGAGGAAGTTCCAGACCGCCTGAACCGCTATGTCCGCCTGCACGCGGAGGGGGTTTGCCCGGTCGCAGTCGAACTGTCGGTCCTGCACAGTACAGACGAAGCGCGCCACATCGCCTACGGACTTGAGATCCTACAGGAGCGGCTGGCGCGCATGCCTGGACCGAAACGCTTGCTCGTCGCGCGCGCCCTCACCTTGCTTCTCAAACGATTCACGAAGACCTTCTATTACCCGCCGCAGGCCCTCTACGTGCACGCCGCCCTTCCGCCTGGTCCGTGGGCGGAGCGCGCACACGGAAACCCTGTGCGTCGCGCCTTTGTGGCCCGCTGCCTCGGATCGACCGTCACCCGCCTGCGGGGCCTCGGTCTGCCGATCAACTGGCCCTAAACGGTCTGGGGCAACTAGGATCCCGATGGAGACGGTGCCGGCGTACCGGCGCCAGCCTTCGGCGCAGGCCCGGGCGTCACGGCGCGTTTGACGACAAGATCATTGCGTACACTGACCACGCCCCGGATGCTCTTGGCGATGCGTACCGCAGTCCCGATCTCATCGGCGTGGTTGACAAAGCCGCTTAGGATAACGTGGCCCCGGTAGGTATCGACCTTGATCTGAAAGCCCCGCAGCGCCTGATCTTCAAGCAGCCGGGCCTTGATCTTCGATGTGATCGCCGCATCCTGAAAATATGCATGCGTGGATTCCTGTGCCCCCATCGAGGAGCACCCCGCGCCCAACGCTACGATCATTCCCACCATGGCGCCCATGAGAAGACGCCTGGATGCCCCGGTGTATCGTCCATATGCCATATGTCGCCCCCGGCATCAGTGTGATCATTTCCGATACGGAGCCACATCGGGCATCCGCGCTTTTTGGGCCATTATAGCGCACCACGATGCCGCGATGTGCCAACCGGGGGATAAGACCCGCGGCTTGCCCGGAAGCGGTCAGGCGCCCGCCCCGACGCGCACCACGGCAGGTGGCGCACCCAGCTGGGCCACCGACAGAAGAATTTCGGCACTTGTCTGCAGCCGCGGTTCGGCCGCCCCGCGCCCCAGCATCTCCAGAAACCGCACCTGGTGCTGGATTTCATCCTGGCGGATCGCGAGTGCAAGATTGTAGGTATGGTTATCCTTTCCTATCGTCATGGCACAAAGATTCGTATAGGCCTTCACCGATGCCTCGGCCGCCTGCAGGAGTATGGGCAAAATCTTTGGCACATCGGCTTCCACCGGCAGCACGCGCAGCGCGCCCAGAGTACCGGACTCCTGTTCCGCGGTTTCCGGAAGGCGCCCTCCGAGTTCATAGATACGCGGCACCAGAAGCTCGAAATGATGACGGTCCTGCTCCCGTACCTGCTCGATGATACGGCGCAAGGCCTCCCCATCGACGCCCAGCAAATGGATGCGCAGGAGCGTGAAGTAGTAATAATTCCCCATTTCCGCCAGCGCCCGCTCGACTAGGACATTGATCAGGCTGTCGACATCCATGCCTCTCGCCTCGACCAACTCTCGCCCCACACATTTCGCCATACAGCCTCCTAGCTGAAAACCCTCGCGATACGATTTGCACCGCTTCCCTGGGATCTGCCGATTGTCGGACGGCCCTGTTCGCCTCGCGATCGGACCTTGGTCCGACGCCAAGCTCCCCTGCCCTACCTACTGATAGTTCTTCTGGCCTGCGCCCTCGCTCGCTGCGCCGCCGGCATCAACACCCTGCTCCTTTTCATGCCCGCCCTCTGCGCCGCTCATCATTTTGCGGCCCATGGAGCGCGTTGCCTGGCGTGCCGAATCGATCACGTCGCGCATCGCCGAGGACACGTTGCTGGATGTCGTCTTGGCATAAGACGACAGATTCGAACGGAGCTCGCGGCCGGCTTTGGGCGCCAGCAGTGTCGCGGCCACATAGCCCACTGCGAGACCGCCCACGAACGTCAGGATCCGTGATCCACCCTGGCCACCACGCATTCCTGGGGCCTCTTCCGTGTGCGTTTCCATGCGTTCACCTCCTGAACTTCCTTAGGGAATCTAGGTATCGCGCGGACTGCGCCCGATCAGGTAGTAGACGATCATGCCCACCAGCGGAAAGAGCAGCACCACAAGCGTCCAGAACAGCTTGTGACCGACCGATGCCGAACCAAACACAATTCCAATGATCGCGATGACATCCAGAACAATTACGATCGTGCCAAGCAGTGAGTATGTGCCCATATGGCCTCGCCGCTGCGCTCATCACCTGCCACCCACTCTAACAGGCTGGCCCATTTACGCCATCGAACTCAGGCCCGATATCTTCAGGTGGGAAATATGTAGTGAAAAAACTCCGTCCGGCTCGAAACTCCGCATTTTTCGTAGATGGTGCTGATGTGCTGCTTGAGCGTCTTTTCGGAATTTCCCGTCAGCCTTGCCATTTCCTGTGTCGACAGACCTTTCAGCAAAAGACGGGCCACCTCGCATTCCTTGTTGGTGAGGGTCGCCTGATTGAGTGCCCGCTCCCGGGCCCCGATAAGGCCTTTGGGCTCCTCCCACAGCCGCTCAAGAATCTTCTTCAGCTCGCTTGTGGAAAACGGCTTCTCAAGGAGGTAGGCGGCGCCATGATTAAGCGCCTCTTTCACCCGCACCTGATCCGCAAAAGCACTGATGACAACCACCGGCATAGGCATGCCCGCCTGCTCTATCTTGCGCAGGATCTCCAGTCCGTCCGGCTTGCCGCTGTCGAGCATGATGTCGGTGATGACGGCATCGTACGATGCCTCCTTCCACGCCTGCGAAGCCGCCTCGAAAGTCGACACCCACCGGCACACCATTCCAAGTCCCTGCAGAGACTGGGCCAGCGCCTGTCCCGCGACGCTCTCATCTTCAATAAGCAGGATCTGCCGCGGGCGGCCCATGGTGCTCGCCTCCCGCCGCCGCGATTCCGACAGACCCAGACCCATGCCTGTTCTTGCCAACCGTGCCGTCATGTCCATCCCCTTCCTTGTAATGTCCGACTATGTTGCCCACGGCGCCTGCCGCCCGCTTTCATCACCAACCACCACACAACAAACACCCTATTGCACGGCACTCCCTACCGGCACGGCAATACGTCCCTTGCGGGTCTTCGCAGCCATCAGCTTGACATCGGCAGCCCTCCGCAGAAGCTCCGCTGACGTCGACGGGTATGTGGAAATGCTGTAAGAAAAACGCATCGGCCATAACGACATGGTCGCGGTCGCGACGTCTTTCACCAGCCGTTGCGCAAGATCATTCGCCATCCCTTCACCGATCTCCGGCAAAATCATGGCAAACTCGTCCCCCCCGATGCGACAGGAGATATCGACACCCTTGCGGGCGCGCTCGGCGAGCACCTTCGCCGTACGCCGCAGGATCTCGTCGCCACCGGACAAGCCGAGGTGCGTATTGGCCTCCTTGAAGTCATCGAGATCGATCAACAACAGCGACACGTCGCGCCTGTAGCGCTCCGCGCGCGCCAGCTCCCGGTTCAGCGCCATGTCGAAGGTACGCCGGTTGCCGATTCCGGTGAGCGCATCATGATCTGCAAGCCACGCGACCCGCGCGTATTCGGCACTATTGTGGAGGCTAAGCGCCAACAGGCGCCCGCAGGCCTGCGCGCACTGCTGTTCCCATTCCGAAAACGGCTCCGCCCGCCAGTCACGTATGAAATCCAGGCGGCCGATGCACACATAATCCATCACCAGAGGAACAATCAGCGCCATCACCTCGTCACGGCCGCTCAGATACGGGAGTTCGAGCGCCTCCGCAGGCTTGCCTTTCACCACGCGCCGCTCGCAAAAGGCCTGCTGCTGGCGTTTGAATGCGCAGGAACCGCCCATTCCTGGTGTCGATCCGGGCCGCGACCAGTGTCCTGTCATCTCCATGACGTCATCGCGCACCTGCAACAACACGAGATCCTCGCACGGGACGAGCCCCGCCATTGCCGCCAGAACCGGCGGCACGTTCTCCTCCGCATCCAGCGATTTACCTGCTAAATAGGCGATCTGCATGAGCCATTCCAGTCCTGCGTCGTCGCGCTGCGTATGACTGTCACCCGGCCCCATGGTCGCACTGCCTCGTCGATCCGAGCGACCATTCTAGTGACCCGATCTGCACCCAATCATCAGACAAAGGTCGGAAAAGTGGCTTTCTTTGCTTGATTTTCTCTGCTCCAGATATCCACCGCACACATCTACCGCAAACCATTCCCGTTCATCGAATCTATTGCCGTGGAATGATCAGAAATCGCCACCCGCACGGCATTGATGAGTGTATCCACGCCAAAAGGCTTGGGCAGATACCCGGAGAAGGTGGAACCGCTGACTTTCCTCTGGGCACTCGCCTCGTCGTATCCGCAACACAGAAGCACCGGAACGTCATCACGCACGGACTGGATCGCCTTGAATGCGTCCTCGCCGCCCATCCGCGGCATGGACAGATCCAGAATGACAAGGTCCACGCGATCCCGGTTCTCCTCAAAGATCCGCAGTGCCTCGATGCCGTCGGCTGCCACCAGGACCCGGTACCCCAGCGGTTCCAGCGCCCTCTGGCACAGCGTGCGCAGCATTTCCTCATCGTCGACAAAAAGCACCGTGTGCGCCTGGTGGCTGCTTGGTTGCACGCCATGACGCCCGGGCGTCTGGCGGCGCTCGCGTGCCGCCGCCGCCGGCAACACCACCCGTACGGTCGTTCCCTCCCCGGGTACCGAGTGGATGTCTATGGCTCCCCGATAGGCCTTGACCACGCTCAGGACGACGCCCAGACCGATCCCGCGCGCGTCCGGTTTCGTGGTAAAAAAGGGCTCAAATGCCCGCAGAAGCACGTTGGGTTCCATGCCACAACCCGTATCCGCCACCTCGAAAACCGCGTGCCGTCCGATCTGCGGCCGCCCGTAGGAAAAACCTTGCCGCACGTCCTCATCGATGTCGATCCAGTCTGTGGTGATCGACAGCACACCACCCGTCTCGACCATGGCCTCGCTCGCGTTCAGGCACAGATTGAACATGATTTGCTGCACCTCCGCCGGATCCGCCTCGATGGGCGGCACGTCAGGCCGCAGGGATTTGCGCACGATGATGGACTTGTGCATTTGAGAGCGGAGAATGACGAGCATCGTGGTGACCATGCTGTTTAGGTAGACAGCCTCGAGCACGCCCTTGCCGGGCCCCGCGAAGTCGAGAAGCTCGCGCGTCAGCGCAGCGGCGCGCTGGGACGCGGCGATGATCGTATCGAGATCCGTACGGGCCGTGTGCTCGGCCGGCAAGGTCATCCTGGCCAGCTCGGCATTGCCGACAATGCCCGTCAGTATGTTGTTGAAATCATGCGCGATGCCGGCAGCAAGGATCGCCACGTTCTCATGTTTTTGCGATTTCATGACCAGATCGCGCAGCTTCTGTGCCCGATCTTCCGACTCGTGGCGGCGCGACACGTCTTTCGACACCGCGATCCAGTAGTCTGCCTGGGAGAGGGGGGCGGCGCTAAACTCGATCCACGAGATCTCCCCGTCGGCACGGTAATCCAGCAGCTCGGTCCGCACCGGGTGGCCGGCCGTCATCTCATGACGTATCTCCTCGATCTTGCGCATGTCCGTCCGCGGCCCCGGTGTCAGACACATGAGCCGGTCACCCACGGACGTGCCCGTCCGCCGCGAACAGGCGGGATTGCGGAACATCACATCGAACCCATCCGCGCCACGGGCCCGCGCGATCAATACCGAGTCCTCCAGATACGACAGGGCCTCATTCATGAGATCCCGGTCGCTTCGCGCCCGCCAAAGTCCGCGCAGGCGCGCCGCGACACGATCCATGTTCTGCAGATCCATGACATCCAAAGCGCCCCATTCGAGCGCCTGGGCCGCGATGGCCTCATCGCCCAGAACGAGCGTCGGACGCATGCCGACAACGGGCGCGCCCGCGGCCACCTCCGCAAAGACCTCCGCGTCCAGGACGATCAGATCCCACATGGCATCCTGCAGAAGGACTCTGGGCACAGGAGGCGACGCTGTCGTCACATCCGCGACGACACCCGCCTCCCTGCCGATATCATCCAGGCGCACGGAAACGGCGGGATCGCCTCCCACATAAAGAATCGAAAGATGTTGCGTCATCGCATCCACACGGATTGCCGGCCTTTCACGGTACATCCACCGACTGGATGCGCAGCACGAAGCGGGTTCCATCCGACCCCGTGCGGCCCAGCGTCAATTCCGCGCCCGCCGCCGAGGCAAGCGCATGCGCGATGGCAAGACCAAGGCCCATCCCGTTCGTGCGACTCGTCGTCAACGGCTCGAACAGGCGCTGCTT
>JAJYPD010000006.1 GCA_021795715.1 Pseudomonadota bacterium
CGGCGGCTTTGCGCCGCGTACGCCAGTGGAGCGAGCAGGCGAGTCTGCGAGTTGCGTTAAGAATCAGTGGATGACCTCCGCGGAGCGATCTCCTCATTTGATGAGATTAACGGCAGAGAATTCACTAGCGCGATCGCGCGCGATTATGCGGATGCGCTCGTGATCGGCGCGCCCATGTCCAGCCGCCGACCACGGCCGCCGCTGCGGCTGGCGGCGAACCGGTTGGCCGATTGGGCGGTGTCCCGGATTACGGGTTGCCGGGTCATCGACAGCCAGTCGGGCCTGCGGGTGTATCCGCGCCGCCTCTTCGAGGTGCTCATGGATTCGAAAGCCGAGGGCGGTTTTGCCTTCGAGACGCGCGCGCTCATCACCGCCGCGGAGCTCGGATTGCCGCTGTTGCTGATCCCTGTCGAGGCGCGCTATCCCGCGCATCGCCGGCCAAGTCACTACCGGCCGGTGCGCGACACCGTCCGTATCGCCCGCCTGCTCATTGGCGAATGGTTGCGCCGGATGCGTTAGGTGCCGCGCTCAGCGGCCCTTGCCCTTGATGGCGTGCCAGAAGGCGAGTCCACCGGCCTTGGCGGCATGCCCTATGGCAAGCCCCGCCCGCTTGGCGGCGTGGCCGACATGGCGGCCGGCCGTGCCGAGCGCGTGGCCGGCCTGGACGGCGTCGCTTTTCAGGCTCGCACGGGCCGCAGGCGCTGCCGCCAGCAGGGAAATGCTGATAAGACCCGCCACCACGCGCAGGCCGACTGTTTTGTATGGGTGCCGTGTCATAAGGATCGTGTCATGGAAAGAACTCCGTTTGCGGCATTTTAGCAGTTCGGCCCGCTGCGCGGCGAGTCCTCAAGGTCGCACCTGCCCGCGGCGGGGGGGCGTTAAGATGCCGCATGAGTACAGACAGGGCGCAGGGGCGGGGCCGGCTGCGGGTGCGCTGGTTTCTGCGCGAGCCGGGGCCTGGCTTTCTCACGGCTGCGGCCGATGACGATCCGAGCAACATCGCCACCTACTCCCAGGTGGGTGCCCAGCTGCACTACCGCCTGGTGTGGACCCTGTGGTTTTTTTACCCGCTGGTTGCGGCCGTCCAGGATGCCTGCGCCCGGTTGGCGCAGGCCACCGGTCAAGGGCTCGCGGCGAATCTCCGCCGGCATTACGGGGCCGGCGTCGCCTGTGCGCTGGTCGTCTCGCTGCTTGCCGCCAACGTCATCAACATCGCCGCGGATCTGCTCGCCATCGGTGGCGCGGCGCGCCTGCTTTTCGGCGGCCGGCGCATCGTGTATGCGGCCGCCTTCGCGGTACTGATCATCACGCTCGAAGTCTGGGTGCCGTATCGCCGTTACGCGCGTGTCCTCGCAGTGCTGTCATTGAGCCTGCTTGCCTATGTGGCGACGGCGTTTGCCGTGGATGTCGACTGGCACGCCGCGTGGCGGCACATGGTGCCGCAATGGCCGTCCGGCCACGCCGCGGTCATGGGGCTGGTGGCGATCGCCGGTACGACCATCAGCCCCTACCTCTTTTTCTGGCAGGCGGGCCAGGAGGCGGAGCGCGTGCACGAAGGGGCGCCTTCCTCTTGCCCAGCGTCCGTCCGGTCAGAGCGCCGCCGCATCTCCGCCGACACCTATCTTGGCATGGCGCTCTCACAGATCATCGGGTTTTTCATCATGGTGACGGCGGCAGCCACGCTGGGCGCCCACGGCATGGATCATGTCGATACCGCCGAACAGGCCGCCCGCGCGCTGGCGCCGCTGGCCGGGCGCTTCACATTCGTGGTGTTCGCCATCGGCATGGTCGGTACGGGCCTTTTGTCGATTCCGGCGCTGGCCGGTGCCAGCGCCTACGCGCTGGCCGAGATGTTCGGCTGGCGCTCCGGGCTCGGTCTGCCGCCGGCGGGCGCGCCCCGTTTTTATCTTGCCATCGCCCTGTCGGTGCTGTGCGGATTGATGTTAAATGGCATTCCGGTCGACGCCATGCGCGCCTTGTATCTGAGCGCGGTGTTGAACGGTCTGGTGGCCGTGCCCATACTCGCGCTGACGGCGCGGCTTGCCGAGCGGCCGGCGGTCGCCGGCGCGTTCGCATCGACCTCTTTGCAGCGTGCGCTCGTGTGGCTGGCGACGGCGCTGATGGCCTGTGCGGCGCTGCTGTTGCTTGGCGACAGTGTGGGCCTGTAGGCCACTCAGACCTTTACCTGGCGCGCGCCATTCAGTAGCATGCTAAGATTCGCCGCCGATCCGCAATCTTTCGGGTGGCTCTGCCTGGGCATCGTGTCGAGGGAAGGAACACAGCGCATATGAGCGAAAAGCCGACGTTGGACATCGTGCTGGCCCAGCCGCGGGGATTTTGTGCCGGTGTGGTGCGGGCCATCGAGATCGTGGAACGGGCCCTGGAGGTGTACGGGCCGCCCGTGTACGTTCTCCACGAAATCGTTCACAACCAGCATGTGGTTCAGGATCTGCGCGCGCGCGGCGCCATCTTCGTCGAGCGTCTGGAGGAGGTGCCGGCCAAGGCGCCGACCATCTTCAGTGCGCACGGCGTGGCGACGGCATTGGTCGACGAAGCGGCGGCACGCGAGCTCGATGTCATCGACGCCACCTGTCCGCTGGTGACGAAGGTGCACTATCAGGCGCAGCGCTACAGTCTGCAGAATTACACGGTGATCATCATCGGCCACCCCGGGCATCCGGAAGTGGAAGGTACGCGCGGGCGCATACCAGGCCCCGTCTACGTCGTGTCGGACACGAACGACGTGGCCAATCTGCAGGTGGCCGACGATGCCAATCTCGCCTATGTGACACAGACCACGCTCAGTGTCGACGACACCAAGGACGTCATCGCCGCCCTGCGGGCCCGCTTTCCGCGTATCCAGGGCCCGGATTTGAGCGGCATCTGTTATGCCACGCAGAATCGCCAGAACGCGGTCCGGCAGCTGTCCGGGCAGGTCGATATCCTGCTCGTCGTCGGGGCGCGCAACAGTTCGAATTCAAACCGGTTGCGTGAAGTGGGCGAGCAACCGAATACCAAGGCCTATCTGGTGCAGGATGCCAGTGAGGTCGATCCGGCCTGGTTTCAGGGATCCGTGCGCATCGGGATCACGGCGGGCGCCTCGACACCGGAGGTGCTGGTGCGCGGGGTGCTCGAACGGTTGGCCTCGTTGGGCGTGGCCTCGGTCGCCGAGCTGCCGGCCGAACCGGAGACGACGACATTCCGGCTGCCCGCCACCCTACTGAAAAAGACCCGTACCGCCGTCTAGACGGCGCGAAGCCCAAAGCGCAGGAGAACAACCACAATGCAAGTGCCGATCAGACAACAGTGGCGTGTGGGCCGCTATATCTTGGGTCAGAAGTTGCGGGGCGTGAAGCATTATCCGCTGGTGCTGATGCTCGAGCCTCTGTTTCGATGCAATCTCGAATGTGCCGGTTGCGGCAAGATCGAATACCCCGATGAGATCCTCGACAAGCGGCTGAGCGTGGACGAGTGTCTGCGCGCAGTCGATGAGTGTGGTGCGCCCATCGTGTCGATCCCCGGCGGCGAGCCGCTGATCCACAAGGACATGGCCGCGATCGTCAAGGGTATCGTCGCGCGCAAGAAGTTCGTGTACCTGTGTACGAATGCGTTGCTGCTGGCGCGCAAGATCGACGAGTACACACCGTCACCTTATCTTACGTTTTCCATTCATCTTGACGGCAACCGCGAACGGCATGACAAGTCGGTGTGCCGGGAGGGCGTATTTGACAAGGCGGTGGAAGCGATCAAGATGGCGCGCGACCGCGGTTTTCGCGTGACCATCAACTGCACCTTGTTCCAGGATGAAAATCCGGAGGAGGTCGCGGACTTCTTTGATTACGTGAATGCACTCGGTGTCGAAGGAGTCACCGTGTCGCCGGGCTACAGCTACGAGCTCGCGCCCCGTCAGGACGTGTTTTTGCGCCGCAGCCAGAGCAAGAATCTGTTCCGCCGCATCTTTACCATTGGCAAGGAGCGCAATGCCAAGTGGAGCTTCAATCAGTCGAGCCTCTTTCTCGACTTTCTTGCCGGCAATCAGGATTACGAGTGCACGCCGTGGAGCAACCCGACGCGCAACGTGTTCGGCTGGCAAAAGCCCTGCTACCTGCTGAGCGAAGAGGGTTATGCGGCGACGTTCCGCGAGCTGATCGAAACGACCCCCTGGGACCGGTATGGCACGGGGCGGCACCCCAAGTGCGACAACTGCATGGTCCACTGCGGCTATGAGGGCACTGCGGTCAACGACACCTTCGCGCATCCCCTGAAGGCACTGCGGGTGTTTTTCCAGGGACCGCGCACCGAAGGTCCGATGGCGCCCGAACCGCCGACCACCTACCGCGAACCGGCCGGTATCCCGGTGGCGATGCCCCGCTCCCCGTCGAAAACGTCCGTTCGGACCTGACGGGTTTGTGATGGTCATCGCGGCAGCCGTGGCCGCTTTGCTGTGGTTTGCGGTGCTGATCGTGCCCTGGCAACCGTGGCGCATGAGCGAGCGGTTGCCGCAAGGCGCCGCCACCGTCCCCGACGGCGCCGTGACCGTGCTGATACCGGCGCGCAACGAAGCGGGTGTGATCGGGCGCAGTCTGGCGGCCCTGAAGCATCAAGGGGGGGCGCTGCGGGTGATCCTGGTCGACGATGCGTCGACAGACGGCACCGCCGCGGCCGCGCAAGCGGCCGGTCTGGCCGGCCTCGTCGTGATCGCCAGTGCGCCTTTGCCGGCGGGGTGGACGGGCAAGCTCTGGGCGCTCGAGCAGGGGCGCGCACAGATTCAGACCCCCTATACGCTTCTCCTCGACGCCGATATCGAACTCAAGGCGGGTCTTGTCGGCGCGCTGCTCGCCTGGGCCCGCGCGGAGGATCTGACGCTCGTGTCGCTGATGGCGGCGCCTGCCATGCGCGGCTTCTGGGACCGGTGGTTCATGCCGGCCTTCGTCTATTTCTTCAAGCTTCTCTATCCGTTCCGGCTGGCCAACCGGCGTTCTTCCCGGGTGGCGGCGGCGGCCGGCGGCTGTGTACTGGTAAAGACCCAGGCGCTGGCGGATCTGGGTGGATTCGGGGTGCTGCGCGGGGCTGTCATCGACGACTGCACGCTCGCCCGGCACATCAAGCGCGCCGGCGGCGGCACCTGGATCGGTGTGACCCGCGACGCGGTCATGTTGCGCGCCAACACCGTAAAGAGCCTGTGGATGATGGTGGCGCGCACGGCCTTCGCGCAGCTTGGTTACTCATACGGCCTGCTGGCGGTCTGTACCCTGGTGATGCTGGTGGTATTCGCGGTGCCGCTTGGCGGACTCGTCGCGGGCGGCAGCGGCGCGCGCGGGTGGAGCGCCGGGGCGGTCTTGCTCATGGCGCTTGGTTACATGCCGACTGTGCGTTTCTATGGGCAGAGGAGTTGGGTGGCCTTCACCTTGCCCATCATTGGTCTGGCCTTTCTGGCTATGACCTATACTTCGGCCCTGTGGTATGCTCGCGGCGTGCGCACGCAGTGGAAGGGTCGCGCCTACGCGCGCAGAAATGTCTAATCACGGCTAAAAGGCCCGTCATCATAAAATATGCCGCGCCTGCGCGCAGGAACGTCGGGGCGTGCGGCGTCGCGCGGGCACAACAAGGAGATACGCATGGAGTGGTCGCGAAAGGCGGGGTGGACGGTGGTCCTGGCAGGCATGCTGGCCATGGTATCGATCGGGATCGCGGTTGCACAGACCCAGGCGGCGCCCGCGGTGACCGTCATCACGAAGTTCCAGGGCACGCTTTTGTCGGTCATGAAAAACGCCAAGACCCTGGGATTTCCGGGGCGTTATCGGGAGCTCACGCCGGCGGTGCGCAAGAGTCACAATCTGGCCTTCATCGCGGAGGTGACGCTCGGTCCCTACTGGACCGGACTGACCGCCGCCCAGCGCGCGCAATTCCAGAAGACATTCACCCGCTTGACCATCGCCACCTACGCCGCGGAATTTGACGGCTACGCGGCCGGCCAGGCGTTTCATGTCACCGGGTCGCGCGTTTTGGGTAATGGCGATGTGATCGTGGCCACGGAGCTCGTGTCGGCCAAGGGGCGGCAGGCCCGCCTCGATTATCTGCTGGCGCCGTCGCATGGCAACTGGCAGATCGTCAATATCGTCGCCAACGGGGTGAGCGATCTCGCCCTCAAGCGCGCGCAGTATACGGCCATCATGCGCGCTCAGGGCTTTCCCGTATTGCTGAAAAAACTGCGCGCCAAGGTGGCGCGGCTCATGGCTTTGCACAAGGCTGCCTAGGACGGATGCCGGACGCGCTGACAACGGGCCGATGCCGTGCCTAGAGGTGGGTTGTGGGTCATGGCCGGACTGATGATCCTGGTGTTGTCCGGATGTGCGACCATGACCGGCCGGCCGGCAGGCGGCGTGGATGATCCCTTGGAACCGATGAACCGGGCTTTCTATCACTTCAACAGCGAGGCCGACCGGTGGGTGATGACACCGGTGTCCAACGCGTATGTGGCGGTCACGCCAAAGCCGGTGCGCGGCTCGCTCACCAACTTCTTCGACAACGTCAGTTACCCGAACGTCATCGTGAACGATTTCCTGCAGGGACGGGTCGTGCAAGGGGCAAGCGACATCGGCCGCTTCGTCGTCAACAGCACCCTTGGTATGCTTGGTTTTTTCGATGTCGCCGGACGTCTCGGACTGAAGGCGCATACGGAAGATGCCGGACTGACGCTTGCGCGCTGGGGCGTGCCGCGCGGACCCTATCTGGTACTGCCCTTCGTCGGACCCGATACGCTGCGCAATACACCGAGTATCGCATTCAGCATCTTTACGAACGTGCTCTATTACGTCGGCAATGCGGCCGTCACCGTGCCGCTTAGCATCATCAGCGTCATCAATACGCGAGCCAATGCGACCAACGAGATCGAGTACGTACGCCGCAACGCGGTCGATCCCTACATCTTTACACGCGATGCCTATCTCCAGCACCGCAACTACCTGATCCACGGCAAGCATCTGGGTCTTAATTCCGTGGAACAGCTGATGCTGCCGCCCGGCACGCCCGTGCCGACACCGGGAAAGCCGCGGGTCGACCCGCCTTTGAAGCTGCCGCGTCCATGGCCGAAGCGCGCGGCGATCCGGCGCCCGCCCGTACCGGCTGCCTGAGCGCATGGATATTCTTCTTACGGGTGGCAGCGGATTCGTCGGGTCGTCAGTGGCCCGGGCGCTGCTTGCGCGCGGACACCGGGTGCGCGCGCTGGTGCGCCCGCAGAGCGACCGCACCAATCTGGCCGATCTTCCCGTCGAATACGTGGTCGGTGACCTGACCGACGAGGCATCGCTCACCGAAGCGGCCGCCGGTTGCGCGGGTCTTTTCCATGTGGCCGCCGATTACCGGCTGTGGGCGCCGGATGCCGAAGCCATGTACCGCGCCAACGTCGAGGGCACGCGCACGCTCATGACCGCGGCGATGCGCGCGGGGGTGTCGCGGATCGTCTACACGAGCAGCGTCGCGGTGCTGGGGCTTGTGCGCGACGGTGTCGCCGATGAAGAGACACCGGTGACCCTGGCGGACATGATCGGGCCCTACAAACGCTCGAAATATTTGGCCGAGGAGGCCGTCAGGGCGCTGATCGCAGAGGGGCTTCCGGCGGTCATCGTCAATCCGTCGACACCGGTCGGGCCGCGCGATATCAAGCCTACGCCCACCGGGCGGATCATCCGCGACGCGGCCTGCGGGCGCATTCCCGCCTATGTCGATACCGGCCTCAATGTCGTGCATGTCGATGACGTCGCCGAAGGCCATTGTCTGGCCTTTGAGCGCGGTACCATCGGCGAGCGCTACGTGCTGGGCGGCGAGAATCTGCCGCTGCGCGACATGCTGGCGGCGATCGCGGGGCTAACCGGCCGCCGGCCGCCCAAGCTGCGCCTGTCGCCGCATCTGCTCTGGCCGGTGGCGTGGATTGCCGAAGGCGTGGTGCGATCGCGGGGACGGGGCGTGCCGCTTCTGACGGTAGACGAGCTGCGCATGGCACAAAAACGCATGTTCTTTTCGTCGGCCAAGGCGCAGCAGGCGCTCGGCTACCGGGCGCGCCCGGCGTTCGAGGCGCTTGACGACGCGGTCCGCTGGTTTCGTGATCACGGCTATTTGCGGTGATGGCGGCGTGGGTGCTTGCGTGGATTGGCGGGCTCCTGCTCGGGGGCGCGCTGACGGTCCTCGCCGCAGATCTCGTCGCCGTACGGGTCTGGCGGGTGGCGCCATCTGTCTTGGAATCCGGGCCGCCGGTGTCGATCCTAAAGCCCCTCTACGGCCTGGAGCCGGATCTGTACGAGATCCTGCGCACGTTTTGTGTGCAGGACTATCCCTGTTATGAGGTCGTGTTTGGCATCCAGGATGCCAAAGATCCGGCGGGCGCCGTCGTGCGGCGCCTGCAGGCCGAATTTCCGGACAGGGATCTCGTTTTGGTCGTCAATGACCGGCTGATCGGCAGCAACCGGAAGGTTTGCAACCTCGCGAACATTCTTGAGCGGGCCCGCTACGGCCGCCTGGTGCTGGCGGACGCGGACATCTCGGTCGGCCCCGACTATGTGCGCACGGTGGCCGCGCCGTTGGCCGACGCGGGTGTCGGCATCGTCACCTGTCTGTACCGCGGTAACGCGCACGGAGGTGTCTGGTCGCGCCTGGGGTCACTTTTTATCCAGGACTGGTTTGTCCCCTCGGTGCTGCTCGCGCGGCTCCTTGGCCAGAGCGGGTTCGCCTTCGGCGCGACCATCGCCTTGCGCCGGGAGACCCTGGCGGCCATTGGCGGTTTCGAGGCGTTTGCCTCGCATCTGGCGGACGACTATGAAATTGGGGCACGCACGCGTGCGCTCGGCCTGCGCACGGTGCTGTCGCCTTATGTGGTGACGACCGCCGTGGCGGAGCCGACGTTCGCCGATCTCTGGGCCCATCAGTTGCGGTGGTTGCGCACCATCCGCCTCGTCAACCCCGCAGGCTACGCCGCGTCGGTGTTTTCGTTTGCGCTGCCGGTGGCCGCGATCGGTGGCGCCCTGGTCGGCAGCGCCTGGGCCTGGGCCTGTGTGTTTCTGGCGTTGGTGTTGCGCCTCATGTTACATTGGCGAGCCTGCAGGCGTCTTGGAGCGCACGCGCAGTGGGGTCTTTGGCCGGTGGCCGATCTTTTGCTGCTCGCGCTCTGGGTGGCGGGATTTCTAGGGCGGCGCGTACGGTGGCGCGACCAGCGGCTCGCCGTTGGCGCGAGTGGGAGCATAAAAGCGAGTAGGGAGTAGCGTTCATGATGAAAACCCTGTTTCTGCATCCTCCTTCTTTCGAAGGATTCGATGGCGGCGCCGGATCTCGATACCAGGCCAAGCGGGAGATCAAATCCTTCTGGTATCCGACCTGGCTCGCACAGCCGGCGGCCCTCGTACCCGGCAGCAAGTTGATCGACGCGCCTGCCGCGGGCTTGAGCCTTGAGGACGTGCTGCCCACGGTCAAGGGCTACGAACTGGCCGTGCTGCACACCAGCACGCCGTCGTTTGCCTACGACGTCAAGGTGGCGGAAGCCTTGAAGCAGGCATACCCGCAGCTTGTGATCGGTTTCGTCGGCGCGAAAGTCGCGGTCGCGCCCGAAGAGTCCCTGCTGGCTTCACCGGCGATCGATTTCGTCGCCCGGGAAGACTTCGACTTCACGATCAAGGAGATCGCCGAGGGCCGGCCGTTTGCCTCGATCGACGGTTTGACCTATCGCGGCGAGAAGGGTGAGGCCGTGAATACGCCGCACCGGTCGCCGATCGCCAACATGGACGACCTGCCGTTCGTCACGGAGGTCTACAAGCGCGATTTGCGTATCGAGGATTACTTCATCGGGTATCTGCAGCACCCGTATGTGTCGTTCTACACGGGCCGGGGCTGCAAGTCGCGCTGCACGTTCTGCCTGTGGCCGCAGACGGTCGGCGGGCATCGCTATCTGGTACGCAGCGCCGAGCATGTGGTCGAGGAGGTCAAGCTCATTCAGCGCTACTTCCCGCAGGTCAAGGAAGTCTTCTTCGACGACGACACGTTCACAGACAACATCCCGAGGGCGGAAGAGATTGCGCGCCAGCTTGGCAAGCTCGGCGTGACCTGGTCTTGCAACGCCAAGGCGAACGTCCCCTACGACACCCTGAAAATCATGCGCGACAACGGCCTGCGGCTGTTGCTGGTGGGTTATGAGTCAGGCAACCAGAAGATCCTGAACAACGTAAAGAAGGGTCTGCGCGTCGACGTTGCCAAGCGCTTCGCCAAGGATTGCCACAAGCTCGGGGTTACCGTCCACGGGACGTTCATCCTGGGTCTGCCGGGCGAGACCCGCGAAACGATCGAAGAGACGATCCGTTTTGCGAAGGAAATCAATCCGCATACCATTCAGGTGTCGCTGGCCGCCCCCTATCCCGGTACGTTCCTGTACAACCAGGCCCTCGAGAACGGCTGGTTGCTGGCCGACGACACCACGCATCTTGTCAACGACCGCGGCGTGCAGACCAGCGCTTTGTCGTATCCGCACCTGAATCGCACGGAGATCTACGATTCGGTGGAAACCTTCTACAAGCAGTTCTATTTCCGTTCCGGCAAGGTCGCGGAGATGGTGGGCGAAATGCTGCGCAGTCCGCAGATGATGCGGCGGCGCCTGCGGGAGGGCGTGGAATTCATGCGCTTTTTCAGGCAGCGGCAGGCTTGAAAGCGGCCCGACGGGTCATTACGACCGCTGACGACTTCGGTCTCAGTGTCGCTGTCAATGAAGCCGTCGAACGGGCGGCGCGCGAGGGCGTGCTGACGGGCGCGAGCCTTATGGTTGGCGAGGCGGCGGCGGATGATGCCGTGCGGCGGGCGCGGCGGCTGCCGGACCTGCGTGTCGGATTGCATGTCGTGGTGGCGGAGGGTACGCCTGTGCTGGCGCCTGCACGGATTCCCGACCTGTGTGATGCACAGGGGCGGCTCGACGGCCGGCTCGTGCGGGCCGGATTCCGCTTTTTCTTCCGTCCGCGCGCGGCGGCGCAGCTGCGTGCGGAAATCGAGGCGCAGTTTGCCGCGTTCGCGGATACGGGCCTTAGGCTCGATCACGTCAATGCCCACAAGCACATGCATTTGCATCCCACCGTCTTGAGTCTCATCATCGCCATCGGCAGACGCTACGGGATGCGGGCGGTGCGGTTGCCGTTCGAGCCGCGGGTGCTGGCCGGTCCGCTGCCTTTGCGCCAGAAACTGACGGGTGCGAGCGGGTCGGCGGTCATGGGGCCCTGGGTGGCGTTGATGCGCCGGCGGTTGCAGCGGGCGGGTTTGCGGCATAACGATTATGTGTTCGGACTGCGCAAGTCCGGCGCGGTCGAAGAGGGGGAGGTCGTCGGCGCGATGACGCGATTGCCTGCCGGAATCAGCGAGGTCTATTTTCATCCCTCAACCGACCCGGCGGGCCGGGGCGAACTCGCCGCGCTGTTGAGCCCGCGGGTGCGTGCGGCCCTCGAGCAGGGCGGCGTGGAACGGGTGAGTTTTGGCGAACTCTAGGTAAGCGGGCCAGTGGTGTTCTCAAAGGATAAGCGGGGCGGTGGCGGGGTCGGGCGGGTCGACCGTTTTTATTTCGGTTTCTTGATCGGTCTTGCCGAGTACTCGAGGCGGCGCGCGTGGTGGGTGCTTCTCGCGGCGCTGGCAGTGAGCGGTCTTTCGCTCGCCTATACCATCACCCATTTCGCGATCAGTACCAACACCGGCAAGATGCTGTCGGCTGATCTGCCATTCGAGCGTGCGCAAGGACGGTTCAACGCAGCCTTCCCGGGGCTCGACAAGACCTTGCTCGTGGTGGTGCGCAGTCCGTCACCGTCGCTTGCGCGGCAGAGCGCAGCCCGCCTTGCGGCATGGCTCAAGCGGCATGGCAAAGGCATCACCGGCCTCTATGAACCGGGTGCGGGCCCGTTCTTTGCCCGTGAGGGGCTGCTGTATCTGTCACCGAAGGCGTTGTGGACGCTGTCGGACCGCCTGTCGCGGGCCCAGCCGTTCATGGCGACGCTGGCGGCCCATCCCACTCTGCCGCAATTCAACGATCTTCTCATCAAGGCGCTGGCGGCCGACCGCACGCAGCGGCTGCCCGGCCTCGACCAGATCCTCGCGGCCCTAAGCACCACCATCCAGGCGACCGGGCAAGGGCGGTTTGCGCTCATGCCTTGGGGTACCATCATGACGGGCAGTGTGCCGGTGGCAACGGGCCATGCGGCGTTCCTCGAGGTCAAGCCGCGCTACGACTACAGCGGCGGGGCGCCGGTGCGGACGGCGCTTGCGAGCGTGCGGGAGGGCATCAAGGCGCTCGGGCTCACCGCGGCGCATGGCGTGCGCGTGCGCATCACGGGGGAAGCGGCCCTCGACAACGAGCAGGTGCAGACGGTTTCGCAGAGCGCGGGTCTGGCGACCACGCTGTCGTTTGGTTTGGTGCTCGTGTTTTTGCTGCTCGGACTGCGCAGTCCCGGTTTCGTCTTCGCCATCCTCCTGACGCTGTTTTGCGGACTCACCTGGACGGCGGCGTTTGCGTTGTTTGCGACAGGACCGCTTAATCTCATATCGGTCGCTTTTGCGGTCCTGTTCGTGGGGCTCGCCGTCGATTTCGGGATCCAGTTTTCGTTCCGCTACCAGGAGGAACGGTTGAGTGCCGATCATGCCACCGCGCTCGGATCGACGGCGCGGCGCGTGGGCAATGCATTGAGTCTCGCCGCCGCGGCGGCGGCCATCAGCTTCTATTCGTTCGTACCGACGGACTACGCGGGCATCGTCGATCTGGGGATCATCTCGGGAACGAGCATGTTTTTTGCCCTGTTCGCCAATCTGAGTGTTTTGCCGGCGCTCCTTACCGTGCTCAATCCGCGATCGGCGGCGCAAGGGCCGAGCCCCTTGCGCGTGCTGCTTGCGCGCCTGCCGCTGCACCGCTATCCACGGGCGGTGATGGCCGCCGTCTGTGTGGTGATGGTGGCCTTGATTCCGGTGGTCTTGAGCGTGCACTTCGATTTCGATCCGATGCACCTGCAAAACAAGCGGAGCGAGGCGGTGCGCACGTTCGAGCAGCTGCTCAAGGAAGGCCGCATCTCGCCCTACCCGATCGACGTCCTGACTCCCAATCTGGCGGCGGCGCAGGCGCGCGCGGCACGGCTGCGCAAGCAGCCGACCGTGGGACGGGTGCTGACGCTGGCAAGCTATATTCCGAGCCACCAGAACCAGAAGCTTGCGGTGCTTGCGCAGACGGCGCTGGTGGTGCCCCCCTTCGTGTTCGCCCCCGCGAACGCCCCGGAACCGACGACACGGGCCTTGCGTGTGTCGCTTGTGCGGCTGCAAGGGGCGCTTGCCACCTTCGCGCGCGGGGAGCCGGACCGGCGCCTCGCCGGTACGGCGCAGACGCTCACGCAAGCGATCGGCGATTATGTTGCCCGCTTCGGCAAATCGCGCAAGGCGCTGATGACCCTGCAGCGGCGTATCATCGGCACGCTGCCCTGGCAATTGCGCGGACTGCAGACCGCCCTCAATGCGCGCCCCGTGACCGTCGCGACGCTGCCGGCCGATCTGCGCGATCGTTATGTAGCCGCCAACGGGGTGGCGCGTATCGAGGTGTTTTCATCGCTCAATCTGAATTCCAATGACAACATCCGCCGGTTCGTGCACAGCGTACAGAAGGTCGAGCCGGACGCGGTCGGGCCGCCTGTGCTGCTGGTCGAAGGCGGCGACGCGGTGGTGCAGGCGTTTCGCGAGGCGACCCTCATTTCGTTTGTGCTCATTACCGCGCTGCTGTTGCTGACCTTGCGCAGCTTGGCCGACGCGCTGACCATTCTCATACCGTTGGGCATGGCGGCCATGGGGGCGGTGGCGGCCATGCGCATCGCCGGCATCTCGTTTAACCTGGCCAACATCATCGTCTTGCCGCTCTTGATCGGGTTGAGTGTCGCATTCAGCATCTATCTGGTCGTCCGCTGGCGCGCAGGCGTGCGGCCGTGGTTTCTGCTCGACACCAGCACGTCCGATGCGGTGGTGTTCAGCGCTTTGACAACGATGAGTTCCTTTGGCAGTCTTGCGGTCTCATCGAATCCCGGCATGGCCGTTTTAGGCGAGACGCTTTCTATTGCCATGGCCAGCGCCCTGATCTCGATTCTGCTGGTGCTGCCGGCGCTCCTTGCGCTGCGCAAGCAGCCGGTCATCGACGGGACTTGACGGATGAACGGGCGCGTCACCGTCGGTGGGACCTGATACATGCAAGCAATCAAGACGCCAGACCACGAGGATGAACAAGACGCCCTCCCGCAGGGAGGCCGGCGCATGCGTCCTGTGCTGACGGTTTTCGGCATCGGCGGACTTTTACTGACGGTTCATCTCATGTACGGGGCGTGGCCCGGTCTGACGGCGCTCGTGCACAGGGCCGGCATCGCGCTCGGTTGGGTCGTGCCGCTGCGCTTTGCCGCCCTCGGACTCGATGCGCGCGGCTGGTGGAGTCTGTTCCCGGAGCGGAGGGACGCGCCATCATGGTGGCGCTTGACGCTTCTTGCATTCGTTCGCGACGGCATCAACAATCTGTTGCCCGTCGTGCGTGTCGGCGGCGAGATGGTGGCGGTGCGCCTGCTCGGGCAAAGAGGGGTGCCGACGCCGCTTGCGGCGGCATCGATCGTCGTCGAGATCTCGGTCACGCTCGTTGTGCTGATCGTTCTCACATTCGCCGGTCTTGGCGCGCTGCTCGTGCGCATCGGGGCGGAACCGTTCGTCACGTCGATGCTGCTTGCCGCCATCCTCTCCGCGGTCATGGTGGGGGCGTTTCTGATGCTGCAGGTCCGTGTCGGGCTGGCCGGCGGCGTCGAACGGCTGCTTGCGCGCGTTTTGCGCCGCGAGGCGCGGACGCGGCCGGATGCGTTTGCGCATTTCGATCGCGATGTCCTTGCGATTTATGCGCGTTTCGGCGGTCTTTTGCGCTGCGCGGGTTGGCAGGTGATGGGGTTGGCCGGCGGCATGGCCGAAATGTGGTGGGTGCTGCGGCTTATCCGGGTCCCGATCAGCATCGACGCGCTTTTCGTCCTCGAAAGCCTGATCCTGGCGCTGCAGAGCCTTTCCTTTGCGGTACCGGCGGCCCTTGGGGTGCAGGAGGGCGGATTCGTTCTCCTCGGATCGGCACTGGGACTTGGGCCGGATGTCTCACTGCTGCTCGCATTGGTGCGCCGTATGCGGCAGGTTGTGACCGGGTTGCCGGCTTTGGCCTTGTGGCGGTGGCAGGAGGCGCAGCCTGCGCGTCCGCAGGCCCTGGCGATGGCCGAGCCTGTGCCGCAACGGCGCGCCTAGGCCATTGTGGCACGGCCGCAGGCGCGGTCCGATGTTCAAGGTCCGCAGGGTTTATGCTATGGTTGATAGCTGTCGCGGGAGTGCGCCGCACCCGAACGCAGGCGTAGGCAAGGTCCTCGTCGGCCACGGCGAAATATAATAAGGAGATTGTGCCCGACCGTATGGCGACCCGTAATGCCATTATTCCGGCAGCCCACTCTGTGCATAGGGATGGTGGGCGGACGGAGAGCGACGAACAGTTCCAGGCGCGCATGCTGCGGTTTGTGTCGCGTACGTTCGCGCTGACGATACCGCAGCTGCCCGATGCCCTGCGCGAGGCCGTGGGCAACGGTTACCTGTTGTGCCGGATCGTCGACACCATCGAGGATGACGCGGTGATGCCGGCGGCGCAGAAGCGGGTCTTCTGCGAGAAGTTTACGGCGGTGGTCGAGGGCCGTGCCGATGCGGCGCAGTTTGCCGCCGAGCTCGGCGCAGCGCTTGGGCCGGCGACGCCGCCGGCGGAACGGGATCTCGTCTTGGATACGCCGCGCGTGATCGCCATCATGAACGGGTTCAGGCCGGCACAGCAGGAAGCGCTGCGCATCTGCGTGGCGGTGATGGCCGAAGGCATGGCCGCCTTCCAGGAACGCAAGGATCCCGCCGGGGTGCCGACCCTGGCGGACATGGATCGTTACTGCTATTACGTGGCCGGCGTGGTGGGTGAGATGCTGACCCGCCTTTTCTGTGACTATTCCACCGAGATCGCCCGCCGGCGCGAGGAATTGATGCCGCTTGCCGTGTCCTTCGGCCAGGCGTTGCAGATGACCAACATTCTAAAGGACATCTGGGAGGATCGGGAGCGGGGTGCCTGCTGGTTGCCGCGGGACGTGTTTGCGTCCCACGGTTTCGATCTGCGCGACCTGTCGGCTGATCGCCAGCATCCCGGTTTCGAGCAGGGACTTGCCGATCTGATCGGTGTGGCGCACGGCCACGTGCGCAACGCCCTGCGCTATACGTTGTTGCTGCCACCCCACGAGACAGGCTTGCGCAACTTCTGTCTGTGGGCGCTTGGTATGGCGATTTTGACGCTGCGCAAGATCAACAAGAACCGCAGTTTTGTCAGCGGCCGGCAGGTCAAGATCACGCGCCGGAGCGTGAAGGCCACTATCGCCATCAGCCAATGGACGGTTCGGAACGATCGTCTTTTGTGGCTGCTGTTTCGCATGATCGGCGCCGGTGTACCCAGCACCGCCGTGCAGATCGGTTGATTCATCAGGCGGAGTTTTTTGCGAGGGACGGGGGGATATGAAAAGCCAGACGGTTCCTGTGAGGCGCTGGAACAGCCAGGGACAGCCGTCTTTGGACCGGCTCAAGGCCGGGCGCCTTGATGTCGCCATAGAGCGGGCGGAAAAGGCCCTGCTCGGGGAACAGGCTGCGGAAGGCTACTGGTGCTACGAGCTCGAAGCCGATTGCACGATACCTGCGGAATATATCCTGATGATGCATTTCCTCGATGACATCGACGAGGAACTGCAGGCCAAGCTCGCGCGGCATCTGCGCGCCCACCAGGTGGCCGAAGGGGGCTGGGCCCTCTACTACGGTGGCGCTTTGGATATCAGCGGATCGGTCAAGGCCTACTATGCCCTGAAACTGGCCGGCGACGACATCCACGCCCCGCACATGGTGATGGCGCGCGAAGCCATTCTCGCGCACGGCGGGGCGGCGCGCGCCAACGTGTTCACGCGCATCGCGCTTGCGCAATTTGGCCAGGTGCCGTGGCGGGCGATCCCGTTTCTGCCGGTGGAACTCGTGCTCGCGCCGAACTGGTTTCCGATGAGCCTTGTGCGTGTATCGTACTGGTCACGCACGGTCATGGTGCCTTTGCTGGTCCTGTGCAGCCTGAAGATCCGCGCACGCAATCCGCGGCAGATCGGCATACGTGAGTTGTTCGTAAACGATCCGGAGAAGGAACGGCACTATTTCCCCATGCGTTCGGCCATGAACCGCATGCTGTTTTGGCTCGAGCGCATCGGTCAGCGCCTGGAGCCGCTGATTCCGCGGCGGCTGCGCGAGCGCGCGCTGGCAAAGGCCGAGCAGTGGATCATTGAGCGCCTAAACGGCCTGGGGGGGCTTGGCGCCATCTTTCCGGCGATGGTCAATGCCTACGAAGTCCTGCATGTGCGCGGCTACGGTCCGGAACATCCCTATCGCAAGACGGCGCAGGAAGCCCTGCAGAAGTTGCTGGTCATCAATGGCGAGTCGGCGTATTGCCAGCCTTGCGTATCGCCGATCTGGGATACGGGGCTTGCGTGTCTTGCCTTGCAGGCGGCCGATGCGCAGCGCCACAAGCAGGCCATCGACCGCGCCCTCATGTGGATGAAGGGCGAGCAACTGCTCGACCAGCCCGGTGACTGGCAGATCAAAAGGCCCAACCTGCGTGGCGGCGGGTGGCCGTTTCAGTTTCAAAATGGTCATTATCCCGACCTGGATGATACGAGCGTGGTCGCCTGGGCGATGTTCGAGGCCCAAGACCCGGCCTATGGGGAGGCCATCGACCGGGCTGGCGAATGGATCGCGGGCATGCAATCGCGCAACGGCGGATTCGCGGCATTCGACGTCGACAATACCGATTACTACCTGAATGAAATCCCGTTTGCCGATCATGGCGCCTTGCTCGACCCGCCCACGAGCGACGTGACGGGCCGTTGCGTCTGCCTGCTGGCGCGTCTGGTGAAGAGCCATCCGGAGTATCAGGACGCACTCGACCGGGCACTTGCCTATCTGCGCAGGGAACAGGAGACGAACGGTTCCTGGTTCGGCCGCTGGGGCACCAACTACATCTACGGGACGTGGTCGGTGCTCGTCGGCTTGAAGGCCGCCGGTATCCCGGCGTCGGATGCGATGATCCGGCGCGCCGTGCACTGGCTGTACGCGGTGCAGCACGATGATGGGGGCTGGGGCGAGACCAATGACAGTTACCATGACGCGAGCCTGGCGGGCCAGGGTATCCCCAGCACACCGTTCCAGACCGCGTGGGCGCTGCTTGCGCTCATGGCGGCCGGCGAGACCGACAATGCGCAGATACAGCGCGGCGTGGAATATCTGCTGAACGCGCAACAGCATGACGGCCTGTGGCGGGATGTGCACTATACGGCGCCGGGTTTCCCGCGCGTGTTCTATCTCAAATATCACGGCTATACCCGCTATTTCCCGCTGTGGGCGCTGGCGTGCTACCGGAACCAGCAGCCGGATTGAACGGCTGGGGTTTCCTGTGCGCGCTGCCGCGGGAATGCGCGACGCTGACGGGTGTGACGCGCCCGGTCGGCGCCTCATGGGTTTTTGCGGCCGACATGCGCGTGGCGGTCACGGGTATGGGCGCCGCGGCGGCGGCCGCGGGCGCGCAGCGCCTCGTCGACGAGGGCGCTCGCGGTCTGGTGAGCTGGGGCACCTGTGGAGGGCTGGACCCGCAGCGGCAACCGGGGGACGTGATCATCGCCACGTCCGTGACCGATGCCACCGGCCGCCACTATCCCGTCGATGAACCTTCAAGCCGGCGTGTGCAGGAGCGTGCGGCCGTGTGCGTGGCGCGCGGCGCGCTGGTGACGGCGGGGGCCGTGGTGGCCGGCGTGGATGCCAAGCGGATGCTGCGCGCGCGCTCGGGGGCCTGCGCGGTGGATATGGAAAGCGCGGCGATTGCCGCGGTGGCGGCGCGCTCTGGACGTCCGTTCATGGCGATCCGTGCGGTGGTGGATGCCGCGCAGGCGGCGTTGCCGCGCGCGGTCACGGCGGCGGTGCAGGCCGACGGGGATCTCGCATGGGCGGTGTTTTTCCGTCAGCTCGGCTGGTCATGGCGCGCATGGCGCGAGGTGGCGGTGCTGATGCGGTCTGCACACAAGGCCGAGCGCGCCCTGAGGGTGCTTGCGCGTGACCTGGCCTTGCTTTGATGCGCATGGCAAGACGCAAAAGCGCGCGGGATTGTCTCTTGCCGGGTGAGAGGCAATACTGGCCCGTATGGCAAAGTCCATCCCTATGACGCGACAGCGGTTGCTCTATATGCTGACCATGGCTGCCGGTCTCGGGGGACTGGGCGGGGCCGTCGCGCTCATCGCGCAAAGCGGTTTTCACCGGGTGTTTTCGCTGCTGGCCGCCGTGCGGTGGGGATTTTTGTGGCTGATCCCGGTGCGTCTTGCGGTCGTCAGCCTGAACGCGCAGGCCTGGCGCGCTCTGCTGCGCGCGTGGCGGCGCCTGCCGCTTGCATTCCTTGTGTGGGTGGCGCTCGTGCGCGACGCCATCAACAATCTGCTGCCGGTGTTCCGGGTGGGCGGTGACGCCGCCGGGTTGCGGCTGCTTGTGCGCCGGGGTCTGGCCGGGGCGCCGGCCATGGCGACCATCGTGGTCGAAACCACGACGACGATTTTCGTGCAGATTCTGTTTTCCTTGCTGGGCGTGGGGTTATTGCTGTCGTACGTTCACCATGGACACGTGGTGTCGGACGTGGCCTATGGCATCGGCGTGGCTGCCATCGTCGCCGTCGTGTTTCTGGTCGTGCAGACGCGCGGCCGCCTGTTTGCGCGCGCCGAAAAGGTCTTCATGTGGCTGAGCGGGCGCGGCTTTGCGGGGGGCACGGAAGGCGGGACCATCGATCAGTCCATCCGGGAGCTCTACCAGCGGCCGCGGTTGATCGCGCGCTGCGGCCTGTGGCAGCTGGCGAGCCTCCTTGGGGGCGCGTGCGAGGTGTGGGTGATCTTCCGCATTCTGGGGGTGACGGTCAGCCCGCGCCTTGCGGTGCTCTTCGAGAGCATGATCCAGGGCCTGCAGAGCGCGGCCTTCATTGTGCCCGGCGCGCTCGGTGTCCAGGAGGGGGGCCTGGTGGCCGTGGGCATCCTGGCGGGCGTGCCCATGGATATGGCGCTGGCGGTGTCGCTTACCCGGCGTCTGCGCCAGATCGCCTTCGGCGTCCCCGTGCTCGGCTGGTGGATGCGCAGCGAGCGCCGGTCGCGGCGGGCGCGAAACCTCCAAGCGCATGCGGAAGCGGAATCCGCCTGATAAATCCAATCAATAAGAAATCGTCAATCGGGGAGGGGTATGGTGACAGGCTGGGCTTGGCCGAATCTCTATATCGTGGGGGCCGTCAAAAGCGGCACGACATCCTTGTATGCCTATCTCGGCCAGCATCCGGAGATCTTTTTCCCGGACATGAAGGAGCCGCACTTCTTTTCGCGGCCGCGGCCCTCGGCAGAACAGGCGCATCTCATCACCTATGTGAAGGACGAGGCCGAGTATCAGTGGCTCTACGCCAAAGGCGAGGGTTACGCCTGGCGTGGCGATGCCAGCCCGTCCTATCTGTGGGCGCCTGAGGCGCCGGCGCGAATCCACGATGTCTCACCGGCGGCCCGTATTCTCATCATCCTGCGCGATCCGGTGGAACGGGCCTACGCGCAGTATCTGATGGATTATTCGGAGGGGGCCATCAAGGAGCCGTTTTTCGAAGCGCTGCAGCGCGATTGGCTGCGTCCCGACAAAGGTTGGGGTGTGTCGCAGTTGTACGTGGAGCTTGGCCAGTATACGGAACAGATCCGCCGTTACCGGCGGACATTCGGGATGGATCAGGTTCTCGTTTTGCTCCTTGAGGATCTGAAGAAGGATCCACGCGGCACGTTGCGCACCATCGGGCGCTTTCTGGGGGTGGCCTCAGGACCGATGAATGCCATCGACACCGACACCGCGCACAACCACTACCGCCAGCCCAAGGGAGAATGGGCGCGCCGTCTGGCCGGCAGCCCCATCAGCCGCTTTCTCGGCGAACACGTCGTGCCGCGCCGCCTGGGCGAATATGTGTGGGAGCGGTGGATGCAGAAGGAGGCCCCCAAGCCGGCAATGGATCCGCGCGGGCGTGATTATCTGGCGGCACTTTATACCCCCGAGCTGGCCGCGCTCGAGGCCGAACTGGGCCGCGCGCTGCCGGAACTGCGCAGGGTCTGGTCGCCCGTGTCCATGGTGGCCACCGGCTGAACGGGCTTTGGCGGTCACCGGGACCGGGCGTCTGGCGGTGCTGCCGGCTTCTTTGGTGATAAGAAGTGGTCTTGCTCTAATTTATGGAATGGATGGATAAAGGCCGCTGTTTAGACGGGTTCTTATTGCAATGTGGCGACACTTAAACCAAAATGCTGCCCTCATATAACCTGGTATCCGTACCGCAATCCGGCCAAAGTCTGTGATCCGGCTCCACCGCCGGTGCGCAGGTGAGAGCCGGGACACGGCATGCGGGTGCCTGGTGGGGTTGAAGGAGCAGCATGGCAAAAGCGCAAGCGGGTGTCGTCGAAGGTGAAGTGACCCCCATCGTCCGCCGGTTCAATGTCGGTATCCTCGTGCTCATGGCGGTGGCTGTGCTGGTCGGGCTGTGGCGCGGCTGGACCAGCCCGCTCGGTGGAGAGGCGGCGTGGGCACACGGGCTCATGGCGACCGAAGTGCTCTTTGCGGCGGCGCTCATTTTGCTTGGCAGCCTCGTCGAGGGCTTTGGTTTCGGGTTGTCGCTGGGCACGCAATGGCCTTACACGCGCAACATTTTCGTCCTGATGGTGCGCGGGGACCCCGAAGCCGCGCATCGGCTGGTGGCAACGGCGGTGGGCCTGATGGCCGTGCTGCTCGTGGTTCTCGCACCGGGCACGACGACCGCGGTGGGCCTTGGTCTGATCGTCGTCACGGCACTTTTTGGCATGGGCACGCTGTATGTGTTGGCCGGACGGGCGCCGGCCTTCGTGCACGGCACGCACGGTCTGCTGGCCTACGGGGTGTTTCTGACCTATCTCGTCGCGCTGGCAGCCCCGGGGCTGCCGATCTGGCTCTATCTCAAGGACACCATCGCGCTGCACGCCATCCTCTTTGCGGTCTTCATGGGCGGCATGGTGACCGGTCAGCGCGGCTTTGGCCGCCCCATCGGCGCGTTCTATGGTCCGCAGAAGGCGCCACAGTGGGTTTTTGTGGTGCACGCGTTCGCCGCGCTGCTCGTGATCGGGACGCTCGGCTGGCTGATGCCGGCCTACCCGGTGGCCTTCTGGCTGGTGCTGGGGCAGGCCGCTGTGGGGTTTTTCCTCTTTCAGGCGGTCAATCTGAAACCCAAGACGCCTGGTGGGGTCGTGGCGTTTCATCAAACGGTGTCGCTGCTCATGACGACGGCGGTCGTGTTTCAGTGGAGATGAAGCCGGCGTAAAGGCCGCGATGGGATCGTCTGCACCCGGTCGAGTACAGATGCGGAGAGAAGCCATGATGGAAGCGAATATGCACGCAGGCGAGGGGGTTCGGAATCTCGCCGTGCCGCCGCGCTCGCCGTTTGCAACGCGGGCGCGGGACCTGCTGGTATTGTCCAAGGCACGGGTCGTGTCGATGCTCGTTTTTACGGCGGCCGTCGGCGAAGTCCTGGCGCCCGGCTTCCGTCAGCACTGGCTCGCGGCACTGGCGGGACTTGCGGGCATCGCCTTTGCCGGCGGGGCCGGCGGTGTCATCAATCAGCTGGTGGAACCGGACCTCGATCAGCACATGCGCCGCACGCACCGGCGTCCTCTCGTCGACGGACGGATCAGCCGCGCCCAGGGCATGGCGTTTGCCGCCTTCCTGATGGTGTTGTCGATCGCCGTGCTCGCCTGGGGCACCAACATGCGGACGCTGGTTTTGACGCTCGGCGGCACGGTCGGGTATGGTGTCGTGTATACGCTGTATCTGAAACCCGCGACACCCTGGAATATCGTCTGGGGTGGTCTGGCCGGGGCCTTGCCGCCTCTCATCGGCTGGGTGGCGGTGAGCGACCGGATCGAAGCGATGCCGCTTTGGCTGGTGGCCCTCGTGTTTACGTGGACGCCGGCGCATTTCTGGCCGCTTGCCATCTCCTGCCGCGAGGATTACGCGAAGGCCTGCATACCCATGCTGCCGGTCACGCACGGCGTGGAGCGGACGCGCCGCGAGGTGGTCCGGTATGCGCTGGCGACACTCTTGGTGAGTCTCGTGCCCGCCTACCTGGCGCACGACTGGATCTACGGAGCCGCCGCCACCGTCACCGGGGTGTGGTATTTGGCGATGACCATGCGCCTGCGCCGGATGAGTGAGGGGGCGGCCATGGACCGGTATGCGCGGCGGGTGTTTGGCATGTCGATCAGTTATCTGTTCATCCTGTTCGCGGCCCTGGTCCTTGGGCATTTCGTGCAGATGGCGGGGCTGTCGAAAATCTGACGAACCCAAAAAGGAGCCGCATCGTGGCAGGAAGGGAGAAACCGGCCGGGAGTATGTCGCCCGGTGAACGGCAGGCCGTGATGGGCTTGAGCGCCATTTACATCGCGCGGATGCTCGGGCTTTTCATGCTGATGCCGGTTTTGTCTCTTGACGGCAGCCGTCTGCGGGGCGCAACGCCCTTCCTGCTCGGCCTGGCGGTGGGCATTTACGGTCTGGCGCAGGCCCTTCTGCAGTTTCCGTTCGGTTACGCCTCTGACCGCTGGGGCCGCAAGCCCGTGGTCGCCATCGGTTTGGCGCTTTTCATCGGCGGGTCCTTGCTCGGTGCATTCACGGATTCGATGATGGGCGTGGTCATCGCCCGCGTGCTGCAGGGGGCAGGCGCGGTATCCGCGGTGCTCCTTGCCATCGCCGGCGATCTGACCGCAGAGGCCAACCGCACCAAGGCGATGGCCGCCATCGGGGGGAGCATCAGTCTCGCCTATGTGCTGGGCGTGGCGTTTGGTCCGCTCATCTATGGACTGGCGGGATTGCGGGGAACCTTTCTGAGCGCCGCGGCCTTGGGTGTGGTGGCGCTGTGGGCGTTGTACCGCTGGGTGCCACCGGTTGAAACGGAGGTGCAATCCGCCACCGGCGACTGGCAGGCGGTCGCACGCGTACTGGCACGTATGCCCGTGATGACCGTCAGTGTCGGAATCTTTCTGCTGCAGATGACGCTTGGCGCGAGTTTCGTGGTGCTGTCGCCGGAATTCGTCCAGGTCCTGCACGTGTCGACGGGCCATTTGTGGCTCGTGTATGTGCCGGTTATGGTGGTCGCAGGCGCGCTCATGGTCTACCCGGTCATGAGGGCCGAGCGGAGCAAGGCGCATCTGGCTCTGCTCGCTGCAAGCGGCCTGCTGATCCTGATCGGTGCCGGTGCGGTGGCGGCGTGGCCTGGCCGGTTCTGGCCGGTGGTGGTGGCGGCGACGGTATTTTTTACCGGCTACAATCTCGCCTCGGCGCTGCTGCCGTCGATGATGAGCCGCACCACGGGTCCGGAACTGCGTGGTGCCGTCAGCGGTGTGTATTCGGTGTTCCAGTTCATGGGCATCTTCACAGGCGCCGCCTTAGGGGGTTGGGCGCTGAGCCTCATCGGCGCCGGGGGTGTGTTCTGGATGATCGCCCTGGTCGGCCTGCTTTTGATGCTGCAAAGCGCAAGCGGCCTGTTCGTCCACGCCCGCCGCCCCGCGCCGGATTCCTGACCGGCCGCGTCCGGCCGCGGTCTTACCTTCTTCGGCAGGTCCCGTCAGGGCGGCCTTTCTGCCTTGCTGGCTAAGAGACCTCACGCCATAATGCCTTCAGAAGACGGACCGGTACGGCGGCCATCGTGACTGGCTCGGCAAAAAACAACCAAGGGGGATCCTATGCCGGCATTCATCACTGCGCTCTTTGATTTTTCCTTCGAAAACTTCATTACGCCCAAGCTTGTCGGCGTCATCTACGCACTCGAGCTGCTGGCAAGTGTCGTGGCCTGGATCATGTTCGGAGTCGACGGCTTTACGGGGGGTATCCTGCGCGGTATCTTCCAGATGTTTATTCTCGCGCCCATCGGTTTTGGGATCACCGTCATCTTCGTGCGCGTGACGCTCGAACTCTTTATCGCCATCTTCAAGATCGCCGAACACACCCGCGCGCTGATCGAGAAACCCTAAACCGCCGGTCAGAGCCGCCGCGCAACCCAAAGCCGTATCCATGGCCGCCCCCGGATCTGGCCGCATGGCTCTGGTGGCGCCGTTTTGCCAAAGGGCAGGCCGACCGGGGACCTGTCGTCGTGCCGCAAACCACGGTAACGACAATTTGTTACCGTGGCAGCGGGGCTGGGCTGTTATGATTCCCGGGCAATGTCCAGGGTTTCCCGGCATCCTCGCGCGGGGCGGGCTGCGCATGCAAACGACACGGTAAGGCGCGTTGGCGACCGGATGGATTGGGAAGGTGGTGTGGCGCAGTGGACTGTGAAAAGCCGGTGGCGGGCCCTCCTGGCGATGCTGGTGGTCGGGGCGGGGTGCGTCGTCGCGCCGCCCAGCGCAGCGGGCATTTTCCAGGGGTTGTGGTCAGATCCGCTCTCCACCCAGGATCTGGCGGTTCCCGGCCCGGGGCAGGTCTGGGCCCGCCGCCCGCAGGGTCTGCCAAAGACTCAGTCGCCGCCGCCCGTCACCTTTGCCGGACCCATGAGTCTTGCGGCGCTGACGGCGTTTGCGCTCGCCCACAATCCGGCGACCCGTGTGGCGTTCGCCAACCTGCAGGCGGCAGCTTACGGTCTTGGGGTCGCGGATTCCGCCTACTTCCCGACGCTCACCTTTGCGGACAGCGCCACCCGGACCCAGGCCAATACGACCGCGGGATTTGCGATTCCGATCCAGAATGTGAATTCCGGTGCACTGTCACTCAGTTATGTCCTGCTCGATTTCGGGGCGCGCGCGGCGCAGCGCGAACAGGCGCTGGCGCAGATCTATGTGTCCGGTTTTGACAACAACAGCGCGCTGCAGGCGGTGGCGCTTGCGGTCACGCAGAATTATTACCAGCTGATCGGCCAACAGGCGCTGGTCCGCGCCTACCGCCAGACGGTACGTGAAGACCAGGCGAGCCTCGATGCGGCACGAATCAAGCAGCAATCGGGACTTGCCACGATCAGCGATGTGCTGCAGGCGCGCGCGGCGCTCGCGCAAGCCCAATCGGATTGGATCGCCGCGCAGGCGCAAATGCGCGCGGATATGGGAGGGCTCGCAGAGTCGTGCGGACTGCCAGCCGACGAAACGGTGCCGGTCATGCCGCTTGATGTGTCCGAGATGCCACCGCTGGTTGCACCCTCCCTGCGCTCACTCATCCGCCGCGCGCAGCAAAACAATCCCGGGATACTCGCCTCGAGCGCGCAGATCCTGGCGAGCCGGGCGACCGTGCAAGCGGATGAGGCCGCAGGACTGCCCAGCATTGTCGTCACCGGCACGGCCGGCAAGCGGTTCCAGGCGAGTCTTGGGCCTTCGCAGAACTGGTCGGTCAGTGTGAATGTGCGCGTGCCGATATTTGGCGGCTTCAAGGATACCTACCAGATCCAGCAGGCCCGTGCCGGGGAGCGCAGCGCGCAGGCTTCACTTGCCGAGGAGACACAGAAGATCGACATGATGGTGTATCAGGATTACGAAACGGTTCTGGGGGCGCGGGCGGCGGCGGGAGCGGCGCGGCTTGCGGTTCAGAGCGCGCGCGCCTCGCTCACCGCCATCAAGGCGCAGTACAAGGTGGGGCTGGCGACCATGCTGGCCGTTCTGACGGCGCAGGCGGCGCTGACGACGGCCGAGCAGACGGCCATACAGGACGTGACCACCGCCTACGTGCAGCTTGCCAATCTTGCCGACGCGCTCGGTTACATTGGGCTGCCGGCGCAGGCGGCGCTGAAGGGGGCATCGTGAAAAACGGCATGATCGGGCGGGCCTTGTGGGCCGTGGCGGCGGCATCGTTGCTGGGCGGATGTCATGGTCACCAGGGCGCCAAGGCGCAGGCGGTCTCCGTACAGACCATGGCGGTACGCCAGGGTGAGCTGGATCTGACCGTACGCACCCTGGGGCAGGCGATCGCGTCCCAGAGCGTGACGATCGTGCCCCAGGTCACCGGCATTCTGGAGAAGGTCGCCATACATTCGGGAGACAAGGTGAAAGCCGGGCAGCTCCTCTACCAGATCGACCCGCGGCCGGCGCAGGCGCAGGTCGCCCAGGCACAGGCCAATCTGCGGGGTGCGATCGCACAGATGAAATACGATGCGGCCCAGGTCAAGGCGTACATGCCGCTCGTCCGCAAGGATTACGTGACGCAACAGACCTTCCAGCAGGCGCAGGAGCAGGCGCAAAGCGCGCGTGCTGCAGTGGCCGCCGACCGGGCCGCATTGCGCAATGCCGAACTGCTTTTGGCGGACACGACGATCCGGGCGCCGATCGCGGGGCGGGTGGGCCTTTTGACGATCAAGGCCGGCAGCCTGGTCGCGGCCGATAGCACGGTGTTGACGACAATCAACGCCACCCACCCCATGGACGTGCAGTTCAGCCTGCCGGAGCACTATCTGGGGGCATTGCGCGCGGGGCTTGTCAGCCAGCGGCCGCTGGTGACCGTGTGGAGCGACACGGATGGCACGCAACTCGGCCGCGGACCGATCGCCGCCATCGACAATACCGTCGACAATGCGTCGGCGACGGTCACCGCGCGGGCGGTGCTGGCCAACCGGGGCGACCGGCTGTGGCCGGACGAATACCTGCAGGTCGTGATGACCTACCGCGTCCTGAGTGATGCCCTGCTCATTGCGCGGGGGGCCCTGCAGCAGGGCGAAGCGGGTCCTTTTGTGTACGTCGTGCAGGCGGGACACGCCGTCATGCACGCGGTGACCTTCAGGGGTGAAAGCCGGAAATGGGTCGGCGTCAGCGGCATCACCGCCGGCACCCCCGTCATCGTGGATCCTCCAACACGCCTGCATCCGGGTTCTGCGGTAATCGTGCGCGGCGGTCACGCGGCATGAATCTGTCGGCGCCATTCATCAGGCGGCCGGTTGCCACCACGGTGCTGGCGGTGGCGCTGGCGCTGCTTGGGCTGCTCGCCTACTGGCGCTTGCCGATGGCGCTTTTGCCCAATGTGAGTTTTCCGACGGTTCTGGTGACCGCCAGTCTGCCGGGCGCAAGCCCCGAGACGATGTCGAGCGCTGTGGCCACGCCGCTTGAACGGCAGTTTTCAAGCATACCGGACCTGCAGTCCATGAGTGCCGTCAGTCAGAACGGTTCGACCCGGGTGATCCTCCAGTTCGCGCTCAGTACGTCACCGATGGCCGCGGTGCAGCAGGTCTCGAACGCCGTGGCGCAGGCACAGCACTTTCTGCCGTCAGGCATGCCCACTCCACCCCTTGTCAAGAATCTGAACCCTGCGGCGCAGCCGATCCTGTATTTGAGCCTATCGGCACCCAACATGCCGCTTTACCAGCTGGACCGTTATGCCCAGACACAGGTGGCGACCTCCCTGGCGACGGTTCCGGGGGTGGCGAACGTCGAGGTGTTTGGTGCCAAGACCTATGCCGTGCGCATCTACGTCAATCCATTCGCGCTGGCGGCGCGCGGCATGAGCCTTGAGGCGGTGCAGACGGCGCTGGCCGCCGCCAACGTCAATCTGCCGCAGGGCACGATCGAGGGCGCCGACCGCAATCTGGCAGCCGACGTGCACGGTCAGCTGCACACGGCGAGGGCTTTCAATCATCTCGTGCTGGCCTACGAGAACGGCCATCCCGTGCCGTTGAGCGCGGTCGGCCATGCCGAAGACAGCACCCAGTACAATCTGCAAAAGACCTGGGTGAACGGCCGACCCGGCATCGTTCTGGCCGTCGTGCGGCAAGCCGGCAGCAACACCGTAGCCATTGCCCACGGTATCCAGGCGCTGATTCCCATCCTGAAGCGGGCGGCCCCGGGTGGTGCAGCGCTGCATGTGATCTTCAATGATGCCAACTACATCGATGCGGCGGCCCACGAGGTATTTTTCACGCTGGCGCTTGCCAGCCTGCTGGTGGCCGGGGTCATGTGGATGTTTCTGCGGCGTGGCTCATCTACCCTCATAGGGGCCCTGGCGATTCCGTTGTCGCTTGCCGGCACATTCATTGTCATGATGGTGCTCGGTTACAGTCTGAATACGCTGACGCTGCTGGCATTGACACTGGCTGTGGGTTTTGTTGTCGATGACGCGGTGGTGATGCTCGAAAACATCAACCGGCATCTCGAGCGCGGAGAGACCGCGCATGTGGCGGCCCTGCGCGGCAGTCAGGAGATCGGCTTTACCGTACTGTCGATGACTGTTTCCCTTGCGATCATCTTTTTACCCCTGATCCTGCTGGGCGGGTTCGTCGGTCATCTGTTTGCCGCCTTCGGTGTGACCATATCCGTGGTCATCCTGGTCTCGGGGCTGGTGGCGCTGACCGTGACACCGATGCTGTCGAGCCGTTTTCTGCGCGCGGGCACGAAGGAGGATGGCGCCTTTCAGCGCCTGTTCAATCGCAGCCAGGAACTTTATGTGCGCTCGCTTGAGACGGCGCTGCGCCGCAAGGGGCTTACCGTCAGTCTCGCCGGCCTGACCCTGATCGGCAGCCTGGGCCTTGGCATCATCGTCCACAAGGCGTTCTTGCCAAACGAGGATTCCGGCACGCTTAATGTCAACATCGAATATCCGCCGGGTGTGAGCTTTGCGCGTGCCGCCGCCGAGCAGCAGCGGATCGTTGCGGTTTTCCGGGCCAACCCCCACGTATTGTCGGTGGTGTCGTCGGTGGGTCAGGGGCCGGGCGCCTTCGCGTCGGCCAACGCCGGACACTGTTTCATCCGCATCCGGCCCGATTACGCGCGCCACGCGGCGGCGCTGACAGAGGCGCTGCGCCGGGCCACCAGATCTTTTTACGATGCCCAGATCGTTTTTCAGGGGGCACCGGGCGCCAACGCCGGTACGGCGGACATCAATGGGGATTATGCCTACGAGCTGGTCGGGGAAAGCTGGCGGCAACTCGATGCGGCGACTGCGCAGCTGACACGCGCGCTGCGCGCCATACCCCGGCTGGTGTCGGTCAATAACAGCCTGGAAAGCCGCAACCCGCAAGTCTCCGTGGAGATCGACCGGGGCCGCGCCGCAGCCCTCGGGGTGACGCCCGAGGCGATTGAAAAGACCCTGGGACTGGCCTTCGGCGGCACACAGGTGGGCATGATCTACGGCGCATCCGATCAGTATGAAGTGCTGATGGAGCTGTCGCGCCGTTACCAGGACAATCTTGCGGCGCTTGCGACATTGACTGTGCCGTCCTTGACCGGAACGCTGGTGCCATTGACGGCCGTGACCCGCCAACGCTATTCGGCCGCGCCGCTGGAGCTCGATCAGCACGGCGGGTTGCCGTCGACCACCATATCGTTCGACCTCGCGCCGGGTGTCACCCTAGGGCAGGCGGTCGGCCTCGTCCAGGCAACCGCCGCCAAGGTGTTGCCGGCGGGAGTCACGGGGCGCTTTGGCGGCAACGCGGCGCTGTTTCGTGCGTCGTTCCAGGCCTTGCCGTTTTTGCTTTTGACCACGGTGCTGCTCATCTACGTGGTGCTCGCCATCCTCTATGAGCATTTCATCCACCCGTTGACGATTCTTACGGCCTTGCCGCTCGCCGCTTTCGGGGCGCTCGCCTCGCTCTATCTGACCGGCCTGCCTCTTGATCTCTACAGTTTCATCGGCATCATCATGCTGCTTGGTCTGGTGAAGAAAAACGGCATCATTCTCGTGGACTTCGCGCTGTCGCGGCGGCGCGAGGGGGCGTCCCCGCGCGAAGCCATCGTGGAGGCCTGCGCGATCCGCTACCGGCCGATCATGATGACGACGTTCGCCGCGATCCTGGGCGTTTTGCCGATCGCGATCGGTTTTGGGGCAGGCTCCCAGACGCGTGTGCCGCTTGGGGTGGCGGTGCTCGGCGGGTTGGTTTTCTCGCAGTTTTTGACCCTCTATGTGACACCCGCGTTCTATCTCCTGGTGGAAGGATTTTCGCTGCGCCGCCGGCATTGATGGCGCGTGCGTTCTGTCGGGCCTGCCTGTTCTTATCTATACTGGAACCGGCAGGTATCGCCTGGAGGGATCGTGGGCAAAAGACGGCGTGTCGATGGTGGGCAAAGGCGGGGAACCGCGCGGCGCCCGTCGGAAGGGGGGCGGGTGCGCGGCGCGGGTCTGGCGGGGCTGAGCGGATGAAGCCGCCGCCAGGTCCGATCGCCTACGAGGCGCCCCGCGAAGTGGCATTGCTGCATGATCTGGCCCGTGAACTGGATGTCGAACGGTTTTTCGGCCGCGCCGCAGCCGGTATCGCCGGGCTGCTCCATGCCGATGGCGCAGCCCTCATCGTGCGGGAACCGCCCGACCAGTTGTGTCACCGGTTCGTATACGGCCTGCCGGCGCACCACCAGGATCTGGTCGCGCAGACCTTCAGCGAGCGGGTGGGATTGCCGGGGGCGGTGCTGCGCGCAGGCGCGCCCGTCTTCGTGCCGAATTATCCCGAGAGTCCAGAGGCCCTGCCCGAACACATCGCCCTCGGCCTGGCGGCGAGCTTCTGTGCGCCCGTTCGCGCAGAAGGCGAGATCATCGCCGTGCTGGCGATATTCTGGTTTACGGCGCCGGCCCACCCGCCGGATGCGGCCAGCACCTATCTGATCGAGGTGGTGACCGACTTCATCGGCGCCGCCTTGCATCGCGCACGCATGCAGCAGCGTTTGCTCGCCTTAGCCACGCGTGACCCGCTGACGGGCGTGGCCAACCGTCATCTGTTTTTCGATCGTCTCGAGCATGCCATGGCCTCCGCCGAACGCGCAAACCGCCTGGTGGCCGTCGTCGTGATCGATGTGGACAATTTCAAGATCATCAACGACCACTTCGGGTCGGCGGCCGGCGATGAGGTGCTGATCGAAATCAAGGACCGCATCAGTGGTGTCCTGCGAAAAAGCGACACCATCGCCCGCATCGGCGGTGACGAATTCGGGCTTGTCATCGAGAACGCCGCGCGCGTGGGTGATCTTGAGGCGGTGGCATTGCGTGTCTGTGACGCGCTGCAGTTCCACTGGGGCGTGCCCGGTGACTGCATCGCGATCAGTGTCAGCATCGGCATGACCATCTACCCCCTGGATAGCGGCAGTGCGCAGGCACTGCTTGGCAACGCGGACACGGCCATGCGCGAGGCGCGCCAGCGCGGCGGCCATATGCTCTTGTCTTATGCCCATGACCTTGCCCATCAAAGCCTGAGCCGCGATGCCATCATCTGGGAATTCAGTCATGGTCTGGATGACGGGCAGATGCGGCTCGTTTTCCAGCCGATCGTGGATATGACAAGCGGCACGCTAATGTCGGTGGAAGCCTTGTTGCGCTGGGAGCATCCCACGCGCGGGTTGCTTGCCCCCGGCGCATTCATGGCCGCGCTGGAACACGGTTACAACAGCAGCAAACTCGATGCCTGGGTGCTCGAGCGGGCGGTCGAGGTGCTCGCCGGCTGGCGCCGGAAGGGGCTTGACTGGATCTTGCATGTGAACCTGACGATGTCATCGGTGGCAAATCCGCAATTCCATACGTTGCTCGAACGGGCCTTGTCAGGGCCGGTCGAGGTCGATGCCGCCAAGCTCGGCATAGAGCTGGTCGAATGGGGGGCGATCCGCGGTGCCGACGCGGCCTGCCAGCTGATCCGGGATTGCAAAAAAATGGGCATGTCGGTGGTGCTCGATGATTTTGGCACGGGTTACGCGTCGCTGCAGCATCTGCGTCTGTTGCCGATCGATCATATCAAGATCGACAGGAGCTTTGTCCGCGAACTCATGACCAACGACGCAGACCGCGTTCTCGTCGACAGCATCATAAGCGCCGCCCGCGCCTTTGGCATCGGTGTCATCGCCGAAGGCGTGGAGCGGGAAGAGCAGCGTGACCTGCTGCTGGCCGTGGGCTGTCACATGGGCCAGGGTTATCTGTTTGCGAGACCGATGCCCGAAGACGAGCTGTTGGCGCGCTACGCGCCCGTGTAGGCGGGCCGGGCGGCCGCTTTCGGGCGCACCAGCGCGGTCAAGCGATGGATCTAATCCGGCGGATGTCGGCGAGAGCGGACAATACCGCCTCGGGGGACAGGGCGGCGAGGCAGTCGGACATGCCGCCATCACCACACCCATCGGCATAACAAGGGCGGCAGGGCCACGGCATGGCGATGATCCGGGCCGCCGTTTGCCACGGCCCAAAGAGGATGTCATCACCCGGACCAAAGCAGGCGATGACGGGTGTGCCCATCGCGGCCGCCACGTGCATGGTACCCGAGTCCGTACCGATGAAGCATTCGGCACGGCGCGCCAATGCCGCGAGTTCGGGAAGGGACAGGGCGCCGGCTAGGTTGTAAACGCCTGGCAGGCCGCGCGCCAGCTCGCGCACGTAGTCTTCTTCTGCGGGGTTGGGGGCGGCTGTCACCACCAGGCGTTCGCCCTTGTCCGCAAGCCGGTCCGCCAGGGCGCGCGCCATCGCCCGGTCCAGGGATTTGCTGGCGCCGCCTGCCGTCGGCGCGAACAACACAAAGCCCTTGGTTTGCAGGGCGAGTTCCCGCAGGAGGCGATCGGCCCGCGCTTCTGCCGCGGCATTGGGCATGATGCATGCGCCGCGCTCATCGGGTTGCGGGTGGATGCCTATGCGCCGCAGCAGATCGAGATGCAGTTCCGCCGTGTGGCGGGGCCCCTGCCGCGGGTGCGGCCGCGGCAGCATGTGCGTGAACGTGTGCTTCCAGAAAAAGCGTTTTACCGGCGAACCGTGTGCCGAGGCGTGCGCGCCGACGGCGCGCGGAATGCCGAGCAAGGTGATGAGCGCCGGGCCCCACGAACCGTCGGTGGTGTGCGGCGACTGGATGAGGAGGTCGTAGGGGCGTTGGCGCAACGCGCGCAGCAGCCGGAGCCGGGGGCTCAGGGTGCGCCACAGGCCCTTGCGGCGCCAGGTGGCATCCAGGATGAACAAACGATCGATGTAGGGGTGGCTGTCGAGGATGCCGGCGCTGCGCGGGTGCGCGAGGACATCGATGGCGCATCGGGGCGCGCGGGCCTTCAGTGCGGTGATGAGGGCGGTCGCGAGCACCAGGTCGCCGAGAAGTTGCGGCATGATGATGAGGACCCGCTGCATATCGGCGGGCCAGGTGTGAGAGTAGGTCGTCATGCCGCTCCGGCGCTGGCGCAGGGGACGGGCGCTACGAAGGCAGGACCGCCGCAGCCAGCCTCGATGTGATCAGCAAATCTGCCTGTATCCTATCAGCCGGTGCCGGAGGCCGCAATTGGATGCGGCCACGGCGGCAAGATTGGCGCCATATAGCGTTCAAGTGTGTGTTCGGCTTCCGTCCGCGCCTGCGACCATGCCGCCAGAAACGCCTTGTCCTCGGTGCGCGGCTCCCAAACCGGAATCCGGCAATCGCTCCAGTCAAGATGGATGTCGTAACGGCTGCTCAACGTGTCATGCAGGGCACGGCGGCGCATCGCACATGCGAGATCCTCGATGGGCATGACCACGTCCGCATGGCAAAGCGCCATCGTCAGCGCCAGACCCTGGGCGGCCACGAATGCCCGCATGATGGCATCCGGGTCCGTTTTGAGCAGGCCCGCCGCGTGGCGTTGCGCGCGCGCAAGATCGACATCGCGACCGATGTGATCAAGACCCATGACGCGCAGATAGTGCGCAAGCCATGGCTCGTGTTCGGCCAACACGAGGCTCACAAGCGGCATGGTGAGGAAATACACATCGCCATAGCGCCTGTGCCGCTCCTGCGCCGAGCGCCACAGGCTCAGTGGATCGCGCGTGAGAACGATGTGGACACCAGGCGGTGCGTAGCGTCTGAACCAGGCGGTGCGGCCCCATGACCGGCAGAATCCGAAAACGGGACGGCGTCCTTGCCTTTCGGCATGCCCGACCAGGGCATCAAGGTAGGCGCGCTGTTCAGGCAGCGGATCGCCATTGGTGAAGAAATTCCGGTAGGGCAGGGCCGGCACGAAATGGCGGACGCCGATGTGATGGATCAACTCCCTGTATTCCTGAAAATACGGGGCGCCGACGTCGGGGTGGTGGGAGTTCCACGTATCGTGCCGCGCGCCGCCGATGTTTTCCGCCGTGAGATGCTCGAGGTTTTCGTGGAAGGGCTCGTAGTAGGCAAGGTAGCGTGTATCGGCGCGGAATTTGTGCCAAACGTAGGTGGAGCCCGTACGCCATGAGCCATGCAGCCAGATGGGTCCGTGACGGCGGACCGTTGCGGTGATTTCCGTAGGTGGCGGCGCCGCGGCGTGGATCGCCGCGGGCTGCCCGAACCGTTCCCGCTCCCGGCGCATGGCCAGATAGCGCCGCTCCAGCATCTGCAGCTTCAGCTTCATGTGCCGCGATCGCATGTGCAAAAGGCCGAGACCGGCGGCTGTCCTCAGGTAACCGATGGCGCCCTGCATCCCGATGAGGGCAAGCAGGCGGCGGTACAACTGTCGGCGGAAGCTTGCCGCGGGCGGTTGTGAGACGCTGCACGGTGACGGACTGGCTTCGTATCCTGTGTCCGGTGTCAGGTGCTTTCGGGCAGTCATGGGCTTTGAGTGTACAACAAATTTCCGCATGTGACTGTCGTGCGGCACTGTTCGGTTCCGTTGTGGTCTTAAAGGACGGGATGTTGCGTGTCGACGGAAGCGCCCGGGCAGAAATCGCCAGTTCCGCAGGCTGCGACAGGCGACCCTCAATGCATAACAAGGACAACTGATCAAGGAGATCGATATGAATAAATACATGGCCATTGCTGGTCTTGCCGCCGCCCTTGTGTGGCCTGTGGCAAGCGGGGCGGACGTCTGGGCGGGCGCCGATCTGGGCCTGGCGGGCGGCGCACTGTCCAATACCGTGCCGCTGGGCCTCTACGTGGGCGCGTCGACCCGCCGGTTCCCGCTCGGGGGTGAACTCAGTTATCAGTTCCTGAGCCTCAATCCGGCGCGTGAAGGTCTGTTTACGGCCACGGCCATCTACCGGCACCCCATACCGGACACGCAGAACATGGATTTTCTGGCACGGGGCGGCATCGCCTACATCCACGGGTCGCGCAACGGCTACGTCAGTTCATCGACGCGTCCCATCATCGGGGCGGGCGTCAGCTACCGGATCCGGCCGCAGGTGAGTCTGCGCGCAGAGTATGACGTTATCTTTGGTCCGGCCACGCACAACGGTCCGCTCGTCAACGGCAGCGAACTGCTGGGTGGCGTGACTTATCATTTCGCGAGCTAGGCCATTGCCAGCCGGGGCGGCATGGGCCGCCCCACCGTTCTTTTTCGTCAACCTAGAAAATCACGTATTTCAGTCCCACGATGGTCAGCAACACCAGCGTGCCGCGCATGAAGGCGCGTTGGCTGATGCGCATATGCAGGTGATTGCCCAGATAGAGGCCGAGCGCTGCGGCAGCGCCCAGGGCCACGAAGGCGATCGTCAGCGGCAGGTTGAGCAGGCCCAGGGCGACGTAGAGGCCCGCCCGCAGGACGTTGTCGGACAGGGCAATAGCCTGGAAGGTGGCACGGAACGCCCGCTTGTCGAGGTGGCGCATCTGCAGGTAGGCGACCAGGGGCGGGCCGCCACCGCCATACAGGCTGCCGATGAGGCCACCCAGGGTGCCGAGCGGCAGCGCCCAGGCGCGGGAAATCCGTGGCATGCGCTCCGGCTTGGCCGCCACCGCGTAGATGACGTAGGCGAGGATGAAGACACCGAGAAAGCGCATCAGACTTTGCGCATCGGTGTGTGCCAGGGCGATTGCGCCAAGGCCCAATCCGATCACGCTGCCGGGGATGAGCCAGGACAGCTCGCGCCACTGCATCTCATGAAAATCATACGCGCCGAGCAGCACAGAGCCGAGTAAGTCGAGCAGCAGGACGACCGGCACGACCTCCTTGACCGGAAACATCAGCGAGAGCAGGGCCACCGAGATGAGGCCCGAACCAAAGCCGATCGTGGCGCGCACGTAGAAGGCGGCCAAGACCGTCAGTTCCGCGGCGACAAGCAGGCCGGGATGCTGCAGCAGGTGGGTTACGGTCAGTTGCATGTGCATACAATCCCCCGGAGCGGGCATCGGTCGGACTTTGACATTTCGATCCCTGGAGCCGTGATTCGTGCGCTGTCGCGTGACAGCGCCTATCCTTATTATCTGCGGAAAGCGACGGTGGCGCGCCGCCATGATATCGGCCTGAGCGCCACCCCGGAAGGCCCGGCGGGAATTTCGGTGCGGTTTAAGGGGCGCCGGGCGGATCCCGTGCGGCGATAACAGCTCGCTTCCGGTCCGCTATAATGGGGAAAAGAGCTGTCCAGGCCAAGCGGCCTGCCAGGACGGCAGGGAGCGAGGGGCGCTGTTGCGCGCCTCTTGACAACAAAAAGGGTTTCTCGGCGAGCGAGGGTGCGTCGCGGGGAGCTTGGGTGGCGACGCCGGACCGGTGCGGGCGGCATCGCGCGGAGGGCTCATGGGGCCAGGCCGTTTGACTGGGGCCAGTTCGCAGATCCGGATCGCATTCGCCGTTACGGCAAGCCTTGTCATCGTGGTGCTGGCGGTGTACGCGCTTTATACGCTCAATCTCGAGCAATGGAACCGGCAGCAGCGCCTGCGCCGCCTCGCCGGTTTCGTTGCGGAGACATCCCGTCTCTATTTCAACCACTATCGCACCGGTCTGCATTTCCTGGCCGCGGATCTCGACCGCGTACAGCCGCCCCGGCGCCATCACGTCGCCGCACGTCTGTTCAGGCACTTCAAGGAGGCTTATCCGGCACTAAAGGCCATTGGGGTCCTGAACGCGCGCGGGTCCGCCTGGCTGCCATTCCCGTCCGGTTTGCCAGGGCCATCGGCCGGTTGGCGCAACCTCATGCGCAGATCCTGCTCGCGGTTTCGTGTCGGTTCTCCACGGCGCATCCGTCTGGACGGCCACCGCTACATCCCCTTGTGCTATGGCACCGGCGGGCCGCGCCCGCTCAGGATCATGGCGCTTTTGCCACTGCAGAACCAGCGGCAGCTGTGGGCGCCGCTCGCGTTGCCGGCGGGTGTCACGATCGGCCTGTTGCGCCACGGCCGCCACATGGAGGATCTCTGGCCGGAACCGGCGCGGCCCGATGGCTGGCCCGTCGTTGCCACGCGGCGGCCGGCCCTTGGCTTTCGTGCGGCGGACGGCCACCACGCCGCCGGGCCGTTCGCTTTTGATCGGCCCTATCGTCTGGGCGCCTTTCACCCCGTGCGCGGCTATCCGTTTGTGGCGTTTGCATCGATGCCCGAAACCACCGTGTTTCTCGACTGGTGGCAGCTGACGCGCGCGTCTTTGCTGGTTCTCTTTGCGGCGCTGGGTGCGACCTACGGGATGTACCGCTGGGCCCTGTCACGGCAAAAGGCCTGGGAGGAGGAGCGTCGCCGGGGCGAGGGGCAACTCTCGGCCGCCAAGGAGCGGGTGGAGGTGACTTTGCGTTCGCTTCTCGACGCGGTTGTCGCCACGGATACCAGCGGCCGGATTCAGTATCTGAATCCCACCGCCGAACGCATGACCGGCTGGATGTTCGCGGAAGTGGCGGGCCGGCCGTTGAACGAAGTCTTTCCCTGCCTAAACGAGAAAAATGGCGATCTGCTCGATCCGGTTCCCGCGTGCCTGCGCCAGGAGCCGGTCGGTCCCGAGGATGCCCTGCTGCTGCACCGCGACGGCCGGGCTTTGGCGGTGGAGCGCACGGCGGCCCCTATGCGCGCAGGTGACGGCACGGTCACCGGCGTTGTCATGGTCCTTCATGACGTCAGTGAAAAGCGTCTTCTGGCGGCCCGCCTTGCGCATCAGGCGACACACGATCCGCTCACCGGCCTACCCAATCGCGGGCTCTTCAACGCCCGCCTGCAGGCCGTGATCAGTGACACGAGCGCGCAAAAGGGGCCGTTCGCCCTGCTCCTTATCGATCTCGATGGTTTCAAGCGCATCAACGACACCCTGGGTCACAGCGTCGGGGATGCCGCGCTGGTCCACATCGGCCAGAAGCTCGCCGATGCGCTGCGTTCGACGGATCTTCTCGCCCGGCTGGGCGGTGACGAGTTCGCCGTGATCCTGCCGCATCTGAAAGAGCGCCACGATGTGCTGCCCATCGTGCGCAAGCTGTCTGCGGTGTTTGCCGAACCGGCCCTGACGGAGCCCGAGGAGATCTATCTGGGCGGCAGCATCGGCATCGCCATGTATCCCGCCGATGCCCATGACGCCGACGGGCTGGTGCGCGCCGCCGACATGGCCATGTATGAGGCCAAGGCCGGCGGCAAGAACACGCACCGGTTTTTCCGGCCCGGGATGCGCGATCGCAATGCCTATCTCCTTGGCCTGGAAACCCATCTGCGGCGCGCACTGGAGCGCGAGGAACTGTTTTTGCTCTACGAACCCCAGGTGTCTCTGCAGGCCGGCACCCTGGCGGGATTCGAAGTGCTCGTGCAGTGGCATCATCCGGTGGAAGGCGTGTTGCCCGGTAACCAGTTCATTCCGGTCGCGGAGGAAAGCGGCCTCATCATGCCGCTTGGCGCCTGGGTGTTGCGCACCGCATGCGGCGTCAAGCGGGCCTGGCGGGATCTTGGCGGCGCGTGCGTGCCGATGGCGATCAATCTGACGGCGCGGCAATGTCTGCACGAGGAGACGCCCGATCTGGTACGGGAGGTCTTGTTCAACAGTGAGCTTGCGCCGGCGGATCTGGTCGTCGAGGTGGCCGAGACCGTGTTGATCCAGCGCCCGGCGGAGACCCTGTCGACGCTGCGGGCGATGAAGGAGATCGGCGTCGGGCTTGCCGTGGATGATTTCGGTGCGGGCCTGTCTTCGCTTGGGTACCTGAAACAGGTGCCCGTGGACGCCCTGAAGATCGACCGGTCCTTCATTCACGGCGTCCCCGGTGACCAGGACAACGAGGCGATCGTACGGGCCATCATCGCCCTCGGTCACACCTTGAATCTCGTCGTCATTGGCGCCGGTGTCGACACCGGCGCCCAATACGAGTTTCTCCGCGCGGCCGGTTGTGACATCGCCCAGGGTCATTATGTATCGGGACCGCTGGCGGCGCCCGAGGCCGAGGCGTTTCTCCGCCGGGCTTGAAAAGCGCCTGGGCGGTCCCCATCTAGCGTCCGGCTTATGTCTGCCTTGAGTTTAGCACTGATGAGGATCCTGTCACGCTATGACCGCTGCCGAGAAACAAACAATGGGCTTTCAGACGGAGGTGCGCCAGCTCCTCAATCTGATGATTCACTCCCTCTACAGCGAGAAGGAGATTTTCCTGCGCGAGCTTATCTCCAACGCCTCCGACGCGGCGGACAAGCTGCGCTTTGAAGCGCTCAAGAACGATTCGCTCTATGAAGGCGATTCCGCCATAAGTCTTCGTGTTGACGTGGACCGGGAGGCGCGGACCCTGACTGTGTCGGACAACGGTATCGGCATGAGCCGCGACGAGGTGATCCACAACATCGGCACCATCGCGCACTCCGGTACGAAACGGTTTTTTGAGCGCCTGACCGGCGACGAGGCCCGGGATGCGCGGTTGATCGGGCAGTTTGGCGTCGGTTTCTACTCGGCGTTCATGGTGGCCGACCGCGTGACGCTCCAGACCCGCCGCGCAGGCGCCCCGGCCGATGAAGGCGTCATGTGGGAGTCGACCGGGGAGGGGGAATATACGGTCGAAAACGTTCATCGGCCCGAGCGGGGCACGATTGTGACCTTGCACCTGCGGGAGGGTGAAGACGAGTTTCTCGATGCCTGGCGCGTGCGGTCCATCATCCACAAGTATTCCGACCACATCGCCTGGCCGATCCTGATGCGCAAGGAGGACGGCGGCGACGAGACCGTCAACAAGGCGTCGGCGCTCTGGGCGCGGCCTCGCAACGAGATCACCGAACTCGAGTACGATGAGTTCTACAAGCAGACGACACACGACTACGAAGCGCCGCTTGCGCACATCCACAGCCGGGTGGAGGGCAAGCAGGAGTACATCGCCCTGCTGTATGTGCCACGGCATGCGCCCTTCGATCTCTATGACCGCGAGCGCCGTTACGGCATCAAGCTCTATGTGCGCCGCGTCTTCATCATGGACGACGCCGAGCAGCTGATGCCTGCGTATCTGCGGTTCGTGCGGGGTGTCATCGACGCCGCGGATCTGCCGCTCAATGTGTCGCGCGAAATCCTGCAAAGCAGCCGTGACATCGACGCCATCCGCGCCGGTGCGACGCGCCGGGTGCTGGACCTGCTGGCCGAGCTTGCCGACAGTGAAACGGAGAAGGACAAGTACCAGGAGTTCTGGGGTGAGTTTGGCACGGTGCTGAAAGAGGGCGTGATCGAGGATCAAGCCAACCGCGAGCGGCTGGCGAAACTCATGCGCTGGTCTTCGACCCGCAGCGACGAGCCGAAGATCAGTCTGGCCGAGTACGTCGCGCGCATGGCGCCCGGGCAGAATCAGATTTATTACCTCACGGCCGAATCCCTGGGTGCGGCGCGCAACAGCCCGCATCTCGAGGTGTTTCGCAGCCGCGGCATCGAGGTGCTGCTGCTGACCGACCGCATCGACGAGTGGGTGATGACGCATCTGACCGAGTTCGACGGCAAGCCCCTGCGGTCCGTGGCCAAGGGTGATCTCGATCTGAAGGGGGTGGGCAATGAGGCCGGGGAAGCCGTCACCCCGCCCGAGGCGCCCGAGATGAAGGAATTGACGGCGCGCATGGCGCGGGCGCTGGGCGAGCGGGTCAAGGAGGTGCGCGTCAGCACACGGCTTACGGATTCACCGGCGTGTCTGGTCGCAGGTGAGCACGATCTGGGCATGCATCTCGAGCGTTTGTTGAAGGCGGCCGGACAGAAGGCGCCCGGCACCAAGCCGATACTGGAGGTCAATCCCCATCACCCGCTCATCCGGCGCCTCGCCGCGGAGGCGGAAGGACGGCGTTTCGAGGACTGGTCGCAGCTTCTGTTTGATCAGGCGCTGCTCGCCGAAGGTGGGACACTGGAAGATGGCGCAGGCTATGTGCGGCGCTTAAACGAGCTACTGCTTGCGTTGTCGCCCGCTTCCTGAAGCGGGATCCGGCGTGGTGTACTAGCGGACAGAGACGGAAGGCGCCCCAGGCGCCGTTGAGGGGCCAGTTCATGGGTGCGTTGTTCGAATCACATGTGCGTCTGCCGCTCGTGCACCGCGGCAAGGTGCGGGATCTGTACGCGGTGGACGGTGATCGGCTGCTGATGGTGGCGACGGATCGTCTGTCTGCATTCGATGTCGTGCTGCCCGATCCGATTCCCGGCAAGGGGCGGGTGCTGACCGCCTTGTCACGCTTCTGGTTTGCCAGGACGCGGTCGATCGTCGGCAATCACCTGGCCGACGGGGCGCCCGAGGATGTCGTCGCGCCCGGCGAGCGGGATCAGGTACGCGGCCGCAGCCTGCTCGTGCGGCGTGTGCGGCCGTTGCCGGTCGAGGCGATCGTGCGCGGCTACCTCGCCGGTTCGGCCTGGAAGGAATACCAGACGACGGGAACGGTCAGCGGGACGCCGTTGCCGCCGGGACTGGCCGAGGCCGCGCGCTTGCCGGCGCCGGTGTTTACGCCCTCGACGAAGGCGCCTGTCGGAGAGCATGACCGGCCATTGCAAAGCGGCGAGGTCGAAGATTTGCTGGGCGCGGAGCGGGCGGCCGAGGTGCGGCGCGTGAGCCTGCGCCTGTACGAGGAAGCGGCCGCCCACGCGCTCGGGCGCGGTATCCTGATCGCCGATACGAAATTCGAATTCGGTGTCGACGCCGACGGAACCCTGGTGCTGATCGATGAGGTGCTGACGCCCGACTCATCGCGTTTCTGGCCCCAGGCGACCTACCGCCCCGGGACCAATCCGGAAAGTTACGACAAACAGTACGTTCGCGATTACCTCGAGTCGATCGGCTGGAACAAAAAGGCGCCGGGTCCGCGGCTTCCGGATGAGGTCGTGGCGCGCACGGCGGCAAAGTACGCAGAGGCGCTTGCCGTGCTGACCCGCTAGTCCAAAACGCCCCGGGCTGGTCCGCCAACCCCCCCTTGTGATACCGTCTTTAACACGGGGGCGCGAAAGTGGCGGAATTGGTAGACGCGCTGGATTTAGGTTCCAGTGGGGCAACCCGTGGGGGTTCGAGTCCCCCCCTTCGCACCAGTTTGCCGAAAGCGGCCGAGCCCAGGATCCACGGCCGAGGCTTCTTGGCCCCGTCCAGCCGAAGCGGTATGATCAGATCCATTCGTCACGATTTCCAACCTTACCAGAGAACGCAGCATGCAAGTATCCATTGAGGCCACCGGGGGGCTTTTACGCCGCATGACCGTGGCGGTTCCAGCGGCTCAGTTCGAGCAGGAATTCAGCGAGCGGCTAAAGCGTGCATCGCGTACAGCCAAGTTGCCCGGATTCCGGCCCGGGCGGGCACCCATCAAGATCGTTGAGGCCCAATACGGGGCCCAGATCCTCGATGAGGTGGCGCAGGATCTGATGCGGGGCAGTTTTTATGAGGCGCTCACGCAGCAGGGACTGAAGATGGCCGGGGGGCCCGCGATCGAGCCCAGACCCGTCGTGCGCGGCCACGATATGGAGTACGTGGCAACCTTCGAGATCTATCCGGAAGTGGCGCGCCTCGATCTGAAGGAGGTCGAGGTGGAACGGCCGGTCTGCGCCATCACCGATGAGGACGTCAACCGCACCATCGACGTCATGCGCAAGCAGCGTGCGACCTGGAGCGCGGTGACGCGTCCGGCCGCCGACGGGGATCGCGTGACGATCGATTTTGCCGGGCGGATCGACGGCGAGGAGTTTCCGGGAGGCACCGCGCGGGGCCATCAGGTCGTCGTCGGTGCCGGGCGGTTGCTGGCGGACTTCGAAGCGGCGCTGCGCGGCGCTGCGGCGGGTGAGACGCGCGAGGCGCGGGTGCATTTTCCCGCCGACTACGGTGTGGCGCATCTTGCCGGGCGCGAAGCGACTTTCACCATCACCGTCACCACGGTCGAGGAACCGGTGATGCCGGCTTTGGATGAGGCGTTTGCCCAATCCCTCGGCGTGACCGAGGGTGTCGATGCGCTGATCGCGGAAGTGCGGCAGAACCTGGAGCGCGAGGCGGCGCGGCGCATGCGTGAACATCTGAAGGGTGAGATATTCCGCAAACTGCGCGAAATCAACCCGCTCGATCTGCCCAAGAGTCTCGTCGAGAGCGAGGCGGGACGGTTGCGTCAGAGTGCCGTCGAGACATTGCGCGCGCAAGGTGTTGCCACCGAGGCGCTGCCGGCCGACACGGGTGCGTTCCGCGATCGCGCCTCTGAACGGGTGGCGCTCGGGATCATTCTGGCGGAGGTGGCGCGCGACCGGCAACTGAAGGCCGAGCCGGCCAAGGTTCGTGTGCGTATCGAGGAGATGGCCGCCGATTATGATGAGCCGGGCCGGTTCGTGGAATGGTACTACAGCCAGCCCGAACGGGTGGCGGAGGCCGAATCGCTGGTGCTTGAGGACGAAGTGGTGACGCTGCTTGCGGCCGAGGCGCGCTTGCAGGACAAAGTCATGCGTTTTGAGGAGCTGGCTTAAACATTGAGGAGTACCGGGATCATATCTATGACGATGAAAGGCAGCACGGCGGATCTGGCACCGCAGGCTTTGGGGCTCGTGCCCATGGTCATCGAGACCACGGGCCGTGGCGAGCGCGCCTACGACATCTACTCGCGGATGCTGAAGGAGCGCGTGATTTTCCTGGTGGGTCCGGTGGAGGACCACATGGCGAACCTGATCGTCGCCCAGCTCCTCTTTCTTGAGTCGGAGAACCCGGACAAGGATATTCATGTCTACATCAATTCGCCCGGTGGCGCGGTGACGGCAGGGCTTGCCATATACGATACAATGCAGTTCATCAAGCCCGATGTCAGTACCGTCTGCATCGGCCAGGCCGCAAGCATGGGGGCGGTCATCCTGGCGGGGGGCGCCAAAGGCAAGCGTTACGCCCTGCCGCATGCGCGCATGATGGTGCACCAACCATCAGGCGGCTTCCAGGGGCAGGCGACGGATATCGACATCCAGGCCCGGGAGATCCTGCGCGTTCGCGAACGTTTGAATCAGATCTTAGTCAAACATACGGGGCAGGACATAAAGAGGATCGAGCAGGATACGGAGCGTGATAACTTTATGGAAGGCCATGAGGCGCAATCTTACGGTCTGATTGACGCTGTGATCGACAAGCGTAAATAGGGGGATATGCTAGGCTGGTATCATGAAGTGCGCTGCCGGGTAAGAGGTGGTCTATCAGTGAGGTTCGACGATGGCAGATGATAAGCATGATGGTAAGGGTGAGAAGCTCTTGTATTGCTCCTTTTGCGGAAAGAGCCAGCACGAGGTGCGCAAGCTGATTGCTGGTCCGTCGGTGTTCGTCTGCGACGAGTGCGTGGAGCTGTGCAACGACATCATCCGCGAGGAAGTGCAGGAAGAAGTCGAGGTGGGACTGGCGCGCAACAAGTTTCCGAAGCCGCGCGAGATCAAGCAGATTCTCGACGAGTATGTGATCGGCCAGTCGAACGCCAAGAAGATCCTGTCCGTAGCGGTGTACAACCACTACAAGCGCATCGAGCACCAGGAAAAGATCGGTGATGTCGAGCTGTCGAAGAGCAATATCCTCCTGATCGGCCCGACCGGATCGGGCAAGACGTTGCTGGCCGAGACTTTGGCGCGCCTTCTGAATGTGCCGTTTACGATCGCAGATGCCACGACCCTGACCGAGGCGGGCTATGTCGGCGAGGACGTCGAGAACATCATTCAAAAGCTGCTGCAAAAGTGCGACTACGACGTCGAGAAGGCACAGACAGGTATCGTCTACATCGACGAGATCGACAAGATTTCCCGCAAGTCGGACAATCCGTCGATCACCCGGGATGTATCCGGCGAAGGCGTGCAACAGGCGCTTTTGAAGCTGATCGAAGGAACGGTGGCCTCGGTGCCGCCGCAGGGCGGTCGCAAGCATCCGCAACAGGAATTCCTGCAGGTGGATACGCGCAACATCCTGTTCATCTGCGGCGGGGCCTTCTCCGGGCTTGAGAAAATCATCCAGGATCGTTCGGAAAAGAGCGGCATTGGCTTCAATGCGGAAATCAAGAGCCGCACGGCCAGCAAGCGCGCAAGCGACGTGTTCCGCGGGGTGGAACCGGAGGATTTGATCAAGTTCGGCCTGATCCCCGAGTTCGTCGGCCGCCTGCCGGTGGTCGCGGTGCTAGACGAACTCGACGAAGCGGCCCTGATCCAGATCCTGACGGAGCCGAAGAACGCGCTGATCAAGCAGTACCAGAAGCTGTTCAAACTCGAGGGTGTGGATCTCGAGGTGCGCGAGGATGCGCTCATACGCGTGGCACGCCGCGCCATGGAGCGCAAGACGGGCGCCCGCGGGCTGCGTTCGATCCTGGAAAGCGTACTGCTCGACATCATGTTCGATCTGCCGTCGCTTGAGCGCGTAAAGAAGGTCGTGATCGATGAGGGCGTCATTGCCGATACGAGCAAGCCCTTGCTGATCTACGCGGATCATGACGAACAGGGCAGCCCCAAGCGGGCGTCGACCCGTCCCTAGTCGACCCCCAGACAGACAGCAGAACCCGCCCGCAGGCGCATGCCCGCGGGTGGCGTACCGGCCTTGATTTCCGGTCCCGCGGGCCCATAATCGGTATGCTGCGGGCTTTTTGCCCGGGGCTTCACCTTGGCGGACTCCGCCACACGAGGTTTTCATGACTGAAGAGCGCTTAATCGAGGCGACGAGCCCGTTCACCCTGCCGGTTTTGCCATTACGGGATGTCGTTGTATTCCCGCACATGGTCATTCCGCTGTTCGTCGGCCGCAAGAAGTCGATCAAGGCCCTCGAGAATGCCATGGAAGGCGGGAAGCAGATCATGCTGGTCGCCCAAAAGAGCGCCTCGGATGATGATCCGGTCCCGCAGGATATCCACCGTATCGGCACCATCGCCAACATCCTGCAATTGCTGAAGCTGCCGGATGGGACCGTCAAGGTGCTGGTCGAGGGCGAGCAGCGCGCGGCGGTCGATCGCTTCATCGAGACCGACGATTACTTTGCGGCGGAGATCCACAGGCTCGATGCGGAGGGCTTGAACGACAAGGAGGGCGAGGCCCTCATGCGTTCGGTCCTGAACGAATTCGACCAGTACGTCAAATTGAACATGAAGATCCCGCCGGAGATCCTGACGTCGCTGGCCGGCATCGACGATGGCGGACGGCTCGCCGACACGGTCACGGCGCACTTGAGTCTGAAGATCGACGAAAAGCAGCAGATCCTGGAGATGCTCAACGTCCGTGACCGTCTCGAACACATCCTGGGCGTCATGGAGTCGGAGATCGACCTGCTGCAGGTCGAAAAGCGCATTCGCGGGCGCGTCAAGCGGCAGATGGAAAAGAGTCAGCGCGAGTACTATCTGAACGAACAGATGAAGGCGATCCAGAAGGAGCTTGGTGATCTCGAGGAGACGCCGAGCGAGACCGAGGAGCTCGCCCAGAAGATCAAGAAAGCCGGCATGCCCAAGGAGGCGCGCGAAAAGGCGCTTGCCGAGCTGAACAAGCTGAAGATGATGTCGCCGATGGCAGCCGAGGCGACGGTCGTGCGCAATTACATCGACTGGCTGGTGGCCGTCCCGTGGAAGAAGCGCAGCCTGATCCGCAAGGATCTCGTCGCCGCTGAGCAGATTCTGGAAAGCGACCACTACGGGCTGGAGAAGGTCAAGGAGCGGATTCTCGAGTATCTCGCCGTCCAGCAGCGGGTGAATAAGGTCAAGGGGCCGATTTTGTGTCTGGTGGGGCCGCCTGGCGTGGGCAAGACTTCGCTTGGGCAGTCGATCGCGCGGGCAACCAACCGCAAGTTCATCCGCATGTCGCTTGGCGGCGTGCGCGACGAGGCGGAGATCCGCGGTCACCGGCGCACGTACATTGGTTCGTTGCCGGGCAAGATCATCCAGAACATGGCCAAGGCCAAGACCCGCAATCCGCTGTTCATGCTCGACGAAGTCGACAAGATGGCGATGGATTTCCGTGGTGATCCCTCATCGGCCCTTCTGGAGGTGCTCGACCCGGAGCAAAACCATGCCTTCAACGATCACTACCTGGAGGTGGATTATGACCTGTCGGATGTGATGTTCGTCGCCACATCCAACAGCCTGAATATCCCCGGACCGCTGCTCGATCGCATGGAAGTCATCCGCCTGTCCGGTTACACGGAGGATGAGAAGATCAACATCGCCATGAAGTATCTGGTGGCCAAGCAGAAACAGAACAACGGGCTGCGCGAGGATGAACTCGACCTGTCGGAGGGGGCGATTCGCGACATCGTGCGCTACTACACGCGCGAGGCCGGCGTGCGCAATCTGGAGCGCGAGATTGCAAAGATCTCCCGCAAGGTCGCGCGCGAGCTGCTGCTCGACAAGGTGCGCAAGCACATGACCGTGGAGCCGGACAACCTGGATCATTACCTGGGCGTCCGTCACTTCCGCTACGGCATGGCCGAACAGACCAATCAGGTGGGTCAGGTGACGGGTCTTGCGTGGACCGAAGTCGGCGGCGAGCTGCTCACCATCGAAAGTGCGCTGCTGCCGGGCAAGGGCCGGCTCACCATCACCGGCAAGCTCGGCGACGTGATGCAGGAGTCCATCCAGGCGGCGATGAGCGTGGTGCGCTCACGGGCGGCTTCCCTGGGTCTGCCGGAGGACTTCTATCAGAAGCATGATTTCCACGTGCATGTCCCGGAGGGGGCGACGCCGAAGGATGGTCCGAGCGCCGGTATCGGCATGTGCACGGCCATGGTCTCGGCGCTGACCGGCATTCCGGTGCGCGCCGACGTGGCGATGACCGGTGAGATTACGCTGCGCGGCGAAGTTTTGCCGATTGGCGGTCTCAAGGAAAAGCTGCTGGCCGCGCATCGGGGTGGCATCAAGACGGTCATCATCCCCGAGGAGAACCGGAAGGATCTCGTCGAGATCCCGAAGAATATCCTCGAATCACTGAATATCCGGCCATTGCGCTGGATGGATCAGGTGCTCGAGGTGGCGCTGGAGCGCCTGCCAAAGCCCCTCAATGTGGAGGGCGAGAAGGTCAAACCGCGGGAAAACGAGGCCAGCACCAATCTCATAACCACGCACTGACGCACCTTGCCTTGACAGTGGCAGGGGCCGCTTGTATAACGGCTCTCTGCCACGTAATCGGTCAGAGATGGGTCGGGCCGGGATATCCGAAGGGGGAGAGAAGTGAATAAATCAGAACTGATCGAAAAGGTCATGGAGACCGCCGAACTCACGAAAACCCAGGCGGCGCGCGCAGTGGATGCCGTGTTTGACACGATCACGGAGGCTTTGCGCGACGGGCAGACCATCAATCTGGTGGGCTTTGGGACATTCTCCGTGGGCGAACGGGCGGCACGCAGCGGCCGCAATCCGCGTACGGGCGAGGTCATCGACATCGCCGCATCCCGCAATCCTCGATTCAAGGCTGGTAAAGGTCTGAAGGATGCCGTAAATTAGCGGCCCTCGGGTGGGGAGACCCGCCGTTGTCCGGGTGCTTAGCTCAGCTGGTAGAGCGTCGCCCTTACAAGGCGAATGTCGGGGGTTCGAACCCCTCAGCACCCACCATAAGTTGTGCCTGGAGTGGTAGTTCAGTTGGTTAGAATACCGGCCTGTCACGCCGGGGGTCGCGGGTTCGAGTCCCGTCCACTCCGCCATTTCTCAAGGACGGGCGTCAGAAGGAGGCCTGTCGTTTCATGTTAAACACCTTACGTGACAAGACCCAGGGCCTGATCGGTGCGGTCCTGCTCGTGGTCTTGGTCGTGCCGTTCGTCCTCTGGGGTGTCAGTTCCTATTTCAGCGGATCGGCGACGACGTATGTGGCGCGCGGCCATGGCTTGCGCATCACCCGCGTCCAGTTCGAGCAGACCCTCGCCGAACAGCGCGCGGCGATGGAGGCGACGTTCGGCAAGGAACTCAATCCCGCCGTGTTGAGCAGCCAGCGCTTCAAGAAGGAAGTGCTGACGGGCCTTGTCAATAAGACTTTGCTTTTACACGACGCCGCGCATGCCGGATACAAGGTCAGCCCGGTCGCCCTCGCGGAAGAAATCCGCCACGTGCCCGCCTTTCGCGTCAACGGGGCCTTCAGTGAGGCGCGCTACCAGCAGCTGCTGCAAGCCGAGGGCATGACGCCCGCGCGCTTTGAACAGCGTGTGCGTGACCTGACCATCCTGAATGAAGTCAAGGTCGGTCTGCTTGCCAGCGCGTTCGTGCCCCGGCCGACGGCGCAGCGGGCCATCGCTTTGCTGGCGCAGCGCCGTGCGGTCGCCTATACGGTGGTTTCGCCCGACGCCTACGCCTCGCATATTACAGTCAGTCCCGCGCAGATCGCCCGGTTCTACGCGAAGCACACTGGGGACTTTCGTTTGCCGCAGCAGGTGCGTGTCGATTATGTCCTGTTGTCGCCGCAGACGATTGCGCACCACATGAACGGCAAGGCCATCGCCACGAGCACGCTGAAGCGGGCCTACGAACGGCACCTGTCGCTGTTCGTTCAGCCGCAGGCGCGGCTGGCGGCACATATTCTGATCGCGCTGCCTGCGCATCCAACCGCGGCCCAGGTGGCGGCCGCCAAGGCGAAACTCGCGGCGGTGCGCGCGCGGATCCTGCATGGCGCTTCGTTTGCCGCCATGGCCCGCCAGTATTCGCAGGATACGAGCACCGCGGCCCAGGGGGGGCGGTTGGGTTATGTAACGCGCGCCGATCTGTCCAAACCCGTGGCCAAGGCGCTGTTTGCGCTGCCCCTGGACGGAATCAGTCAGCCGGTGCAGGGGCAATCCGGTGTTCATCTCCTGAAAGTGCTCGCGATCCGTCCGGCGGTGCAGACGCGCTTTGCGCAGGCGCGGGCGGCACTCGTGCGGATGGTGTTGCGTGAGCGGGCCAATCGCCGCCTCTACCGATTGTCCGAACGGCTGCGCAACAAGGCGTTCGAGCACCCCCACAGTCTGATGCCGGCGGCCAAGGCGGTGGGTCTCGATGTGCATCAGAGCGGGTGGTTTACCCGCGCTTGCGGCACCGGGATTGCGGCGTTACCGAAAGTGGTGGCGGCCGTGTTTGCGCCCAAGGTACTGGCGGGCCATCGCAATACGCATGCCATTCCGGTGGGGGAAAACGCCATTTTGGTGGCGCATGTGGTGGCGCGTAAGGCGGCCCGTAGCAAGCCGCTTGCCGCCGTCCGCGGCCAGATCGTACGGATGCTCCGTAGCGCCCAGGCGCGTGAGCACGCCAAAGCCGTGGCGGCGGCGCTCGTTCAGGCGGTGGGCAAAGGGCGGCCCTTTGCAGAGGCGGCGCGGCAACTTGGGCTCGTGGTGCGCCAACCTGCACCGTTTGGCGTAAAAACCCATCATGTGGCGCCTGCCCTGCGTGAGGCCATTTTCGCGGCGCCCCAGCCGGCAAAAGCCGCCGCCCAGGCGGTACCGCTCGCCCATGGGCAGGTGGCGGTCTTTGTGCTAGAGCGCGTCATGCTGGGCAATCCGACGACGCATCCGCGGCTTGTCGCCAAGACCACGAATCTGCTGAACAACGCCTCGGGTATCGACGCCTATCTGGCGTACGTGAAGACCCTGCGGGCACGCGCCCATGTCCATCTGAATGTTGGCCAGCTATAGGCCATAGGATGGCGGCGTGCGGGCGGCCCCGCACGCCTTCCCCAACATCTATGTCATGCGAAAGCCGCGGCTAGACGGCTGCACCCGGCATGCCGACGATGTGGTAACCGCAGTCGACGTAGAGGATTTCGCCCGTGATGCCCGAGGCGAGGTCAGAGGAAAGAAACGCGGCCGCATTACCCACTTCCTCGATGGTCACGCCGCGGTGCAGCGGTGCACTGTTTTCATAGTAGTCGAGCATTTTGCGCAGATCGCTGATACCGGCGGCCGCCAGGGTCTTGATGGGGCCTGCGGAAATGCCGTTTACGCGCACGTTGTGGGCGCCGAGGCTCTGTGCCAGGTAGCGGACATTGGCCTCGAGACTTGCCTTTGCCAGCCCCATCACATTGTAATGCGGGATGACGCGGACCGCGCCCAGATAGGAGAGCGTGAGCACGGATCCCTGTCGCGCGATGAGCATGGGCCGCGCGGCCTTGGTGACCGCCGCCAGGCTGTATGAACTGATGTTGTGCGCCTCCAGGAAACCTTCCCGGGTTACCGAATCCAGATAATCCCCCTCCAGCTGCTCCTTGGGAGCAAAGGCCACCGAGTGGACGAGGATGTCCAGACCATCCGGCCAGTGTTTCTGCAGCTTGGCGAAGGCCTGTTCGATTTCCTCGTCATGCGCCACATCACAGGGTAAAAGCAGGTCGCTGTTGGTTTGGGCCGCCAGATTCTGGATGCGGCTCAAGATCTTTTCGTTTTGGTATGTATAGGCAATTTCGGCGCCCTCCCGATGCATGGCCTGTGCCACGCCCCAGGCGATCGAGCGCTCATTGAGGGCGCCCAGAATCAACGCCTTCTTACCCGTCAAAAATCCCATGACATGTCCCCTTTACAAGCACTAACGGCTTTTGCAGTCCCAAATGGTAACGCGAGGCGAGGGTTACGTGCTATTCGGAGACTCGATTTGCAGCTTCCGCTGTTGCAACCATGGATGGCGGTTCCCAAATAAGGATGCGTTGACCCAGGTGCAGTATACCACGGACGTGGCTGTTCCAATGCTCGAGCTGGCTTACGTAGACGCGGTAGCGTTGTGCGATGCTCCAGAGGGTGTCACCCGGGCGGACCCGATGGATGATGCGTACGCGCCCTTGGCCGTTCCGGGCCAGCGCCAGCCGTACGCCACCGGCGCCGCGGCCCGGGATACGCAGGGGTTGACCGACTTGCAGAAAAGGACTGTAGAGGTGGTTGACCGACATGATCGAGGCGACGCTTACCCCATACTGCTGGGCGATGCCATAGAGGGTGTCGCCGGGCTGGACGTGGAAGACCGCCCCCTGGCCGTGACGGACGAGGGCGACACGCACACCGCTTTCCGCACCCGGGATCCGCAGCACCTCGCCGACGCGCAGCAAAGGATTGTAGAGATGATTCGTTGACATGATCGAGGCCACGCTCACCCCATACTGCTGGGCGATGCCATAGAGGGTGTCGCCGGGCTGGACGCGGAATAATCCGGGCCCTGCATTGTTGCGGGCCACAGCCACCTGCGGCTGACCTTCACGGCGGATGACCAGGCGCCGTCCGGCGACCGGTATCAGCAGGCCCTGGCCGACGCGCAGAAACGTGTTGTAGAGATGATTCGTCGACATGATCGCCTGCACGCTGACGCCGTATTCCGCGGCGATGTCGTCGAGCGTATTGCCTGGCCGGACGATGTAGCGGGCCCATTGCATGCGGTCTTGCGGCGGCAGCTGGCTCAAGCCTTCGAGCAACGCCGCCTTGGTCGCCACCGGCACGAGGATCGTCTGCGGTCCATGGGGCGCGGTCGCCCAGCGCCGGTAACCCGGATTGATCGCGTACAGCTGCTTGAGCGACATGTTGGCGAGACGGGCCACGACGCTGAGATCGATCTGTGAGCCCGCATTGACGCGCACGAAATAGGGGCTGTTGGGAATGTCGCGCAGCTGAAGACCGAATTTCTGCGGATCGCGCACGATGTTCACGAACGCCATCAGTTTGGGCACATAGTGTTCGGTCTGCAGGGGCAGCCGCAACTGGGCGTAGTGGGTGCCAAGGCCCAGGGCCTGATTGTGCGCGATGGCCTGCTGGACCGTGCCTTCTCCGGCGTTGTAGGCGGCAAGCGCCAGATCCCAGCTGTGAAATTCCTTATGTAACGCCTGCAGGTAGTCGAGCGCGGCATTGGTCGAGGCGATGATGTCGCGTTCGCCGTTGTACCACCAGTTCGATTTCAGTCCCCACAGGCGGCCGGTCGCGGGCTCGAACTGCCACAGACCGATCGCTGCCGACCGGGAATAGGCTTCTGGCGAATAACCGCTTTCAATAGCCGGCAGCAGCGCGATTTCCATCGGCATGTTGCGCTTCTGCACGTCCTCCACGATCTGGTAGAGGTAGAGATTCGCCCGCTGCAGCATGCGTTCAACATATTGAGGATTGTCGACGAACCATTGCTCGTAGCGTGCAACCAGCGGCCCACCCATCACCGGCATGCGGAACCCGGCGCGGATGCGCTGCCACAGGTTCATGTAATGGGGGTCGCTCGTATCTTCCAACACCGCCGTTCCCGTCGGCGGGGGCACCGGTTCGACGGGACATTGAGTCTTCGTGGCGGATGGTCCCGTGCTGGTTACCGTGATCCGGGGCCGCGGGTTGTTGTCCGGTGACGGCCCCGCGGCGGTGGCTTCGGCAGCGCCGAACGAATGGAGTGGAGTGGTGGCGCAACCGACCAACCCCATAAGGGTCGTAGCGACACTGGTCAGACGCAAAACGCCCTTAAAAGATACGGTTGCCATGGTTTGAGACTATAGGAAATGGCGAGCTCGGCGTCAACGATTTCTATCCTTGAAAATCATCCTTCCAGCGCCGTAGTGTAGCGAAGAAGGCTGCGTCCGTATCGGACTTTGGTCCGCCAAGACGCGCGACGTGTGCACGCAGGCTCGCATGGTGCGTGCGCAGAAAGGGATTGATCCGCCGTTCGTCGGCTATGGTGCTCGGGAGGGTCGGCTGACCGGCGTCGCGCAACCGGCGGGCGCGTTGGGCGTAATGCAGGATGTCGTCGTTATCCGGTTCGACGTGCCGGGCAAAGCGCAGATTCGAGATCGTATACTCGTGCGCGCAGTACACGCGGGTCTGCGGCGGGAGCGCCGCAAGCCGCATGAGGGAGGCGTGCATCTGAAAGGCGGTACCCTCGAAAAGCCGTCCGCACCCCGCGGAAAACAGCGTGTCTCCGCAAAACAGCCGCTCATCGGATAGGTAGGCCACATGGCCGCGTGTGTGTCCCGGCACCTCGAGGACGCGAAAGGTGGCGACGGACGTATCGAAAACCTGGCCGTCGCGGACACCCACGGTGGTTCCGGGGATCGCTTCGGCGGCCGGCGCGTACACGGGGATGCGGTAGCGCGCCGCGAGCGCCTCTATGCCGCCTGTGTGATCCCCATGATGGTGTGTGCACAAAATGAGCGCCGGGTGCAATCCGCGCCGTTCTACGGCGTCGATGACGGGCTCGGCGAGACCCGGATCGACGATCGCCACGTCGCGAGGTTCCGGTCCCGGGACAAGCCAGATATAGTTATCCCGAAAGGCGGGAACCGCGAGGGCGTCGTCCATGCGGCGAGTGTGAGGGTAGACCATGTGTGAGTCAATGGACGGGCGGGATCCGGGTGGGCGCGAACGACTTGCTCACTGGTTTACGGGACCGCTCGGGAGGTCGCTGCAGGCGTTGGAGAGCCATCGGCTGCGGGACATCCTGCCTGCTTTCGCCGGCACGTTTGCAGTCCAGGTCGGTCACATCGGTGACTGCGATCTGCTCGAATCGAGTCCGACCGCGGTGCATGTACTGGTCGATCCGGACGCGGGATCCGGGGGCGCCGTCGTGCGGGCTCTGCCGGAGGAGCTGCCGTTGGATACCCGCAGTGTCCAGGTCGTCCTGCTCGCGCACACGCTGGATGTCTCCGAGCAGCCTCACCAGGCGCTGCGCGAGGCCGAGCGGGTGCTGGCGCCGGAGGGACATGTCGTCATCCTCGGTTTCAACCGCGTGAGCCTCTGGAGGCTTGCTTGTCTCTTCCGCCATCGCCGGGAACGCCGCCCCTGGTGCGGGGCGGCGGCCATCGGCCTGTCCCGGCTGAAGGACTGGCTGTCGTTGCTCGATTTCGAGCTTGTGCGCGGCGGCATGCTCTATTACCGGCCGCCGGTCGCACAGGCTTATCTGCGCGACCGCCTGTTTTTCCTGGAGCGCATCGGCGATCGCTGGTGGCCGCTCGGTGCGGCGGTCTATCTCGTCGTGGCCCGCAAGCGGACACCCGGTATGATGCCGATTCCCAGGCGCGCGCGGCGGCGCCGGTTGCGGCCGGCATCGCGGCCCGTGGGGCTCGGTCATGGCTGAGCAACCGCCGGTGCAGATCTTTACCGACGGGGCCTGCCGCGGCAATCCGGGGCCGGGGGGGTGGGGCGCGATCCTGCGCAGTGGCACGCGTGAGCGCATCCTGAGCGGGGCCGAGCCGATGACGACCAATAACCGTATGGAGCTGACCGCCGCGGTCGTGGCCTTGCAGGCGCTGAAAAGGCCCTGCAAGGTGGAGCTTGTGACCGATTCGCAGTATGTGCGGCAGGGCATCACCGCGTGGATTGCGCAGTGGAAGCGGCGCGGCTGGCTGACGGCCGCCCGCAAGCCCGTTTTGAACCAGGATCTGTGGCAGCAGCTGGACGCCGCCGCCGCGCCCCACGACATCGAGTGGCGGTGGGTGCGTGGACACACGGGGCACATCGAAAACGAACGCGCCGACCGCCTCGCCAACGAAGCCATCGACAAATTGCTGAAGGCCTCGGGGCTGGCGCGCGGACGATGAAAGAGGGAGTGTAATGCGGCAAATCGTTCTCGATACCGAAACCACCGGACTGGATCCGGCGGAAGGACATGCGATCATCGAAATCGGCGCCATCGAGCTCGTCAACCGGCGCATCACCAATGCGGACCTGTTCCACGAATATATCAATCCGCGGCGCGCCATCGACGCGGCGGCTGTGGAAGTCCATGGCATTACCAGCGAGATGCTGGCCGACAAGCCGGTGTTCGCCGATATCGTGGAGCGGTTTTTGGAGGCGGTCCAGGGCGCGGAGCTGCTGATTCATAACGCCCCCTTTGATGTCGGGTTTCTGAACGCCGAAATTCGCCGCGTCTGGGAGAGCGGGCGCACGCTGCCGGTGCGCCAGATCGAAGAGTGCTGCCAGATCGTCGACACCCTGCAGCTTGCGCGCCAGTTGCACCCGGGACAGAAGAATAGTCTGGATGCGCTGTGCAAGCGTTACGGCATCGACAACAGCCATCGAATCCAGCACGGGGCGCGTCTCGACGCCATCATTCTGGCGGATGTCTATCTGGCGATGACAGGTGGCCAGACCACGCTTTTTGCCGACACCGTCGAATCTTTCGAGCCGCTTACCCTGGATGTCCGCGGGTGGCAGGCGGGTGAGCCGTTGGTGATCCGGGCCTCAGCCGAGGAGCTCGCCGCGCACGAGGCCTGTCTGCAGGACATCGACAAGAAAAGCGCAGGCCGCTGTCTCTGGAAGGTCTTGCAGGGGGATGCCTAGGAGCCTGTCCGGGTCATATCACGGGAGATGGTCTTCTGGGCCATCACCATGGCCGCCTTGGGCGTCTGGGTGGGGCACGACCTGGTACTGCCGGGGATCAATTCCGCGGCGCCACAGCAAGGACGCTTCCTGGTCATGGCCCCTTAAAAGACAGGATCGGTCCGGGTGTGGCATAGGCCTTGCCAGACGCGATGATCGGCATGGGTCGTCATGCTCTTCCGGCAGGGGGCGGGCGGCAGCGCCATTATTGGCCCAGGCGCTGGCCTGTTTCCCGTGTGGACCCCGAAACCGTTACCGGGACAGGTTCCCAGCGGCGCGCGCCGACCGGCTCACCGAATCGGCGCCTTGCGTGTGCCCGACACGAAGAGAACCAGCACGGCCGCGAGCAGGACGCCGAGCAGGGGAAAGGCGAGGTGGTAGCCGCCGATCGCCACGGCCACCCCAGTGAGCGCAGGACCGATGGCCTGACCCACATCCATGATGGTCCGCAAAAAGCCCATGCCCGCGCCAAAGCCGCCGGCACGGCTGCGGTCGCCGACGAGCGCGCCGGTGGCGGCGGTGGTGGCGGCAAAGCCGACGCCAAACAAGGTGTTGATGCCCACAAGGGGGGCGAAGGCGTGGGTGAAAGGCAGCGCGCACAGCGAAACTGCGCCGGCAATGAGGCCTGCGTGGATGAAGCGGGCGCGGCCGTGGCGGTCGGAGAGCCGGCCGAAGTAAGGCTTCAGGAAGATCACACTCAAAAGCTGCAGGCCAAGCAGGATGCCGGTTTCCCACGCTGGCCAGCCGGCGCGGGTCGTGTACAGGGCGAGAAACGCCTCGACTGCGCCGTACACCAGAAACTGGGCGGCCTCCACGAGACTCGTCGTGCGAATCACGGGGTCGTGCCAGACTGCCGCCACCGAGATCTTCGTGCGCGTCTTGCGGGCCTGTGATCGGGGATGCACCGTCGGCAGGCGAATGCCGAGCGCGAGCGCCGCCAGCGCTGCCGCACCGCACCCGAGGAATACGCCGGTAAAGCCTGTCACCGAAATCAGGAACCCGCCCAGAAAAGGCGCGCACGAGCGGCCGACGGTGCTCATCGCACTGTAGGTCGCAAGGACCTGGCCGCGCCGGGCCCGAAAGCGTTCGGCAATCTCGGCGGTGATGGTGGTGCCGAAGATGGCGGTGGCAAAGCCATGATAGAAACGGATCAGTGCCAGCTGGCCGATGTCTGTCACCAGAAGATATAAAAAGGGCGCCGTGGCGAACACAAAGAGGGCCAGGAGCAGCAAAGGGCGGGCGCCGAGCCGGTCGCGCAAGAGACCCACCGGCAGACTGATGAGGATACCCGGGATCGTCGATGCCATTGCCGTTGCGCCGATGGCAACGGGACCGGCGCCCAGGTGATGGGCAAAAAGCGGCAAAGTCGGGGTTTTCGACATAGTCGAGCTAAGGAGCGCAAACGCGCCCGTCAGGCCCGCCAGGATGAGAAAGGGCGGGCGCAGGCGCGTCTTGCGGTGTGGTAAATCCATGGGCGGCGCGACGGCGTATCGATGGGATTGTGGCGTAGGATAGCAGACTCGGTGCGGGTGAGCGCAGGCTCAGGGGTGACCGGGATGAATTCACGGGCGGCGGGCCAGGCCGGGGGCAACTCGGGCCGCGAACACACCTTTGTGCTGGCCGACGGCCGCCGGGTCGGTTGCACCGAGTATGGCACGCAGGGCCCCGTCATTCTCTATTGCCACGGCTTTCCGGGTTCCCGGCAAGAGGCGCAGCTCCTTGCGCCGGCGCTGAAGGCGCAGGCCGTGCGTCTCCTGGCGGTCGACCGCCCCGGGTATGGCCGTTCGGATCCGTCCCCCGGACGCACCATCCCATCCTGGGTCGGTGATGCGCGCCAACTGCTGGCGGGTCTGGGCGTGGCGCGCTGCGCGGTGCTCGGTGTATCCGGCGGCGCACCCTATGCGCTCGCTCTGCTCCATGGCGCGCCTGAGGTGACCCACGGGGCCGTCGTATCCGGTCTGGGCCCCCCGCAGGCCCTGTTTGCTGAGCGGCGCCATCTGTTTTTCGCCGCACGAGCCGCCCTGGGTCTCGCTCGCCGCTATCCGGCGCTGACGCCGTTTTTGGCGCGGCTTTCCGTGGATTGGCTGCGCCTGCGCCTGCGCACGGTGCCGCTGCGTTACGCAGGCGGCCGTGATGTCACGGTGCTGCGCGATGCGCGTGTCGAGAGCGTGCTTTGCGCGGCACAAAGGGAGGGTCTGCGCCAGGGTGCGGCGTCGGCTGCAGAGGAGCTTCTTTTGTATTTGGCCCCGTGGGGTTTTGCGCTGGAGGAAATCAGCAAACCCGTCGGTCTGTGGCACGGCGGCGCCGACCGCATCGTGCCAATCGGCGTAGCGCGCCGCGTGGCTTGCTCCCTACCGCAGGTCGCGGCTCATTACTGTCCCGCTGATGGCCATTATTCCCTGCCCATCCTGCGCGGCGCAGCGATCATCGGTGGATTGCGAGATGGGACTGTGTCTTGAGCCAGTCACCAATGCGCTGTTCATCGATCGGCGGGGCGATCCAGCTGCCCTGGATGAAGGACAGACCCAGTGCCGGATCGGCGGCCAGTGTGCGCGTGGAGAGGTCGTCGACCCGCTCGGCGAAACAGGTCAGATGCAGTGCATGCGCGAGCGCACCCAGGCTCGTGGCCAGACGCACGGTGGCCGGGTCGGTCGTGAGTGCGACCTTGACGCCATGAAACGGCCACTCCATCAGGGGTCCGAGACGGATGTCGCCGCCGGCATGAAGGTCATCCAGAAGGAGGCGGATGCCGTCTGCGTGGACGGCCCGCGCAAAATCGCGCGCCTGCGCCGTGTGCGTCTCGAGGGTGGACCGCGGGATTTCGAGGACGAGGCGCGCGGGAGGAAGACGCGCTATCTGCAGCCATGCGCGCAGCCGCTCGAGAAAGCGGGGCTCGTCGAGATCGGCGGCCTGGATGTTCAGGTGCAGCGCGACATGCGGAAAATCGCGAATCGGCAAAAAGGCCGAGGTCAGGTCGAGCAGGCGTTGCGTGGCGCGGGCGAGAAGCGGGTGGTCGCGGCCGCCGAGCACCTGCTCGGGACGGACCGGCCCCCGGTGCGGATGCTGCCAGAACAGTTGGGCCTCGACGGCAGCGGTATCGCCGTTGGGCCGGCATATGGGGTTATAGGCGACCGTCCAGGTCCCCCGATCGAGGCCGAATAAAAACTCAATCCGGCCCGCCGCCGATGTCGGCCGTACGGTGCACAGGCGGTGTTCATAAGAACGGTAGTCGTGACCGCCGGCGCGCTTGGCCTCGTACATGGCCTGATCGGCGTGATGCAAGAGCGTCTCGGCAGGGTTGTCATCAAAGGGATAGATTGTAAAGCCGACGTTCGCGCTTACGGGGACATCCTGGCCATGGCAGCACATCGGCCGGTGCAGTGTCTGAACTACCCGGCCGAGGACCGACTCGGCCTCATCGAGCCGGGTGAGATCCTCGAGGAGGATGGCGAATTTGTCGCCACCGAGGCGGGCGACGGTGTCGCACGACCGTACGGCGCCCAAGAGCCGGTCGCTTACGGCGGCGAGAAGGGCGTCACCACCGCGATGACCGAGCTCATCATCGGTTCTTTGGGGGTGGTCTATGCCGAGAAGGATCACGGCGAGCAGATGATCGTGTCGCAAGGCGCGCGCCTGGGCGATGCTCAGGCGGTCTATCAGCAAGGCCCGGTTGGGCAGGCCCGTGAGGAGGTCGTAGTGATCGTTCCGCCTCAAGGTGGCTTCGAGTTTCGCGCGGTAATAGGCCGCACCCACGAACCCGGCCAGGGTTTCGACCAGGCGGGCCTGCGCGGGTGATGGCTTGCGTGTCCGGTCCGTGTTCCAGGTGATGCCAAGTGCCCCTTCGACGCGGCCATTGATGCGTATGGGAACGACGTAGCAGGCCTTGACGCCGAGCGCCGCGAATGGCTCCAGCGCACCACCGTGGTTCGCGTGCGGACTCATGTACACCGGACGGCCGGTGGTCAAGGCGCGGCCGACCGCGCCTTCCGTCAGGCGCCCGTGAAACGTCTTGATCTGCGCAATGAAGGCCTGCGGGGCGCCATCGAAGAGCCGGTAGGCCCATTGGTCGCCATCTTGCAGGGCAAGCCCCGCGCCGTCGGCGCCAAGCAGCATCGTGGCGCCTTTTGCGGCCGTGTGAAAACAATGTTCGAAATCAGCCGTGGCGGAAAGGTTGCGCAAGAGCTCCGCGTATGTTTCGCGATGACTCGGTCGCGCCATAGGCATGGGGTCGGTAGTGATGGACGGGTTTGCCCTACTATAGGCCAAACCCTGCCGGTAAGGATAGTGTTGGGGCGGCTGCCATTGGTGTGGGATTTCATCCCGCAAGATGCCGGCGTACGGCCGCCGTGTCCCGGCCAGAGGGGGGACCGCAAACGGGGCTGCCGCCGGCCGCGTGTGCGCCGCCAGGGCGGCTCTTGATGTGGCGGGACCAAAGACCCATATTGGCAGGCGTAGGCAAAGGAGAACGCATTTGACGAAGCGGCAATGGAAGTGGCGGGTGGCGACGGTGGCGGTGGCGTGCCTGATGCTGTGGGCTTTGTTGCTTTTCCTGCACTTGCTTTTCGATCTTATGTGGGTATTTTTCTGGGTCGGCCTGCTTGGCGTGGCGGTCAGTGCGGTCTTGCATCTGATCGAGGGGCGGCCGTCATGACGGGCCGGTGGGGGCGACGTTGATCTGGGTGCGGCTCAGGTGTCTAATGCACGGACTTTCATAGAGGGCCGGGACGACGGCCCGGAGGAGATGTAATGCCGAATTCCAATTTTTTGCCGGACGCGGGACCTGGTGCTTACGGTGTTTATCCGGGGACGAGTCTTTTGCATCGCACCTACGCGCTGCTTGCGGCAACTTTGTTCTTCAGTACGATCACGGCCGTGGTGGGCATGCGCAGTTTGTTTGCCTATCAGCACCCGATCATGATCATGATCGCGGCGTTCATCAGCCTGTTCGCTATCCAGTGGGCGGGCATGCGCAACAGCCCCATGGCGGTGCCTTTGGTGTTTTTGTTCACCGGTCTCATGGGTCTTTCGCTCGGGCCGGCCATCGCCGTCTACCTGCGCCTGCCCAACGGCCCCACCATCGTCGCCGAGGCGCTGCTCGGTACGGCTGTGATTTTCAGTTCACTGTCGGTGTACGCCCTGGTGTCGCGGCGCAATTTCAGTTACATGGGCGGGTTCTTGATGACCGGCCTCATCATCGTCGTGCTGGCCTCGATTGCCAACATCTTCCTGCATATGGCGATGTTACAGCTGGTGGTGGCGGGCATGGCGCTGCTTGTGTTTTCGGGTCTTGTGCTCTTTGACACGAGCCGCCTGATCCATGGTGGCCAGACGAATCCGGTGTTGCTGGCCGTCAGTCTCTACCTCGATGTACTGAACATCTTCATCGCCTTGCTGGAAATCCTCGGTGCCCTGCAAGGGGGCGGACGCCGGCGCTAAGGCCCTGTCATCCTGTCCGGGGCCGGCCCGGCCGTCTGGTGCCGCCGGTCCTGGATCCTTAAGGATCTGCCGATCCCGCGCAAAACGTTTTCTGTCCGCATCGTGAAGGGGGTGGGCCGTTTGCGCCCAATGGGGCATTTGGCTTGCGTTTTGGGGCGCCGCTTTACGCCGTGGCGGGCAAAACGCGGGCGCAGGCAGGTATGCACGAGCGCTTTCGCCCGAAAGGCCCTGCGCGGCCGGCCACAGGCGGCAACGGGCGCACATGGACTTGGTGGTATCGCGCGCATTTGCGCACGAGTGTCGATGGCCGAAACGGCGCGCAGCACGGGTTGTCCACCGGTCTCGTTTGCCGATTGGACGTGATCTAAACTATCCTGTGTCGTGGTAGCCTGCCATCGGTCCGACGACAAACGAGACACCAGACACATGCCGATTTTGTACGCGATCGAGCCGGATTTATCGGCCGTTGAATTTCAGGCTGTGCTGATTGCCTCAACGCTGGCGGAACGACGCCCGGCCGGGGATCTTGCCCGGCTGGAGAAAATGCTTCGGGCGGCCGATATCGTTGTCACCGCACGCGATCAAGGACGCCTGGTCGGAATCTCGCGGGCGATCACGGATTTTTCGTATTGTTGCTACCTGTCCGACTTAGCCGTCGATGTAGCGTACCAGCGCCAAGGGATTGGCAGGCAATTGGTTGCGAAAACCCACGAAATGGCCGGTCAGGCCACCACGCTGATACTAATCGCCGCTCCTGCGGCCGAATCCTACTATCCGCAGATCGGCATGCAGAAACTAAAAAGTGCCTGGGCAATCCCCCGTAGCCGATAGCCTGCCAAAGCGGATGCGGTGTCCGCCGGGTGGCGGGATGGGTGGTTTAGCCGTTACGCAGCCGGTCTTGGTGCGGGATATGGATCGCCGGTGGCCGCTGAGCCAAGCGGACACCCGAATACGGGCTCCCGGCCGCAGATGCAAGTCGCACGTCCTGGGACGCGCCGGAACGGAGGGCGCGTGTCTGGCAGCGGGACACAAGGGCAACGGCACCGGAGACCCCGCGCGGGGGGATCGTGATCAAAAGAAAAAAAGCGCCCGCGGCCGGCTGAGCGGTGCCCGAAGCGTCCCCAGGCTGTGCCACGGACAGGGCCCATACCCGCCGGCCTGGCCCCCCGCCGCATGCGCGGCGTGCCGATGGCCTTCGCAGAGGGTGCTTTGCGTGCGGCCGGCACCCTGCCAACGGCGCTATCCCTCGAGATTGTAGCGGCGGATCTTCCGGTACACGGTGCGCTCGCTGATGTCGAGGATCCGTGCGACCTGACGCCGGTTGCCGTTATGTTCATGCAGCAGCTGGCGGATGTAATCGGCTTCCACCACATTTAAGGGGGGTGAGGCCTTGCCGGCTGGTGCCATCTGCCGGTGTGCGGGTACGCCGTCGAGCAGATCCTTGTCGATCGTGTCGCCATGGGCCAGTGCCACCGCCCGTTCAAGCATGTTGCGCAGTTCGCGCACGTTTCCCGGAAAGTCATACCGCGTCAGCCATTCGAGCGCGCCGCCGGTCAGGTATGTGTTCTTGCCGGTGGCGCGGTTGATGCGCGCAAGCAGGGCTTCGGCAAGCGCCGGGATGTCGCTGCGCCGGTCGCGTAGCGAGGGTAGGCGGATGGTGATGCAGGCGAGACGGTAATAGAGATCTTCACGAAAGGAGCCACGCGCGACCATGGCCTGCAGGTCGCGATTGGTTGCCGCCACCACCCGTACGTCGGCACGGATGGTGGTGCGCCCGCCGAGGCGGCGGAATTCACCGCTCTCGAGCACGCGCAAAAGCTTGGCCTGCATCGACAACGGCAGTTCGCCGATTTCGTCTAGAAAAAGGGTCCCCCCGTCGGCCGTTTCAAAGAGGCCTTGTTTGCGGCCGATACAGCCGGTGAAGGATCCGCGTTCATGACCAAAGAACTCGCTCTCAAAGAGCGATTCGCTGAGCGAGGCGCAGTCGATGGCCAGAAACGGCCGATCGGCGCGCGCGCTCTCGTCGTGGACGAAATGTGCGGCGAGCTCCTTGCCGACGCCGCTTTCGCCCAGCAACAGCACACCAATGTGGCTGCGGGCCGCCTGCCGGAGATTGTCGATGGTGCGCAAAAGCGCCGGCGAGCGGCCGATCAGGCGGATCTCCTGGCAATTGAGGTCGGGCTGGGCGGGCGCACGGCGAATCGACTCCCCCAGGAGCACGCGGCCTTCGGCGTCCCTGATGGCATAGCCGAGGATGCGCGCTTGCTCGGCATTCCCATGGTAATCGTAGTGGACGTGGAAGACCTCATGCGTCTGCCCGGTCTCGAACACCTGCTGGTGCGGGCAGTCCTCCTTGTGCAGGTGGCACGGGCTTGTGCGATGGTGCGAGACTTCATAGCAAAGGCGGCCGACGATCTGCTTCTCTTCGGCGCCGTAGGCGCTGCAGTAAGCGGCGTTGGCGGCAACGATGCGGTAGTCGGCGTCAATCAGGACGAACGGCTCTTCGCGGATGTCGATCAGTGACTGGATGAGGGTGGGCATGGTCCGGACCCCGTCTGACATATATGTCATGACAGTATGACAGCCAATCTCCAGCTCGTCACCATTTTTCGCGGTATGTGCCGGGAAACAGGGCGAGTTTTGATTGGCACGATCTGTGCTTTACGGAGGTGATCTCCGCGGCGATTATCCGGATATCCGTTCGTGCGCAACACATGAGGATCAAACGCATGGCACAACGTCTCTTTTTGATTTTGACCTCGGGAACCCGGGAAAAGCTGCAGATGGCCGGCATGATTGCCGCCGTAGCCGCCGCCACCGGTGCCGAGACGAGCGTGTTTTTGTCGATGAACGCTCTGCCGTACTTTGTGAAGGGCGCCATGGTGAGTGCGCCGGCCGAAGGACCCATGGGCCGGCTCATGGAGGAAAAAAACGTGCCGCCTTTCGTGGAGCTCTTCAAGCAGGCGGTTGCGCTGGGTACCGCCCGGCTCTACCCCTGTTCGATGGCGGTGGATGTCATGGAGCTTACGCCGGGGGATCTCGATCCGGTCCTCGAAAAGCCGCTGGGCCTGACACGGTTTTTGACGGAAATGGAAGACAGTCAGGTACTGACGTTCTGATGAGCGGGTCGTGACCAGAGGATTTCAGGAGGCGCAAGACACATTATGGCGAGCACAAGAGAGATCGATGCGCGCGGGGCGTTCTGCCCCGGACCTTTGATGGAGCTTCTGGCGGCCATCAAGGAAGTCGAGGTTGGTGATTCACTGGAGGTGTTGTCCACGGACAAGGGATCTGCAGACGACATCCCGGAATGGGCGCGGAAAGTGGGTCACGAAGTGGTGGAAACACGGGAGGAGAACGGGGTCTATCACGTGATCATTCGCAAAACCAAATAACGAAAAGCGCGACACTAGGAGGCTTGTGTATGAAAAAGGTCGTAATCGTCGGTGGCGGGACCGGCGGCACTATCCTCGCCAATAATCTGGCCCGCCGGCTCGCGCACGAACTGCGGGCCGGGCAGGTCAGTCTTACGGTCCTGTCGGCTTCCGACAAGCACATGTATCAGCCTGGGCTCCTCTATGTGGCGTTCGGGCGGATGGAAGTCGACGAGCTGTATCAGGATCAGGCCTCTTTGCTCGAGCCCGGCATTGTCTTCCATGTCGACCCGGTGGAGAAGTTCGTCCTGGACAAGAATCATGTGGTGACCAAGTCCGGCAAGAGGTTCGAGTACGACTATCTGGCCATCGCCACGGGATCGCGCGCGATGCCGGACATGGTACCGGGCATGGCCGAAAATGCGCATCATGTCTACACGGTGGAGGCGGCGGCCAAGACCTGCGAGGCGCTGCGCAATTTTCAGGGCGGCAAGGTGGCGGTGGTCACCGGGGTCCCGCACAAATGTCCCATGGTGCCGCTTGAAATAACCTTCATGATGTATGACTACTTCAAGGACCGCGGACTGCTCGACAAGGTTCGCATCCACTACACCTATCCGATCGGTCGTGTCCACTCTCTGGAAAATGTCGCCAAGTGGGCGGCGCCCGAGTTCGATCGCCTGGGTATCACCTACGAGACACTTTTCAACGCGAAGGCCGTAGATGGCGCCAAGAAGCAGGTTCTGAGTGAGGAAGGCAGTGTGCTTGACTACGACCTTCTTGTCGCCATTCCGCCGCACAAGGGTATGGAGGTGATCGAGAAGGAGGGCCTGGGCAAGTCGGGTTTCATGCCAACCAATCGCGGCACGCTCAATCTCGAGGGCCGGGACAACGTTTTCGTGCTCGGTGACACGACCAATCTGCCGATCAGCAAGGCCGGTTCGACCGCTCACTACGAAGCCGAGGCGCTCGGCGAGAATCTGGCGGCGCTTGTGCGCCACGGCCGCATGGTGCGCTTGTATGAAGGCAAAGTCTTCTGTTTCATAGAGGCGGGGAAGGACCGGGCGACCTATGCGTCCTTCGATTACGCCAACCCGCCGCAGCCAAAGCCGCCGACCAAGGCCATCCACTGGTTCAAGCTGGCCTACAACCGGCTGTACTGGAACAGCGTCCGTGGACTGCTCTAGGGGGGGATTATGAGCACAGAGACGAAGGGACCGGTACCGGAAAACGAGGGGCGTGTTGCGATCAATCGAATCCTCGACGGGGCCCAGGATGCACTCACCGACGAGATGGTGGGGCGGCTGGCGGAGGCGATGAGTGCGAGCATGACGATGCTGGATGAGGCCAGCCGGCTTAAGGCCGGCAAGGTCCTGCCGGTTTTGGTGCAACTCGCCGAAAGTGGGGATCTCGAGCGGCTTTCACACGTGGCGCGCCTCGTCGGAGCCGCGCAAGACGCGCTCACTGACGAGATGGTTGTGCGCATGACCGCCGTCGTCGGCCGCCTGCTTGAGTTGCTCGACCGCGCCAATGATCCCAAGCTCGAGCGTTTCGTGGCGCTGCTTGTGCGGGTGGCGGACTATCTGGACGAGGCGGCCATCGAGAAGATCGCACGCGTGATACCAACCGTGGTCGAAGCCTGCGGCGCGATCGCGGGCAGCCGCGAATGCCGCGAGGGCGGCAGACTGATGGTGGGGGTCATCGAGGCCATGCAGGCGGCGGGCACGGAGGCCGCCAACCAGGGCCCCATGGCGGGCGGCGTGATGGGACTGTGGCATCTCGCCATGCAGCCACGCACGCAAGAGGCGATCCGCTATCTCAGTCTGGTGGCGGATCACCTGCGGAAGGTGGCGAAACCCGGTGTGTGAGGGAATCGGCTGCGTGGAGCGGGTGGATCGCCAGAGCCCCCTGGCGATACCGCCGCGCAGCCGGTACTCTTCCCGCATGATACCCATCAAAGACTGGCGGCTTGACGACAGCGAGATCGAGGAGCGCTTCATCCGCGCCTCGGGTCCCGGTGGCCAGAACGTCAACAAGGTGTCGACGGCCGTGCAGTTGCGCTTCGATGTCAAGCGCGCCCGTCTGCCCGAGGCCGTGCGCGCCCGCCTGCTGCAGATCGGCGGGCGGCGGCTGACCGCCGATGGTGTCCTAATCATTACGGCCCAGCAGTTTCGCACACGCGAGCAGAACCGGCGCGATGCCCGCGCGCGTCTCGTGGCGTGGTTACGGCGGGCGGCGGAGATCCCGGCGGCGCGCGTGCCGACGCATGTGCCGCCCGCCGCTCGGCGGGAGCGGCTTGCGGCCAAGCGCCACCGCAAGCGCGCCAGGGAGCGGCGTGTGGTCCTTATGGATGAGTAGGGTGGAGGCCTTCGTGCGCGGGGGACTTAATCCCGGTGACGAGTTTGCGTGCGAACGCCCAGGCCAGTGCGTCTTGCAGATCGAACGGGCTCTGCAGGGCGGCCGCCGTCTCGCAGGCAAGCGCCACGGCATCGGCAAGACGGCGGTCTTGCGTAAGCGCCAAAAGCCAGCGCCACACGGATGGTGGCAGGGTTTCCATCACCACGGCGCGTCTTTGCCGATACAAGACGATCGCCGCCGCTTCGCGCCGCTGCAATCCCGCGCGCGCCGCCTCCTTGTGCTGCGCGTCCCCGGATGCGGCCGCCCAGATGCGCGCGACCGGATAAGGCGAGGCGACAAGCCGCAGGGAGGCGGCCAAGCGCAGGCGCAGATCGGGCCACGCGGAGGCATCAAAGGCCGCCAGCGCATCGAGGCGTATGCCCGGTTCTTCGGCGGCCGTCACGCTTTCGCTGCGCGCCCATTCAAGGCGCGCGACATCCGGCAGATAGGGATAGAGCGAGATCTCGGGGCGCTGCGCAAGGTAGGCCGGCAGCGCGGCGCCATAGTCCTGGAGATTGCCGCCGGGGGCCTTATGCCAGCGCCCATAATCGCGGGCGATCCGGCGGAAATAACGCGATCCGGTCAGGGATACGATGGCGGGATAGGTGGTTTCCAGGGCTTCGCGCCAGGTGATGCGCAATTGGTTGTGATAAATCCACAGCCGCCGGTGTGACGGCAGGCCGTCACTGTCTATCCAGGCGTCGGCACCATCGAACTGCCCGGCTGACAGCGCCTCCGCCCAGGCCTTCTGGCAGCTAGCCAGTGACATCGGCTGTCCGTGCCTGCATGCGCCGTTGTGCGCGGCCGATCTCATCTACGAGTTCCGGAAGGGCCGGCAGTGAGGCGTCGCGTTCAAGCAGGGTCGCGCGCGGCCCCATCCGTGCGCACAGCGTGTCATACAGCGACCAGACGCCGTCGGGAACGACCGTGTCGTGGCTGTCGATCCACATGTGGCCGTCAGGGAACCGGTTGAGACGGCAGCCGGCGAGATGGACCTCATGTACGGCGGCGGCATCGATACGCGCAAGGAAATCTTCTGCCTCCTCGCCGTGGTTGCGCGCATTCACGTAGAGATTGGTGAGGTCGAGCAGGATCCCGCAACCGGTGGCGGCGGCCAGTCCGTTGATGAGATCGACCTCGTCGCGATCGTCTTCGCGGTGGCGCATGTAGGCGGCGATGGGTTCGATGAGGATCGGGCGCCGCAGCGCGTCTTGGACTTCCTGGATGTGGGCGGTCAGCCGGTCGTGTGTCTCCCGGGTGAACGGCATCGGCAAAAGGTGATGGAAATGGTGTCCGCGGAAGGCCGTCCAGCAGACATGCTCGGATACGAACAAGGGCTCAAGTCGTCTGTTGAGTTCGCACAGGCAGGCCAATGGCTTTGCATCGAGGGTGGCATTGCCAAGGCCGAGGCTCACGCCGTGGAGGCTTACCGCGTAATCCTGCCGCAGCGTCTCGAGGTCGGTGTACTGTGCGCTGCCGGTGTCCCGGTAGTTTTCCGGATGGATTTCCAGAAAGTCCACGGGCGGCCGCAGCGCCAGCCAGGCCTCGTGATGCGGCTGGCGCAGGCCGATACCGATGCGGCCGTCGGCCTCACGGGGTGCCGCCGTTACGGGCGGTGCGTCTTGGCCCATTGCGCAGCCTCGGCCAGATACTGCGCCGCGGAGGCATGGTAGAGCTGCCGTTCGCGCAAAGACGGCACGGCATGGATGCGCGCCCGTTCGGGCGGCGGCAGCGACAGGAACTTGTGGATGTGGGCGGCGGCTTTGGCGCTGGGTATGGCGCTGCCGCCGATCTCCGTGCAGGTTCCCACCGGCATCCACACATAGGCACTCGGGTCATGCGCGCGCGGATCGGTGCCGGCGCAGGCGCCCGTGGCCGTCAGGCAGTCATTCTTGTAGGCGGCGTTTACCCCCCAGCAACGTACCCATCCGGCGTGCCAGGTCTTGCTCGGGGCCGCGTGTGCGGTGTCGGCCATACCCATGGCGACGCCACCGAGCGCGGCGACGGCCGTGACCTTCTTCATCCAGTGATTCACCTGCGGCATGCGGGCATCTCCTTGTCGGGATGGTGGAGGCGGGCGCGTCCGTCCGGGGTGTCGACCGCCCGCGTGCGTACTTTAGACTGAATCTACAGCGTATCCGCGTGCCGCACAAGAACCCGGGCATTGGGTGTGGAAAAAGGGTGTGTTCTGGGCCTGGCCGTACCCGTAGGGGTCTACGGATCCGCTTACTGGCGCCTGCAGACCGGAGATTCCGGCGGCGCCGGCGCGGCCTGCGGCCGCTTTTAGGCCGGCGGGTTGGCTGCCGGCGGCCCGCCCGCATCTTGCGGCTACCCCGTCTCCATGACGCGTAAGGTCAGTCGGGCGCCGTTTTGGCCGATGCCAGGCGGTGCAGGGCATCGACAAGGGCGAGGGGTGTGGGCGGACAGCCCGGCAAGGTGATGTCGACGGGGATCACGTCTGCCACCCGCCCGACCGTGGCGTAATTGGCGCAATGCACGCCGCAGCCGGCCGCGCAGTCGCCAAAGGCGAGCACGAGCTTGGGTGCGGGCATGGCCGCATAGGCATCGTGCAGCGCGTTTACCATGTGGCGGCTGACAGGGCCCGTGACGAGAAGGACATCGGCGTGGCGCGGACTGGCGACGAAATGCACGCCCAGCCGCGCGAGATTGTAGTAAATATTGTTGGCGGCATGGATCTCGAGTTCGCAGGCGTTGCAGGAGCCGGCATCCACATGCCGCACGGCGATCGCGCGGCCGACTTGTGCGCGGAATGCCGTCACCGCGTCGGTGTCCGCCATGCGCGCAGGCAAGGCCGGCAGAGGCAGGGTTGGCAGGCCGGTGGCCAGAATCCGTTTGATCAGTTTGCGCATGAGCTCAGAGGTCGTGGCCGCTGTAGGCCAGATTGAAGGACTTGTTTATCAGCGGAAAATCCGGCACCAGCCCGTCGAGGGCGGCCAGTTCCAAAAGCGGCCAGTTCTGCCAGGAAGGATCATGGACGTGCACGCGATGCGGGCCACCGGCCGCATGCCGTTCCAGGGTAACGAAGACTTCGCCGCGCCAGCCCTCCGCGCCGCCCAGTGCGCAGGTGCGCCGGGCCGTGCCGGGCGCGGTCGCCAAGGGGCCCTCCGGTAGCGTGGCCAGAATGCGGCATATAAGGCGCAGCGCCGCATGAATTTCTGCAAAGCGCAGCGCCACACGGGCGGCCACATCTCCTACGGGGTGGCGTGTGTCTTCTACCGGCAAGTCGGCGTAAGGGGCATGGGGGAACTCAAGGCGCAGATCCCGGCGTACGCCGGCGGCGCGCGCAATCAATCCGACCCCGTCATATTGTTCCACCTGTTCGGCCGTCACTCTGCCGGTGCCCAGGAAGCGCTCCTGGAGACCCGCGTGATCACTGATGATCTCTTCGAGCTCATGCAGCGCGTTGGCCAGTTCATGGCATTGCGCGGTCATGGCGGCGGCGTCGGCGGCGCCGAGATCGCAGGCGACCCCGCCGACTGTGATCGTGTCCATCAGATAGCGGTGACCAAAGAGCGGCTGCTGAGCCTGCAGCCAATGTTCCTTCAGGAGGCCGAACTGCGCCTGGCCAAAGGCGAGCCCTCCGTCACCGCAGATCGCGCCGATGTCGCCCAGATGATTGGCGATCCGTTCGCGCTCGAGAAGCAATGCCCGCAGGGCCTGAGCGCGGGGCGCTACGGTGTAGCCGTCGAGCGCCTCCACGGCCATTGCATAGGCCAGGGCATAGGCGACCGTGCTGTCGCCGCAGATGCGGCCGGCCAGGCGGACGGCCTGCGCCGGAGGCAGGGCGCCGAGCGCTTTTTCCACACCCTTGTGCAGGTAACCCAGACGCGATTCGAGACGCAAGACATCGTCACCCACCACCGAAAAGCGAAAGTGCCCCGATTCGATGATGCCGGCGTGAATGGGGCCGACGGCGATTTCGTGCACCCCTTCGCCCGCCACGCGCACAAACGGGTAGGGCGCCTCGCTGGCGGTGGCGGTCATGAAGTCGTCGCGCAACGGAAAATCCGTGGCCGACCACGCGCCGTGGCGCAGCCACGGCCGGGTATCCGCGGACACGCAGGCCAGTCCCAGCAAATCGGTCATCGCCCGTTGCAGGCGCGCGGCTGCCGGAAAAAGGTCGCTTATGTCCGGGTAATGCAAGGCGGTGTCGCCGGCTTGAGTGCTGAGCCAGACGAGGCGGCCGGTCCAGGCAAGCAGCGCGTGCACCAGAAAGCCTTTGCCGGCATGCCGGGCATCGGTACCCCACAAAGAGGCGAGGTGTCCGCCATCGGCCCGGCAGCTTGCGCAGCCCGCGCGCCAGGCGGTGTGGTCGACGACCGCCTGCCATGCGGGGAGCGGCCCGTCGAGCCGGGTCAGATGCGCGTCAAACCCTGAGGTTTTGGGCATGCAGCCTCCTAGTGTCCAAGGAGCCGCGCGGCGGCTGTGTACCAGCGGGACAGCGCGGGCGGAATGGCAAGTCCCAGCGTCAGCACCAGGGCAAGATGCAAAAAGGACGGCCACAGCGAGGTCGGCGCCGGTGCCTTGGGTACCCGTGTTTCACCAAACACCATGGCCTGCATACGGCCAAACAGGGCGGCAAACGCGACACCAAGCCCGACGGCAAGAAAGGGCAATGCCCATGGCTCTTTGTGAATGGCCACCGTCAGGATCAGGAACTCGCTTGTGAAAACGCCAAAGGGCGGTGTGCCAAGAATGGCCAGAGTGCCGAGCATGAACGCCCAGCCCATGGCGGGATTGCGGCCGAGCAACCCCTGGATCTGGTCGATGCGTTGCGTGCCGGTCTTTTGCGCGATGTGCCCGCCGCTGAAAAACAGCGACGACTTGGTGAGCGAGTGCACGGTCATGTGCAAAAGCGCCGCAAAGATCGCAATCGGCCCGCCCATGCCGAAGGCGAAGGTCGCAAGTCCCATGTGTTCGATCGACGAATACGAAAGGAGACGCTTGATGTCGCGCTGACGCGCAAGCGAAAAGGCGGCGACCAGTACGGACAGCAATCCAAACGCCATCATGAGCTGGTTGGGCCAGCGGTCGCGCAGGGAACCATCAGCCAGCACCTGAAAGCGGACCACCGCGTAGAGGGCGACATTCAGCAAAAGCCCAGACAGCACGGCCGAGATCGGCGTCGGGCCCTCGGCATGCGCGTCGGGCAGCCAATTGTGCACGGGTACAAGTCCCACCTTGGTTCCATAGCCGAGGAGCAAAAACGCGAATGCGACGCCGACGATGGTCGGATCCAGGCGGGTGCGTACACGGTCTAGGTCTGTCCAGAGGAGGCTTGCCTGACCGCCAATCAGCGCATGCGCGGAGAAATACAGCATGATCGTACCGAAAAGCGCAAGCGCGATGCCCACTCCGCAGAGTATGAAGTACTTCCACGCCGCCTCGAGGCTCGCTGGCGTCCGGTAGAGACTGACAAGAAGCGTGGTGCTCAAGGTCGCGCCTTCCATCGCCACCCACAGGATGCCGATGTTGTTGGTGAGAAGGGCGACCAGCATGGTCAAGGCAAACAGCTGGAACATGCTGTGATAAAGGCGCAGACGCCCTGCCGTAAGCCGCCCCATGTGACTTTCGATGTGCATGTAGGCGCGGCTGAAGACGGCCGTCGTCAGGGTGACAAAGGCAGTCAGGTCGACCAGGAAGACGTTGAACGGATCGACGAACGCCTGGTCGTGCAGGGCGAGAAAGGGTCCGTGGGCAAGAACACGAGCCGTCATCACCGCGGTTGCCACGGCCGTGGCGGCGCTAAAGCCGATATTGGCGGCAAAGGCCCAGGGCCTGTGCCCGTAGAGGCCGAGGACGAAGGCGCCGGCAAGCGGCATGAAGAGGATGGACAGGATGATCATGCGTCATTCCTCGTGGCGGTCAAAGCGGTGCAGATCCAGGCTGTCGAATTCCTCGCGGATGTGAAAGAAAAACACGCCCAGAATGAAGACGCCGACGATCACATCGAGCGCGATGCCAAGCTCGACCATCATCGGCATGCCGTAGGTGACGCTGGTGGCGGCGAAGATGAGGCCGTTTTCAAGCGACAGGAAGCCAAGTACCTGGGTAAGCGCGGTGGTGCGCACGATCATCATAAGCAGTGACAAAAGGACGCTTGCGAGCGCGATGCCGAAGGTGTCGCGGTTGATGGTGCCGGCGAGATGCGCTATCGGCAGCGCCACATCGAAGGCGAAGATGTTGAGGACAAGCCCGACAAGCAGCAAAGTCGGCACGCGCAGAAGATTTTCCCGGTTCCATGCAAGGCCCAGACGGCGTACGAGCCGGTAGAGGATGAGGGGAATGACGATCACTTTCAGAAGGCCGTTTAGTGCCGCCGACAGATAGAGGCTTTCCTGATGGGTGCCATAACCGACCGCAACGATGCTAAGCGCAAGGATGCCCCCTTGCAGCGCATACAGGTTGATGAGGTGCACGATGCGCCGCTGCGCGAGCATGGCAAAGGCCACGAGCAGAAAGAGCGCGGCGAGCAAGTTGGTGATCTGCGCAAAGAGGGGCATGGTCAGGTGCCGAGCAGAAAATGGACGAGGATGCCAAGCACGGCAACCATGAACGCCGTGCCCAGGAATTCCGGGACGCGGAATAGCCGCAGTTTGGCGAGCAGCGTCTCGATCGCCGCCAAGGCCGTGCCTGCGGCGGTCATTTTCACGGCGAGCAGGCCTGTAGCGAGAGCGATGCCGGATGCAGATCCCGTGGCACTCATGCCCCACGGCAGGAAGAGTGCGATGCCAATCGCCATGTAGGTTGCGAGCTTTATGGCACCCGCCCATTCCATCAGGGCCAGATGCCGGCCGGCGTATTCGAGGTGCAATGCGCCATGAATCATCGTGAGCTCAAGGTGGGTGTCCGGATTGTCCACGGGGATGCGCGCGTTTTCGGCAAGCAGCACCATGACGTAGGCGCTGGCGGCAAAGGCCATGCTCGGATAAAGGAAGAGGCGGGTCGTGGTCAGTTGGCGGACGATGACGGCAAGCGACGTCGAGTGACTGATCAAGGCCGGTGTAAAGAGCACCATGAGAAGCGCGGGTTCCGCCAGGAAGCCGATCAGCATCTCGCGGCGCGCGCCCATGCTGCCAAACCCGGTGCCGATATCCATGGCGGCGAGCGCTGATACCATGCGCGCGAAGGCGAAGACGCCCACGAGCGCGATGGCGTCGGCGGCCGGCGCGAGCGGCACGATCGGGGCGAGCAGCGGGACGATCGAACCGGCGATGATCATCGCCGCGACCAGGAGGTAGGGCGCTGTACGAAACACCCAGGAGGCCGCATGCGCCACGACGAGCTCCTTGCGCCAGAGCTTGCGCAGCACCCGATAGGGTTGCAGGGGACCTGCGCCGTGGCGGTTGCCAAACCACGCGCGGCACTGCTCGACCCAGCCCGCAAGCAAGGGGGCGCCGGCGAAGACGAGTGCGCACTGCAGGCACTGCAGGATGAGGGCGCGGCTTGTCATGGCGCAAGAACCAGCAGGATGATCAGGGTGACGAAGGCGTACAACAGATAAATGGCGATGCGCCGCCGGCGCAAGAGGGCCACCCATTCCGACATCCGGCACACGCTGCGCGTGATGGGCAAATAGAGTGCGTACCAGAGGGGGTCCTCGACGCGGCTGGCATAGACGGGGGCGGTCTCGGCGGGTGCCGGCCGCTGGATCTGCATCCGGAAAAACGGCGCAAACACCTGCCGGATCGGCTGCCCGAAGCCTTCGGCGGTGTCTTGCATGCGCGCCGTGCGCGTGTCGTGGCCTCCGTTCCATGGCGCCACCCGGCGCAGGGGCGCAGGTGCCAAGCGGCGCAGGATCAGGACAAGGGCAGCCGACACCAAAGCGAGGGCGCCCAGTACGATGAGCGGCCCGTAATCGGCGTGGGTGGCGGCATGCAACCGGCAGAACAACACATGGCCTTCCAGGGTATCCCGGGCGGCGCCCGGATCGATGAGCTGTGCCGCCGCCGGACGAAAGAGGTCCACCGTCCATGCGGGAAAGAGGCCCAAGAAGAGACAGCCACCTGCGAGCAAAAGCAAAGCGATGCGTTCGCCAAACCCCGCGTCGTGGGCGTTCTTGAGTGCGGCCTCGCGCGGCTGTCCAAGAAAGGTGATGCCGTAGAATTTGACCATCACGTAGGCGGCCAGTCCCGCGACCAGCACGACGGCCGCCGCGCCCAAGGGCACGGCCATGTTGAGGTAGGGCTGCGGGAAGGACGTGGCGCCGAGAAAGGACTGCAGCAACAGCCATTCCGAGACGAAACCGTTGAACGGGGGCACACCGGCGGCGGCAAAGCTGCCGATCAGGAGAAGGGCCGCCACCCACGGCATGCGGTGAATGAGTCCCCCCAGTTTTCCCAGATTGCGCTCACCTGTGGCGTGCAGGACCGAGCCTGTGCCGAGAAACAGCAGGCTTTTGAAGACAGCGTGGTTTAGCGTCTGGTAGAGCGTGGCCATGAGCGCGAGAGTGGCCAGCGCCGCCATGTGGTAGGCCTGAAAAAGCACCGTTAAGCCGATGCCGGCCAGGATCAGGCCGATGTTTTCGATCGAGGAGTAACTCAGCAGGCGTTTCATGTCGTTTTGCGCCGCTGAATAGATTGCGCCAAAAAGCGCCGTGACAAGCCCAAGGACGAGCATCAGGACACCCCACCACCACAGCGGGGCATGCAGCAGCTCGAGGGTGAAGAGCAAAATGCCGTAGATGCCGAGTTTCAACAGCACGCCGCTCAGGAGGGCCGAGACCGGCGACGGCGCCACCGGGTGTGCCTCCGGCAACCACGCATGCAGGGGCAGAAAGCCCGCCTTGGCGCCAAAACCAAAAAGACCCAGGGCAAAAACCACGCTTGCCAAAGCGGGCGGCAATGTGGTTTCGCGCATGACCCCGAAGGCGTAGCCGGCAAGACCGGCGTGGGTGCCGGCCTGCAGGATGCCGAAGGCGAGCATGAGGGCGATGGCACCCATGTGCTCGGTGATGAGGTAGAGAAGGCCCGCACGCCGGGCGAGGACCATGTGATCATCGCTGATGATGAGAAGGTAGGACGACCACGCCATGGTCTCCCAGGCGATCAGGAAGACGTAGGCATCGTCGGCGAGAAGCACAAGACCGATGGCGGCGAGCAACAGATGGTACTGGCCGGCCATGCGTGCGATCCGCGCGGTCTGCTCGTGCCGCAGATAACCGGCCGTGTAAAGGGAAATCGCCAGCGCGGTGAAGCCGAAAAGGATGGCAAAAACCGCCGCCAAGGCGTCGAGGCGCAGATGGAAGGCAAGCTGCGGCAGCCCAAGCGGCAAGGTCGTATGTGTCGCGGGTGCAAAGAGGGCCAGGAGACCGGCCGCGGCAAACAGGAAGCTTCCCGCCGCGCCCCCGACAAACAGGGCGCGCAGGGCGCGCGGCCGGTGTGACAAGGCAAGGCTTGCGGCGGCCAGAACGAGCCACATCGCGCAGACCGCCAAGGCGATGTCCAGCGGATCGTGGCCTACCTGAGTGATCATCCCTTGGGATCCCTTCACCCAATACGCAGTCAGAAAGGCGGCGCGAAGAGCCCCAGGACCCGCAAGCTTTCTGTCGGCACCGATTACACTATATAATGTAATATAACATAATACGATCGGAAAAGGAGGAAACGGCGTGCCACGTACCGGAGTGACGCGACAACAGGTCTTCGACGCGGCCGATCGCCTGGCAGAGAGCGGTTTGTCGCCGACCGTGGTGACTGTCCGCGGCGATCTGGGAAAGGGCAGTTTCACCACCATCAATCAGCATTTGAGTGAGTGGAAAGCCTTGAAGTGGAAGACCGACGGCGGCGCACAGCTCCCGCCGCCGGTCGAGGCCAAGGCGCGGGATCTTCTCCAGAGCCTGTGGGTGCTTGCTTCCCATGAGGCCAACCAGAGCATCGACAAGATCCGGGAGGCCGCGCTCGGGGATGTGGCAGAGCTGCAGTGTCAGCTCGAAGAGGTGCAGCGCAGAACGCAGGCGCTGGCAGCCGAGCGCGAAGCCCTCGCGGCCGAACTGGCGAAGGCGCAGGCGGAGAACGATGCATTGCGGCGCCAGGTTGCCGATCTCGCCCAGGCCCTGGGGGCCACCAGTGCGTGGCTTGAGCGGATCGAAGACAGGCTGGTCGGCGAGGTGGCCGGCAAGCATCCATCCTGAGCGGTTTTACAACAGAACCCATCCTGCGGTCCGGTATCACCCGGTGCGCAAAAGCCCGCCAGGCATGCCCAGAATGGCGCCCGCGAAGCGGTCGCCGTACGGCCGCGGGACCATGTTTGCGTGAAAGACCGCCCACGAGGTCCTCTTCAAGAAACCCCCGCAAGGGCTTGCGCGCTCGGTTCGACCTCCCGGCCCGGATGGTGGTGCGGGTCGCTGTTGGGGTGTGTCTCGATTCCGTTTTGATGGCTCAGCCGAAGGCACCGGCCAAAAGCGGCGGCGCATCGAGGCGCGCCTCCTGGGCCTGCAGGAGGCCCACGAGTTCGCGGAAGTGGCGGTCTTCGGCGAACCAGGGAAATGCCCGGGGAAAGGCTGGATCGTGCCAGCGCCTGGCAATCCAGGCGTTGTAATGCAAAAGCCGCAGCGCCCGCAAGGGTTCGATCAGCGCCAGTTCGCGGCGATCGAACGGCCGGAACATTTCATAGCCTGCAAGCAGCGCGCGCAGTGCGTCTTCCTGATCGGCACGATCGCCCGGGAGGAGCATCCACAGATCCTGGATTGCGGGTCCATTCAAGCTGTCGTCGAAATCGACGATGGCGAATCGTTCTCCATCGAACAGGATGTTACCGGCATGGCAATCGCCATGCAGTCGCAGGATATCCGGTGCGACCGTCTGCAGTCGCGCATGGATCACCTCGCGCAGCCGCCCGGCGACTGTGCGGAAAGGGGCCAGAAGATCGGGCGGGAGGAAAGGGCTTTCCGCGAGCGTCGTGATCGCCGGGTCGACGAAGGTCGGGACGTCGAGGGTAAGCCGCCGACAAAAGCGCCCGTATCCGGCCATGTGCAGGCGCCCGAGATAGCGGCCGATGGCCATGCGTTCGTCGGCGGTCTCCAGCATCCCGGTGCGTCCCGGACGCCAGGGAAAGAGTGCGAAACGGTATCCGGCCCGATGCTGAAGCGCGTGGCCGCCTTGCGCGTGCGGTGCGACGGCGGGGATCTCGGCGTCGACCAGTTCCTGCGTAAAGGCGTGCTCCTCGGCGATGGCGGCGTCGGTCCAGCGCGCCGGCCGGTAGAATTTGATGGCGAAGGCCCCTTCTTCCGTGCCGATCTTGTAGACGCGGTTTTCGAAACTGTTCAACGCCTGTAGAGCCCCGGTCGGCATGAGCCCGGTCTGCTCGGTGGCATCGAGAATCAGGTCAGGCGTGAGGTTGGCAAATGGTGTTTCCATGAAGTGGGACCTAGGAATGTAAAGCGTCTCTGGTGGGAGACTGGACAGGCGGGCGCGCGACTTCCAGGACGATTTTGCCGATATGTCCGCCGCCTTCCATGAGCGCGTGCGCCGCCGACGCCTCGGCGAGCGGGAAACGTGCGTGGATGTGCGGATGGAAACGGCCATGCGCCAGGGCGGGCCAGACATGGACAAGGAGTGCGTCACGGATGGCGCGCTTTTCTGCCACGGTGCGCGGGCGCATGGTCGAGCCGGTAAGACGCAAACGCTTGCTCATGATCGGCGCCAGGTCGGTCATGCCCTGGCTGCCGCCCATGAATGCGAGAAAAATGAGGCGGCCGTCGCGGCGCAGAACCTTCAGGTTGCGCTCGAGGTAGGGCATACCGACGATGTCGAGGACGACGTCTACGCCTTCGCCAGCGGTCGCTTCGAATACCGCCTGGACAAAGTCGGTCGTGTGGCGGTTTATGGCTGTCTGGGCGCCCCACGCCCGGCAAAATGCCGCCTTGTCGTCGCTGCCGACGGTGGCCAGACAGCGAGCACCGCGCAACTGCCCCAGGGCGAGTGCGGCAAGACCGATGCCGCCGGCCCCGCCGTGCACGAGCAGACGCTCGTTGCATTCGAGGTCTCCGAGATCGATGAGGTTGGCCCAGACGGTAAACCAGACCTCCGGGAGGGCGGCGGCCGACGCGAGGTCCATGCCCTCGGGGATCGGCAGCACTTGATCGGCGGGGGTTACGCAATATTCGGCATAGCCGCCCCCGGGCACGAGTGCGGTGACGGGTGTGCCGGGAGGCCAGGATTGAGTGTCGGGGCCTCTTGCGGCGATGCGGCCGGAAACTTCGAGACCAAGAACCGGGGACGCATCCGCAGGTGCAGGATACCGGCCCAGGCGCTGGAGGATGTCAGGCCGGTTCACACCAGCATAAGCGACCTCGATCAGAACCTCGCCCGGCCCGGGGACAGGCCGCGGCCCTTGTATGAGACGCAAGCAGGATGGGGGACCGCCTTGACCATGGTCGATGTACAGCAGACGCCGTCCTCCTTGAGGGCCGGATGCCCTAGTGATCCGACTATGGCAAGGATAAGCGCAGGCGGCAAGCGCCGTAGACAGGCGGATCCCCCAGAGACGGGGTGCGCACGAGCGCAATGGGGTCTATGCGGGCGCCGATAAGGATCCCGGGAAGACGCAGGAGGAGGCATGGCGCGCGATGCAAAGGACCGCTGGTCGCAGCGAGTGACACAGGAAAGCCGCGCGCTGGACCTGGAGCAGGGGGTCTTTGCATGGACGGATCCGCGCGCGATCGCCCAATCACTGAAGCGTTCGGCCGCCATGAGCCGCCGGCGCCGCGCGGCGAGCCCTTTTGCGTCTGCGATGAGTATGCTGAACTTCTACATCAACCGTGCTGGACGGAATTTGCCCGCCGAGCGGCGCGCCGTGCTCGAGCAGGCGAAAGAGGAATTGCGCGCGCTGTACGGGCGGCCGCGTCGCCATGGGGCACGGGATTCCGGTGAATGTTGAGGACAACCGCCGCCACCTGTAAGAGTAAACCGCGGCAAGAGCCGCGCCTCATCCCCATTGGCGTGTATGGGCAAGAAGGCGTCAGGTCTCCCTGTCCATGAGCGGAAACAAGGGAAGCGGCCGCTCGAAGTAATGCCCCGCCCGCGCTTTGATGCGCACCGGGATCCGCGTAGAAAAATCCCGTTGTGAGAGATGGACGCGTTCCCGCAGGGTCTTTACATCAGACACCACCACTTCAAATCGACGCGCGGAGGTCGCGGTGCCCCTGGCCATCGTGTCTGCTTCCTGAAGGCTTTGCAGAAAGTCGTTAAAGAGGGCCTTGTCCATAGGTTAACTCCTTGAGCCGCTTTCGATGCGGGCGCCTTCCGCAAAAACCGCGCGGGGTTGATCCGCCGTGAGGCGGCCTTCAGGTTCCCAGGCGCCATCCTCCACCTCGCCCGGGGCCTTCCCTCCGAGAAGTACTTCGGCGTCGACGGCACCCTGATCGAGGCCTGGGCGTCCTTAAAGATGAGCTGCCCGCGCAAGGGCGGCTGCGATCAGGGCCCGCCGGACGACCCGCGCAATCTGATGTCCACTTGCACAACGAGGTCCGTTCGAACGGCACCCATGAGAGCCCCACCGACCCCGAGGCGCGCTCGACGGGAAAGGGTGCGGGCGTGGCAGGGTCTGGAATATGCGGCCAGACCGCATCCCGCAGGCCTGCGCGCATCTCTGCGATGCCGCCGGCCGGGGGCTAACCTTCCATGACCTGCGCCACGAGGCCGCTCCGAGCTTTTTGAGGGCGGTCAAATCCGATGCAGCGGCCGCCATCACCAATCACAAGGCCCTGCAGATATCGAACGCTCTATTGGAGGGCCGGGACTTGGGCACCCTTATCGGATAGCGCGGACACGAACGCGAACCATCACCATAATCTTTCCGCACATCTCGCCCGCCACGTTCCACCGAGGCCATCCGGAACCCGCATTCTCCGCATCCAATCGGGCTGTCAGAAAGCCGGGTCTGGGGCAGACCGGCCTGGCAGAGTCAGAGCGAGGTGATGCGTTTGCGTGCGCGGAAAGCGCGCCCTCACGGGCAGGCGTTGCTGTTACAAGGGCGTTGTCACCGGCTCGCGACGCACGGATAGATCTTGTGATCGGTCGCAACCGGCACGGCGCCCCCCCATGGGTTTCGACGGTCACGGTTCCAAACTGCTCTCCCGCGGCCCCTCGGTGCAAGCGGCGCGATTGCGATCACAGTACCTGTGACCATCCCCTGCGCAACGGGGCTTACAGTCCGCTTCGACCGTCCGGTCATTCCTGCCGTCCTTGAGGGTGGGCTGGCGCTTGGTGTCCGCCCCTTTTCAGTCCGACAATCAGAGCGTGTGCAGATACTGTAGGAGGGAATGGGCGATCGCGCCGAAGTGAATCCAGTGGCGATGACGCACATAGAGAACAAGACCCAGTACGAGGGCGAGCAGCCCCAGTCGCACACTGGCGTCCCGGCTCGAAGCATCCTCGTGATGACAGTTTGGGCAGGCTCCGCTTGCATCCCCCAACAACCTACCGCACCGATTGCATCGCGCCACTCGCCCCACAAAACCTCCACGGTCATTCAAACGATCTGGTTACAATCAGTGTGGCGCAACTCCGAAGGCTTTTCCAGCCGCTGTCTTCCAGCGATGGGTCCGCCCGTTTTTCGCCTAAGCGGCCTTGAGGACGGCTACGCCGTCCGCGCTACAACCACCGAAAGTCCCCGTGGGATCCTTCCCCGGCCGCCCTTAAACGGCGGGGCTTATCGCGCACCGGGTCCATTTGTGGGCGGGTCATCCGTGTGCCGCGCCAGTCTCCGCCTTGGGACGGAATGAGAATGAAGGCCGGCATCGGGAGAATAGACGCAACCGCCAACCGCCCGTCAGGAGAACGACATGGCTACCTTGAAGGAACAACTGGAAAACCGCACCAAGGAATACGATCACTGGGCCACGCGCCGGCGCTATGGTGACAAGGGACCCAACAACCGTCGCCTCTGGGTATTGGCCTGTATGGATGAACGTCTGCCGGTCGACGAAGCCCTCGGCATCCATGTCGACACGCCGGTTGGTGGTGGCGACGCGCACTGTTTCCGCAACGCCGGCGGCATCGTCACCGACGACGCAATCCGCTCGGCCATGCTGACCTGCCACTTCTTCGGCACCCAGGAAATCGTCATTGTCCAGCACACCCAATGCGGCATGCTCTCTGCCAATGCCGCAGACCTGGAAGCCGCGCTCGCCAAAAAGGGCGTCGACATCGCCAATCTGGCGCTAGACCCGACTTTGCCGGAACTGAAGCTTGCCAAGGGCGCGTTCGCCAAGTGGATCGGCATGATGGATGATGTCGACCAGACATGCCTGAAAACCGTGGAAGCGTTCCGCAATCACCCCCTGATCCCGAAGACCGTCACCGTAAGCGGCTGGATATGGGAAGTCGAGACGCGCCGGCTACGTCCGCCGACGCTGGATTCCGAAAAGCGTACTCGCACCGACGTGACGGCTGCACAGTTTGGCGTCAAGGGCAAACAGCCCGCGCGCTGGGGCTGACAGCGGACCGCCTTGCGATGCCAACCTATGATTATTCCTGCCGGATCTGTCGCAGGGTATGCGCGCTCAAACACCCGATCGGCGCACCGCCGCCCGCATGCGGCGCATGCGGGGGTGCCCTTGAGCGCGTCTTTCTTGCGGCGCCGGCCGTCCACGGCGCGATGGCGCGCGGACGGGAAACCGCAGTGCAATCGCTCGATACATCGCGGACCGGTGGGCACGGGCCGGCCTGTTCATGCTGCCATGGGCACCGGGAGAAAGATCGCGTGCACGCCGATGTGGGCTGATTCGAACCGGCGAGCGAACGGAGAAGGTGCGCAGCACCGGGACCGCTAGCCCAGAGAGGCGCAGATATGGGGGGTGGCATCCGGCGACCTGCGCGCGCATCGATACCCCGTCTGGTCTGGTGGGCACGCGTCGTTCTCAAAAGGGGACCTGTCGGCGGCGCTCGAGCAGTTCTTTCGGCAGTATGCGCTGGCGATGATCCTGCGTAACGGCGATGCGCATCTGAAGAACTTCGATGTCCTGTATTTCCCCGGGGGCGGCGGTACCGATGTTCGGCTGGCGCCTTGCTATGACATGGTCACGATGGCGGCTTACGCGCCGATCTCACCAACCGGCGTCACCCACGATATTCCGGCCCTTATGTAGCGCAATGCGAAATGGAAACGGCTTAAAGGCCGCCAAACGATTCACAATGGCCGGGTCCGGTCGGCTGGTCACCACAAACGACAACCAGTCCGGCAAGGCGGCGACATCGGTTACCAGCAGATCGGTCAGGGGATTATTCCCCTCGCTGTCGGTGGCTTCATCCAGGGCGTCGATGACGACGACCAGTTTGTGGTCCCGCTGAATGAGTCCCGCAAGCGGCTGTTTCAATAAGCGATGGAAGAGATCCGCGGGTGTCAGTTTGGCTAAGTTCTCGCGCGCGGCCCCTTGCGCACTGTCGGGGGCTGTGGCGGTGAGCGCGAGCGCCTGTAAGAGGCGCGTGCGATAATCCGGCAAGCGCGCGGCCAATT
>JAJYPD010000001.1 GCA_021795715.1 Pseudomonadota bacterium
ATCTCAGATCCACAAACGGGATGTCGAGCTGGCGCGACAGGAAATCGAGCAGCTGATCCTCGGTCAGAAATCCATTCTCGATCAGGACCCGCCCGAGCCGGCGGCCGCTCTTGCGCTGATCGGCGAGCGCGGCGTCGAGCTGACTTTGCGAAATCACCTTGTGCTCCAGCAACAGGTCGCCAAGACGGACCTTGCGGGGCCGCACGGCAGCCGGCTCCCTCATAATACCTCCACGAGGCTGTATACTATGTCGAACATCGTCCTTGCAAAAACCACACCAGAGCAGAACCTGGCATGACGGACCCGGCCTTCGACAGCCTCCATGTCGTCTTGTTTGAACCGGAAATTCCCCCAAACACCGGCAACATCATCCGCCTGTGCGCCAATACCGGCGCGCGACTGCATCTCATCGAGCCGCTCGGCTTTCGCCTGGAAGACCGCCTCTTGCGCCGCGCCGGACTCGATTACCGCGAGTGGGTGACGCTGACCGTCCATCCCTCGCTCGCAGACTTCATCCGCGAGGTGGGCCCGCGGCGTCTATGGGCCTTCACCACCCATGCGGCACGCCATTACGATGAACCCGGGTACCGGCCGGGCGATGCCCTCCTGTTTGGCCCGGAATCACGCGGCTTGCCGCAAGCCTGGCTAAAGGCGCACGGCCCGGAACACTGTCTGCGCATCCCCATGCGGCCTGGCAACCGCAGTCTCAATTTGTCCAATGCCGTCGCAATCGTCGTGTTCGAGGCCTGGCGCCAGCGCGGTTTTGCCGGCGGCCGCTGACTGGAAAACGCGCGCCCCGGTCCCCATATCGCGGCCATAGGAGGTTCTATGGCGAACACGAAACAGCTCGTATGCCCCCATTGTGGGCAGCGCAACCGGGTACCGGCCGACCGCTTTGCCGATCAGCCCCGCTGCGGCGGCTGCCACCAGCCCTTGTTTTCCGGCGCACCCATCAATGCCGACGAACGGTCGTTCGCAGCCCAGGTTCAAGGCAGCGATCTGCCGGTCATCGTCGACTTCTGGGCACCTTGGTGCGGTCCCTGCCGGATGATGGCGCCCGCCTTTGCCCAGGCAGCGGCCGACCTGAACTTCCAGGCCCGCTTCCTCAAGGTCAACACCGAGGAACAACAGGCGCTGGCGAGCCATCACGGCATCCGCAGCATCCCGACGCTGGCGATCTTCCGCGGCGGCCGCGAAGTCGCGCGCACGGCGGGTGCCATGGACACCGCGCGGCTCAAGAGCTGGGCGTTGCCGCACCTGCAGTAGAGGCATGCGCGCCGGCGCGCTGATGCGCTGACCGGATGACCACATGCTGTCTGCGCCGGTAGACGAGATGGTGATGATTGACCCAGGCGGTCGCAGCCACGGCTGAGCCTGCCAACAGGATCGACAGCGTGATACCGAATGCCAGCTTGCGCATAACGCCTCCTTGATGCCATCCATTGTAGACCTCGCCCGTGCTCGTGCACAGCCAGGCGCCGATCGGGTATGCTGCGCGCATGGGTCTTGCCCTTACACGGCTGCAACGCAAGGTTCTCGCCGTTATCCTCATCATCGTCGTCGTACCCATGCTCGTGGCCGGCGCGATGGCGGCCGACTGGGTGTCGACGCACTTTGAGCATCGCCTGGAACAGTGGATCAGTGGCGCCGCGCACGTCGATCGCATCTGGCTCAACGCCTATCAAAACGACGGCTTGATGCTCGGGCGCGCCTTGCAGCGCGACGGCGCCTATCGTGCGGCACTCGCCCACGGCCGCGTGGTCCCGCCGCTTGCCTGGCGCAACATCGCCCGCCAGCTCGGCCTGCGCGTCATCCAGGTCTACAACGGCGACCGGCAGCTCATCTATTCTTCGACACCGCTGCGGCTCGTCGGTCACTGGCAGCCCAACCATCCGCAGGCTTTGCTGCGCGCGGTTGACGACCACCACAACATGCTGGTCGCGATCGCCGTCACGCCCATTCCGTTTGGCAACAACCAGCGCGACTATGTGCTCCTGGGTGGCCTGCTCAACCGCTATTTCGTCACCGAACTGGCCCAGCTGACCGGCCTCGAAACCCGCGTCTACTACCGGGACGGACACCAGTACGTCGACTTGCTGCCGAACTCACGCCCGGGGGATCCCTTGCGCGGCCTGTCGCCGGCGCGTCTGCGGCGCCTGTTGCTCGCAGGCAAGGCCGACTATGACATGCGCGCCGACACCGGCCAGTTTCGCGGCCTGTATACGCCGATCGCAGATTCGGACGGCCACGTCGAAGCGATTGTCTTCAACGGCTTGCGGCGCAACGACATCGATACCTTTCTCACCAATCGCGCCGCCCTCTTTCTGGTGATATCGTTTGCAGGCGTGGTCATCGGTGGCCTGACGGGCCTTCTCTTGAGCCGGCTGATCGTGCGGCCGGTCAAAGACCTGCATAACGCCGTCATGCGGCTTGCCAGCCAGAATTTCGATGCCACCGTTCCGGCCAGTACCCGCGACGAACTGGGTGATCTGGGCCAGGCGTTCAACGCCATGGCGGCGCGGCTGCGCATGGCCCGTGATGACGAACAAAAGCGCTTTCGCCAGGACAAGCTGGTGGCGCTCGGCCAGCTGTCCTCGGCGCTCGCCCATGAAATCCGCAATCCGATCGGCGTCATTTCGGCGGCGAGCGCCCTGCTCGACAGACCGGATCAGACCGCAGACAAGCAGACGGAGCTCAAACGCATGATCCGTGAGGAAAGCGCACGCGTCAGTGCGCTCGTGAGCGACTTCCTGAAGCTTTCCCGTAACCGCCCGCCGTCGCCGGCGGCCATCGATCCGGCAGCGCCCATGCGGCGCGCCGTGGCGGGCGTGATCGCCAGGTACCCAGAGATTACCGTCGATTACGCGCTGCAGCACGGGCAGGCGCACATTCTTGCCGACGGCGATCTCCTCCAGCAGGTCTGGACCAATCTGCTGACAAATGCCGCCGAAGCCATGAACGGCCGGGGACACATCCGGCTTGCCAGCAGTTGCCGGGGACAATCGGTATTCCTCAGCATCGACGACGATGGCCCGGGATTGGATGCGGCGGTCATGCCGCGCCTGTTCGAGCCCTTCTTCACCACCAAGGCGAGCGGCACCGGACTCGGCCTGTCGATCGCCGCCGCTTTGGTGGAGGCCAACAATGGACACCTGGAGGCCGTGCCGCAACCCGGCTGCGGCGCCCGCTTCGTCATGCGCTTTCCCCTCATGGGAGACACCACGTGACCAGCACCATCCTGGCAATCGACGACGAGGCCAACATCCTCGCCCTGATCCGCATGATCCTCGAGGATCAGGGACATCGTGTCGTCACGGCGCACGATGCCGAATCGGCTCTGGCGGAACTCCAGAATCTGGATCCGGATGTCATCCTGTCGGATCTGCGCATGCCCGGCATGGGGGGCGAGGAATTCGTGCGGCGGGTGCGCGCCGAACGCACCGACATTCCCATCATCATCATCACCGCCCATGGCACCATCAGCAGCGCCGTCGAAAGCATTCATGCCGGCGCAAGCGACTACCTGACCAAGCCATTTGAGCCGGCGGCGCTGGAGATAGCCGTCCATAACGCCCTGAAGCTGCGCCAGATCCTGAAGGAGAACGCGCGCCTGAAAGCCGACGCCAGCGCGCAGGCGGCGGCGCGCCGCCGCCTCGTCGGCACCAGCGCCCGCATGCAGCAGCTGATGACGGACATCGCGCGGGTCGCGCCCGTCAAGACCAACGTCCTGATCACGGGCGAATCCGGCACGGGCAAGGAACTGGTGGCCCGCACCATCCACGAACTCGGACGGCGCGACAAGCCCTGGGTCGCGATCAACTGTTCGGCGATACCGCGGGAATTGCTCGAAAGCGAGCTCTTTGGATTTGTGAAGGGCGCATTCAGCGGCGCCACGCACAACCGGCCGGGACGGCTTGAACAGGCACAGGGCGGCACACTCTTTCTGGACGAGATCGGCGAACTCAACATCGAACTGCAGGCGAAGCTTTTGCGGGTGCTGCAGGAACGCGAATACTCGCCGCTTGGGTCCAACCAGGTGCGGACCGCAGACATCCGCCTGCTGGCCGCCACCAACCGCAATCTCCAGGAACTGGTCCGCGAAGGCCGCTTCCGCGAAGATCTTCTCTACCGCCTGGATGTCTACAACATCAACGTCCCGCCCCTGCGGGAACGCCGGGACGATATCCCGCTGCTCGCCAACACTTTTCTGCGCGAACTGTCATTGGAGATGGACCGGGGCGTGGTGGCGTTTACCGAAGACGCGCTCGCCGCGTTGCAGGCCTACCCCTGGCCGGGCAATATCCGCGAACTGCACAATGCGGTGGAACGGGCGCTTTTGACCTGCGCCAGCACACACATCAGCAGCGATGCGCTGCCGCTGCCGCGGCCGCCGCGGCCGGCCCCCCCGGCGGCTGCCGTCGATCCGGACGGCGACCTCCAGGGATGGCTCGAGCGGCTCGAGCGGGACGCGATCGTGGCGGCACTCGAGGCCTGCGACGGGGTCCAGGCACGGGCGGCGGAACGGCTGGGCATCAATGAGCGCAGCCTCTGGCACCGGATCAAGAAGCTCGGCATCCGCGTGAGCCGGCGGGCCACCTGAGCGCCTAGAGCAGTTCGGTGTCGTCGTCGGAATAGGCCGGCGCACTCACGCAAAGGAGACGCAAGTCCGTGGTGCCCAGGGCGCGGATCTTGTGGGGCGCGCCGGGCGGTATGAGGACCGTGTCACCGGCACCGATGACCCATTCGCCGGCACCCACACACATCAAACCCTGCCCTTCCAGCACATAATAGAGTTCCTCGACGCACCGGTGGCGGTGCAGCCGCGTGGTGCAGCCTGCGGCGATGGTCGCTTCCGCCAGGCTTTGCGCGCGGTTGCCATGAACCCGGGGGTGCATCAGCTCGCGCACCCGGGATCCATCCTTGGCGACGAACGCCGTGACGTCCCGGTCACGGACACAGCGCGGATCACCGCTCATAATGCCGCCCCTGGCGCCGGCGCGGCCTCCATACGCACCACCACGCGGCCGATCTGCGTACCGGAAAGCAACCGCTCGGCCATGGTCGGAACCTCGGACAACGGCACGATCGTCGCCAGGTCCGCAAGGTGCGCCGGCCTCCAGGGTCCCGCCAGTTTCTGCCAAAGGGCATGGCGTCTTGCGATGGGCACCCGCACGGAATCGATGCCCGCCAGACGCACGCCGCGCAAGATGAACGGGAAGACCGATGTCGAAAAATGCGTCCCGCCGGCCATGCCGCACAAGGCGAAAACACCGTCCTCATGGATCTGCTTTAGGATGTCTTCGATGGCCTTGCCGCCGACGGTGTCGACGGCACCGCGCCAGCGCGCCCGCACCAGGGCCTTGCCGGCGGGGGTGGCCAGAGAGTCCGGAAGACAGACTTCGTGCGCACCGATGCCCTGCAGATAGGCCGTGGCCGCCTTGCGGCTCGCGGCGGTGACCCGCAGGCCCTGCGCGGCGAGAATCGCCACGGTCTGGCTGCCGACGGCGCCCGTCGCACCGGTGACAAGCACCGCATCGCCGGCCTGCACGCCGCCATCGATAAGCGCCTGCGCACACAGGCCCGCCGTCAGTCCGGCCGTGCCGAAAATCATACTGTCGAGGGTGCTCAGGGATGCCGGGATCGGGATCACCCAGTCCTGCGGAACGACCGCGTAGTCGGCGAAGCCGCCCGGACGATCCACACCGAAACCAAAGCCGGTGACGAGGACGCGCTGCCCGACCCAGTCCGCCCGCCCCCGGCTTGCCACCACCACACCGGCGGCATCGATACCCGGCACATGGGGATAAGCGCAGGCGATGCCCCTGGCGCCACGCACGACCAGGGCATCCTTGTAATTCAGGGCGGAAAACGCGACGCGGATCAGCAGATCCCCGTCACCTGCCGGCGGGAGCGGATGCGCGCGGATGGCACACAGGACACCCCCCGCCGTCTTGTCCACGACAAAGGCGCGACAGTGGGCTGGCCACTGCCCCTCGCCCGGGGTCATGCGGGGATGCGGCGCACGCCCTGGCGGGTGCCAAGCAGCAGGATATCGGCTCCGCGGCGGGCAAAAAGGCCGTTGGTGACGACCCCGGTGATGTGGTTTAGCCGTTCCTCGAGGCCCACCGGGTCGGTGATCGTCAGCCCGTGGATATCGAGGATCTCGTTGCCGTTGTCGGTCTTGAATCCCTTGCGCAATTCAGGACGCCCGCCGAACGCGACGATCTCGCGGGCCACGAAACTGCGCGCCATGGGTATCACCTCCACGGGCAGCGGGAAGCGGCCGAGGACGTCGACCAGCTTGCTTTCGTCGCAGATGCAAACAAAGGTCTTGCTGGCTGCGGCGACGATCTTTTCCCGCGTAAGCGCCCCGCCGCCGCCCTTGACCAGGGCGCGGTGCACGGTGGCCTCGTCGGCGCCGTCGACATACAGGCCCAGACCCGACACGTCGTTCAGATCCAGCACCGGGATGCCGTGCCGCTTGAGGCGTTCGGCGGTCGCCACGGAACTGGCGACGGCGCCATCGATGCGGCTTTTGATCGTAGCCAGCTCATCGATGAAAAAATTCGCTGTACTGCCCGTCCCGACGCCGATGATGCTGCCGGTGGGAACGAACTCCAAGGCCGCGTGGGCGACCGCCTTCTTCATCTCGTCTTGGTTCATGGCAGCAGGATACCTGCGCGCTGGGCCCAAGAAAAGGGCGCCGGCGCGCACATTGGCCCGACAGGCTGCGCCTCTGATAGACTGCGCGTTTTCGGGCGCTGTCGTCATGAGCCTCAATTATCTCAAGCGGATTCTCAACTCGCGGGTCTACGACGTGGCGACCGAAACGCCGCTTGTCGTCAGCGAGGGCCTGTCACGCCGGCTCGGCCGGCCGGTGCTCCTGAAACGCGAGGATTTGCAACCTGTCTTTTCCTTCAAGCTGCGCGGGGCCTACAACAAGATCGCCCATCTGAACGAAGCCGAACGGGCGGCGGGCGTGATCACCGCATCGGCGGGCAACCACGCGCAGGGGGTGGCGCTGGCGGCGCGGCGGCTGCGGCTGCGTGCGGTCATCGTCATGCCGGTCATCGCGCCCCGCATCAAAGTCGAGGCGGTGCGCGCGCTCGGCGGCGAGGTGGTCCTTGCCGGTGACAACTACGATGCCGCCTACGCGCATGCCCACGCCATGGGCCGCGAACAGGGCTTGACCTTCATCCATCCCTACGATGATCCGGATGTGATTGCCGGGCAGGGCACGGTGGCCGTCGAGATCCTAAAGCAGCATCCGGGGGACATCGAGGCCCTCTTTGTGCCCGTGGGCGGCGGCGGCCTGATCGCCGGCGTGGCTTCCTATGTCAAGGCACTGCGGCCGCAAGTGCGAATCGTCGGCGTCGAGCCGGAGGATGCGGACGCGCTGGCCCGTTCACTGCGCAGCGGAGAACGGGTCCTGCTCGATCACGTCGGGACGTTTGCCGATGGCGTGGCCGTCCGCCAGGTCGGCCGTGAGCCCTTCCGCCTGGCCCGGCGCCTCGTAGACGAGGTCCTCGTGGTCAGCAACGATGAGATCTGCGCCGCCATCAAGGACATCTTCGAGGATACGCGCTCGATCGTCGAGCCGTCCGGGGCGCTTGCCACCGCCGGCCTGAAGCGCTATGCGGGTGCGTGTGCGGGGCAACGGGCGCTCATTGCCATCGCGTCCGGCGCCAACATGAATTTCGACCGGTTGCGCTACGTCGCCGAGCGGGCCGAAATCGGTGAGCGCCGCGAGATCCTGTTTGCGGCCACCATCCCCGAACGGCCCGGCAGCTTCCGGCAATTCTGCGCCCTGATCGGCCGGCGCAACATCACGGAATTCAACTACCGTTATGCCGACGCGCAGACGGCGCATGTATTCGTCGGCATCCAGACGGCCGGCGAACCGGCCGCCGACACACTGACGCACCTGGCCGATGCGGGCTATGCCATCCGGGATCTGACCGACAACGAAATGGCCAAGCTCCATGTCCGCTATCTGGTCGGCGGGCGGGCCGCAGTCGCCGATGAGCGCATTTTCCGCTTCGAATTTCCCGAACGGCCGGGGGCTCTTTTGAACTTCCTCGATCACATGCGCGAGACCTGGAACATCAGCCTGTTCCATTACCGCAATCATGGCGCTGACTATGGGCGGGTGCTGGTCGGCATGCAGGTGCCGGAGGCCGAGCGCGGCTCCCTTGCCGATTTCCTCAAGGGGCTCGATTACCCCTACCAGGACGAAACGGACAATGCCGCCTATCGTCTGTTCCTGCGCTAGCGGCGATTGGCCAGCGCCTCGTCGTTGAAGGCGCCGTCAATGGCGTGAACGACGCGCTCGACCGTCCGCAAATGCGCGATCGGCGCGTCATCGCGCATGGCCTGAAGGCGGATCGGACCAAGCGCCGTCGTCGCGGTCGCCCGATCGATGACCGCGTCCGTGCCGCCGCCAACGGCCTTCGCCAAAGCGGCCACGATCTGGCCCAGAAAAGGTTCGGAGTGTCCGCCCGCAAGAGACCGGGTCACCGTCGCACCCGCGTCTGCCTCGACGATCCGGTATCCGGAATGCGTGTCGACATAGACCAACAGTTCACCCAACGTCATGCTGCCTCCTATCATCCCGCCAGGAGTCCGGCCCTGAGATCCACCCCGCAGGCCTCCTGGACACGTTCGAAATAGTACATAAGGTCGATCGGCAGGGTCACCCCGTCGAGAAGCTGCAACGGGAACAGATCCGCGGTCATGAGGATGTCGGCCGCCGACGGCACACCCGCATAAAACCGGTGTGCCTGCAAGAAACCGCCGAGCTCCCGAAAGCGCGTCATCCGGTCGAGCTGGGCGAAGGCCGCATAACGGTCGTTGGCCAGCTCCTCGACGCTCATGCCCCATCGCGCATGGACGGACGCCTTGTAGGCGGCCAGATGCCCGCCGTCATCGCCTATGCCCCGGTAGGCCGGCTTCACGGGCGCGTGCAGGCGATCGAGCAGATCCGCCACGCGTGTCCGCCAGTCGAGAACCGCCTGCCACTGCGCAGCCGGCAGGGGTTCAAGCAGGCTCGGCTGCGCGTAGCGGCGATCCAGTTCGGCAAAAAGCGTGACCGGGTCGGTTTCGATGCGGCCATCGGGCCAGCACACGACAGGCGCCCTGCGCGCGATGCCCAGCTCGAAAAAAAGCGCATCCTCGTCATAGTCCGGAACGACCAGATCATAAGGCACACGCTTGTAGCCAAGCGCCAGATGCGCCCGGTCCGACGCCGGGCAAAACCAGAAATGGATCAGCTTCATCGGCCTGCAAGCCCGCAGATGACGGACCATTCCTCCGCGCTAACCGGCAGCACCGACAAACGGTTGCCGCGCGCCAAAAGCCGCATGCCCGCAAGCGCCGGACACGCCTTCAGTTCCGTCAGGGTCACGATGCGCGGATAACGCGCGCGCAAGACGACATCGACCATCGACCAGATCGGGCGGGATGCGCTCGCACGGGGATCGTAATGCGGATTTTGGGGATCCCACGCGGTGAAATCGGGGTAGGCGGCGCGGCCGATCTCCACTTCGCCGACAACACCCGGGACCGCGCAGCTCGAATGATAGAAAAAGGCGAGATCACCTGGCGCCATCGCGCGCATGTAATTGCGTGCCTGGAAATTCCGCACGCCATCCCAGTGTTCCGTCTGGCCGGGACGTGCCGCCAGATCATCGATCGAAAAGGAGGCGGGCTCGCTCTTGAACAGCCAGTAGGCCACTGGTCACTCGCGAATGGCAAGACGGGAAATGTTGCGGCTGCGGCCGGACCGCGCATCGATGTCGATCAGCACGGCGCAAAGGGTTGCGCGGCCCTCGGCCGCCTCCATGCGCTCCGGCAGCTTCTGGACCATGCGCCTCAACACCTTCTCTTTGTTCATGCCGATGACCGAATCGTAGCAACCGGTCATGCCCACATCGGATATATAGGCGGTACCCTCGGGCAGCACGCGTTCGTCTGCGGTCGGCACGTGTGTGTGAGTGCCGACGACGGCGCTCACGCGCCCGTCTGCAAACCAGCCCATCGCCATTTTTTCACTGGTCGTTTCTGCATGAAAATCGACGAGGATCGCCTTGACGCCAGCCGGCTTGGCGGTGAGCGTGCGCTCCACACAGGCAAAGGGGCAATCCAGCACGGGATGCATGAAGGCCGTGCCCATGACATTGAGGACCGCGAAGGGCTCGCCCTGCGCGGACTCCCCCACATACCAGCCGCTGCCCGGCACCGCCGGGGGGTAGTTATGGGGGCGCAGCAGGCGCCGCTCGCGCCCGACGAGATCAATCGCCTCGCGCTTGTCGAATACGTGGTTGCCGGTGCTCAAAACGTCCACACCCTGCTGCAGGCACTCGCGGGCGATCTTTTCCGTGACCCCAAAGCCCCCAGCCGCATTCTCGATGTTCACGACAACCACGTCGATCTTCATGCGCGCGCGCAGGTTGGCCAAATTCGCAAGCAAAACACGGCGTCCGGCGTCACCTACGACGTCGCCGACAAAAAGAAGGTTCATGCGCTGCCAAATCCCCGGTAAACCCGATTCTCGGTCACCACTGCCGTCAGCGGGACATCATGCCGGTCCCGGGGCAGCGACGCCACCCGCTGACACTCGAAGGCCAGACCGACGCGCCGCGGCCGCAGCCCCGCCCGGCCCAGATGCGCCAACGTCCGATCATAGTGCCCCCCGCCCTGGCCAAGGCGCGTACCGCGCGCATCGAAGCCCACCACAGGCACGATGATGAGATCGAGCTCCGACGCTTTGATGGTATGGCCGCGCCGCGGTTCGCGGATGCCATACCGGTTGGTCAGAAAGGGGGCCCGCCAGGGCGTAAAACGCAACACCTGATCCGACCGCCGTCCGACCAGCGGCACATAGATGTCGTGACCGGCGCGCTCCAGGCGGCGCATGAGCCACTGCGGATCGAGCTCGGAACCATGAGGCAGATAGGCGCCGATGCGGCGCGCCCGCCCGACCACCGCACGCGCACGCGCGCAGGCGCGCATCGCCAGCCGGCGCCGCTCGCCCGCACCAAGGCGTCTGCGGCACCGGCGCAACGCCACCCGCAGCCCGCACTTTGCGTCCCTCACGTCGGGGAAAAATATAGAGGCGCCCTCCACCTGTGCCGTACCATCCTTTGCCTCGAACCGAAGGTTCAAGTGGGAAACGCTGAGGCGCTTCAGGCTTTCCGCTCGCAGCGGACCTGCACAACAGCACCTACGTGCGCGCTTCCCGAGGCAAGAGTTATAGGTTCAAAGGACACGGAACGGTACGAACACCGCAGAGAGCGCCAAACCTTACGAGCCGGCCTGGTCCGCCTGCTCCTTGAACTCTTCTCTCAAGACTCCATCCACCTTGTCGATGAGCGCCTGCACGCGGCGACCGAAACCGCCCACCGACTGCGACTGCTCGTGCAGCCGCAAAAACTCATACGCAATGTTGAGCGCCGCCATGACGGCCCCGCGCTCGATACCCATCGACTTCCCGCTGCGCTGTGTTTCCTGCATGCGCGTATCGACATACTTGGCCGCCCGCATCAGCGCTTCGCGTTCTTCCTCGGGACAGGATACCGTAAATTCCTTGCCGAGAACCGAGATCGTGATCACGGCCTTGGTCACGGCCTCTTCTCGCCCGTCAGCACCGCCACCCGGCCGATAACTTCCTCGATGCGCGCGCGCGCCAACCGGGCCCGCTCGTTTAGCCGGGCGTGTTCGGTGGACAACGCCTTGTGGCGCGCCCGCCATTTCGCGTTGTCCTCCTGCAGGCGCCGGCACAGTGCGGCCAACTCTTCAATACGGCCCTCCAGTTTCTGCAGGAGCTCCGCATCCGAGGGAGGTGTTTCGCTCATGAAGTCACTATAGAACCAGGGGACACCGACGGTCAACGTCCGGCTTTCGGCGGGCGTCGCGGCCAAAAGATGCCGGATCCGCGCTGAACAGATAAGATGACAGGATATGGCTCTTACCTACGAAAACCTGCAGGAGATACTGGAAAACACCGGCCTCCCGGTGAGTGCTGCGGAAGCACACGGCGCCGTGTGCGGGTTGCTGTGCGCCGGAAACCGCAGCACCGATGCCATCCTCGCGGTCCTGGGCGATGTGGACGAAGACGATGAACTGCGGCAGGCGCTCGGTACTTTGCAGGCAAAGACGCACGCGCAACTCGAAGACGGGGATTTCGAATTCCAGCTGCTGATGCCCGCCGATGACGTGCCGGCACCACAGCGCAGCCGGGCGCTCGTCGACTGGTGCCGCGGATTCGTTGCGGGTACGGGCCGCCAGGATAAAGCGGCGAGGACAGACGAAGCCGCAGAGGTGCTGGCGGACATCGCCGCCATGGCCGATGCCGCCGGCACGGTGGGCGAGCGGGACTTAAACGGGCTGATCGAGTATCTGCGCGTCGGCGTGCAGCTTCTCTACGAGGAATCCGATCCGGCCGGTTCCGGTTCGTGATCCGGCATGGCACAAACGGCAAGATCGGGCATAATGGCCTCATGGAACAAGACGCCTGTAAGGAGCGGCGCGCCGGGCTGATGGCGCTCATCGGTGATGCCGTGGCCATCATTCCCACCGCGCCCGTGCGCAATCGCAACAACGACGTGGACTTTTTGTTCCGGCCGGCGAGCGACTTCTACTACCTGACCCGCTTTCCCGAACCCGAAGCGGTGGCGGTGCTCGCGCCTGGCCGGCCGCAGGGCGAATACCTGCTCTTTTGCCGCGACAAGAACCCCGAACGCGAACAATGGGAAGGGCGCCGGGCCGGACAGGAAAACGCGGTGGCCGAATACGGCGCCGATGAGGCCTTTTCCATTGATGACATCGACGACATTCTGCCCGGACTGCTGGAGAACCGGTCACGCGTCTATTACAGCATCGGACGCCACCCGGAGTTCGACGGCCACGTGGTCGACTGGCTCAACGAAGTGCGGCAAAAGAGCCGCGCCGGTGTCCAGGCGCCCACCGCGATCGTCGACGTCGACAGCATCCTGCACGACATGCGGCTGCGCAAACGGCCGGAAGAGGTGGCGATCATGCGGCGCGCCGGCCAACTCGGCGCAAAGGCGCACGTAAGGGCCATGCAAACCTGCCGTCCCGGGCTGTTCGAATACGAGCTTGAGGCCGAACTCCTCTACACCTTCCGCAAGGGGGGCGCTTCCTACGTCGCCTATCCGCCGATCGTTGCCGGGGGTGCCAACGCCTGCATCCTGCACTACACCGAGAACAATGCGCCTTTGCGGGATGGCAGTCTGGTACTGATCGACGCCGGCTGCGAAATCGATTGCTATGCCTCCGACATCACCCGGACCTTCCCGGTCGGCCGGCGCTTCACGCCCGAACAGCGCGCACTCTACGACATCGTCCTCGCCGCGCACGGCGCGGCTTTGGCGGAGATCGGACCGGGCCGCGCCTGGCCGGCGGCGCATGATGCCGCGGTGCGCGTCCTCACGCAAGGCCTGCGTGACACCGGCCTCCTGAAAGGCACGACCGATGAACTGATCGAAAGCGGCGCCTACCGGCGTTTCTATATGCATCGAACCGGCCACTGGCTGGGCATGGATGTGCATGACGTGGGGGCATACCGGACGGGTGACGGGCCGCGCATTCTGGAAGCGGGCATGGTCACGACCGTGGAGCCTGGTCTCTACATCCGCGCCGCCGATGACGTGCCCGCGGCGTTTCACGACATCGGCATCCGCATAGAAGATGACGTGCTCGTCACCGGCACCGGCTGCGAGATTTTGAGCGAAGGCGTGCCGCGCTCGGCGGCGGCCATCGAAGAACTACGGGCGGAAGCGTTTTGACGGCGTCATATGACATGGTGATCTGCGGGGGCGGCCTCGTCGGCGCGACGCTGGGCTTAAGTCTTGCCCACCTGCCGCTGTCGATCGCGATCATCGACCCCACGCCGAGCAGCCAGACGGCAACACGCGCCGACGACCGGACGTTCACACTGGCGCTTGGCACCAAGCGCGCGCTGATGACGCTCGGTGTCTGGTCTCTCATCCCCGCAGCCCGCATCCATGCGATCCGCCACATTCACGTATCCGATGCACGCGGAGGCTTTGGCTTCACGCACCTCGATGCCGGCGAGCTCGGGGTCGAGGCGCTGGGGTACGTAACCGAAAGCGGAGCCTTGTGGGATGCCTTGCGGGCGGCGCTGGCGCGCACCTCCATCCATCTGATCACCGGCACGGTGCAGGCGGCGATCCGGCGCGATGGACGCCAGCACATCACGGTCGATGGCGCAGGCGCGTCGCAGACACTGGCCGCCCGGCTGCTCGTCGGCGCCGATGGAACCGCCTCGGCGGTGCGGTCGTTCGCCGGCATCGGTGTGCAAAGGCGCAGCTATGGACGCGAAGCCGTGGTCGTCAATTGCGCCGTCAGCAAACCGCAAAAGGACACCGCTTTCGAGCGCTTCGGCGCCGACGGACCGATTGCGGCACTGCCGGCGGGCCGCAACCAGTACACCATGGTCATCAGCGAGCGGCGGGCGCAGGACCTTCTCGCTTTGCCCGACGCGGGCTTCCTGAAGCACCTGCAGAAACGGTTCGGAGATCGCCTCGGGACCTTCGTTGACGCGGGCCGCCGTCTGTCTTTTCCGCTGGCTTTGACGCGCGCGCACACACCGGTAGGCGAGGGCGTGGTGCTGGTCGGGAATGCCGCGCATACGCTGCATCCGGTGGCCGGTCAAGGTTTTAATCTCGGCCTGCGCGATGCAGCCGCGCTCGCCGATCACCTGGCGCGCGCCATAAAGTGCGGCGAACCCATAGACAACGCCGCTGTGCTGGACGGTTACGCGCGCGCGCGGCGCGCCGACACGGAAGACACCATCGCCTTCACCGACAGTCTCGTGCGCATCTTTGCGCTCAATGGCGGCATCCCGGCGGCGGTGCGCAATCTGGCGCTGACCGCCATTGACTGCCTGCCGGGCGTAAAGCAGATGCTGGCCCGCCAGACGATGGGCCTCAAAGGACCGGTGGCGGGCATTCTGCGCGGAGTCAAACCATGAAGCGGTCCCCTCAGTACGACGTGATCATTGTCGGGGCAGGCGCCGTGGGCAGCGCCTTGTGCTATGCGCTCGCCGTCCGGGGCTTGCGTGTGGCCATGATCGAAGGCGACGGACAACCGGCGACCTCGGCTTTACGCACGAGCGCCATCACCAGCCGCTCGCTTGCGTGGCTGCGCAGCCTGGGGGTCTGGCCGAACGCCCATGTGCCGGCGGCCCCACTGGCGGGCCTGCGCATCGAGGATGCGCGCGGACAGGGGCGGCTTTGTTTCGACAGCGCCGAACTCGGCGTAAGCGAACTGGGCGTGATCGCCAATCACGCCGCCCTGGAGCAAGTCCTGAAGGAACGTGCGCGCGGCATGCCGGATACCGTGTGGCATGGCGAGAATGCATGTGCGGTGCGGTGCCGCGATCAAGACATCCAGGTGACGCTGGCCGGCGGCACGCTCATCAGCGGATCCCTGGTCGTGGCCGCCGACGGCAAGCATTCGCGCATCCGCGAACAACTGGGGGTCAGAAGCTGGCACTACCACTACGGCCAGCGCGCCATCGTTGCCGACGTCGCGCTCGGCATGCCCCACGAGCAGATCGCCTGCCAGCGCTTCCTGCCGACGGGGCCTGTCGCACTCTTGCCGGCGACGGATCCCCGGAAAGCGTCTCTCATCTGGTCGGTGCGCACAGACGAAGCGGAACGCCTGCTGGCTTTGCCCGACGAATCGTTCAACACCGCCTTGACGGACGCATGGGGCAGCTCGCCTGGCTCGCTGTGCGTGGTCACGCAACGGGAAAGCTTTCCGCTGGCAGCCGGCCACGCCAGCACCTATACAGGCAACCGCTTCGCCCTCGTCGGCGATGCGGCCCACCAGGTTCATCCGCTGGCCGGTCAGGGTGTCAATCTGGGCTTTGGCGACGCCGAGACGCTCGCGCAAGCGCTCATCGCCTGCCGCGGTGAGGATCTGGGGCGCAGCGCAGCGCTGCGCCGCTACGAACGCGAACGCAAGGCGGTCAACGTGTCCATGCTCATCGCCACCCACGCCCTCCATCGGGCCTTCACGCACCGTTCGCGCATCCTCAGCCAGATCCTCGCCACCGGCCTCAACGTGACCAACAGCCTGAATCCGCTCAAGGCCTTTTTCATGCGTCAGGCCGGCAGCGACGCCCCTTAGTTTCCTAAAAACAGCACATGGCGCAACAACCGGCTAAGACCGGCGTAATCCTTGCGGTGCGCCGCCACCCAGCCCGGCGCGGCATTGGCGCGCGCAAGCGGCTTTGCGGCCTGCTGCCCTTGCGGGCTGAGAAGCGCGGTGCGGATCAGATGCCGGGCCGCCGACGGAATGCGCGGGCTGGCCACCAGACCATCCCCCGGATAACGGCGGCTTTGATGGATGACATACAAGAGCGCGCCGTGGGCGGTGAGCGGCGGAACATCCCGGGCGGGCAGGACCGTGGCGCGGCACGCCCCCTGCAAAAGACCCTGATAGGCCTGTCGCCAGCCGGACACCGCGACCTGGTAAGGCTGACGCAAAAGGCGCGGGAAATGCCGCAGGAGCGTCGCGGTGGCCAGACTGGGCAGCGGCTTTAGGCAGACCGGCTCGCCGATCAGCGCCGCAAGCGTGTGGATCTGCGGGCTGCGCGCCACGGTGTCGAACACGAGCGACCCCGAAAACCGCACCAGCGGATGCGCACCCTGATGGCGCTCGGCCCAAGCCGCCAGATGGGGGCCGCCGAACACCAGGTCGTAGCGGCCGGCGGCCAGATTGCGGCTAAACGCAAGATCATCGCTCGGCCGCCGGTACACGACGTCGTGGCCGGTGACGGCCGTCAGATAATGCGCGATGGGATCAAAGAGCGCCCGATCCGCGGAGGTCGATCCCTGGGGTGACGCACTCAAAATCCAGGGTGCGGCATTCGGCCGGCCCGATTGCCCGGGCGGCGTCGTCTGATAGCTCACCCGGACCGGTCCGGCCGCGACTTGTTTGGCGCCGGCCGTGGTGACGAGTAACATGCTGATGACCCAGGCCCTGACGGTATCGTCACGCATACGGAACCTCCCTCATGTTGCATCTTTTTGGTAGCGGCGGGGAATCGCCTGTCATGACTCCCACGGGATACAAACTGTAGATGCGCCGGGCTGCGCGACCGCTTTGGGCCGCTTGGCCGTCCCGTCCCGCCGACGAGCGGCCTCTTCCACAAGCCTTTGGTGTGTGTGCGGTCGCTTACCTGTGGGTTAGATTCCCACGCAGTACGGCGGGGTCGCCGCGTGCCCGATAACGGTCCCCGCCGGGGTGCGGCAGACCGCGCCGGCACCTGGCCGGGCACACGCTTTCTGGCCGCTCTTGCGCTCGCCTGGTCGGGGGCCGCGGCCGCCGCACCCGCCGCCCGGGTGGACGTCCAGTACATTGGCGAGGCCTTGCGCACTGTGTCCGGGGGGCTTGCGCGCGGCGATGTGTATGATGGAAACCTCTACCTGGAGGGCGACCTGCGCACGGGCGCGGCGGGGTGGTGGGCAGGCGGCCATGTGCACGCCGCATTCCTCAACATCATCAGCGGACAGCCCTCGCCGACACTCATCGGCGACGAGCAGGGCGCAAGCAATATCGCCGCCGCCAACCGCACCGATCTCTATTCTTTCTGGTACCGACAGCGCCTCGACCACGGCCGCATCGCCATGCTGGCCGGATTACGCGCCATCAACGGCAGCTTCGCCTACAGCTCCTACGCCGACGCCTTCGTCAACAGTTCGTTTGGCATCGTACCGACGGTGTCTTTGAATGCGCCGTCGTCGATCTGGCCGCAACTTGGACTGGGTGCCCAAATCTCCTATCGGCCCGATCGCCAGTGGCGCGTGCTGACCGGCCTATTCCAGGGGGATCCGGCGCAGCGCGAAGCCCCGTTTGGTGCCGGCGCCATGAGCATTACGGAGGTCGACTGGCAACGCGCAGGCGTCTACCGGGGCACCTACAAGGTCGGATTCTGGTACGACCGCGCCCATCGGGCACCGGTCCTGGCGGACACCGCAAGTTCCGCCGATGCCGGTTTTTACATGGACGCGGATCAGGTCATCTGGCATGGCCGGGGACGGCGGCGCCTGGGGGCGTTTGTACAGCTCAGCAACGCGTTGGGCCGCAACAACCTCGTGAACCGCTATGCCGGAATCGGCCTGCTGGCGCTGGGCTGGTTTCCCCGCCATCCGGGCAGCGCAATCGGACTGGCCATCGCTTCTGCGCACAATTCGCCATGGGCCCGGCAGGCGCTGGGTATCCCCGCCGCGGAGACGGCATTCGAACTGACCGGCCTCTTTACCGTAAACCGTATGCTCACCGTGCAGCCTGACCTGCAGTACATCGAAGGGCCATCAGCACAGGCGCGCGTGCCGGACGCACTGGTCGCCATTTTGCGTGTCACGCTGAATTTCGGTGGTGCCGCCTGACGGCCGGCAGTCCGGTCATCAGGGCTCGCGCTTTTCGAGGGCGGCGGCGACTTCCGCCGTCGAGCGCACCGCCCCAAGCCGCGGCAGAATGGTGGAAACGCTCATTTGGTGTTCGGCCGCCGACAGCGCCGTCATCGCGTCTTCGACGAAGATCTGCGCGTAATTGCGCTCGCTTGCATTGCGCGCCGTGGTTTCCACGCCGATATTGGTGGCAATTCCGGTAAGGATCAGCGTATCGATGCCCCGGCGGCGCAGCTGGAGATCCAGATCCGTCCCGTAAAAGGCGCCCCACTGGTGCTTGGTGATGCGGTAGTCGGTGGGCTGCGCATGGAGTTCGGGGACAAGCGCCGCCCAGTCCGCGCTGAAGGCCCCTGGAGGGGCCGGCTGATCACAGGGGCGGCTGACGCGATCGCCGCCATCCGATGCGTAATCGACGTTCACGAGAACGACAAAAAGGCCGCGCTGACGCGCAATCGTCAGGAGACGCGCCGTATTGACCACGACCTGCGCGGCCGGATGGGGCGCCGTCTGCCGGGCCACGATGCCCCGCTGCAGATCGATCGCAACCAAGGCCGTGCGCCGATGATGAATCTGGATGGGCTCCACGACTCCTCCCCTGATTGCGCGCAGGCGCCCGGGAGGGGCGCCGGCCCGATGGCGTGGATGAATGCGTTGAATGATAGTATAACGGCGTTACGCCGACCAGCCACAAGCACAGTAAAGGTTCGCGGCAACCCCCAAACGTGCGAACGGGTAAAACCTTGGAAGGCCAAGACACAATCACCGGGCATGCCGGTTTTGCACACGAGCGGCGTACCGGGGAAGACATCGTCGTCCTGACGGGATACTGGACCCTGCGCGGGCTGGGGGACCGGATTCCGGCGTTGGCGCGCGCGCTCAAGCCCTATGCGGCCCGGTCTGAGGTGCATTGGGATCTGACGCGGCTCGCCGCCGTCGACAGCGTCGGCGCGCTGGTGCTGCGCCGCATCCACCACGAGCAACGGCCGGCGCACTGGGCGATCCGCCCCGAACATGCCGCGTTGTTCCGCCGCTGGTATGGCGTCGAGATCCCCGCACAACCGCCGCGGCGGCTGCCGCCGCTGCCGCTTCAGGTTGCCACCCGCTATGCGCGCGGCGCGCTCGACCAAAGCCGCGCCGTCATCACACTGATCGGCCAGTTCGTTCTCGACACAGGCGCGATTTTGCGCGACCCCATCCATGCCCCGTGGGCCGACATCAGCGCCACCATCTATGAATCCGGCGCGCGGGCGCTTGGCATCACCGCGCTGGTGGGGAGCCTGGTCGGCATCGTCATGAGTTATCTGTCGGCGCTCGAGCTGCGCGCCTTCGGCGCCCCGTCCTATATCGTCAATATTCTCGGCATCAGCATCCTGCGCGAACTCGGCCCGCTGCTCGCGGCCATTCTCGTGGCGGGGCGCTCGGGATCGGCAATGACCGCCGAACTGGGTGTGATGAGCGTGACCGAAGAGCTCGACGCCCTGGCGGCGATGGGAGTCTCCCGCAGCATGCGCCTGGTCCTGCCGAAGATCGTGGCGCTGGCCATCGTCGTGCCGCTGCTGGTCGCCTGGACGGATATCATCGGTCTGACCGCCGGCATGATCACCGCGCACCTGATTCTGGGCGTCGGCATCAAGGACTTCCTGCTCTCGATCCCAGGCAGCGTGCCGGTGATCAATCCGGTGCTTGGCCTCATAAAGGGTGTGGTGTTCGGCGTGGTCATCGCGGTGGTCGCCTCCCATTTCGGGCTGCGCGTCAAGCCGAACACGCAAAGCCTCGCCGAAGAAACGACCAACTCTGTGGTCACCAGCATCACCATGATGATCTTCGTCGATGCCATGTTTGCCATCGCCTTTCGCAGTGTGGGGTTGCCATGAGCGGCGCGGTGGTGGCACTGGAACACGTCTCGACCGCCTTCCACGGCCATGTGATCCACGAGGACATCAGTCTCACCGTAAACCGGAAGGACATTCTCGGCCTGGTGGGCGGCTCGGGAAGCGGCAAGACCACGCTCATGCGGGAAATGGTCGGACTGATGCAGCCCACCTCCGGCCGCGTACGGCTCTTTGGCGCGCCGCTCGATGCCCTGCCCGATGCAAGACTCGCCGCGTTGCGCAACCGCTGCGGCGTGCTCTTCCAGGCCGGCGCGCTTTTCAGTGCGCTTACGGTGTTTGAAAACATCGCCTTTCCGTTGCGCGAAGTGCGCACGATCGATCAAAGTTTTATCCGCGATCTCGTCTACATGAAGCTCGCTTTGGTCGGCCTGGACAGCCGCGTGGCGGTCCGCCTGCCGGCGGAGCTGTCAGGGGGTATGATCAAACGCGTCGCGCTCGCGCGCGCACTGGCATTGGAGCCCGAACTCCTGTTTCTCGACGAGCCGACATCCGGCCTCGACGCCGTCACGGCCGAGACCTTCGTCGACAGCATCGCGAGCTTGCAAAGTGAGCTCGGATTTACCGTGGTGGTCGTAACGCATGATCTCGATCTCGTCCACGACCTGTGCTCACAGCTTGCCATCCTCGCCGATCGCCGTCTGGTCGCGCATGGCCCGCCGCAGGAGGTCATGCGCTCTGCGCATCCCTTCGTGCAATCCCTGCGGACGAGCATACGCGGCCAGCGGGTTTTTGGCGCCATGAGCTATCCATGAACAGCAAATCCTACGCACTGCGGGCAGGGCTCTTCGTGCTGATCCTGGGCGCGACCATGGTGGCCGCTGTCTTGTGGGTGGCGGGACGGCGGCCGGCCGTGCGTCCTTATATCGTCGTCACAAACGGCAGCGTATTCGGCCTCAAGGTGGCCTCGACCATCTTCTTTCGCGGCATCGAGGCGGGGACCGTGCGCCGTATCCGCATCGATCCGCACGATCCGCGCAAGATCTTCATTATCGTCGCCATCGACGATCGCATCCCCGTGACACACGGCACTTACGCGGAACTGAAGCTGCAGGGCGTGACCGGCCTGACGGCCCTCGAACTGGAGTCGACCGGCGATCTGCGGCCCTTGCCGACCTCCCGGGCGCATCCGGCCCGCATTCCCATGCGGCCCTCGCTGCTCGACGCGCTCGGGCGCGCCAGCCGGGCCACACTCACGGAACTGACGCGCTTGGGCGGGAAGCTCGACCGGCTGTTGTCGGCGGACAATGAACGCCACATCCGCGTCTTGCTGACGAATGCCGCCAACGCCAGCCGCCAATTCCAGGCGATCAGCGACAACTTAGCCACCGCGAGCCGGGCGCTGCCGGCGCTCGCGCAGCAGGGCCAGCAAACACTCCGCCAGCTCGATGCCGTCAGCCGGCGGCTCGACCGGCTGAGCGGGCGGCTCAACACCCTGGTGACGACGGCGCAGACGGCCGGCAATACCGTCCTGGCGCAGACTTTGCCGCGGATCAACGCCACACTCGATCAGCTGCGCGCCACCGCCGCCGACGTCAATGCCCTGAGCCGCTCGTTGCGCCACAACCCGCAACAGCTTTTGCTCGGGGCGCCGCCGCAGATGCCGGGGCCGGGTGAGCCCGGTTATCGAAGGAGATGACGATGAGGGGAAAACCAGTCAAGACGGTGGCAATCATGGCGTGCGCCCTCGCTCTCGCCGGCTGTGGCGGGCTACTGCCGCGGCCGCCGGTCGACCGGGTCGTCCGGCACGACTTTGGGCCGACGCCGCGCTATCGCGCGCACGGTATCCCGTCTACCGCGGTCTGGGTGACGAGCGTCCCCTGGCTTGCCGGCACCGGGATCCATTATCGCCTGCTGTACCAGGACCCCACGGCCGTGCACAGCTATGCCAGCAACCGCTGGCTCGCACCGCCTGCGGAACTGCTGGCCGCGCGGGTGCACGCCCGCCTTGGCGGCATGGCGCAGCCGGCAACGGGCACGCGCCTGCGGCTGCGCGTGACGATTTTGCGGTTTGCCCAGGATTTCCGCTCGCCCCATCACGCAATCGCCCACATGGAACTGGAAGCCCGCCTGGTGCGCCTGTCCAACGGCACGGTGGTCGCGCGCCACATCATCAACATCGTCGTGCCTTGCGACGCCGACATCCAGGGTGCGGTCGCCGGATTGAGCCAGGCTGCGCGGCGCGCAGTCGGTGATCTGGCGGCTTTCGTGTCGGCGCAGACTAAGGGTCGAGATTGAGGTCTTTCAGTTTGCGGGTCAGGGTATTGCGGCCCAGACCCAGGCGCTTGGCCGCGTCCTGCTTGCGTCCACCCGTGTAGTTCAGCGCCGCTTCGATCAACGTGCTTTCGAACGCGGCGTTTAGCTCGGCGTAAAAGGATTCCTCGCCGAGCGCCAGGCGCTGCTCGACGAGCGTGCGCAATCCGCTGCGCCAGTCGGCACCGGCGGGCGCAGGCTCCGCCTCCTTGAGTTCGGCCGGGAAGTCCGCAACGCGCACGGTGCGGCCCGGCGCCATCACCGTCAACCACCGGCAGGTGTTTTCGAGCTGGCGGACGTTGCCCGGCCAGGGCAGTTTGCACAGATATTGTTCGGCCTCGGGCGCGAGCTGCTTGCCTTCGACCTTGAGCTCGTCGGCCGCCACAGCCAGGAAATGCCGGGCCAGCACCGGAATATCCTGGCGGCGGTCGCGCAGTGGCGGAACGTGGACGCGAATGACGTTCAGACGATGGAACAAATCCTCGCGGAACAGGCCGTCGGCCACGCGCTGCTCCAGGTTCTGGTGCGTGGCGGCGATCACCCGCACATTGGTGTGGATTTTTTCGCAGCCGCCAACCCGGTAGAACTGCCCGTCGGACAGCACGCGCAGCAGGCGGGTCTGCAGCTCGGCGGGCATGTCGCCGATCTCGTCCAGAAAAAGGGTACCGTTGTCGGCCTGTTCGAAGCGGCCGCGGCGCTGGGTGAGCGCGCCCGTGAACGCGCCGCGCTCGTGACCGAACAATTCCGATTCGAGCAGGCCTGCGGGGATGGCGGCGATATTGAGGGCCACAAAGGCATTGCGGGCGCGCGGGCTGTGGTTGTGCAGGGCGCGCGCAACGAGTTCCTTGCCGGTACCCGACTCGCCGTTGATCAAAACGGTGATGTGTGATCCGGACAGGCGGCCAATGGCGCGGAAAACCTCCTGCATGGCCGGCGCGGCACCGAGGATTTCCGGCACGCGCCCGCTCTGTGCACTGGGCTTGAGCTCACCTGCGCGGCGGTGCTCGATGGCGTAGCGCACGAGGCCGACGGCATGATCGACATCGAAGGGTTTCGGCAGATACTCAAATGCACCCCCCTGGTATGCGGAGACTGCGCTGTCGAGATCGGAATGCGCGGTCATGACGATGACCGGCAGATGGGGCAGGACCTGGCCGATGTCCTCCAAAAGCTTGAGGCCCGACATGCCGTGCATGCGGATGTCCGTGATAACGACGTCCGGCGGGTCTTTGCGCAGGTCATCGAGGACACCGCTTGCGCTTGCATAGCAGCCCGTGGCCATGCCGGCCTGCTGAAGGGCGCGGTCGAGCACCCAGCGAATCGAGTCGTCGTCATCAATGATCCAAACACGATCCTGGCGGTTCATGTCCTCACCTCGAAAGGAAGAAACAGCGTAAAAACCGTGCGGCCGGGCTCACTTTGATATTCAATGAGACCGTCATGGCGGCGCACGATGTCCTGGGCGATCGACAGACCGAGTCCGGTGCCCTCGGCGCGGCCTGTCACCATGGGATAGAAAAGTGTTTCGCGCAGGGCCGGCGGCACGCCCGGACCGGTATCTTCGACCTCGGCACGCAGAACCTGCCGGTGGCGGCGCTGGCCGATGGTGAACTGGCGCTCAATGCGCGAACGCAGCCAGATCGTGCCCGCGCCCCGCATCGCTTCGACGGAATTGCGCACCAGGTTGAGCACCGCCTGCACCAGCTGATCGGGGTCGCCATCGAGCTCCGGAAGACTCGGGTCGTAATCGCGTTTGAGATCGACGCCGGGACCCACTTCGGCCAGCATGAGTGAGCGCACATGCTCAAAGATCTGGTGGATGTTGACGGCGGTCTTGCGATAGGGACGGGTGGGCCCGCTCAGGCGGTCGACGAGCGCCTGCAGGCGGTCGGCCTCGCGAATGATGACGCGTGTGTATTCGCGCTCTCCGGCGCCGAGCTGACGCTCCAGCAGCTGGGCGGCCCCGCGCAGGCCGCCCAGGGGATTCTTGATTTCGTGCGCAAGGCCCTGCACGACCAGCCGCTGTGCCTGATGGTGATCAACCATCTCTTCGTCGTGGGCCAGGCGCCGCAGGCGGTCGACGGCGTGGATTTCGAGGACAAGGCCGTCGGCGCCGTTGCCGCCGCGCCCCAGCAGGGCGGTCACCGTGAGATCGACGCGCACGTCCCGGCCAAGCAGCGACAGCCGGGCATCGCGGCGCGTAAAGGAGTGGCCGCTTCTCAACGCCTGCTCCAGGGAGAAGCCGATATCCGGCCAGAACCGCGCGATGGGCTGGCCGATCATCTGCTTGGCGCTGGATTCAAAGATCATCTCGGCCGCCGGGTTCACGGTACAGACCACCAGATCGCGGTCGACGGCCACGACGCCTGTGGTGAGATTCTCGATGATCTGCGATGACGTACTCAGTGGCACAACCCCATAGAGGCAAGAATCGGGCCAGCCGAAAAGGCCCCAAAACACCGGTCTGGCCACCCTTTTTAGCACCAAAATGGGGAGTGTGCACCATATTTGTGCAGACTCGGCAACGGGCTTGCAGTTAATAGCAATGAATCTTATTATTGTTCGCAATTAGACACGGGGGTGCCCTGTGATGCCCGAAGCAATCTGCTCCGATGCCCGCCCGCGCGGCTGGCGTACTCATCTGGCGCTGTGGCTGGCTGTCATCGGCCCTGGCCTGGTTGTCATGCTCGCGGACACGGATGCCGGCAGCGTCATCACGGCCGCGCAAAGCGGCGCGCAATGGGGATACAAGCTGTTGCTGCTCCAAGCCATCCTTGTGCCGATCCTTTATATCGTGCAGGAACTGACCGTACGCCTGGGTGTGACGACAGGGCAAGGTCACGGTGAGCTGATTCGCGACCACTTTGGCCGCGGGTGGGCGTGGCTGTCGGTCGGCACCCTCACACTGTCTTGCATCGGCGCGTTGCTGACCGAATTGAGCGGCATGGCGGGGGTCGGCTTGCTGTTTGGCGTGCCGCGCTGGATCACCATGATCGTCTTGGTATCCGGTCTCATCGCCGTGGTCTGGACGGCCTCCTACGCCGGCGTGGAGCGCGTTGCACTGGCCATCGGCGCCTTCGAGTTCGCGTTTCTGGTCGTTGCGCTGCGGACACACCACCCCCTGGGCACTATAGTCTCACAGAGCCTGCAGATACCCATTCACGATACCGGCTATCTCTATCTGGCCGCCGCCAACATTGGCGCGGTGATCATGCCGTGGATGGTCTTCTACCAGCAGTCGGCCGTCGTCGACAAAGGTCTCACGACCCGCCACCTGGGCCTGGCGCGCATCGACACCGCAATTGGCGCCGTGATCACGCAGCTGGTCATGGCGGCGGTGCTGATCGCGACCGCCGCCACCATCGGCCGGACCAACCCCCATGCGCCGCTGAATACCGTGCAGCAGATTGCTGATGCGCTCACCCCGTCCCTGGGCGAGACCACGGGGCGGCTGCTGTTTGCGCTCGGCATGACGGGGGCCTCGATCGTCGCCACCATTGTCGTGTCGCTGACAGCCGCCCGCGGTGTCGGCGAAGTGTTGGGCTTTAAGCATTCGCTCGAACATCACCCGCGCGAAGCGCCGTGGTTTTACGGGATTTACACCGCGCTGCTGATTTCCGGCGGCGTTCTGGTGGCGACGAATGTGAATCTGGTAAGACTGGGTGTGGCCATGGAGGTCATGAACGCACTGCTGCTGCCCATCGTGCTCGGATTTCTGTACATGCTGGCCCGCCGCACGCTGCCCGAACCCTACCGCCTGCAGGGGGCGTATGGGACCTTCGTGCTGGTCGTGATCGGGATGGCCGCGGGCTTTGGCCTGTATGCCGCCCTAAACGGCATCGCGGTGGCCTAGAGGCGACCGGATGCGGACTCACGGGCAGGCGGCCTATCCGTCCATTGTCCGATGGCAGGGATGGCGGATGACTCTTACCCTGAGAGGCGAATTAGGCCCACGATGCTCTTCGACAGAACGAGCTCGCGCGCGACCTCCGCAGGTAGGCCTGGCCGAATAGATCTGCTTGAGCCGTCGGCGACCACCGGCGGCTCATTTTTGCGCCCGATCAATCATCCTGCCGCGCAACACCAAAACCCAAAGTGCGTCCCGCCCGCGTCTGCCAGGCATACAAGGCGGCCCCGCCACTCAGATAGAAAACGAAAGTCCAGGCGGCCACGCGGGTCGGGGCCTGCGCCGCCCAGAAACTCTGCGAAAAGACGTAGAGGAGCAAAGGCACCGCCGTCACCAAAAGCAGCAGCGACAAAACCGGTGGACGCTGGCCGGCCTGCACATGACCGCCGATCACGGCAACGACCGCCAGCACATAGATGACGATGAAGCCCAGCGCGGTGAAGACCCCAAAAAGATCCAGGATGGAAAGCAGGCGCCAATGCATCAAGGCGGCGGTCACGGCAAAGGCCAGGGTCATGAAACCGAGCAGATGCAGGGCCGGCGCCGGGGTGCGGTGGGTGCCCACGGCGCCAAGCGCGCCCGGGACCGCGCCGTGGCGGGCCATGGAATAGAGCAGGCGGCTTAGGCTGTTCATGGTGGCGATGGCGGCACTGAAGGCCGCAACGGCCATGGCCATGTCAGAAACAAGCGCAAGCCAAGGCAGGTGCTCGCGCACCGCCAGCGCGCTCAAGGGCGCCGCCGTTTGGGCCAGCAAGGCGGGGTCGTCATGGAAACCGAGCGTTTCGCTGTAGCTCATGAACACATAAAAGACGAGGCTGACCAGAACGCTCACGATGATGGCGCGCGGCACATCACGGGCGGCGTGCCGGCCTTCGCGGCCGAGGTTGGCCGCGGTTTCAAACCCGCCGTAGGCGAGCACGCTCAGGGTCATGGCGGCAAAAAAGGAGGCGGGTGACAGGCGGGCTTGCCACTGCGCCGGGTCGATGAACCCTTGCCGGAACAAGGTAAAGAGGGCCACCGAAACGATGGCCCCCAGGGAGAGGATCTCCACATACAGGCTATAGCGCACCGCAATCACCGCATCACGCACCGTGAGCACCCACGCAAGCACGGTGAAGGCCACCGCAATCGGCGGCCAGCCGAGCGCCAGGCCGATCACACCGAGCGCCTTGCTGAAAAAAAGCGCCCCCACGATGGGTGCGGCCAGTAAAGCGCCCAAATACCCGCCCAGCATGGCCCAGCCGCTCAGCAATCCGGCCAGCGGATGCAAAGTCCTGCCCACCGACACAAACAGAGACCCGGCGGACGGCACGCGCCGCGCAAGCGCGGCGACCTCGACTGCCACACCCAGCATCAGCACACCGACGGCAAGATAAACCGCCCAGGTGAGCAGACCGCCGTTGGCAGCGACGAGGGAAATGGTGACGGTGGCCATGGCCGAGGGCGTAATGTTGGCAAGGGTGTGGCCCAGAATGTCGATGAAAGAAAGCCGGTTGGTGACGAGGACTCGATCGGACGAAGGATGCATCTCTGCCATTGTAGAGGCGGACGGCGGCAGGAGCGAGAGGCCAAGGGCCACGGAGGCGGAGAGTCCGCTCCAGGCGGGCAAGGGACCGTCGCGTTGGCCTTTTCAGGGCCGGCAAAGGCGTGGGTGCGCACCCGGTGAGAGGCCGCAAAAGACGCAAGCCCCCGCTCAATCACCGTGCGGGGACACCGCGCTGCCCGGGTGGCATACCCCCTTACGGAGGCGTCGCGGACTATCCCTTTGCCAAGACACGCAAGCGGGCGCATGTAAAAAAAGTGGCGCCAGTGTTGCCACCGGCGCCATCGGGACAGGCACACCCTGTCATGCGGGCAGACCCGAAAGGGCGGGCCCGCAGGACGGTTTAGCTGTGAGCCGCCGGATGCATGACGGGATGATGCATGGCGACGTAGTCGCGATGCAGGTCCAGGCGGGCCCGGTGAATCGCCAGCACGTCGCGGTGGATGGCCGCGTTGTCCATGGCGATGCGGTGGCGCGCCTGCGCGGCCAGCTTCGGCTTGTGCTGGTGGAGGGCGACATACAGGGCATGACGGTCATGGGCGCGCGTCACGACGAACTTATGAAGATCGGCGCGGGCGGCGGCGAGGGCGGCACGGTCGGCGCGGATGTTGTGGGTTGCGGCAAACGCCGGAGCGGCCGTGACGACGGCGAGGCCAGCGGCCAGAAGAAGGGACTTGATGGACATGAAGGTTTCCTTCATTAGCAAAGTGGGAACATTCCCACGCCCTCTCTAAGGCAAGACTCGTGCCATGCCGAAAAACCGCGCCAAACCGCGCTTTTTTTAAATGCGCCGGCCAGATGGACAGCGGCCGGGCTGCACAATTTGGAGCTTCCTCAAAAATTTGTCGACGCACCGCCAGGCAAAAAGGCCCCGCCCTAAGAGGTCAGAACGGTATGGCCTGTCCCAAAGTCGCCGCTTAAAGGTGTGACCGGATGGCGCACGCGTTGCGTGGCCGTGCGTCCCGGCATGAACCGGCTCACGCGCCGCTCTTGCGTCCTAGGTCGCCAATCGCGCGAATGATCTGGGCCGGATTACCTCCGACGAAGGTATTGGGCGGAACATCCTTGGTGACCACGGCACCTGCGGCCACGACCGCGTTTTCTCCCACCGTCACCCCGCCGATGATCGTCGCACCGCCTGCGAGCCAGACGTTTTTTTCAATCTTGACGGGCTTGCCGATGGTCACGGCGCGCCGCCGCGAAGGGTCGAGAGGATGGCTCGCTGTCAGGATGCTCACGTTCGGGCCGATCAGTACATCGTCTGCAATGTCGAGACCACCCAGGTCATGGAAGGTGCAGTTCTGGTTGACAAAGACATTCTGCCCGATGCTGATTTCGTGTCCCCCGAGCGTATAGAAGGGTGGGATCAGCAAAAAACTTTCGTCGACCCTTTTGCCGATGAGTTCGCTGAACAAAGCGCGAATTTCTTCGCTATCCGCGAAGGTCAAGCGGTTTAGCCTGGCGGTAATCGCCGTCGCCCGCTTGACGTGCGCCACCATGGCCGCCGCTTCCGGCGTCCGCCCGTGAATGATCTGGATTCGGTCGTCACGCGCCACGCATCGTTTTCCACGGCGGCAGTTGAGTGTGCGCTTTGGGCCACAAAGGCGATGCCAAGAATCGGAATGTGGCCATCGGACAGAAGAACCGGGGTGCGGCCAGTTCCCGCAATACAAGCCCCGGCACCACGGTATCCAGGTCACCCCCGGCGCTTCGGAAAGTCGTCCTCAGTGGCGTTTCCGGGCGAGCGCCTGCAAGACTTCCTTGATGGCCGCCTGCTGGTCGACCGGCAAAGCCATCCAGAGACGGCCGACACCCGCGGCTTCGGCGCTTAACCCGTCGCCTTGCATGTCATACGCCGTTGCGCTCTCGCGCACCCCGGCCTCCACGGCGCCGCGCCCAAAAAGCAGCCATTCGGGATTGACGGCGAGCACCTGCGCGAGATCGAGGAGATTACGCGGGCGCTGGACGCGGCCGGCTTCGATGAACTGAATGGCTTGCGGCCGCAGGCCGGTGCGGCGCGCAAGCTCCGACTGCGAAAGCCCCATGCGTTCGCGGGCATAGCGAAGACGTTGGGCGAGAGTCTCCATGAAAGGAGTGTAACAGACGCGGGCAGCCCCGACAGGCGCGGCTTTCCCGGTTGCATGGCGTGGGGTGTTGCAATGGGTATTGTATCTACAATATCATTGGTTGCCATGGATAGGGATGGACGCCGTCTCCTGGCCGTGAATGTGCGAACGGCCCGCAGGGTTCGCGGATTGACACAAGACGACCTGGCTGCCCTGAGCGGGATCAACCGGGCCTATCTGAGTGAGATCGAACACCGGAAGCGGAATATCGGGCTCGACTGCCTGACGCAGCTAGCCCGCGCATTGCGCATGCCGCTCGCGGAGCTTTTGCGGGACTCGCCGCCCTAACCCAGGACACCATCCGGCGCGGTGACCGCGGCACCCGGCAGGCGGTCTGTGCGGGACAACACGGCGAGAGGGCACCCGCCGGGGCCAGAGGATCGCGCCCGGGCGCCGCGAACCGCGAGGGGCACGGGCGCCCGGGGCTGCTGGACCGGAAGGGAAGGACCCTAACGGCCCTTTGCGGCGATCTCCTCGAGTCGCGGGGCGCGAACGATCTGACCGTTCAGTCCCGCTTCCTTGGCGGAACCGCCATAGGCGACCGTCATCAACTGACTGTAGTACGTGACAGGCATGTTGAACTTGGTGCCATAACGCTTATTGATCTGTCCCTGGTAAATCTCGACATTCATCTGACAGACCGGACAGGGCGTGACAATCATCTCCGCGCCGTAATCGTAGGCGGATTCGACGATCTTCTTGATCTGCGCCTGACTCTTCTCGGGTTCCGAAAACGCCAGCGCGCCACCGCAACAGGTCACCTTTTGATCGTACTTCTCGACAGGCTCGGCGCCGACGATCTCGATAAGATGATCCAGGTACTTTGGATTCTCGAAGGATTCCCCGGCGATGCCAAACGGCCGATTGGTCTGGCAGCCGACATAGCCCGCGATCTTCATGCCTTCGAGGGGCTTGACCACAGGCTTGCGCAATTCGTCATAGCCCAGATCTTCGATGAGCACCTCGACCATATGGCGCACTTCCTGTTCGCCCTTGTAGACGAGGTTCATACCGGCCTCGCGCAAGGCCTCGTTGGCCTCGGCAAGCAAACCCTGGTCATGGGCCAGCCGGTCCTTGGTCTCCTTGGCGCCGAGCCAGCAGGCCGCGCAGGTCGCCACCACATCCTGCCCCTTGTTGACCTGCTCCGAAATCGCCAAATTGCGGGCGTTCATGACGTGACGGGGCAGTTCGCCGCCTTGGGCATAGCCGATGGACGCGCCGCAGCAATTCCAGTCCGGGATCTCGTTTAGCTTGATATCAAGCTTCTGGCACATGGACTCGACCGAGACCATGTAGTTCGATGCAGAGGCCCGACGCTCGGAAGAGCAGCCCGGATAAAATGAATACTCCTTTCTAGCCATATCCAACCCCTTAGGCGACGAAGCCTTTCTTGCGGTCTTCGATCTCGTAAGCCTTCTTCAGCATCTTGTGGATGCCCTTGATGTCCTTGCAGCCCTTGTGGGCAAACAGGCCAAACGGATTGAGACGGCCGGTCTTGAGCATGCCGATGCCGATGTCCTTCATTTCCAGGCCTTTCTGCACGCCGGATTTGAAGCCATCCATGAAATAGAGGCGCATGGACAGTTCGAGCTCGTTGACGCGTCCACTCTTGGCGATGTTGTCCCAGAAGATCTTCGCGAAGCGCCGCGTCGGATTCATCTTGGGGGCCAACCCCAGCCGATGCGCGTAATTGGCCAGACCGTGCATGATGTGCGTGATCGGCAGCTCGCGGGGGCAACGGACGATGCAGTTGTAGCACGATGTACACATCCACATCGACTCGCTCTTTAGCACCTCATCGCGCCGCCCGGCACGGATCATCATGAAGATTTCCTGCGGCGGATGCTCCCAGGATGGCCCCAGCGGACAGGATCCGGAACAGACACCGCACTGCATGCACATCTTTACCCATTGACCTTCCTCGACATTGGCCTCCACCTCCTTCAGGAAGTCATTGCGGTATTTCTCGATCATCGATGTATTGAGGTCACCCATGTGCCGCCTCCTAGAAGCCCTTGAAGGGGCTCATGCCGATTTCATTGATCTTCGCCGCGTACTCATCGATCAAGGCCGGCACCCGCTCGATGTCCGTGATCGCGACCTCCAGGGTGCGGACGCGGTCCACTTCGAGGTTGAGGTTTTTCAGGGTGTCATCGATCTTGCTCATGCGATAGCTTGCCAGTTCGGAGCCCTTCACAAAGTGACACTGGTAATCGTCACCATGTTTGCAGCCCATGAGCATGACGCCGTCGTAGCCGCTGTTGAGCGCGTCGGTGATCCAGATCATGTTCACGGAACCCAGGCAGCGTACCGGTATCGTGCGCACGAAGGCACTCGAAACCCGACGGTTCATGCCGGCCATGTCCAGCGCCGGGTAGGCGTCGTTTTCACAGGCGAGCAGCAAAATGCGGGGCTTTTCCGAAAATTCGTCCGGAACGTCCACGGCCTTGATCTGCGCACCCACCGTGTCGATCGAATAGTTCTCGAAGGAGATCACGCGCACCGGGCAGGCGCCCATGCAGGTACCGCAGCGGCGGCAACGTCCTTCGTTGAACTGCGGATACCGCTGCTCGTCTTCGTCGATCGCGCCAAATGGGCATTCCACGGTACAGCGCTTGCACTGCGTGCAGCCCTCACGCCGGAACGAGGGATAGCTGAGATCGCCCGCGCGCGGGTGGACTGCGCGGCCGTGCGCGGCGCTTTCCACCGACTGGATGGCCTTGAGCGCGGCACCGGTGGCATCTTCGACCGCCTGGGCGATATCCATCGGCCGGCGGACAGGGCCCGCCGTGTAGATGCCCGTGCGGCGCGTTTCGTACGGGAAGCAGATGAAATGGGAGTCGGTAAAGCCGTACTTGAGCTGCGGCACGTCCGGCCCCTGGCGGTACGTCAGGTTCAGGATCGACACCGACTGGACACGGGCCTCCCCATCCTTGCTTTCGGCGGGCTTGGCCTCGATATCGACGCCCGAATTGGGCACCTGGCCGGTTGCAAGCACCACGAGATCGACAGAGGAGATCGTCGCGGCCTGGTCATTTAGGATGAGATCGTGAAAGTGCACGGTCAGGCCGTCACCTGCGGTCTCCACCTTGGCGACCCGTCCCTTCGTGAACGTCACACCCTTGCGTTGGGCGCTGCGGTAAAAATCCTCGCCGTTGCCGGGTGTCCGCAAGTCCGTGTAGATGATGGCCGTGTCGACATTCGGATTCTGGTCCTTGAAGTACATCGCCTGCTTGATGCTCGTATTGCAGCAGTGGCCAGAACAGTACTTGAGATGGGTGCCGGTCTCATCACGCTGACCGGCGCACTGGACGAACACGACGCTCTTGACCGCCTTGCCGTCGGGCCGCACGATCGCCTGGCCTTTGGCCGCGGCGTCGGAAGCCAGCGCCTCCAGGCCGGCCTGGTCGACCACGAGCGGGCTGCTGCCGAAACCGAATTCGGGCAACCGCGAGGCATCGTAGGGACGAAACCCGGTGGCCATGACGATGGCGCCGACATTCTCGGTCACCGTCGGACCGCTTTCGGTGGTGATGTCGACACTGAAAGCACCGGGCGCACCACTCGTGCGCGTGGTCGTGGCACCGAGGAACACCTGAATGCGGGACTCGCCTTGCACGGCGGCAGCAAGCGCCGCCACGCCGTTATCCTGCGGATCGGCGAACGGCTCGGTAAAGGGCACGCGGCGGTGGAGCTTGGCCGCAAAACCGCCGAGCGCCGCCTCTTTTTCGACCAGCAGGACGTCGTAACCGCCGCGTGCCGCTTCGAGAGCGGCGGTCATGCCGGTGATGCCGCCACCGACGACGAGAATGCGCTTGTTATGACCGGCCGCAGGATTGATCGCGGGGACCGCCGTCTTCTTGGCCTCCGCGCAGCCCATGCGGATGTAATCGGCCGCCATCTCCTGGGTCAGCTCGCGGGCTTCATCGGTATCGGGCTGCGACCAGATCACCTGCTCGCGCAGGTTGACGCGCGTGACCGCCGCAGTCGGGAACTGGAAGGCTTCCACTTTGGCACGACGGGAACATGCGCCGATCACGACCCGGTTGACGCCCTCTTCGGCGACATCCTTCTGGATCATCGCCACGCCCTGGCTGTTGCAGAGAAACTCATGCTCGCGCACCACCTGCGCCTTGCCTTCTTTCTGTGCCACCGTTGCCAGGCCCTTGATATCCAAGCGTTCGCCGAGCCCGCACCCCTGACACAGATAGGCGCCAACCTTCATGTCCGCCATCACTGACCCTCCACCTTCGCCATCCGATTCACCACCTGGACCGCCCTCAGCGTGCTCGCCGTGGCACTTTGCACAGCCCGATTGACATCGAGCGCGTTGGTCGCGCAGCCGGCCCCGAAGATGCCGTCCGTGGCCGACGCCGCCTGTATGAAGCCGCTGGCATCCACTTTGACATCCGCAACCGCGCGAATATCGGCGCTGGGCTCCATGCCGACGGCCAGGACGCAGAGGTCGTGACGCGCGTCATACCGGTGATACCCCTCGGTATCGACCCCGTGCAGCAGGACATCGCCCGTGTCTTTGTCCTCGGTGATGTTGGCCACCTTCGACTTGATGAACCGGACTCTCGGGTCCGCCTTGACCTTCTGATAGAAATCCTCGAACCGGTCGATGGCGCGGATGTCGATGTAATAGATGGTCGACTGGCCCTCATCGCCGTACTTCTCGCGGACATAATGGGTCTGTTTGAGCGACGCCATGCAGCAGATGCGCGAGCAGTGCTTCAGATGATTGCGGTCGCGCGAACCGGCGCACTGGATGAAGGCGATGTTCTTCGCTTCCTTGCCGTCCGATGGCCGCAGGATACGGCCCTGCGTCGGTCCCCGCGGATCGGCGAGCCGCTCGAATTCGACACTGGTGATGACGTTGGCAAAGCGGTCATACCCGTAGGGCTGGATCTTCGCGGCGTCATAAGGCCGCCAGCCCGTCGCCCAGACCACCGCGCCTGCCGTGAGCGTCAGCTTCTGTTCCTGCATGCCCAGATCGATGGCGTCGTGCGGGCACGCCGCCTTCGCCTTCTCGGCTTCCGGCGTACCGATCAGGCTCGGATCGATGCAGTAGCGCTGCGGATAGGCCATCGCCGACGGCAGGTATACGGCCTTCATCTTGTTCAGATTGTAATTGAAGGGGTTTGGGATCTCGCGTGTGACGGCCTCGGCGCAGGCGCCGCATGCCGTGCAGTTGTCATTGACATAACGCGGACGGATGGTGACGGAAACCTTGTAGTCGCCGGCCTTGCCTTGGATTCTGTCGACCTCGGCCAGAGTCAGCACGCGGATGCGCGGGTTGCCGCGCAGGCGGCGCAGGTTGATTTCCATGCCGCACGTGGGGTGGCACAGTTTCGGGAAATACCGATAAAGCTGGTTCACCCGGCCGCCGAGAGACGGCGAGCGCTCAAGCAGAATGACGTCTTTACCGGTCTCGGCCGCCTCGACCGCCGCCGTCATACCACTGATGCCGCCCCCCACCACGACGATGGTCTCGTTCGTTGCGACTACGTCCGCCATCTAGGCAACCTCCTCGGAATCTGCATCGGCAGATGCTAATATGCAGAAAATCTTCAATAACAAGCGGGCGGCGGCAGTATCGCGACACACCGCCCCTATGCCCCCTGATGAGCCCGCCGTATATTAGCTACTATTAAAATTATAAATTTGATTAATATCACAGCCGCCCGCAATGGGAATCGGCGGACGCAAAGGGTATTGTGAAAGAGGCCCCAAGGGCCGTCAATAACTTTTTGGCGCCGCTTGCGTTTCCTTTTTGGCATAATGCGGGCAGGCCCCCTTGATCATGCGAAGGTTCCCGTGAAATCGCGCGCACTGCAGCCCGAATCGTTCCTCATCACCCGCGAGCCTTATTATGAAGCGCAGGGCGAAGAGATCAGCCTCTTCGAGAAAGCGTATCGCAATCTGATTCCCGTGCTGCTGAAGGGCCCCACCGGTTGTGGAAAGACGCGTTTCATGGAACATATGGCGTGGCGTCTGCAGCGGCCGCTCATCACCGTATCCTGCCATGACGACCTGACGGCGTCCGATCTGGTCGGACGCTACCTGATCACGGCCGATCAGACGGTATGGATGGATGGGCCGCTTGCACAGGCCGTACGCTGCGGGGGCATCTGCTATCTGGATGAGATCGTGGAGGCGCGCAAAGACACGACCGTCGTCATCCATCCGCTCGCCGATGACCGCCGCCTGCTGCCGATCGAAAAGACCGGCGAGGTGCTGGCCGCGCCAGCCGAGTTCGGTCTTGCCATCTCCTATAATCCCGGCTATCAAAGCGTCCTGAAGGACCTGAAGCAGAGCACCCGCCAGCGCTTCGTCGCGCTCGAGTTCCACTATCCTTCACCCGATCTGGAACAGAAGATCGTCGACCATGAAAGCGGTGTGGGCGCCGAACGCGCCGCCAAGCTGGTGCGCTTTGCCGCCATGACACGCAACCTCAAAGGCAGCGGCCTGGAGGAGGGGGCCAGCACGCGCCTGCTCGTACACGCGGCCAAGCTCATGGTCTCCGGCGTAAGCGCCCCGTATGCGTGCCAAAGCGCGATCGCCCAGGCGCTCACCGACGACCCCGAGATGATCGCCGCCATCAACGAGCTCAGCCGCTCGCTCTTCTGACATGACCGCCACCGGCGATACCGGGGACACGCAGCGCGCGCTCAGCGCCGCGATGCTCGAAGACCGGCTCGACGAAATGCTCGATGCCGTCTTGTCGATCAGGCGGTCGACGGCCACGGCGGCCGCGGCCCTGGCCGGTCTTGCGCGCGCAGACCAGGACTATGCCTGCCACTGGATCGAGGTGATCGCAAAGACCAACCCGGAGCTTGCCTACCATTTTGCCAGCCACGTAACAGCGGCCATCACGCGCATGCGCCGCGAAGACAGCGATGCGTGGATCATCGAGGCCATGGACACATACGACAAGCTCGGGCTTTATCCCGCCGTCGCGGTCCTCGCCGATGCCGAATCCTTTGCGGCCGTCCGCGACGGGCAGGCACGGACGGCGACGCTGGAGGCGTCGGCGCCCATGCTCGAGCTGTTTTTGCAGGGGCTGTCGGGACGCAAGCTGAAGCTTGCGCCGAGCGAGCGCCTCTACACGGATACCACGACGCTGTTTTTGCCGGCGCGCCTTGCGGTCCTGCCCACGCGCGACGCCAACCGCATGCTGTACAAGATCATGGCAACGCATCTATGGGCACAGGGCTGGTTCGGAACCTTCCGCGGGGATCCCCGCGCCCTGCGCGCCGAATGGGAACGCTACGCCGAGCCAGAGCGCGCCGCGCAGCTCTTTTGTGCCCTGGAAACCATACGCCTGGACGCCTGCCTCGAGCGCGAACTGCCCGGGTTGTATCGGGAGCTGCGCACCCTGCGCACGGAGGTGCCGGCGGCCTGGAAGGAGGCGTGCGCGCCCCTCGCCAAAAAGGGCGCATCGGTAGACGACACACATCAGGCGGTGGCCGCGCTCTACGGCGGCGCGCTGCCGGTGGCGCCGGTTTATCAGGGCATCATCGATGTCGACGCGGTCGTACAGGCCATGGGCGAGCGGATCCAGCAGGAACGCGCGGCGCTGCAAAACGCGCTGGCCAAGCTCGCCGGCGGGCAGTCCCACACCCCGCCCCCGGATGCGCGGTTCACCGTCTCCGAGGAGCCAGGCCCGCAGGGAGAGGTGCAGCTCATGCTGGACGGGCAGCTGCTGGCGGCCCCTCCCGATGTGCAGAATCTGCTGCAATCCATCTTTCAGGACCTGGGCGGGATACCCGACGAATACCTCGTGGCGGCAGGCGACGGGGGCTACGCGCCGGACAACGAGAAGCGCGCCGAGGATGTCTGGAAGGGCACCTACCACGAGGACGGCGCATTTCTTTACAACGAATGGGACCACAGGCGGGAACATTACCGGAAGGACTGGTGTGTCCTGCGGGAGCTCGACGTGCATCCTGTGCACGACGCCTTCGTCAGGGAGACACTGCGCAAGTACGCGGGGTTGTCGGCGCGGCTGCGCAAGACCTTCGAGGCGCTGCGCGGCGAGAATGCCGTGCAGAGGCGGCGGAAAAACGGCGATGACATCGACTTCGATGCGCTGGTCGACGCACTGGCCGACCTGAAATCGGGCCGTGAGCTCGGCGATCGGCTGTTTCTGCGGTCGCGGCGGATCGCCCGCAACATCGCCGTCATGCTCATGGTGGACATGAGCGGGTCGACGAAGGGCTGGATCAATGATGCCGAACGCGAATCGCTGGTCTTGTTGAGTGAGGCCCTGGAAATCCTGGGTGACCGCTACGCCATCTACGGATTCTCGGGGACGACGCGCAAGCGCTGCGAACTTTATCGTGTCAAGGAATTCGCCGAGCCCTACACAGACCTCGTGCGCGCGCGGATCAGCGGAATCCGGCCGCAGGACTACACCCGCATGGGCGTGGCCATCCGCCACCTCTGCAAACGCCTCGACCAGGTGGACGCGCGCACGAAACTGCTCATCACGCTGTCCGATGGCAAGCCGGACGATTATGACGGCTACCGGGGGGAATACGGGATAGAGGACACGCGGCAGGCCCTTCTCGAAGCCAAGCGCAGCGGCATCCACGCGTTTTGCATCACCATCGACCATGACGCACGCGCGTACCTGCCGCACATGTACGGACCCGCCAACTACGTCTTGATCGATGACGTGCGCAAACTGCCCCTGAAGATCTCCGACATCTACCGCCACCTGACCAGTTGAGGCCGGCGGCGCCGGTCAGGGCGCGAGCTTGCGCTTTAGGATCTCGTTGACCTTGGCGGGATTGGCCTTGCCGCGGCTTGCCTTCATGACCTGACCCACGAAGAACCCGAAGACCTTTTCCTCGCCGCAACGGTACTGCTCCACCTGCCGGGCATGGGCCGCCATGACTTCGCCGACGAGCGCTTCGATGGCACCGTCATCGGTGATTTGCGTCAATCCCCGCGCCGCGATCACGCGGTCGGCGTCGGCACCGTCGGTCCACATCGCCTCGAACACCTCTTTGGCGATCTTGCCGGAAATGGTGTTGTCGGCGATACGCCGCAAAAGCCCCGCCAGAGCCGTGGCGCTCACCCGGGTTGCCGCCAGATCGAGACCGGCACTGTTTAGGTGCGCCAGCAGTTCTCCCGAGACCCAGTTGGCCGCCAGCTTGGGATCGAGCCCGCCGCCTGCGACGACGCCCTCGTAATAATCGGCCAGCTCGCGCGTCGCCGTAAGGAGCGTCGCGTCGTAGCGCGACAGACCGTAGGCCGCGCAGAACCGCTCGCGTTTGGCCGCCGGCAACTCCGGCATGTCCGCCCAAACGTCCTCCACGAACGCATCGGTCAGCAGCAAAGGCGGCAGATCGGGATCCGGAAAGTAGCGGTAGTCGTTCGCTTCTTCCTTGCTGCGCATCGACCGGGTTTCATCGCGATCGGCGTCGTACAACCGGGTTTCCTGGCGTATGCTGCCGCCGCCTTCGAGAACGGCGATCTGGCGGCGCACCTCGTAATCGATGGCGCGCTCGACGAAACGGAAGGAATTGATGTTTTTCAGCTCCGTGCGGGTGCCAAAACGGCTCTCGCCACGGGGCCGCACAGACACGTTGGCGTCGCAGCGGAAAGACCCCTCCTGCATGTTGCCGTCGCAGATCTCCAGATAGCGCACGAGCGTGTGCAGTGTCTTCAGGTAGGCAACCGCCTGCGCCGACGAGCGCATGTCGGGCTCGGAGACGATTTCAAGGAGGGGCGTCCCCGCGCGGTTCAGGTCCACTCCGGTCAGGCCGTCGATGGCATCATGAAGCGATTTGCCCGCATCCTCTTCGAGGTGGGCGCGGGTGATGCCTATGACGTGCGTGTCCCCGTCCAGATCGACGGCCAGCCGTCCGTGTTCGACGATCGGCCGCTCGTACTGGCTGATCTGGTAGCCCTTGGGCAGATCCGGATAGAAGTAGTTTTTGCGCGCAAACACCGAATGCCGGTTGATGGTGGCACCGACTGCGAGTCCAAACCGGACAGCCATGCGCACGGCTTCGCGATTCAAGACAGGCAACACGCCAGGCAAAGCGATGTCGATCTCATTGGCCTGCTGGTTTGGCGGCGCACCATAAGCGGTCGGCGCCCCCGAAAAGATCTTGCTGCGCGTGCTCAACTGCGCATGCACCTCGAGGCCGATGACGGTTTCCCACTCCATGTTCTCTCCTGCCTTCAAGACAACGGGGGCCGCCGGCGGTGCCAGTCGGTGGCCTGCTGGTACCGGTGGGCCACGCGCAGAAGGCGCGCTTCGTCCAGATAACGCCCGACCAGCTGCAGGCCGACCGGCAGCCCCCCGGCGAGGCCGGCTGGCATAGACAGGGCCGGCAGGCCGGCGAGATTCACGGGGATGGTGTAGATGTCGTTCATGTACATGCTCACCGGGTCGTCCGTCTTCGCGCCGAGCGCAAACGCCGTGGTCGGGGCTGTCGGTCCGGCAATGATGTCGCACTGCGCAAACGCGGCGGCGAAATCGTCGGCAACCAGGCGGCGCAGCTTCAGCGCCTTCAGATAATAGGCGTCGTAGTACCCGCTCGACAGCGCATACGTGCCGATCATGATGCGCCGTTTGACCTCGGCGCCGAAACCTTCGCCGCGGGTCTTCTTATACATGTCCTCGAGATCGCGGTAGCCGGCGGCGCGGTACCCGTAGCGCACGCCATCATAGCGGGCCAGATTGGAGGAGGCCTCGGCCGGGGCCAGAACGTAGTAGCAAGGCAGCGAGGCGGCGCTGTTGGGCAGGCTGACGTCCACCAAAGTGGCGCCGAGCCGCTCGAATTCGGCCAGGGCCGCCTGGGTGGCGGCGCCTATTTCGGCGTCGAGTCCGGCACCGAAGTGTTCGCGCACGACGCCGATGCGCAGCCCGGCCAGATCGCCCGACAGGCCGCCGATGTAGTCATCAACCGGCCGCTCGCTTGAAGTCGAATCGCGATCATCGAACCCGGCCATCGCGGCCAAAACATAGGCGCAGTCTTCCGCCGAGCGCGCCATGGGTCCCGCCTGGTCGAGCGACGAGGCAAACGCGATCATGCCGTAGCGGGATACCCGGCCGTAACTCGGCTTTAAGCCGGTGATGCCACAAAACGCCGCAGGCTGGCGAATGGATCCGCCCGTATCGGTACCGGTCGCCGCCGGCACGAGCCCCGCGGCCACCGCCGCCGCAGACCCGCCGGAACTCCCGCCGGGCACCCGCGTCGGGTCCCACGGATTGCGCACCGGCCCAAAGTAGGAGGTTTCGTTTGACGAGCCCATGGCAAACTCGTCCATATTGGTCTTGCCCACCATCACCGCACCGTGGGCGCGCAGCCGCGCCACCACCGTCGCATCGTAGGGGGCAACGAACCCGGCCAGCATCCGGGAGGCGCAGGTCGTGCGCATGCCCGCCGTACAGAAGATGTCCTTGTGCGCAAGGGGCACGCCAAGCAACAGGCCGGTCCCGCCAGCCCCGCGCGCCTGATCGGCCGCCCGGGCGGCGGCGCGGGCGGCCTCTTCATCGACGGTGATGAAGGCATTCAGATCGGCGTGGCGGCGGATGCGGGCCAGACTGGCGTCGACCAGCTCGACGCTCGAATACCGGCCGGCCGCCAGGCCACGCACGAGTTCCGCTAGTGTCTCACTCAAAGGGTGTTCCTTCGGGTCATAATGAGGCCGGGCGATCGGCCGCTCACCTACTCGATCACCCGGGGCACGAGATACAGCCCGTGGGCACTCGCCGGTGCCAGGGCAAGCAGACGATCCGGGTCGCCGTTCATGGTCACGGCGTCCTCGCGAAACCGCAAACCGGTCGTTTCGGCTTGCGCCATGGGGGCGACATGCCCGGTTTCGATCGCGTTCATCTGCTCAATCAGACCGAGTATCCGGGACAGGTCCTCGGCATAGGCCGCGCACTCTTGTTCGCTCACTTCCAGACGGGCAAGATGCGCTATCTTTTCTATATCGTTCCGATTCAACGCAGCAGATCTCTGGTCAGCACTGATCGGTCGCACGCTACCATATTTCAGGCTCCGGTTGAACCCACGGAAGGCGATTGCTACAGTAAGGTGATTCCAATTCCCTCCTACCAAAACTAGGACACCATCTAGGACACCCAAAATTCTATGTTCGGACGCCTGCGCTCCCTGTTCTCCAATGATATCGCCATCGACCTTGGAACCGCCAACACACTGATCTACGTGCGGGACAAAGGGATCGTTCTCAACGAACCCTCGGTGGTTGCCATCCGGCAAGAGTTCGGATCGCGTGCCGGACGCAGCATTCTGGCGGTCGGTATGGAGGCCAAACGGATGCTGGGGCGCACGCCCGGCAGCATCCAGGCCATCCGGCCCATGAAAGACGGCGTCATCGCCGATTTCACGGTCACCGGGGAAATGCTCCGGTATTTCATCCGCAAGGTCCACGAGCGCCGCATCTTCCAGCCGAGCCCGCGCATCGTCATCTGCGTACCCTGCGGCTCCACCCAGGTGGAGCGGCGCGCCATCCGTGAGTCGGCGCAAAAGGCGGGCGCCCAGGAAGTCTATGTAATCGAGGAACCGATGGCAGCCGCCATCGGCGCCGACCTGCCGATCGCCGAAGCGACCGGGTCCATGGTGCTCGACATCGGCGGCGGCACGAGCGAAGTGGGCGTGATATCGCTTGGCGGCCTCGTCTACTCGCACTCGCTGCGCATCGCCGGCGACAAGATGGACGAAGCCATCATCAATTACGTGCGCCGCAAGTACGGCCTGCTGATCGGTGAGGCGACCGCGGAAAAGGTCAAGAAGGACATCGGCACGGCCTGGGCCAACAGCGAAGTGCGGCAGATGGAGATCAAGGGGCGGCATATCGCCGATGGCGTTCCGCGCAGCCTTGTCATCAACAGCAAGGAAGTGCATCTGGCCCTGAGCGAAAGCCTGGCCGGCATCGTCAGCGCAATCCGGCTCGCCCTGGAACAGACGCCGCCGGAACTGGGCGCGGACATCGCCGAGAAGGGTCTGGTCGTGACCGGGGGCGGCGCGCTGCTGCGCGACATCGATCGCATGTTGATGGAAGAAACCGGGTTGCCGATCGTCATTACAGATGACCCCCTGACCTGTGTGGCACGGGGCTGTGGCCGTGCCCTGCAGGAAATGGACGTGCTCGGGGACGTATTCGCTTACGAGTAACCGCCGGCCGGCCGGGCGCAGCGGCCTGGACGGCATCACCCGGTAACCAGAATGGGCACTTTTTTGGGTTGGTCGATCAAGCGGCCTTCCAACTTTACAAAGTTCGTGGCGCTGGCTGCCGTTTCGGTCGCCCTCATCATCGCCGATGCGCGCCACAGGCATGTGGCGACGGCCGTCGACGGCCTGCTGGCCCGCGCCGCCTATCCTCTGCAGGTGCTCGCCGCATGGCCCGCGACCACCGCCGCAACCGTGTGGCATGACATCACCACCAACGCGCACCTGCGCCGGGAAAATGACCACCTGACCCGCGAAAACCGTCTGCTGAGGGCCCGGCTTACGCGCTTGGGCGCGCTCACCGCGGAAGTCCAGCGCCTGCGCAAGATCCTGAAGGCGCCCCCCTTGCCCGGCTACAGGGAAACGCTGGCCGGTATCCTCGGCGTGAGCTCGGGACCCTTCACCCGGCAACTCACCCTCGATGAGGGGCGGCGCCAGCATGTCTATGTGGGGCAGGCGGTCATCGACGCCCACGGCATCGTCGGCCAGGTGATCCAGGTGGGGCCGGACATCAGCCGGGTGATGCTCGTGACGGATCCAAACAGCGGCGTGCCGGTGATCTCGAAACGCAATGGCCTGCGCGCCATCGTCTTTGGCACAGGTTCCCTGCGCCGGCTCAAGGTTCCCTACCTGCCCATGACCGCCGATATCCGTGCCGGTGACATCCTGATGAGCTCCGGGCTTGGTGGCGTCTATCCGGCCGGCTACCCCGTGGCACAGGTTGAGCGCGTCGTCAGCGATCCCAACGAACCGTTTTTGACCGTCATCGCCAAGCCGCTCGCGCACTTGAATCACCATACGAACGTGCTGCTGCTGTGGCCGCTCGCGCACGTTGCCGGGACTTGGCATGGATAACCTGACGCTGCGGCAAATCCTCACCATCGCCGCGACCTTTGCCGTGGCCATCCTGCTTGGCGTGACGCCAACGCCCGGTTACGCGGCTTTGCTGCGCCCGGACTGGGTGGCGATCGTGCTCGTCTATTGGTGCATTGCCATCCCCGAGCGCATCGGCATCGGCATCGCCTGGCTGATCGGTCTGCTTCTGGACGGCCTGTATGGATCCTTGCTGGGCGAACAGGCCCTGGCCAAGGCCTTCCTCGCCTACCTGGCATTGCGCTTCTACCTGCGCCTGCGTATCTTCCCGCGCTGGCAACAGGCGGTCGCAGTCGGCCTGATCATCGCGGCCAGCGACGTGGTGGTCCTTATGGTCAAATCCCTGGTGCACGGAAGTCCACCCATCTGGAGCGACACGGCGCCCATGATGATCAATGTGGTGTTGTGGCCGTTTTTGTTTCTTATCCTGCGGGAGGTGCGCCGGCGCGCCAGGATCAGCTAGCTCATGTACCGCATCCCACTCAAAAATTCCGGCCAAGAAACACGTTTATTCCGGTCGCGCGTAGCCGTCGCGGCGATCCTTGCCGGACTGCTCGTCCTGACCCTCATCGGGCGCTTGAGCTACCTGGAGGTGATCCGCCACGGCTACTATGCGACGCTTGCGCGCAACAACCGCATCAGCCCGATACCCATCCCGCCGGCGCGCGGCCTCATTCTCGACCGCAACGGCATCGTCCTCGCCGAGGACATCCCGGTATTCACGCTGCAGGTGATCCCCGACCGCGTCCATAACATGGCACGGCTGCTCGCCACACTAAAAACGATCATCGCGCTAAACAAGCAGGATCTGCGCAATTTCGACCGGCGCCTGGCGCAGCATCGGCCGTTCCAGGAGGTCACATTGCGCGCCCATCTGAGCGAGGCGGAGGCCGCGCATGTGGCCGTCAACCTGACACAGCTGCCGGGCGTCTCTTTGCATGCGCGCCTGCGCCGGTACTACCCGCTGGGCGGCGTGGCGGTCGATACCATCGGCTATGTGAGCCGCATCAATCAAGCCGAGGAACAGGGTCCTGACGGCGCACGCTACTTCGGTTATCACCACGTCGGCCAGTTCGGGATCGAACGGTCCTACCAAAAACAGCTGATGGGGCGCATCGGCTTTAAGGATGTGGAGATGAATGCCGCCGGACGGGCCGTGAAGATCCTGAAACGGATCGCCCCGCACGCCGGCAAGAACCTCTACCTCAACATTGACGCCCAGATGCAGGCCATCGGCGAGCAGATGCTCGACAACCGGCCCGGCAGCATCGTGGCCATCGATCCGCGCACGGGGGCGGTCCTGACCTTTGTCAGCAGCCCCATCTACGATCCGAACCCCTTCGTCGACGGCATCCGCGAAAAGGCTTACCGCAAGCTGGCCACCGACCCGGCCGCTCCCTTGAACGACCGGGCGCTCAACGGACTGTACCCGCCCGGCTCGACCATCAAGCCGTTTTTCGCATACGCCGCGCTGCAGACCCGGTGGTTCAATCCGGATGCGACGTACAACTGCCCGGGATACTGGCACCTGCCGCACAACGGCCATCTGTTCCACTGCTGGAAGCCCATGGGCATGGGAGCTGTCGATCTGGAAACGGCGATCGAGGAGTCCTGCGATGTCTACTTTTATCACCTGGCCTTCAAGCAGGGCATTGACCGCATGGTCCGCTATCTCACGTACTTCGGGTTCGGCCACCGCACGGGCATCGACCTGCCGGGCGAATCCCGCGGCCTGGTGCCCACCCGCGCCTGGCGGCGGGCGACCCACCGCCCGTGGTACCCGGGACAGACCGTCATCACCGGCATCGGTCAGGGGCCCTTGCTGGTCACGCCCATCCAGCTCGCCGATGCCGTGGCGGCCATCGCCAACCATGGCGTGCGCATGCGCCCGGAAGTGGTGCGCGGCATCGAAAACCCGGTGACGGGTGCCGTCCGCTACATCCCGCCGTTTGGTTACCCGCCGGTGCCGCGCCGCCGCAAAAAAAGCCTCGGCATCCTCATCCATGATATGAGCCAGGTGGTGACGGGGCCGCACGGGACCGCCCGCGGCATCGACTGGGATCACGTGCTCCCCTATTCCGTGGCCGGCAAGACAGGGACCGCGCAGCTGTGGAACGCGATACCCGGCTACAATGGCAAGCACATCCATTCGGATGCCCTGTTCATCGCCTTCGCGCCCGTCCACCATCCGCGCATCGCGCTGGCGGTCATCGTCGAGCACGCGGGCTTTGGCGCCCTGGCCGCCGCCCCGATTGCGCGCGCACTCATGAATTTTTACTTGCTGGGCCACGTGCATGTGCGGGCCGAGAATCAGACAAACGGGAAAATCCTCGCTGTGGGGGGGCATCCATGACGCTCTACGAACGCTGGCACATCGACAAACCGATGTTTCGCGCGCTGCTGGCCCTGGCCGCCATCAGCCTTGTCGTGCTCTACAGCGCCGGCGGCAACAGCCTCGTGTTTGCCCTGGATGATGCGGTGCGCCTGGCGATCGGCTTCATCGTCATGCTTGCCGCCGCGCAGGTGCCGCCAGAGACCTACCGCAAATGGTCGGTGCCGCTTTTCATCGGCGGCGTGCTGGCGCTGGCGGCTGTGCTGGCCATCGGCGTCGTCCGCTTCGGCGCGCGCCGCTGGATTGCCTTCGGTCCTTTGTCGATCCAGCCGTCCGAGTTCATGAAGCTCGCCGTGCCCATGATGCTGGCCTGGTTCTTCTCCCAACGCAGCCTGCCGCCCAAACTGCTGCATGTGGTCGCAGCCGCGCTCATCATGCTGATCCCGGTGCTGTTGATCGCCAAGGAACCCGATCTCGGCACCGCCGTGATCGTTTTGCTGTCGGGCGTGATCGTCCTGTTTCTTGCCGGCATGAGCTGGCGCACCATCACCGTGGTCGCGCTCTTTGGCGCGGCGGCCGCGCCGGTGCTGTGGGCGCACATGCACCACTACCAGCGGCAACGCATCTATATCCTGTTTCACCCTGAGGCCGACCCTTTGGGGGCGGGCTATCACGCCATCCAGGGCATGATCGCAGTCGGTTCCGGAGGCCTCTTCGGGCAGGGCTGGCTGCACAGCAGCCAGGCGAATCTGCATTTCCTGCCTGACAGCACCACCGATTTCGCGTTCGCGGTCTTTTGCCAGGAATTTGGCCTGATTGGCGATCTGGCCTTGCTCGCCCTGTATCTTTTCATCATCTACCGGGGATTGCGCATCGCCTTCGCCGCCCAGGACAATTATTCGCGGCTGCTTGCGGGCAGTCTGAGCGTGCTGTTCTTTTTCGATGTCTTCATCAACATGGGCATGGTATCGGGCATCCTGCCCGTGGTGGGCGTGCCGCTGCCCATGCTGAGCTATGGCGGCACCTCTTTGCTCATCATCATGGCCGGTCTTGGCATTCTGATGAGCATCCATGGCCACCGCCGCCTGGTCAGCTGACCGCGCCGGATGGCGGCGGCGCGGGGGGCGCGCAGCCATCCCGGGCGCGGCCAGGTTTTGTACGGACGCCATGTGCGGTACTCTTGGGCCTCCTGATCAATGGCCGAGTGGCACCATGGCAACAGGTCCGCTTTCCCGTATCCGGCAACACCGGGCGATCGTCCTTGTGGCGGCGGCCGCCGCCCTGTCCGGCTGCGGCTTTCTGCCAAGCGTGGGCTACCGCAATCCCGCGCATTTGCGCAGCACGACCGTGATCCCGCACAAGCTGCCCCGCAGTCCTTACGGCAACAGTCCTTACACGGTGGACGGGCGCACGTACTATCCGCTGAAATCGGCCCGCGGATACAAGGCCTTCGGCATTGCCTCGTGGTATGGGAAACCCTTCAATGGTCAAAAGACATCGGATGGCGCGACGTATAATATGTACGCCATGACTGCCGCCAACAAGGTGCTGCCGCTGCCCTCGTACGCCCTCGTGCGCAACCTGAACAATGGGCGCTCGGCGATCGTTTTGATCAATGACCGCGGGCCGTTCTATCCGCACCGCATCATCGACCTGTCCTACGCGGCTGCGGCAAAACTCGGGGTTTTGGCGACCGGCACGGCCCGCGTCGAAGTCGAGGGGATCGTGCCCGGCGAAAGTCCGGTATTCGGGGGAGGCGTGCGCGTACACCGCCGCCGTGACGTGGTGTTCGCGCCGCCGCGATCGATTGCGGTCGCCGCGTCGAGGCGGTCACCGCCACGGCGATTGCGACCGCAGACAGCGCTCCAGCCGGTTGCCCTGCCTGATCCGCCGCCGCCCCGGCCGGAGGCGAAAGAACCCTCCGGCCCGTTCGTGCAGTTTGGCGCCTACACCACCCGCAACATGGCCCGGCGCGAGGCGCGGCGGCTGCGTGAAGCGGGTCTTTCTCCCATCCATGTCATGGCACGCTGGATCCGCGGCGAGCATTTTTACCTGGTCCGCCAGGGGCCGGCGCGCAATCTGGCCGAGGCCCGGCAGATGGCCGCCTACGCCGGGCGCGTGGGCCTTGGCAACACATACATTGTCGGTCACTGACGCATCATGCTGGTCTATCTCAACGGCGAGTGGCTGCCCGATGAACGCGCGCGCATATCCGTCTTCGATCGGGGCTTTACCTTCGGGGACGGCGTCTACGAGGTAATACCCGTTTACGCGAGCCGGCCGTTCCGCGTTGAGAGACACGTGGCCCGCCTGAAAAGAAGTCTTGGTGGAACCCGCATCGACACCGGCTACACCGATCGCCAGTGGTTCGATCTGCTGGACAACCTCGGCCAGCACCTGCCGATGGGAGAGGGCAGCATTTACCTGCAGGTGACCCGCGGGGTGTCGCTGCGCCAGCACACCTTTCCGGCGCGCACGCCGCCGACGGTGTTCGCCTACGCGCGCCCGGCGATCGCCACGGCCAATCGCGATCTCGCCCAGGGCATTGCCGCCGCCCTCCTGGCGGACATCCGCTGGGCCCGCTGCGACATCAAGACCACATCGCTCATCGCCAATGTCCTCCTCACCCAGGAGGCCGCCGACCGCGGCGCAAGCGAGGCCCTGCTCGTGCGCGACAACCAGGTCCGTGAAGGCGCGGCGAGCAACGTCTTTGCCGTCCGCCACGGCCGCCTGTACACCGCACCGGCCGATCATCTGATCCTAAGTGGCATCACCCGCGAGCTGGTCCTGGAACTCGCGCGCCAGCACGCAGTCGATGTCATAGAGGAAAGCCCTACCGTCGAAGACGTGTGCACGGCCGACGAGGTCCTGATCACGAGCTCGGGGCGCGGGATGCTGGCGGTGACCACCATCGACGGGGCACCCGTGGGCGACGGCCGCCCCGGGGCGCTGTTCCGGCTCCTGTACGAGGCCTTGCAAACCTTCAAAGACGCCGTGCGCCGGGGAGAAGTGCGATGACAAATGGCAACGGACATGCGCAACCCCATCAAGACCTGCTGGTTTTTCCCTGCCGGATCGACATCAAGGCGATCGGCATCCACAGCAACCGCTTTCAGGCGATCGTGCTTGGGATCGTCTCCCGGCACATCGAGGCCGGACGGCTCGTCGCCACGGCCAGCCGCGAAAGCCGCGGCGGCAAATATCTCGCCGTCACGGTGTCCGTGCAGGCGCAGGATCGCGAGGAAGTCGACGCCATTTACCGTGAGCTCACGCAGTGCAAAGACGTCCTGATCGCCCTCTAAGGCCGCTTCGCGTCCGTACGCTTGGGCAAGTGCCCTACGCAACCACATGGGAATCGATGCGCGCGTTCACGCAAGACCGCCGGGCGGACACCGACGATGAATTGTGGCTTGTCGAGCATCCGCCCGTGTATACACGGGGCCGCAATGCCCGCGAGCCCGCGCCTCCCGGTCCGATCCCGGCGGTCGACACCGACCGCGGCGGCGACCTGACATACCACGGCCCAGGTCAGCTGATCGCCTATACGCTCTTTGATCTGGATGGCCTGGGCATCGGCGTGCGCCAACTCGTCGAGGGTCTGGAGGAAGCCGTCCTCACCACACTGGCCTCGTTTGGCATCAGCGGACAGCGCCGCCGCGGCGCGCCCGGCGTGTATGTCGGCGACGCCAAGGTCGCCTCGCTTGGATTGCGCATCCGGGGCGGACGCAGCTATCATGGGCTCGCGCTCAACGTCGCCATGGACCTCGGGCCATTCAACGGCATCGCCCCGTGCGGCTACCGGGGTCTGCGCGTCACGCAAATCGCCGATCTCGGCGGTCCGCGCGATGTCGAGGTGGTGGCAGCCGTCCTCATAGAGGCCGTTTCGGTCACGTTTCGTTTCCAACCATCAAGGGAGGCCCATGGATCGGCCTGCGGATTCACACAACCCGTCGTCGCGCGCCCTTAAGGGCCTAAACAAGATCCGGGTCGTGCACGAGACGCCGGTTGCGGCAGGACCGAAACCCGGCTGGCTGCGCGTGCGCTCTCCTTTGTCGCCCGAAGTCGGCCGCCTGAAGACGGTTTTGCGAGAGCACGCACTCCACAGCGTCTGCGAAGAGGCCTCGTGCCCCAACATCGGCGAATGCTTCACCCACGGCACGGCCACTTTCATGATCATGGGGCGTCTGTGCACACGCCGCTGTCCATTCTGCGACGTGGCGCACGGGCGGCCCGATCCGCTCGATGCCGATGAACCGCGCCATCTCGCACAAGCGATCGCCGCCATGCGGCTGCGTTTCGTCGTCGTGACGTCCGTCGACCGCGACGATCTGCGTGATGGCGGCGGCGGCCATTTCGCCGCATGCATCCGCGAGATCCGGGCGCACGCGCCCGCGGTCACCATCGAGGTGCTGGTGCCGGACTTCCGCGGCCGCGTCGATGCCGCGCTCGATGCGCTTGCGGGCGCGCCGCCGGACATCTTCAATCACAACATGGAAAGCGTGCCGCGGCTCTACCGCGGCGTTCGTCCCGGGGCCGATTACGCAGGCTCGCTGGCTTTGCTGCGCGCGTTCAAGGAGCGTCACCCGGAGATCCCCACCAAATCCGGCATCATGCTCGGCCTGGGCGAGACCCGCGAGGAAGTGATGGCCGTCCTGCGCGATTTGCGCGCGCATGGCTGCGAATGGCTGACGCTGGGCCAGTACCTGCGCCCCAGCCGCGCCCACCTGCCGGTCGACCGCTATGTGAGCCCCGAGGAATTCGGCGAGCTCGGTGAAGCGGCGCGCGATCTGGGCTTTACCAATGTGGCGAGTGGACCGCTGGTGCGCTCGTCCTATCATGCCGACCGGCAGGCGGCCGGGGAGCGGGTGGGCTGAATGGTCGTGTGGCATGGTGTGATCAACGCCTTCGTCACACCACCCGGCGTATTCCTGGCCCTCATGGCGGGCGGCTTTTTGACGGTCTGGCGATGGCGGATGATCGGCTGGATCCTGATCGGCGGCGGCTGGATGCTGCTGACTGTTGCCAGTCTTCCGGTGGCCACCAGCGCCTGGGCGCGGCGGGCGGAAAGCATCCCCGCCCTCCGGCACATCCCCGGCCGCGCACAGGCAATCGTCGTGCTGGCAGCGGGCCGTTACCGGCACGCCCCCGAGTACGGCGGACGCGACACGGTCGGCACCAACACCCTCGTGCGTTTGCGCTATGCCGCCTACCTTTACCGCCAGCGGCCCCTGCCCATCCTGGTCAGCGGCGGCGCGCCCTTTGGCGGCACGGCCGATGCCCTGCTCATGCGCCACGTACTGATCCACACCTTTCACGTGCCGGTGCGCTTCGTCGAGAGCAAGTCGCGCACCACCGCGCAAAACGCCCGTCTGAGCGCCCGCATCCTGCGCCACGCCGGCATCCGCCGCATTGTTCTTGTCACGCAGGCCTGGCACATGCCTCGCGCCGCCGCGCTGTTTTGCGCACAGGGGTTGACCGTGACGCCGGCGCCCACGGATTTCGCCGGCACCAGCCGGCGCGGCGCCACCGTTCTGGGCGCGCTTCCCTCGGCGCACGCCCTGGCGTTGTCGTCGCTGATCGTCCACGAGGAGATCGGCACGATGTGGATGCGGTTGCGCGGTGCGCTGCCCCGGTGGCTTGCGGCCGCCATCAACAATCCCTGACCCGTCGCGCCTTACCTATAAGTCCGATTCCCGCCCCCGCAGGCGCACTCTAGGCTTGATGACCTCAACAGGAGGGTCCGCCATGCACATCGCCGATCAGGCCGCCGAAGCGGCGGAGGAATTTGCGCCTGACCACACCGTGACCGGGCGCATCAGCCGCTACATGCGCGACCACAGTCTGGATGACATCCGGGCCGACGTGGAGACCCGCATGCGCGAGCATCCCATGGCCACCATCCTGATCGGCGCAGGCGTGGGCTTTTTGCTTGGCAAGACGCTGAGCCGCTAAAGAGACATGACGCATCAGGGGCAGGATCATGGCGCGCAGGATGCCCGCATCCCGGGGCCGTCTTTCATCGCGCTTTTGCGGCACATGGCCGACGAATCCGTGCAGCTGGTGCGCAGCGAGGCCACCGTCATCCGCCTGGAGATGGAAGAAAGCACGCGCGCCATCATCCTCGACGCGATCAAGACCACCCTCTATAGTGCGGTGGCGCTGCTTGGTCTTCTGAGTCTGCTCGCCTTTCTCATCATTGGCCTCGCCGCGCTCATCACCGGACAGCTGAACTCGACGACCGCATTCTGGACCAGCGCGCTCGTCATAGGGGTGGTCTTCACCACCGTCGGTGGATTCATGGCGTGGCGCCATGCGCGCCACATCGGTACGGTCCCCGGGCGCCCCGCATCCCCGGATCGTGGGCCCAAGCGCACGCAGACCGGTGCGCGGCGGCCCCCAGAAGACGGAGGCTTCCATGCGCAACCCTGATGACCTGGCCGGGACCGTGTCGGCGCGCGCGGCGCGTGCCGAGGCCGAGCGCCATCGGCGCGATCTGTCGCAGACGATCACACAATTGAGCGACCGGATCACCGGCGCGATCGGCGATGTCGAGCAACAGGTGACCCTGCCTGTCCGCTGGGCGCGCGCGCATCCCCTGGCCGCGCTCGGCATCGGCCTTGCCGCCGGCTTCCTTCTCAGCCAGCACAAGCGGCAGGCTCCAAGGCGCGCGATGGCCCCAAGCCGCGAGCTCGAGGGTGCCTATCTCGTCGGGCGGCGCGACGAATCCGAACACCGGCCGGCCCGGGATCCCGCCTACTGGTCGGGGGGGACGCCGCCACCGCGCGCCTCCATGGGCCTGGGAGGACTCTTCTGGACGCTCGCCCAGCCCTTGCTGCATGAACTGGCCGAGGGCCTGGGCACCCGCGCGCGCACAGACCCGCGCGACTGACACACGCAAACCCCCGAAAACCACCCGGCTCACCCGATCGCCCCGGCGGCAACGGCTTGCACGCTGCAGGCACCGGTTGCCGTCACGCCCAGGTTCGTATAGGCGGAAAGACTCTGGCCATCGGCAAACGGCGGAATCGCCAGGGTCACGATGCTGCCATTGGTGCTGCTTGCGCCGTAGCAACTGTTGATGACATAGAGCGCCTGATTGCCGCCGCTGACCGCCAGACCATAGGGGTTGGTCAAAGAGGACGCCGTCAGCGTACCGATGGGGCTCCAGCTCGTGCTCGGCGCCTCCAGGGTGGCGCGCTGGAAGATCGTCAGACTGCCCGGCGCGGCCGGGCCGGCACCCTGGGTGGCGACATACAGCCGGCGGCCCTTCGGTCCCATGGCAAGCCCGAGGGGGTCGGCATTGACACTAAGGGTCGCCGTCAAAGTGAGTGCGCCGGTGCCCGCATCAATGCGGTAGATCGAGACCTGGCCGGGACTGTTGTTGTCGGCGGCATACAGATGGCGCCCGCTCGGACCGACGACGAGCGTCCAGGGGTCGCTGCCCTCGCCACCGATGGGTGCGCTGCCGATCGCGGTGAGCGCGCCGGTATCGGCGTTGATGCCGAACGCACCGATCAACTGACCGGCATTCTCCGACACATACAGATACTGGCCGGTCGGATCGATGGTCAACAGCATCGGATAGGTGTCACCGAGCGCCGCTTCAGACCCGAAAGACGTCAAGAGCCCGCCGGCGCCGATACCGTAGCCCTGGATATTGCCCTCCGCGCAATTGCTGCCGGGCTGTGTGGCGGTGCTGTTGACATAACAACTGTTGGCCACATAGAGGTAGCGGTTCGACGGGTCGACGGCGACCCCGATGGGGCTGATGCCGGCGGCCACGGAGCCTTCGTTCGTCAGGGCGCCGCCCGTACCGACGGAAAACGCGGTGACATCACCCTGGCTTGCGGTGGCCCAGTCCGACGTGTACAGGGTCTGTCCATCGGGCGCGAGCGCCAAGGCGCTTGGTCCTTGCGCGGCCGCCGCCGTGCCGGTGCTGGCGGTCGTGGCCGCCCCGAGCGATCCGCCAGAGGCGATGGCATAGGTCGCGACCGTGGAAGAGGACTGGTTGTCGACATAAAGAAGGGCGGGGTTGGCAATGACCGTGGTGGTCGCGCTTGCGAGCGCCGCCGGCGCCTGACGCGTCCGCACGAGCGCCGACAGGGTATTGGGCGACGACGAGGGCGCGGTGAAGGCCGCCAGGTCATCGCGGCTTTGTTCGGCGACGTAGACCGAATGCCCGCCCGGCGTGCCGGTGACAGCACTTGGGCTGCCTGGGATCGACACCGCGGTAATCGGACAGGACACCTGTCCGCCGCTGACCGGCAGCGTCAGGATCACGGTCTGCCCAGCCTGCGCGCCGACGACGGTGGCGTAACCGCCGGTGACCGAAACGGCAGCGGGCGCCAGGGCCGCACCGAGCGGGACCGTCGACGCATCCACATACGTGCCGCCCTGGGCCGTATAACCGCTGAGCCCCGAAGATGTGAGTACATACAAACTACCGGAGGGGCCGCTTGCCCCGCCGAGCACGCCGGACAGGGCGATGGTCTGTACCGCGCGCAGTCCGCCGCCGCTTGTCACCGAATAGACCGTGACCCCGCTGCCGTTCAAGGCAAAAAGGGTGTTGGTGCCGGCGACAAGCGCCGTCAGCGTCGGCGAGGACGTCTGCGCAAGCGGGGTCAACTGGCCGCCGCTACCGATGGCAAAGGCAGCGATGGCGCCGCTGCCGGCATCGGCCGCATACAGCGTCGATCCGACGATGGCGAGGGCGACCGGCTGGCTGCCCGCGGAGACGCTCGAGGCACCGGCTGTGAGCGGCAAAAGCCGTGCCTGCTGCGGCGACCAGGCGAACGCCGACACGGTGCCGTTGCCCTCGTTGGCCACATAAACGTACTGTCCGTTGGGGGTGGCCGCCACGGCCACCGGGTTTGGGCCGGTGGGCACATAGCCGCGATCGAGGAGCGCGCCGGTCCAGGGATCACGCATATACACACCGAGACTATGCGTGCCGGTCACGGCCAGAACGAGGGTCGCCGGCACGGTCGTGCCGGCAGGCGCCGTGGGCCGCGGCAACACCACGGCGGCGGCCGGCTGCGGGGTCAACGCCTGACATTGCAGAATCGAACCGCCGACGGGGGGCGGGGCGGCCGGATCGCTGACTGCCCCCGTTGTCGCGCCCGCCGAACCCGATCCGCCGCCGCTCTGGCAGGCTGTCAGAAACGCACAGGCGAGCAAAACCCCAATCCACCGCACCGTCCTTGGCATAAGACCCCCAGTGATCAAGCCCACGACTCAACCGTGAGCGCACTGTGCCTTTATAGGGGTTTGCCGGGCCGGCGTTTATCGTCCCAAAGGCGGTCCGCCTTAAGACCGGCCAGGCCGTCTGCGCCGCGAAATCGCGCCTCAATGCCGCAAGACACCCGAAACCAAGGCGCGCAAGGCGTCGATGCGGCGAATCTCGATGGTGCGGCCGGCCACCTTGATGAGACCCTGGTCACGAAAGTGCGACAAGACCCGGCTCACCGTTTCGAGCTTCAGGCCGAGATAGTTGCCGATGTCTTCACGGGACATCGGCAGATGCAAGAGCGTCGGGGATCGGCCGCGCGCCCCAAGACGCGCCGACAGGTCGAGCAAAAAGGTGGCAAGCCGGTGCTCGGCGCGCATGGTGCCGAGCATCATCATCAGGGTTTGATTGGCGACAATGGTGCCGCTCAAGATGGCATGGAAGCGCCGCTGCAGGCCGGGCATCTCCGCCAGCAGACCCTCGAGGCGATCGAAGGGAATGGCGCACACCTCGGCGTCGACCAAGGCCAGCGCGCTGCCGCGGTGGGCGCCGCCGCTGATCGCATCGAGACCCAGCAGATCGCCCTCCGTCTGGAAGCCGCTCACCTGTTCACGCCCGTCGGCGCCGAGCTCATAGACCTTGAAAAAGCCCGTGCGCACCGCCGCAAGCGAGCGCAGACTGTCGCCGACGCGAAACAGGTGCTGGCCCGCCGGCACCTTGCGGCGCTGGCTGATAATATCGTCGAGGCGCTTGATGTCGTCGCTGTCCAACCCAAGCGGCAGACACAGATGCCGAAGACTGCACGTCGAGCAGCGCTTCTTCAGATCCTCCTGAAACGTGGATACCGCAGCCGCATCGGTCATCGTCCCGAACCCCCTCTGTGGCGACGGCGCGACTCGACGCGAGCCACGCATGGAATAATCTTCGCACCTTGATGTAGATCAAAACATAGCACGCTAGCGGCCGCTAGCCTAGCCATGCTCAGGCATAAAGCCGACTCAATCGGCAAAGGGGGGAAAATGAAGTATCGCTTGAAGGGGGCCCTCGTCGCTGGCGCGGCATTGGCCCTCATGTCCCGGGGCGCGTACGCGGTCCCGAGTTTCGCCAGGCAAACCGGTTTGCCGTGCGCGGTCTGTCACGACGTCCCGCCGCAGCTGACCCAGTTTGGTCGTACCTTCAAGCTGGACGGCTACGTGATGACGACGCTGCCGCAGGTTGCGCAAGGCAAGGACCTGTCCATCAACCGTGTGCCGCCGCTGTCGGCGATGATCCAGATCTCGGCGACGACGCTCACGCATGAGAAGTACGGCACGGCTGCGCAGGGCACGAAGCAGAACACGAACGTCGAGTTCCCGCAGCAGCTGAGCCTCTTTTACGCAGGTGAGATCACGCCGCACATGGGCGCGTTCATGCAGTTCACCTACACGAACGGCCAAGGCGCGTTCAACATGGACAACACCGATATCCGCTATGCCCGGCAGAACATGGTGGGCAGCATCCCGGTCACCTGGGGTATCGACATGAACAACAACCCGACCGTGGAAGATCTGTGGAACACCACGCCGGCGTGGGCGTTCCCGTGGGGCCACTCGAACATCGCAGATCATCCGGATGGCGCGTTCACACCGATGATCGACGAAAACACCGCGCTCGGAACGGCCGGTATCGGTGAATACTCGATGTGGAACGGCGCCTGGTACGAAGACTTCAGCGTCTACCGCACCTCGCAGATCGCAGGACCGCAGGTCAACGACACGACCTCGGCCGGCTCTGCAACCCCCGGTGCGATCAGCGGTGTCGCCCCCTACTGGCGTCTGTCGTGGAACCACAACTTCGACGGCAGCTCGTGGGAAATCGGCACCTTCGGCATGCACGCGGGCTTCAATGGCGGCGAGTATGGGACGGGTGTGGCCGGTATCGACGACACCTACACCGACTATGCGGTGGACACGCAGTTCGACCACCACTTCGGCAACGACCTGCTGACTCTGTATGGTACGTACATCCGGGAAGACCAGGATCTGGCGTCGTCTGCCGCCAATCCGGCGCTTGCGGGCATGAAGCAGCATCAGCACCTGAACGCCTTGCATCTGACCGGTACCTACCAGTTTGGCCTGCACTATCAGGTCGCAGCGGCGTACTTCAACACGAACGGCACCACCAACCCGATCTACTACACGGGCATTGGTGCGGCCGCGAGCGATCCGGCATCGGCGGGCTTCATTGGCCGTGTCACCTACCTGCCTTGGGAGAACACACAGTTCACCCTGCAGTACACGGGTTACACGAAGTTCAATGGCACGTCATCCAATGCCGGCAAGAGCAACAGTCTGTATCTGTTGGCTTGGTACCTCTGGTAAGAACGGTGCGCCGGCCGGCGGCTTCGCCTAGCATCCCCAGGCGAAGCTGTTGACCCGCGCTGGGGGCACATTGCGCCAGACCGTGCGGGAACGCACGCAACGCGCGGTGTGCCTCCAGCCCACCTCCCCCGCCCGCAAGCTGTAAGTAAACTGCACGAACAAGGTCCCCGCAGGCAGCACCCGGTTCAGTTCCCGGCCAATACGCGCAACCGAAATCGCCGGCAGGGATTTCAACGGCAGGCTCGATACCACCGCGGTCACATCGGCCGCAGCCAGACCCCGTCCGGCCAGAAGTTGCCCCAGACGCGCCGCGTCGCCCTCGATGATGCGGACATGGGGAAACTTTTCGCGCAAATGCGCCGCCAACAGGGGGGAGCGCTCGATCACGACCAGGTGGTCGGGGGTGATGCCCTGTTCCAGCAAGGCGCGCGTCACCACGCCGGTGCCGGCACCAAGCTCAACGACCAGTCCCGGCTTGGCCCGCACGGCTTCGCGCGCCATGGTGCGGGCCAGATAACGCGAACTCGGACACGCCGAACCGGTGCCGCGCGGCGAGGCGCACAAAGCGCGCACGAAGAGGCTGAAGTCCGCCGAGAGGAGGTGGCGGTAAACGGGCGCCCCGTACTTGGCGGCCCATCGTTTGAGGTTGTGTCCTGTCCGTGATTTCCTGTCTTTCATATCCCACCTGTTGCCGTCATCTTCTGTTTCAGGATAGACAACAGATGCGCCCGAATGATCGCGCAACCGACAGGCGGCATAAGGCGCCCCGGCCCCGGCCGCAGTGCGCGCAAGCCGCCCGGACCCCGCAACAGGGCGACCGGGCGGCCCGTCAATCGGGACGTAATCTCAATACAAAACCGATGCGGAGGCCCCCCGCACCCGGCACCCCAGGCAGCCCCTTAAGGGACCGATTCGGGGGGCGGCAAAACCGCAGGGATGCCCAGGGACGCCGCCCACAATCTGCGCGTTTAGCCTTCGGCGTGATGGAAGTGCCGCTCTTGCTCCGGCGGCACGTCGGTGCGCGCCGCCTGCAGGCGTTGGGCGTCGCCGCCCTCCATGTGGGCCGCGAGGTCACCAAGCAGATCCCGGTGCCGGTGATCGCCCATCTCGGCAAGCCAAACGCTCTGGGCCAGCGACCCGCTCGGCCAGATCCAAGGGACCGGCGCGCCAGGCGGCCTACCTGTTGCGGACGAGGGTTTCTGCGCGGGTACGCACGATTCCCCGGGCCACGGCGTGCCCGCCCGGGTCGATACCGAATTGATCACAGATGTCGCGCAGCACACGCTCGTGGCGGCGGGTCCCGGTCAGGTCGCGTTGCCACTCCTCGCGCCAATCGGCGTTCAGGACGCCGCCAAGCGCGGTCTCGTAAACCCTGATGCCAGCGGCTTCGGTCTCGACGGCCTCACACAGAAACTCATCCATCTGATGGCGGTTCATACGCGCTCCGTCGCCGCGACAAACGAAGCCTCCCCGGACGAGAAGGCCGCACGGACAGGGCGCAGACGCCCAACCGGCCCCAAGAGCTCCCACCAACAAAGCCCCAAGCGCATTGTGCAGGGCCTGCACCCGCGCGCAGATCGACCCTAGGGCGGAATCCGGCCAAGACCACCCCTTGCCTATGCGGCCGAATTGATGGCATGCAGGCGATCATGCCACAGGCATGACCAGAAACCCCACAAGCGGAAGAGCCGGCAAACCGCGCCTCTTAAAGGTCCGCCACAAAGACGCCTTGACCCAGACAAACGCCGCGGACCACAGACAGCCCGGAATCACGGCATGAGGGACGCAGAAAACTCGGGACGGCGCCCCCCCCTTTAAGCCTCACCGGACACCCAACAAAAGGGCTTGTCAGTAGAATTCATGGGTGATCTTGGCTCGGGACGCTTGCCAAGCGCATGATATAAAGCCATTTCCAGGATCTCCGGGGATCGGAATCCGTAGAATTTTCTGATGGTCAGTTGGGCCTTGTTGTTTAAGCCCTCCACGATGCCGTTGGATATCTGGCCTTTGGCCTTGAACCAGTTCAGGATCAACGCCCGGTGACGCCGCCACATGCAGGCGATCTTCTCCGTGGGCTCGATCCGGGAGCGCAGGGCCGTGGTGCATCAGGCATCCAGGAACTTCCCGGCCCAGGCCGCCGATTGGTCGGTCCCGAGATGCTGGAAGTCTTCCTTCCGCAAAGAGGCGCGGAGGCTCTTCAAGTGTAGGCGGCCGGGGAACTACAGTCTTGCTTATTTCGTGACTTCGTTTTTGTTTTTCGGCAACGTCACCGTGAGATCCATCACGATCTGATTCGGCCGGATGACGGTGCACAGCAAGGCCTCGAGGTCATCGACGGTCTGGGCCTTGGGTAGGTCGGTGAAGATCCGGCGCAGGTAGGTGTAGGGTTGAGCGCGCCCTGTGCGCGAGCATGAGGCCTACGAGGGCGCGTGCGCTCGCCTCTACCGGTTCCTGACGGGCGCCGAGCCCTGAATGACACCCGCTCACTCCGCTGAGGAGCCTCCCCCTGTGGTTCTTATTTGAGGCGACGAATCGATTTCGCTGACATTTAAGGATCAGTCAGCCTTAATCCCAGAGCTTGGCCGCCATCAGCAGTATGGTGATCGTCATCATCACCTTGATCCACAGCTCTCCACGCCGACTCATCGTAAGGCCCGTAGCCAACCGTGCTCCTATCATACCGCCTGCGGCGATGACCAGGCCGAATCCCCAGTGGATTTGCCCCATCCAGGCGAAGATAAGGATAGTAGGCAACGTGTACAACGCGATAATAAGAGTCTTGTAAGCATTGACTTGCACTAGATTCTCGGTGAGCAAATGGCGCAGGGCAAAGATGAAGAGGAAGCCGATACCGAGCTGCATGAAGCCGCCGTAAAAGCCCAGCCCCAGCATGGCGGGATACAGCCATGGCGACGCCACGCCGTCGGAGCGTTCAGATTGTCCTGTGGCCCTCTTCGGGAAAAACAGGCTGACCGTGCTGAATGCCAATACGATCACCAGAATGCGCTGAAACCAGAAATTGCCGATATGAACGCTCGCAATGGCCCCAAGTATGGCTCCTGGCAGGGTCCACAGAGCCAGCTTCATTCCCGTTTTCAAATCCACCAAGTTATGGTGGTAGAAGGTGCGAGTGGCGGTGAAGTTTTCCAAAAAAATGCTAATGCGGTTGGTGCCGTTTGCGGTGATTGGGTCGAGGCCCACGAAGATAAGTAGCGGCAGAGTCAACATGGATCCGGCACCGGCCAGGACGTTGATAAACCCGGCCCCTACCCCGACAGAAAACAATACAGGGAGGAGCCACCATTCCGTGGTTAGTGATGGCAGTGTAAGCAAGTGGGCTTCTCGGTAACAATCATGGGTGCGCCTTGGCTCGGGACGCTTGCCTAGCGCATATCATAAAACCATTTCCAGGATCTCCGAGGATCGGAATCCGTAGGATTTTCTGATGGTGCGTTTGGCCTTGTTGTTCAGGCCTTCAACCACGCCGTTGGAGGTGACCCCTTTGAAGAGCCGCAAAAAGACGCCCGGAAAGAAGCCCATTGCCCGGGTTGTTTGATCCGGGGCGCGAAAAGAAAAACCCCCAGGACGAGATGCGATCCCGGGGGCGGAAAGAGACAAAGACCGGTCTCTTGGGAGACGGTCCCCGCGAAAGCGATTTAGACGCTGTAGTACATGTCGAACTCGACTGGATGCGTCGTCATGCGCAGCCGCGTCACATCCTGCATCTTCAGTGCGATGTAGGCATCGATGGTCTCGTTGGTGAACACATCGCCTGCGGTCAGGAAGGCGCGATCCTGGTCGAGAGCCTCGAGCGCCATGTCGAGCGCGTGGCAGACGGTCGGAATCTTTTTCGCCTCCGCGGCGGACAGCTCATAGAGGTCGTGATCGGCCGCCTCCCCCGGATGGATCTTCTTGGCGATGCCATCGAGACCGGCCATCATCATGGCGGCAAAAGCGAGATACGGGTTCGCACCCGGATCCGGGAAGCGCACTTCGATGCGCCGCGCCTTGGGATTGGGAACATGCGGGATGCGGATCGAGGCCGAGCGGTTGCGGGCCGAATACGCGAGCATCACCGGTGCCTCGAAACCCGGCACCAGGCGTTTGTAGCTGTTGGTGAGCGGGTTGGTGATGGCGTTCAGGGCGCGGGCGTGCTTGATGATGCCGCCGATATAATAGAGGGCCGTTTCGCTCAGACCCGCATAGCCGTCACCGGAAAAGAGGTTCTTGCCACCCTTGGCCAGCGACTGATGGCAGTGCATGCCGGAGCCGTTGTCCCCCACGAGCGGCTTGGGCATGAACGTGGCGGTCTTGCCGTGGTTGCGGGCGACGTTGTGCACGCAGTACTTCAGAATCTGGATTTCGTCGGCCTTGCGCACCAGGGTGGCAAACTGGGTGGCGATCTCGTTCTGGTTGGCGGTGGCCACTTCGTGATGGTGAGCCTCCACCACGAGCCCCATTTCGGTCATCGCCAGCACCATGGCGCTGCGGATGTCCTGGGAGGAATCGACCGGCGGTACGGGGAAATAGCCACCCTTGATACCCGGGCGATGGCCCATGTTGCCGCCTTCGTATTCCTTCCCGGAATTCCAGCCCGCTTCTTCGGAATCGATCTTGTAGAAGGCCCCGGAAATGTCCGCACCCCAGCGGATGTCATCGAAGATGAAGAATTCGGGTTCGGGACCGAAATAGGCGACGTCGGCGATGCCGGTCGACTTCAGGTAGGCCTCGGCGCGCTTGGCGATCGAGCGGGGATCGCGTTCATAGCCCTTCATGGTCGTGGGCTCGATGATGTCGCAGCGCAAGAGCAGCGTCGGCTCCTCGGTGAACGGATCCAGCACCGCGGTCGAGGCGTCCGGCATGAGGATCATGTCCGACTCGTTGATGGCCTTCCATCCCGCGATGGACGAGCCATCAAACATCTTGCCTTCTTCAAAAAGCTTCTCATCGACGGTATGGGAAGGGACGGAAACGTGCTGCTCCTTGCCCTTGGTGTCGGTGAAACGGAAATCGACGAATTTGACGTCGTTATCTTTGATCATCTTCAAAACGCTAGCGGACATTCTTTCCTCCTGCTGTCGGTTATGGGCGGCCGCCGGGTCAGTACCTGAGGCGGCCATTCTGCACGAAATATGCCACGGGGAAAACGCTCTTCCTCGTTGTTTTTGGGGCGTTTGACGCAGAACCATGCCCCTTCATGGCGCATCGGCCTATACGGCGCACCAACTTGGTGCGCTTAGCGGAAGCAGACGATCAGCGAGGCGATGTCGGCGTCGTGCCGGGCGGCGGCCTGGAATCGTTCTTGAAGGGCGCGGGCCGCCACCGGGGTCGGCGCGCAATCGAGCGGCAGCATGATCTCGACGTGCAGTTTGCCACCCAGATAGTGAAGGGCGATGTCGGCCTCGGCCATCGCCCGGGCCTCCTCGATACCGGCAAAATAATCCTTCAGGCGGGCGAGCAGGGCGGAACGCGACGGCAGATGGATATTGACCACCGCGTACTGGTCGTCTTCGGGATCGATGTGCACCAGGACGTCGGCAATATTCTCCACGCGGTTTTTCAGGGCCAGGCGCACCATTTCGGCGATCTGATGGCCCTCGGATACGCTGAGCGTGCCATCCACGAGGATGTGCACGTCGATCAGCGCAAGACCGCCTGTCTGCCGGGTGCGCAGCAAATGCAGTGTGCGCACGCCGTCTATGGACAGGATGACCTGCCGGATGCGCTCGAGCTTCTCCGCTTCAAGGCCGGTATCGACGAGTTCGCGCATGGCCTGCCAGCCGATATTGGCACCCATGCGCACGATGAGGATGGCCACGCCGATCGCGGCGATCGCATCGAGGTCGTGAACCCCAAGCAGACTGCCGGCCACACCGACGGCAACCACCGCCGACGAAAACACATCCGTGCGGTAATGCCACGCATTGGCGCGCAGGAGCTGGGAACGCAGTCTTTGCGCCGCCCGTTGCGTGTACCAATACAGCCCCTCTTTGACGCCGATCGCGACCATGGCCATCGCCAGCGCCGCCAGATCGGGCGGTGCGAGCTGTCCGGGGTGGCCCAGGATATCGGCGGCGTGCAGGGCGATGCCGATGCCGGTGCCAATCAGCACGAGGCTCAGACCGAACGCGCCGGCGGTCTCGATGCGCGCGTGGCCATAGGGATGGTCCTGGTCGGCGGCCCTGGCGCCGAAACGCGACGCGAGCCATACCAGGCTGTCACTCAGAAGATCCGAGAGTGTGTGGAAACCGTCGGCCACCAGCGCCGCCGAGCGCCCGAAGATGCCCACCGTGATCTGTCCGCAAGCCAGCAGGATGTTGGTCAGGAGACCACGCAGGACCACCCGGCTCGGCTCGGATCCGCCTGGCTCGGACACACCCGGCGCGCTCATGGACGCACCCGGATCACGATCGATACCTCGCCGGTCGGCTCGACGCGGCTTTCCAGCACCTCATGGCCCTCCAGCCGGCACCAGACCGGAATATCGTACAAGGCCCCCCGGTCCGTACAGGCCACGGTCAGGACTTCGCCCGGCGCAAGCGCGCGCACACGCTCGCTCACCCGGATGACCGGCATCGGGCAGAGCAGGTGGCGCGCATCGAGATGGGGCATGGACCTACAGGTACCACTCGCGCGGCAATTGATCAACCGGCCAGGGCGTCACGATCCGCTGTTCCGCAAAACCCCCCGGCCGCACGATGGTCATGCGCACCGATCCGGCGTTGCGCTGCTGACAAAAGCGCGCCGTCAACGCCGCCGCCAGGGTCAGATCCTCGCCATGGGCCTCGCCCTGCACGAGCGCAAGCGGACCATTGGCGTCGGCGGCAAAGAGGTGGACGAAGCGGTGCCGGTAGCCCTCCAGAAAATGATTCTCACCCTCTTCCCGGCCGATGATCAGCTTGAAATGCGGCCGCGGGCGGATATGGCGGCCGATCTTCAAGAGCATGATGTCGTCAAAATCGTAGCGCCGCTCGCCGCGCGTGCTCCAGAGATCGCGCAGCTTGCGCGCATAATTGGGATCCGTCAGAAAACAGCACCCGCCGGCTGGCTGGGCATAGGCGAGCCCCCCGGCTTGCGCCATCCCGATCTGGGGCTTGCGGTTGCGGCCACTCAGGTTTAGCAGGCGCTCGCGGTCGACCCAGCCTTCGCGTTCCGGCAAAGTAGGCGCGAGGAGGCGCGCGCTCAACGGGCGCAGCAGACGGTCGAAGGCGCCCGATTCACGGGCGATGATCGGGAAGGTGTCGCGCCGCTGCGACTTGGGCCGCTGCCCGAGGACCTCGCCTGTGACGATGAAATCGAAACCGTGCGCCTCCATCCATTCGCGGGCCTTGCCGACCATGAACGCCTTGCAGTCGATGCAGGGATTCAGGTGGGCGCCATAACCGTGGCGGGGATTGAGGACGACGTCCTTGTACGCGTCGATCACATCGATGATGTGCAGGCGGATGCCGAGCTGCTCGGCGGCATGGAGCGCGCTGTTGCGCACGGCCCGCCGTTGGCGGTCTTTGCGGACGGCATGGGTATGGCCTTCGACGCAAAAACCCGTGAAGAAGTTGAGGCCTTCGACATGGATGCCCTGGTCGAGCATCATCCGCGCAGCGAGCAGCGAATCGAGCCCCCCGGAAAGAAGGACGACCGCCTTTCTCTGTACTTGTGGCCTGGTCCCGGAATCCATCACCATCCCCGCGCTGTCCTGCCTGCCGTCTTTCTGTTAACATGGCGCCGTTATCCCGACTGCCGCCATGTCCCTGCTCCGCCGTACCGCCATCATCCTGCTCGCCTGTAGCCTCGGCGATCTCCTGTTCGTGACCTATCGCTGGGTTTCCGTTGCACATCTCGCGCAGGGACCCATACCCATGTCGCACGTCGTGCGCGACTACCGGGAGAAGCCCAGGCCGGGTTATCCGCTGCGCTGGCAGCCCGTGCCTTTGGCCGCCATACCCCGCACTTTGCAGCGCGCCGTCATCCTCGGCGAAGACGGCACATTTTATCAAAATGACGGCTTCGATTTCGATGCGATCGAAAGCGCGGCCCGCTACGACTGGCGCGCCGGCCGCATCGTCTACGGCGCGAGCACCATAACCCAGCAGACCGCCAAGAACATGTTTCTCGACCGGGCCCGGACCTTTTTCCGCAAGGCCAACGAGGCGCTCCTGACGGTGGCGCTGACCGCGACGATCCACAAATCGCGCATCCTTGCGCTCTACCTGAACAACGCCCAGTTCGGCCGTGGCGTCTATGGTGTACAGGCGGCGGCCGAATATTACTTCGGCAAGCCGGTCTGGACCTTAAGCACCCGCGAGGACGCGGAGATCGCAGCCACCTTGCCCGACCCCACGGGCAGCAACCCCGCCACCCGCAGCCGTTACTTCCTAAACCGCACACACAAACTGCTGCGCCTGCTCGGCCGGTAGCCGGCCCGGCCGCCATCGGCCGCGGGCGGTCGTTTTTCGGGGCGGCATTTATGGCATTATATGACGGGCGCCACCGGGGCAGAACCCGACCGGCGCATTCTTTTAGAGGCCCCCACAGGTGACATTCCAAGATTTGATTCTCACCCTGCAGCGCTATTGGGCGAAGCGGGGCTGCGTGATCGAACAGCCTTACGATATCGAAGTCGGCGCAGGGACGTTCCACCCGGCCACGTTTCTTGGCAGCATCGGCCCCGAACCGCTGCGCGCCGCCTATGTGCAGCCGTCGCGGCGGCCGACCGATGGCCGCTATGGCGAAAACCCGAACCGGCTGCAGCGCTACTACCAGTTTCAGGTGATACTAAAGCCCTCACCCGCGGATATCCAGGAGCTTTACCTGGATTCGTTGCGGGCGCTGCACATCGACCTGCTCGACAATGACGTGCGCTTTGTCGAAGACAACTGGGAGTCGCCGACGCTCGGCGCCTGGGGGCTCGGCTGGGAGGTGTGGCTAAACGGCATGGAAGTCACGCAGTTCACCTATTTCCAGCAGGCAGGCGGCCTTGAGTGCCGGCCCGTGACCGGGGAAATCACCTATGGTCTCGAACGTCTTGCCATGTATCTGCAGGGCGTAAACAACGTGTTCGACCTGCAATGGAACGAACAATTCCGCTACGGCGATCTGTACCATCAAAATGAAGTCGAGATGTCGCGCTTTAATTTTGAAGAGGCCGATACCGCCGCACTGCGCGCCCGCTTCGAGCAGTACGAGGAGGAATGCAACAGGCTCCTCGAACAACAGCTGCCGCTGCCGGCTTACGATCACGTGCTGCATGCATCCCACACGTTCAATCTGCTCGATGCGCGGCATGCGCTGAGCGTCACCGAACGCACCCGCTACATCGGACGCGTGCGCGGGCTTGCGCGCGGAGTGGCACACGGCTATTACAAGAAGCGCGAGGAGCTGGGTTTCCCCCGCCGCGGAGCCGGTCATGACAAAGAGTGATTCGTTGCTGCTGGAAATCGGCACCGAGGAGCTGCCGCCCCAGGAACTGTGGGGTGTCGCCCAGGCGCTCGGGCAGGAGCTCGCCGAAGCCCTGGCCGGCGCGCGGCTGCTCGCCTTCACGAGCCCGCCGCGGGTGTTCGCCACGCCGCGGCGCCTTGCCGTGCGCATCGACGGCGTGCTGAGTCGGCAGCAGGCGGAAACCATCGAACGGCGCGGCCCGGCGCTTGCGGCGGCGTTCGGCGCAGACGGCGCGCCGACGAAGGCGACGCTGGGGTTTGCCCGATCTTGCAACGCAGACGTCGCGGATCTGATCCGTCTGTCCACCGAGCGCGGGGAATTTCTGGGCTACCGCGAACGGCGCGTTGGTCTGCCGTTGAAGGCCGTCCTCGAGGCGCTCATCCACGAGGTCATCAAGAAGCTGCCCACCGGCCGGCGCATGCGCTGGGGGGCGGGGGACACCGAATTCATCCGCCCGGTGCACTGGATCGTACTGCTCTACGGCGCGCGTGTGCTGCCTGTGACCGTGCTTGGCGTGCGGGCCGGCCGCAAAACCCGCGGCCATCGCTTTCACGGGCCGGCGTCGCTGCCGCTTGCCCAGGCGCAGTCCTATGAGGACACGCTCGCCCGGCAAGGTCACGTCATCGCCGATTTTCTCCGCCGCCAGGACCAGATTCGCGCCCAGGTCGAGCACCTGGCCGGCGCCCATGGGGGGCGTGCGCACATCGAGCCCGAACTGCTTGCGCTCGTCACCGCTTTGGTGGAGTGGCCGACCGCCCTTCTCGGGTCGTTCGACGCCGATTTTCTGCAGCTGCCGCCGGAAGTGCTGATCGCCACCATGCGCGATCACCAGAAGTATTTCCCCCTCGTCGACGGGCGCGGGCGGCTGCGCGCACAGTTCATCACCGTGGCCAACGTCGAACCGAAGGATCCGGCCTCGATACGCGCCGGCAACGAGCGGGTGCTGGCCGCGCGCTTTGCCGATGCCCGCTTTTTTTGGGAAACCGACCGGGCCCGCCGGCTCGACGAGCAGGGCGCGGGGCTCGGTGACGTGGCGTTTGAACAGCGCCTTGGCAGTCTCGCCGACAAGAGCGCCCGTGTCGCCCGGCTGGCGGCCGACATCGCCGCAGGGCTCGGACTCGACGTGGCGCAGGCGCGGCGCGCCGCCTTGCTCGCCAAGTGTGACCTGATCACCGGCATGGTGGGGGAATTTCCGGAACTCCAGGGCGTGATGGGCGGCTATTATGCGCGCCATCAAGGCGAAGACGGCGAGGTCGCGCAGGCCATCGCCGATCATTACCGGCCGCGCTTTGCCCATGACACGTTGCCGTCGACGCGGCTGGGCAAGGCGCTGGCGCTCGCCGACAAGCTCGATACCCTGGTCGGTATCTACACCGTCGGCCTGGTTCCCACGGGCGACAAGGATCCCTTCGCTTTGCGGCGCACCACCATCGGCATCCTCCGGCTCCTGGATGATCTGGGCACAGACGGGCGCGCGGCCGAGCTGGAGCTGCCGGCGCTCATGGAATGGGCGTTTGGCTATTACCCGCAGGGCCTGCTGCGGCGCGACCTCATGGAGGGGCTCGATGGCTTCGTCACCGAGCGGCTGCGCCAGCTGCTCCTGGGAGAATTTGGCAGCGGCCCGGTCGAAGCCGCCCTCGCCCAGGGTGTCCGGCGTATCCACGACCTGCGCAAACGGCTGCAGGCATTGAGCGCATTCGAGCACAGCGCAGACGCCGCCGCACTCGTGGCCGCCAACAAGCGCATCCGCAACATCCTGCGGCAGGCCGCAGGCGGCCTTGAAGGCGCCAGCCAGCGCGCGCTCGAGGAACCGGCCGAACGGCACTTGCAGGCCGAACTCGAACGCCTGCGTCCCCGCGTCGTCGCGTTGACGCAAGAGGGCGCTTACACGGAGGCCTTGGCCGCACTGAGCGGCCTGCGCCCGGCGGTGGATGCCTTTTTCGACACGGTACTGGTCATGACCGAGGATCTGGCTTTGCGGCACCGCCGCATACAGATGCTGGCGGAACTCGCAGCCCTCTTTTCTTTGATCGGCGATGTGTCTTTGCTGAAGACCGGAGGGACGGCATGACGAAAACCGATTCGATGCAGGCGTTGCGCGATGCCGTGCAGGCCTTCCACGACAAGCACGGATTCCGCGAAAACGGGGGCGAGGAACTGACCTACCGCGTGGCGCTGATGGCCGAGGAACTCGGCGAGATTTCCGCGTGCGTGACCAAGGGAAAAAGCAAAGAGGCACTCGCCGAGGAGTGCGCCGACCTGCTGATCCTGCTCGTCGGCACGGCAATCGCCGCGGACTTCGATCTGCCGGCGGCCACATGGGCGAAGATGGAGAAGCTCATGCAGCGCACGGGGCGCATGGTCAACGGGCGCATCCGCGTTTCCGAGTTCCGGGATTGAACATGCGCCTTGTCATTCTCGACCGTGATGGCGTCATCAACGAAGACTCCGACGAATACATCAAGTCACCGGAGGAATGGCAGGCGCTGCCCGGCGCCACGGAAGCGATCGCCCGGCTGTCGCAGGAAGGCTATCTGGTGGTGATCGCCAGCAACCAGTCCGGCATCGGGCGGGGACTGTTCGACATGGACATGCTAAACCGCATCCACAACAAGATGATGGACGAGGTCAACCACAAGGGCGGCCACATCGATGCGGTGTTTTTCTGTCCGCACACGCCGGCCGACAACTGCGAGTGCCGCAAGCCTCGGCCCGGCCTCTTTCATCAGATCGCGGCGCGACTGAAAACCAATCTGTCGGGGACCTTTGCAGTCGGTGATTCCTATCGCGACGTCGAGGCGGCCCAGGCGGCCAGCGCGCGCCCCGTGCTGGTGCTGACCGGCAAGGGTTCGCGGACCATCAGCGACGGCCGGGATCTCACGGGGGTGCCGATCTTTGCCGACCTCGCGGCCTTCACCGACGCGCTGCTCAGCCGGCGGCTCGTGCCATGATCTATCTGCGCGCATTGGCCTTTCAGATCGGCTTTGTGCTGTCGGTGATTGTTTGGGCGCCCGTCTGCCTTGCGTTTTTCTGGCTGCCGCCGATCCCGCGCTTTCGCGTCGTCAGCCAGTGGGGCCGCTTTACCGTCTGGTGGTGCCAGGTCACCTGCGGGCTGTCCTACCGGGTGGTGGGCTTTGAGCATGTGCCATCCACACCCTGCGTGATCCTCGCAAAACATCAGTCCACATGGGAGACTTTGTGTTTCCTGCAGCTCTTTCCGCCGCACGCCTGGGTGCTCAAGCGCGAACTGCTGCAGATCCCTCTGTTTGGCTGGGCCATGGCCATGTCCGAACCCATCGGCATCGCCCGCCAGCAGCGCCGCCGGGCGCTTGAACAGGTGCTTGAGCAGGGCCAGCAACGCCTGGCCACCGGCCGCTATGTGATCATCTTTCCCGAGGGGACACGCATGGCGCCCGGCCAGACCGGCCGCTTTCGCAGCGGCGGCGTGCAGTTGGCGCAGGCGGCCGGCTGCCTGATCCTACCGGTCGCGCACAACGCCGGCAGCTTCTGGCGGCGGCGCGAGTTCATCAAGCGCCCGGGTGTCATCACCATCGAGATCGGCGCGCCCATCGAAGCCCGCAGCGGCACCGTGGAGGCCGTCAACAGCCGCGTACAGGCGTGGGTGGCAGAGACCACCGCACGGCTCGAACGGGATCTTCGCGTAGCCGGTGATGCCCGATAGAATGAGCGGATGATCGTGCCCGAACGTCCTTTGCTGCGGCTGCCTGATGACGGCGGCAGACTGCTGCTGCACAGCTGCTGTGCGCCATGCTCCGCAGACATCATGAGCGAACTGGCGCGGTCGGGAATCGAATACACGCTGCTGTTTTACAACCCCAACATCCAGCCGGCCCACGAATATGCGCTGCGCAAGGACGAGAACAAGCGCTACGCCGACAAGCTGCGCGTCCCCTTCGTTGACCTCGATTACGACAGTGACAACTGGTTTGCGCGCGTGCGCGGACTGGAGGATGCGCCGGAACGCGGCGCGCGCTGCACGGTTTGCTTTGACATGCGGTTTGAGCGCAGCGCTCTCTATGCCGTTGAACAGGGGTTTCCGGTCTTTACGAGCTCTCTTGGCATTTCGCGCTGGAAGGACATGAACCAGATCAATGGCTGCGGCGAGCGGGCGGCCGCCCGCCATGAGGGGCTCGTCTACTGGACGCTCAACTGGCGCAAGGGTGGCGGCAGCCAGAGAATGATCGAGATTGCCAAGGCCGAACGATTCTACCAGCAGGAGTACTGTGGCTGCGTGTACTCCCTGCGCGATACCAACCGCCAGCGCCAGCAAAAAGGGCTTGGCAAGATCCGCTTCGGCGTACGCTACTACGGGAGCGAACCGTAAGCGGCCCGGCCCGCCCGTCACCCCCACCAGAACCCCCGGCCGCAGCGGCCCTGCCAAGGCTCCGCCAAACGGGTTAGAAGCATCGTGCCGGCAAGTCGCAAGGCGCTTTTCTCACGCTAAGCGCTATTGGCCGGGTCGTTTTGGGCAAACCCCCGCCCCGGAACACAGAGCGGTTGCCGATCCCAGCAGGCCCGCGCGGGCTATTTGCTTCTTGGAGAGCAGGCCGCCGCCGCCAATCCTATGCGAAGAAGCGAAACCGCCGCGCAGTCCACCAACGGGGTGCGGGTGCGCCACAAGCCTCTGCGTCTTGCGCGGTTTCCGGGATGCGCAAAGACCTTCCGGCGCACCGGCCGCGCGCTTTGGTAACACCCGCCCGACGGGCTCCCTTTGCCAGACGCGCGGGTCCTTGCCTGCTTGCGCGGTGCGCACCGCCGGAAGCATTTTGGTGCCCATCAGCCCATGGTCTCATCGGGACTTTCTGAGGCCGCTGGTTGACGATCTCTGTATACGGGCATACTGTGCCCCGTGGTACGCGTGTCCATCTTCCACCGCGGCCGGCCAGTGCCGGCGGCGTCCGGCGTTGGCGGTCTCGCCAATACGAAGGGAGGTGGCCATCGTAAGCCTGTTCGTAGAGTCAGTCGTTGTTTCCCTGAGTGCCGCCCGGGTACCCGGGCCAGGTGTACGCCGCGGCACGGTCACAGTAAGGATTGGCCATAAACAATGACAGACGGGCAGCCGGAACGGAAAACGGGCGCTGCGCGCGTGGGCGCGCGGCGCTTCCCCATCGTTGGCATCGGCGCCTCGGCCGGCGGGCTGGAGGCGTTCACGCAATTGCTCGCGCATCTCCCGGCGGATACCGGAATGGGGTTTGTGCTGGTGCAGCACCTCGCCCCGGCCCATCCGAGCGCGCTCGCGCATCTCCTCTCTGCGGCCACGGTGATGCCGGTGTACGAGGCCGCCGGCAAGCAAAGGATCCTGCCGAACCACGTATACGTCATCACGCCCAGCACGGCCTTGCGCATGGTCCACGGTGTTTTGGAGGCGCGCACCACAGAGCGGCCCACCGGGGTGCAGCACAGCATCGACTCCTTTCTGGAATCGCTCGCCGCCGACCGCCAGGAACAGGCCATCGGCGTGATTCTGTCCGGCAACGCCTCAGACGGCACATTGGGGCTCGAGGCCATCAAGGCCCACGGCGGGGTCACCTTCGCCCAGGACGATTCGGCGCAGTACCATTCGATGCCGCACAGCGCGATCTTCGCAGGCTGCGTCGACCGCATTCTCCCGCCCGAAGGCATCGCGCTCGAGCTTGCGCGCATGGCCCGTCATCCCTATGTGCAGGCCGCCAGCCTGCCCGCCGCGAAGCGGTCTTTGGGCGCTGCGGGGGTGGCCGGGCAACCGGATGGCCCGGAAGACGCCGCCGCGCCCGCGCGGTCGAAACGCAAGGCGGGCGGGGCTGCGGGAACGGCCGCCGAAGCGGATTTTCGTGTGATCCTGCGGCTTGTTCGTAATCACTCCCGGGTCGATTTTTCACCTTATAAGCCCATTACGATCGGACGGCGCATCGCGCGGCGCATGGCGCTCCATGGCCTGACCGAACCCAAGGACTACCTGGATTTATTGCGGAGCGACGACCGCGAAGTCGACAAGCTTTATGCGGATCTGCTCATCTGTGTGACGGAATTCTTCCGCGATCCGGAGGCCTTCGAGGCGCTGCGGCACGAAGTCTTCCCGGCTTTGCTGCGCTTTGCGCGCAACGAGCAGCCGCGGATCTGGGTGCCGGGGTGCTCAACGGGCGAGGAGGCATACTCGCTTGCGATGGCGTTTGCCGAGTTTTCCGAGCGGGCGCGATCTACATACCCGCTCCAGATCTTTGCCACCGACCTCAACGAGGCCCTCATCGACAAGGCGCGCACCGCCTTCTACCCGGAGGCGGCCCTGCGCAAGATGCAGCCGGAGCGGCTGCGGCGGTTTTTCATTCCGCAGGAGGGGGGCGGCTACCGGGTCACCAAGGAACTGCGGGAGCGAATCGTATTCGCGCGCCACAATCTGCTTGGCGATCCGCCGTTTTCGCGGATGAATCTGGTCAGTTGCCGCAATCTGCTGATTTATCTCGATGCGCCGGCGCAGGCGCGTCTGATCGCGAATTTCCATTACGCCCTGAGGCCCGATGGCTTTCTGTTTCTCGGCGCCTCCGAATCGATCGCAACCGCGGTGGATCTGTTTCAGTCACGAGACAGAAAGCACAAGATCTACATGAAGAGGATGGGCATTGCGCCGCAGCTGCCCTCGGCGCCGGCGGCAAGCCGCGGCAATGACGCCGCGCGCACGGCGGTGCGCTCCCTGCGGCCCGGTGCGCGCCACCTCGAGTTCAATGTGCAAAGAGAAGCGGACCGCGTCACGGTCAAGCGTTTCGCCCCGCCTGGCGTGCTCATCAACGCCGACGGCGAGATCCTCCAGTTCCGCGGCTCGACGAATCCCTATCTCGAGCTGCCAAGCCACAAGGTGAGTTTTAACGTCCTGGACATGGCGCGGGGCAGTTTGCGGGCGTCGTTGCGCGGCCTGATCAAAAGGGCACAGAAAGAAGGTCAGCCGGTGCGCAGGCCCTACGCCGCCGATGCCTCCGACGAGCCCACGGATCCGCCGGTCAACCTGGAGGTCATTCCGCTTAAAAATCTCAAGGAACGCCATTACCTTATTTTGTTTGAACCCGTTGTCGCGGGAGAAGCCGCCGGCCCGGTGACGTACGGGGATGGGGCACCCCGGACACGCGCAGAGACCGCCGATCCGAAGGCCGCCAGCCGCCGCCTCCGGCTGTTGGAGCACGAACTCGCCGAGGCGCGGGACTATGCGCAGGCCCTTCAAGAGCAGTACGAGACGGCCAATGAGGAGCTTCAAACCAGCAACGAGGAAGCCCAGTCGGCCAATGGAGAGCTGCAAAGCACGAACGAGCAGCTCGAGACCTCCAAGGAGGAGATTGATTCCGCCAATGAGGAATTGATCACACTCAACGCGGAGCTGACACACCGCAACGTCGAGTTGACCCGCCTGAATGACGATCTGGCGAATCTCCAGGCGAGCGTCAGTCTACCGATCCTGGTGCTTGGGCGCGATCTGCGCATTCGCAGCTTTACGCCGCCAGCCGTCCCCCTTTTCAACCTGGTGGCCACCGACGTCGGCCAGTCCCTGCGCGGAGTCGCGCACCGGCTGGATTGTCCGGACCTTGCGCAGATCATTACGGTTGCCATCGACACCGTGCGGGCGCAAGAGCGGGAATTGCGCGATCTCGATGGCCGCTGGTATCTGTTGCGCGTTCAACCCTACCTGACGCTGGACAACAAGATCGACGGGGCGATATTGGTTCTTGTTAGTATCGATGCGTTGAAGCGCAGCGCGCTGGAAGCCCGCCAGGCGCTCGACTATGCCGAGGCGATGCTGCGCACCGCCCGCGTTCCCCTGGTTGCACTCCACAGTAATCTGCTTGTGCGCACCGCCAACGAGGCCTTCTACAAGACCTTCGGGCTGTCGCCCCACGAGGTCGAAAATTTCTCCATTTTTTCCATGAAGGGGGGGGCCTGGAACATCCCGGAACTCCACACACTGCTAACAGAAGTCCTGCCGCGGGAGGGTTTTCGGGAGAACTTCCAGGTCGTCCATGAGTTTCCGGTGCTGGGGCGGCGGACCATGTGGCTGAACGCGCGGCGCCTACCAAGGGCCGAGGGCACCGCCGACATGATCGTTTTGTCGATCGAAGACGTCACCGATCAGCTGAAGGCGCGCGAGGACATGCGGCGTTCAGAAGTGCGCTTTCGCCGTCTGTTTGAGACCGCCCAGGATGGCATCCTGATTCTGGAGCCAACCAGCGGACGAATCGTGGACGCCAATCCGTTCATATCGGAGCTATTGGGATATTCCCGCGAAGAACTTATCGGCAAGGAGCCGGGGTCAATTGGCCTGTTCCGGGACGGCAAATCGTGCCACGAGGCACTTGCGCACTTGCGCGAGACCGGTTTTATCCGCGATGACCATCTTCCGTTGCGTGGCAAGGATGGGCGGATGCACGTGGTGGAGTTCGTAGGCAACATCTACGAGGAAGACTGCGACCGCGTCATCCAGTGCAATATTCGCGATGTGACCATCCGCACCCGCGTCACCGAGGCGCTGCGCGCAAGCGAGGCGCGCTTCCATGCGATTGCCGACAACGTGCCGGTGATGCTTTGGATGCGTGATGCTGATGACCGCGTCACCTATTTTAACCAGGGATGGCAGACATTTGTCGGCGGGACCGACGGCCAGACAAAGGATGATCAATGGCAGGCGGCGATCCATCCCGAGGATCGGGCGCGGGTGCTGGCCGAGTATGCGCACGCCTTCGCCGATTTGAAGCGGTTTGAGCTGAAGTACCGGTTGCGGCAGCATGGCGGCGAGTATCGCCTCATTCTGGACGTCGGCATCCCCCTGATCCGGGAGGGCAAGAGTACCGGCTACATCGGCACATGCATCGACATAACCGATCGCGAACGGGTGGACGCCGAGCTGTCGAAGTCGAGCAAACTGGAATCCATCGGCATTCTCGCAGGCGGCATAGCCCACGACTTCAACAATCTCCTCACCGCCATCATCGGCAATATCGGCCTGGCGCGGTTGTCGCTGAACCCTGATGGCGAGTTGTTCAAGAACCTGATGGCGGCGGAGTATGCAGGGCTACGGGCCCGCGACCTCGCGCAGCAACTGCTCATCTTCGCGCGCGGGGGCGCCCCCATTCAGAATGTCGTGTCATTGAGCGGCTTGCTGGAGGAATGGCTTGCCTTTGCGCTGCGCGGGTCGAACATCAAGATCACGGCGGTGATCGCGCCCGACCTTTGGCCGGTGGAGGCCGACACCGGACAATTGAGCCAGGTGATCAATAATCTCATCATCAACGCCCAGCAGGCGATGCCGCAGGGCGGCGTGATTACGGTGACGGCCCAAAACGTCACCCTGGCAGCCGGCGGCGAACACCCTTTTACCGGTGATTACGTAGAGGTGGCGATCACAGACCAGGGCGAGGGGATCGCAGAAGATCATCTGGGCAAGATTTTTGACCCGTTTTTTACCACCAAGGCCAAAGGAACGGGCCTTGGCCTGGCGACGTCTTACACCATCGTGAAAAAACACAACGGCCATCTTACGGTCCGGTCCGAGCGCGGCCATGGGGCGACCTTCAGTGTTTACCTGCCGGCATCCCGGAAAGAAGCAGGGCCGTCGCCCGATCATCAGAGTGTACCGCCGGCGGGATCCGGAAAAATCCTGTTTATGGACGACGAGCCGGTGATCCGCCAGTACGTGAGCGCGGCCTTGGCTCAGTTCGGCTACGAAGTGGAGTGCGCCGAAGACGGCAAAAAGGCGATCGAATACTATCGGCGCGCGCAGGAACAGGGCGCGCCGTATGATGGCGTCATCCTGGATCTGACCGTCCCGGGCGGTATGGGCGGCAAGGAGACGATGCAGATCCTGCGGGATATAGACCCGCATGTGCGGGCGATCGTCTCGAGCGGATATTCCAATGACCCGGTCATGGCCGATTTCCCGGCCTACGGATTTTGTGGGCGCATAGTCAAACCATACCAGATCGACGATTTGCGACGGTCGGTATCCCGGCTCAGTAACGACAAAGCAGAAGACGATTCATCCTGAAAACTGCAGGGGACTTTGTCCCCTACTCAGCCAAAGGGAATCCCGACGCCGGTTTGTGGCGGTTTTGACGATCCCGGAACGCTCACCGTCGTGCGCAATAACACCCCGGACAAGCGTGATACGCGCGACCCTCCGCCTTTCGATGGTAGCCGGTCACCATCGCCATATCACCGGGATCTGTGAAGACCACACCCATTCGGAGCTTGTGGGGGTCACGGGGCGGATCCTGGCGGATGCCGCGCGGCGGCTCTCTTCCTTATAAGGGGCAAATGGGGCCACCGGCCTTAAGGGTCGCCGGAGGACCGGTGGCATGAGGGGCCAACGGCTTTTTCCAGGATCACGGGAAACAGGTGGCGTGCGCCGGGACACCGGAGGGCCCTGGCCACCCGCGCGCGGCCCTTGGCGCGGCCGCAAGCGGCCATCCCGGCAATGCAGAATCCGACCTAGGGCGGATCGGTGCGGGCGGCCGTCCGGTCGGCAATGGCCGCAAACTCCGCCAGCGTCAACGTCTCGGCACGCCGGGTGCCATCGATACCGAGCGCCTGCCAGTCTTCGCGGGTACACCACGTTTTCAGGCTTTGGCGGAGCATCTTGCGCCGCTGCGCGAAGGCGGCGCTGACGATGCGCCCGAAGTGGGCCGGATCCCGGGTTTTCAGGGGCGCGCGGGGCTCCAGCCGCACCAGCCGGGAATCCACCTTCGGAGGAGGAAAAAAGGCTCCGGGCGCTACGGTAAAAAGGGGTGTCACCGCGCAGCGCGCCTGGACCATGACCGACAGACGCCCGCGGGCGGGATCTCCGGGTTCTGCGGCCAGCCGATCGACGACCTCCTTTTGCAGAAGGAATACCATGGCCGCGATACAGCGCTGATCGATCAAATGAAAAATGAGCGGCGTGGAGATGTTGTAGGGGAGATTGCCGACCACGCGCAGACACGCGCCGAGCGTGCAAAAGTCGAGCTTGAGTGCGTCGGTTTGGTGAACGATCAGACGGTCGCCAAAGCGTGCCGACAAGGGCGCGGTCAGATCACGGTCGATTTCGATGGCGTGCAGATGCGCGATGCGCGCAAGCAGATGCTCGGTCAGTGCGCCCTGTCCCGGCCCGATCTCCACCGTGACCTCGCCCGGCACGGCCGCACACACGCCCGCGATCCGCTCCAGGATCTGCGTATCGCGCAGGAAATGTTGGCCAAATCGTTTTTTAGGCAGCGGCACGGCGTCTGCCAAGCTCAGCGGCCAGCAACAGCGCCTCACGGAGACTGCCGGTATCGATCGCGCCCGTTCCGGCCTTGTCGAGCGCCGTACCATGATCGACCGACGTACGGATGAAGGGCAGGCCGAGGGTGATGTTGATGCCCATGCCAAAGCCCTGCGCCTTCAGGACCGGCAGGCCCTGATCGTGGTACATGGCCACCACCGCATCGATGCCGCGCAAATGGGCCGGCACAAAGGCCGTATCGGCGGGCAGCGGACCCACCCACACAACGCCGAGATCCTGGGCGCGCGCCAAAGCGGGCGCCAGGACATCAATCTCCTCACGGCCCATGTGTCCCTGTTCCCCCGCATGCGGATTGAGCCCCAACACGGCCACGCGCGGACGGACCAGACCGAAATCGCGGTGCAGCGCCTGCGCCACGATGCGCAAGGTGGCATCCAGCCGCGCCGGCGTGATGGCAGCCGCGACATCGCGCAACGGCACATGCGTTGTGACCAGCGCCACCCGCAGCGATCCCGCCGTGAGCATCATGACCACATCGTCGACACCCGCCTGGGCGGCCAGAAACTCGGTGTGGCCGGTGAACGGGAAACCGGCGGTGGCGATCACGCCCTTGTGGACGGGGCCGGTCACCAGGGCGTCGAATTCCCCTGCCAGACAGCCCTCCACCGCCCGCCGGAGGCAGGCCAGCACATAGGCCGCATGGGCCGCATCGAGGACCCCCGCGGTGGCCGGCCGGGCCGCCGGCACGGCCACGACCGCATCACCGGGCCGCGCCGGATCGGCGGGGGCAAGGAGCGGGCGCCCCAAAAGCACGGCCCGGGAACGCAGAATGTCCGGGTCGGCGATGGTGAGGATGTCGGCCTCGATGCCGGTGCGGTCGAGGAGAACGGCCAGATCGGGTCCGATGCCCGCCGGCTCCCCCGGAGTGAAGGCCAGCCGCGGCCGTCTAGTCATTTCGCATATAGCGGATGTACGCGTCGTCGCGCAAGGTCTGCAGCCAGCGCACATAGAGCGTGCTGCCCTTGCGCATGCGCAACAGACGTTTGGCCGCCGAACGGGTGAGGCCGTGGCGCAACCGCCTCGATTCCACCTGGATCAGGATCTGTCCCTGACCCATGGCGTAGGGACCACCGACCTGGCCTATGGGCAGCGACTGCGCGGCCTGTGCCAGGGTGGGCGGCAAAGACGCAAGCGACACCCAGCCCGTCCGTCCACCCTGCAGGGCATTGCCGGCTTCCGAATAGGCGCGCGCCAAAGCTCCAAAGCTCTGTCCCCCTTGGATACGCAGCTTCAGATCCTTCAACTTTTCGCGCACCATCGCGCCAGACATCCGGACGGTCGGCCGCAGGATGATCTCCCGCAGGCGGACCTGCCATGTGGCCGGCGGCTGTTTGCCTTGTTTCTCGTTTTCGAGCTTGACCAGATAAACCGCGTCGCGGCCGGCCAGGACACGCACCTCCCCGATCTTCATGCGGCTGACCGCATGCACGAACAGCGGCCGCAGATGATCGGCCCGGCGCCAGCCCAGCTGGCCACCCTCCAGCGCGTGCTGGTCCTCGGAATGCTCGATGGCGGCCTGGCTGAACGCCTGACCGGCGGCGATGCCGTCGGCGATCTTGTGGGCCCGTGCCAGGATGCGCGAGCGCGCGGCCTGACCGGCCGTGGCCGGCACACTCAGTGTAATCTCCGCGATCTTGTAGCGGCTGCCCGCGGCGGCGCGCTCCTCGGCCATGAACCGGTCGACGCTCGCCTTCGATACGGTGACGCCGCGACTGATGTGCCGCTCGATCAGCGCGCGGATGGTCAATTCGCGCCGCAGGCGCTGATGGAATGCGTGAGGCGTAAACCCTTCCGTCGACAGGGCATGCTCGAACTGGGCGACGGACATGTGATTGCGGGCCGCCAGCGTGGCCTCGGCGGCGGCCACCTCGGCGGCGCTGATGTGGATACCGATGCGCTTGGCGTACTGCAGCTCGAGACGCTCCATCACCATCTGGCCGAGAACCCGCCGCCTGAGCAGGCGTTCAGGTGGCAAAGACACATGCTGCGCAGACAGCCGTTCCGCCAGCAGCTTGACCCGCTGGTCGAGCTCCGACTGGGTGATGATACCGTTGTTCACGATGGCCACGATTTTGTCGATGGTCACGGGCTGGGCACTGATGAACGGCGGTAGCGCGGATGACATCATCTCTCCTCAAGGGCCCAACATGAACCCGTGCTGACTGAGCGGCGCGATCGGAATCGTGCCGAGGCTGCCCAGTCCATTCAGGGTGAACGCGAGCATGGCGGTTGTAAATTGCGTATTGTTCAGCCCGAGGCGCTGGCCGATGTAAAAACTGGCGCCCCAGCAGCAGGTATTGTATTGGATGCCGACGTAGGATTCCAAACCGGTGGATTGCATCAGCGAATAACTGGTTTCGGCGAGCGCCGACCATCGGTGAAACACGGGCCACTGGACACTGAAATCCACCTGCTCCTGGACACCGCGCACGTAGCGGTGGCCGAGCGTGACGATCGCGTTGGCGGCCGGGTGGTATTCCACATAGGCTTCACCCGCGTCGGTGACGTTGGTAATGGGATTCCATTCGAGGGTACCACGCGTATACCAGTGGCGGGTAAGGCGCGCATAGAGTTCGGCCGCGATGTCCGATGTGCGGTCGAGAATCCGGGTGGCCGGCGGCAAATAGATCGACGGGCGGTGGAAATAGTGGACGATCCCCGCGCTGGCGCGCAGCCGCTCGCGTCCGCTTGCCGAATAAAAGCGCGTGGTCAGCGCCGCCGTCAGCTGGTTTGCGTCGGCGACCCGGTCGGGTCCGAAAAAGGCGTTGGCGCGAAAGAGGTTGGTGTAGTTGAAGTCGGTCGGCGCTGTGTCGAATATGGGGATGTTTTGCTGGTTCCGGTAAGGCGTGTAGAGATAGTAGATTTCGGGCTCGAGTGTCTGGTGGCCGCCGTCGGCGAGGTGCCGCTCGAGATACAGGCCCCCTTTCAGGCTCGTTGTTGGCGCAATCCTGTGGACGCTGGTCGACGACCCCAGCCAATAATCGGTCTCCCGCTCCGTGAAACGGGGCGTCAGAAAGGCGGCCGGCGAACGCCACGGGTAGCTCAAGGTCGCGCGCGCATCGACGCGGTCGGCGGGCGGACCGCCGCCGGCAATGAAACGGATGGCGCTGGCGGCGATGCGGTAATGGAAACGGTTGGGGGCGGAACGGCCGCGCACACGCAGGCGGACGCCCGGCAGTTCCTCGTAGGGCTGGTACCCGGACGCGATCGCCGTGTCGAGCAGCTCGTAGGTGGATGCGAACAGACGAACACGCAGGTGGCGGCCCGAATAGCCGGTCTCGGCGAGCTGCGGCAGGTCGATCTGGCTGGCGAGGTTGATCGACGTGCTGAAATCGGTATAAAACGCCGGATCCGAGACGCGATTATAATTGATCTTGGCCCACCAGTACGGATTGAAAGTCTGCGTGTGCACCAGATTGAAGGCGTAGCGGGGGCGGCCGTAGAGGCGGTCGAAGGGGATGTAATCCGCCTCCACCGAACCGCTGTAGCTCGCGCCGAGATAGCGGAAATGGTTGCCCAGCATGACGCCGCGCCGGGTCAGGATCTGCGGCGTTGTGACCAGATCGTAGTTGGGCGCCAGATTCCAGTAATAGGGGACCGACAGCGAAATGCCGGAATTGCCGAGAACCCCGTAGCGGGGCGGCAGGAAGCCGGACTTGCGCTTGTTGGATATGGGAAAACTGAGATAGGGCCAGTAAAAGATCGGCACGCCCTTGAAGACGACGAGGGCGTTGGTGGCCACACCCGAATCGTTCTGGTAATCCAGATGCAGCGTATTGGCGCTGATATACCAGACGCGGGTCCCCTCCGGGCACATGCTGTAGCGTGTGCGGTGCAACAGCGCACGGTGGCGGCCGCGCAGAATGACGATGACCGAATGGCCGCGCGCATTGCTCCCCGGCAAATGGAAGTGCACGTCGCGCGCCACCCCGTGGCCCGATACCCGGTTGAGGTGCAGGTAGTGCGCCCGCAGCCGCCCGCCCTGCGCGTTCACCACGCGCACGTGACCGACGGCCGTAAAGGCGTTGGTGCGGCGGTTGAAGCGGATGATATGGGCCCGTACGGTCTCGGTGCCGTAGGTCAACACGACGTGGCCGCTGAAGATGCTGATACCGTTGCGCCACGCACGGACCTTGTCGGCGACAACGTGGGCGGCGCGGTGTTTTTGGCCTGGGCTCATGAATGTGACCGGGTGGGGCGCGACGGGCGTGCACGCCCCGTAGGCGGAGGCGACAACCAGGGATGAGAGCAATAACCCCGCCCATGAGCGCGTGGCAACGGTCCGGGGCATGACAGGATCGGTCAAATGTATGTGGCCGCTAAAATCGCATACAATCGGCCTCTTACGCAAGGGTCTGATCTGACAAAAGGAGATGTTGCGTGGGTATGGACAGGATGGCTGCCCTGCAGGGATTCAGCGCCCAGGTGCTCGGGCACGACCGCTTTGCGGTCACGCCGGCTTCCGCGGACGCCAGTTTCCGCCGCTACTTCCGCCTGCGGGGCGATGGGCAGACCTGGATCGTCATGGATGCGCCGCCTGACAAGGAAAAACTCGAGCCCTTCGTGCGCATCGCCACCAAACTCGAGGAGATCGGCCTCAATGTGCCGGGCATCATCGGCTGCGATTTCACGCAGGGTTTTTGCGTGCTGACCGATCTCGGCGAAAGGCCCTATCTGAACGAACTGCAGGCCGGCACCGTGGAGCGGCTCTATGGGGATGCCCTGGGCGCGCTGGTCGTGCTGCAGACGGGCACCTTCCTCGACCCGGAATTCCTGCCGCCTTACAGCCGCGATATGCTACTTGCGGAAATGGAACTGTTCCGCGCCTGGTACCTGGGGCGCCATCTCGGCATCCGCCTGTCCGATCAGGAGTCGGCAATGCTAAGCAGTGCATTCGCGAGCCTCGCCGACGCGGCACTGCAGCAGCCGCAGGTGTGGGTGCATCGCGATTTCCATTCGCGCAACCTCATGATCGATCCCCGCCATAACCCGGGCATCCTGGATTTTCAAGACGCGGTGCGCGGCCCGATCACCTACGATCTCGTTTCCCTCCTGCGCGACTGCTATGTGGCATGGCCGCGTGATCAGGTCGTCGATTGGGTCAAGGGATATTGCGCGCTGTCCCGCGAATCCGGACTCCATGGCCTGGAAGACGAGGCGTGTTTCGTCGAATGGTTCGACCGCATGGGCGTGCAGCGCCATCTCAAGGTGGCCGGCATCTTCGCCCGCCTGCATCATCGGGACGGCAAATCCGGCTACCTGGCGGATCTTCCGTTGACCCTGCGCTATCTGGAGGAGGCCACGGCCCTCTACGCCGATCTCCGGCCCCTGCACGAATTCCTGCTGGCACTGCCCCGCCCATGAACACCATGATCCTCGGCGCGGGACGGGGTGAGCGCATGCGGCCGCTGACCGACCATATCCCCAAACCGCTCGTCGCCGTGCGCGGCAAACCACTGATCGAGTATCTCGTCGAGGCGCTCGCTGCAGCCGGCACGACCGAGATCGTCATCAACATCGCGTACCTCGGCAGCCTGATCCGCGAGCGGCTTGGGGACGGACACCGTTTCGGCACCCGGTTGCGTTACTCCGATGAAGGCGCAGTCGGCCTCGAGACGGGCGGCGGCATCGTGCGCGCCCTGCCGCTCCTAGACAGCGACCCCTTCCTGGTGGTCAACGGCGACATTTATACGGATTACCCCTTTGCGGCCCTGCCTGCGGCAATCCCGGGGCTTGCGCATCTCGTGCTCGTGGACAATCCGCCCCAGCACCCGGACGGGGATTTTGGTTTGCACGACGGCCGGGTCGTGGATCGGGCGCCGCGGCTGACGTTTGCCGGCATCGGTTTGTACCGCAAGACCTTGTTCGCCAACCCCCCGGGCGAACGCTTCGCGCTCGGACCTTTGCTGCGCGAGGCGATCGGCAAGGGGCTCGTCACCGGCGAGCATTACCGGGGACACTGGACCGACGTCGGCACGCCGGAGCGGCTCGCCGCCCTCAATGCCGGAGCATGAATGAACGACATCGACACACGGCTTGAACCCGATCCGGAATGGATCGGATCGCTGCGCGCCCACTGGCTGGGTCTGATCGACTGCGCGGTATGGGGAGACCTGAAAAGCGACAAGCTCGGCGCCGTAGCGAAGCTGCGCAAACGCATACTGGAACTCGGCGAGCGCCTGCGGTCGGTGGCAGCCGACCGGACCTGGATACCCAAGCCGCGTGAACGCCTGAAAAATGCACTCGGCTCCTGCCTGAATCTGCGCGAGACACTGGTTTTGGTGGAGCGTTCGGCACAGGAACTGACGGGAGGGGGGGATCTGGCGGCCTTTTCCGAACGGCTGATGGCCTTTCATGGCCTGGTGCAGACAACACTGCCGACCCACGAAACGGCCTGGGCGCAAGCGCTCGAAAACATCAACAAGGACGCGCTGGCCGATGACGGAGATTAGGCCGTAGGCCGCCAGCAGCGGCCTACGGCAATGCGCTGTTACTTCCGGCCCGCCGCCTTTTTGGCAGCCGTCTTGCGCTTGGGGGCGGCTTTCCTCACCGCCTTGGTGCGGCTCTTGGCGACCGCCTTCTTCGCAACACTCTTCACCGTTGCCTTCTTGACCGCCTTCTTCTTGGTGGTGGCCTTCTTCACGGCGGTCTTCTTGGTGACCGCCTTCTTGGCAACGCTCTTTACGGTTGACTTCTTGACCGCAGCCTTCGCCGACGCCGCACGGACCTTCTTCTTCGTGGTCGCCGCCTTCTTCTTTATTGCCATGCTCTCACTCCTCAAATTGACAGTCTTAGAGTCGCTCTCCCCTGCACAATTCTCCGCCTCCCCGAGCAAGGACGTCGAGGCAAGGATGCCCGGCCACAACGGCCATGGGCGACGACGTGGTTATTTTGAGGCTGGACTGAAAAGCTCCACTCTTCATCGCCGTGGGCGACACGCCTAGCATAAATTGCCGCATCGTCAACTCTAACTGTATCAGCGATATCGACGTTTGCAAACAATTCGGCACCGCAAGTTTGGCTTTTCACACAAAGTCATGGCCGCGCACGCGCGCAGAGCGGACATCACACGCCCGGCCACCGCGACCGCACAGAGAGAGAATGGCTTTATTTAAAGGGAAATGACGCGGCGCGCGCCGTGCGCGTTGCGATCGCACAGCAGACACACGTTTTCGGTGCGAGGCGATCCCTTTAGCGCCCGGCCGGGGCGGGTGTGCGGCAAAAAGAGGGCCAGGACGTGGGCATGAGGCACCTTGTGGCCGTCGAGAGGGGGTGGAAAGCGGTTTGCCGCCCGATCGCGACGGCCGCAACAGCCGGTCACGGGTGGCATGGCGGCACAGACGGCCCGCCAGAGTCGTGCGGCGGCACCAGGCGTTGCAGAGTCTGGATTTTTGCGCGCTCGGCGGATGCATGGGAGGATGCAGGGACGGAACGACAGTCGGGGGACAAAAGACGTAGCGTCGCGCATGCTGATGATCGGGTTTGCGGGTCCTGGCGGACACCATCAGGCAAGCCGGCGGAACCCGCGGCTCAAGGGCCTGCCCCACTCTGATCCGCTCTGGAGGACATCATGACCAAGCTCACTTCCGAACAGCGCAGGACACTCGAGCACCGCCTGACGGAGCGGCGTGCCGAGCTGGTGAGAAAAGTGCGGACGGCAACGGATTTTGCCAAGACCGAGAACATCACGAAGGTGGCCGGTGAAGTGGGCGATCCCGGCGACGAGTCCATGGCCGCCCAACTCGTGGATCTGAACCTGACCGAGGTACAAAACGAGTTGCGCGAGTTGCGTGCGATCGAAGCGGCGTTCAGCCGGCTCGCCGATGACACCTATGGCCGCTGCACGGAGTGCGGCTGCGAAATCCCCTATGCGCGGCTGGATGCCTACCCGACGGCGGAGCGCTGCACCGAATGCCAGGCCCGCCACGAGCGTGTCTACGGCGGACGTGACGTGACGCCGTCCCTGTGACAATGCCGCCACAACGGCGGCCCCAGGCGGTCGGCGGCGTGCGCGCAGGCGCCGGCCGGTCGATGGACGGCGACCGGTGGAACCGCCGCAGGCTGGCGGCGGCAAAGCCCGGTGGCTGCGGGCGCAAGGCCGCGGCGCGGTTGGAGCCACTCCGGCGCTTTGATAGAATGCGTGCCGCGGCAGGGCCTGCCGAGCCTCTGAAGGTTTTCGATCATGCGATTGACTGTTATAGGGACGGGTTATGTCGGGTTGGTGACGGGCGCCTGTTTCGCCGAGATGGGCAATGATGTCATCTGCGTCGATGTCGACAAGGGAAAGATCGAGGGATTGCGCCGTGGCGTGCTGCCGATCTACGAACCCGGCCTGAAAACGATCGTCGACAACAACGCCAGTGCCGGGCGGTTGCGGTTCACGACAGAACTCGCCGGGGCGCTCGCAGAGAGCGAGACCTACTTCATAGCGGTCGGCACGCCGCCCAACGAAGACGGCTCCGCCGATCTCAGCCATGTGCTGACAGTGGCGCGCGATATCGGCCGGCACCTGGATCATTACGCGGTGATCGTGGACAAATCGACCGTCCCCGTCGGCACCGCCGAACAGGTCCGCGACACCATCGCCGCCGAACTGGCGCGGCGCCACGCGGTTGTGCCGTTCGACGTGGTCAGCAATCCGGAATTCCTGAAAGAAGGGGATGCGGTCGCAGATTTCATGCGCCCGGACCGGGTGGTGGTCGGTTGCGATTCGGAGCGCGCGCGCGCGATCATGCGCGACCTCTACGGGACGTTCATGCGCAATCACGAACGGCTGCTGTTCATGGACATCCGCGCAGCGGAGATGACCAAGTATGCGGCCAACGCGATGCTTGCGACCAAGATCTCCTTTATCAACGAGATCGCCAACCTCTGTGAGCGCCTCGGCGTGGACGTAGAAAGCGTGCGCCAGGGTATCGGTTCCGACAGTCGCATCGGGTATTCCTTCATATACCCCGGCTGCGGCTACGGCGGTTCCTGTTTTCCGAAGGACGTGAAGGCCATCATCCGCATGGCGGATCAGGCGGGCTTCGAACCGACGGTGCTGAAAGCCGTCGAGAACCGTAATGAGCAGCAAAAACAGGTTTTGTTCCAGCACATCCGCAGCGTCTACGGCGACGACCTGACCGGTCTGCATTTCGCCTTGTGGGGACTGGCCTTCAAGCCGGGCACCGATGACATGCGCGAGGCGTCATCGGTGGTGCTGCTGAAATCCCTGATCGGCGCGGGCGCGCGCGTGACGGCATACGACCCCGTCGCAGCCGAGGTGGCCCGCCACGAACTGCCGGCGTCGTGGTTCGAGGAAGGGCGCATCGACATGTCGGATCATCAATACGCGGCACTCGATGGCGCCCACGCCCTGATTCTCGTGACGGAGTGGAAGCCCTTCCGGCATCCGGACTTTGCACGGGTGAAGGCGCTTCTGCGGTCACCGATGATTTTCGATGGCCGCAACCAGTACGACCCACGGCGCCTGGCCGAGCTCGGCATCAACTACATCGGCATCGGCCGCAGCAACGTTCGTCAACCGGCGGATGCGGAAAAAGTTGACAGGGTGCTCGGCGCATCGTAGGGTCTGGCAAAAATCAGGAGACGCCGCATGGCCCGCAACCTAGCCGAGATCGAGGCCCTTTTCGAACAACCGTTTTTCGACCTGCTCTACGAAGCCCACAGTGTGCATCGTCAGCATTTCGATCCGGCGGACATTCAGATCAGTACCCTGCTTTCGATCAAGACCGGGGGATGCCCGGAAGATTGTGGGTACTGCCCGCAGTCACGCCGCCACACCACCGGTGTCGAAGACGAGCCGCTGCTGACGACCGCCGAAGTGGTCGAGGCGGCGAAAGCGGCGAAGGCCCGGGGTGCGAGCCGCTTCTGCATGGGTGCCGCATGGCGGGGACCCAAGGATGCCGACGTCCGGGCCGTGGCCGAAATGGTGCGGGCCGTGTCGGCGCTTGGCCTCGAAACCTGTGCAACGCTCGGAATGTTGCGGGAAGGGCAGGCGGAAAAGCTGGCGGACGCAGGTCTTGATTATTACAACCACAATATCGACACCAGCCGCACGCACTACGGCCAGGTCATTCACACCCGCGAGTTCGAGGACCGGCTGGCCACCCTCTCGCGGGTGCGCAAGGCGGGACTCAAGGTGTGCTGCGGCGGCATCGTCGGCATGGGGGAATCGCGCCGCGACCGCGCGGGCCTGATTGCCGAACTGAGCGCCATGGATCCGCCACCGGAAAGCGTGCCGATCAATCTGCTCGTACGCGTCAAAGGGACGCCGCTTGCCGATCAACCGAGTCTCGAGCCACTCGAATTCGTCCGCACCATCGCCATCGCGCGTGTGTGTCTGCCGGCAAGCCGGGTGCGGCTGTCGGCGGGCCGCGAGGAGATGAGCGACGAATTGCAGGCGCTGTGTTTCTTTGCCGGCGCCAACTCATTGTTTGCCGGTGACAAGCTTCTGACGACACCCAATCCCGCGGCGGCGGCCGACAGCGCCCTCTTCAAGGCACTCGGGCTACGCGCCCTGGTGGCGTGACCGCGGCGGATTGAGCGGGTCGTCCGGCCACGCGTGGCGCGGATAGCGCGCAGCCAGCTGGCGGCGCAAGGCCGGATATCCGGTCTGCCAGAAGCGGGGCAGGTCGCTCGTCGTCTGCACCGGACGGCCGCCGGGAGACAACAGCTCCAGGACCAAGGGTACGCCCCCCGGGATCCTGGGGGTTTCGGACAATCCGTAGAACTCCTGAATGGGCGCTGCGAGTATGGCCGGTCCTTCCGGCTGATACCGGATCGGCCAGAGTCGGCGCGTTCGCAGCGCAAGGGCCCGCGGCGCATCCCGCTCCAGCCGCAGGCGCTGGTCTTCCCGCAACACCCCGTACACGATGCCGCGCACGACATCGACGACGGACGCGTCCGCCACCGCCCTGAACGCAGCCGGCAGCCAGGTCTCGGCCGTCGCCGCCAAAGCCTCGCTGGAAAGATCGGGCCAGCCCGCGCCGGGCTGCCAGTGGGCGAGACTGTGGACACGCGCCCGCAACGCCTCCGCCTCGTCGGGCCACGGCAACGCGCTCATACCCGATCGCCGGACGGCCTCCACGAGGATGGGGACGACCGCCGCGGGGGGCGGCACTGCAACCGGCACGGACTGCAAGGCGATCTCACCGAAGCGCCGCTCGCGGCGGGCGGTCACACGATGCGCGCGCTCGTCCCAGGTGACCGACACGGTGTCGGTCGCGCACGCATCCGCCCAGGCCCGCAAAAGCGGGGCAGACACAGGGGCGGCCAGGCGCACGAACGCCGCCTGGGCCGAGTCGTCCACCACGAGCGCCAAAAGCGCAGGCGCCTGGGCGAGCGGATCATCCGCCCGCACCTGCACACGCGCGCCCGTCACCAGCTTGAAGACCCCCCGCGGACCTGTGGCGACGGCGAGGCGGTCGCGATAGGCGGCCCACAGGATCCGGGCCTGGAGATCGGCATCGCCGATGCCTTCGCCCTGCCAGCGCGTGTCCACACCGAGACGGCGGCCCACCGAGTCGAGGAGCCGCCGAAAGCCCGCGTCGCGATGCGCAGACAGCCAGCGCAGCCGGGCGTCGATACCGGCTTCGTTGAGATCGCGCGCCGGATCGCGGTCGGCAAGCAAGACGGCCAATACCAGGGCAAGGGTCGGATGCGGCGGATCATGGAGGATCAGTGCCGCTTGGCGGGGTGCCATGCCCGCTTGCGCAGCCAGGCGCCCGGCGGGCGTCAGGCTGCGATCGGCATGGGTAAAGCCCAGTGACTCGAGAAGCGTGAAAGCGGCCGCCAGGGCCGGTTCCGGCGGTGGCGTAAGCCACGTAAGACCAGCCCCGGTGGGCGTACCCCAGGCGGCGAGATCGAGCGCGAACAGGCCCAGATCCACGGTTTCGATTTCCGGCGGCGCGAAACGCGGACGCCCCGCCTGCTCGGATGCCGTCCAGAGACGATAACAGAGCCCGGGACGCACGCGCCCCGCGCGGCCGGCGCGTTGCAGCGTAACGTCCTGGCTGGCGGGAAGCGTCAGAAGACGCGTAAAGCCGGTCGTGCGATCGTGGCGCGCCACGCGCATGAGGCCCGAATCGATTACGGCATCCACCGCAGGCAGGGTGAGGCTGGTCTGGGCGATCGCGGTCGCAAAAATGACGCGCCTGTCTGCGGCCACACGCAGCACCTCGTCTTGCTCGGCGGGGTTCATGTCGCCATGCAGGCGGCACAGACGCACGCCCGCGGCGCGGGCCAGATCGGCGAGACCCTGCTGGCAGGCGCGGATTTCGGCCGCACCCGGAACGAAGACGAGGACATCGCCCGTGCTCGCCGGCAGCACGCAGACGAGCGCTGCGCGGATCTGGTCGACTAAGGGCGCACGCGAAGACCGCTCCGGATAGAGCACGGTGACAGGATGCTGGCGGCCTTCGGACTCGATGCAAGGCGCGTTCGGAAAATGCGCCCGCAGACCCTGCTGGTCCAAAGTGGCCGACATCAGCAGAGCACGCAGATCCGGCCGCAAAGCCGCCTGGACATCGCAGACGAGGGCCAGACCGAGATCCGTATGCAGGTGCCGCTCATGCACCTCATCGAAGATGACCAGGCCGACATCCTCCAAGAGCGGATCGCGCTGCACCCGGCGCGTCAAAATGCCTTCCGTGATGATTTCGATGCGCGTATGCGCCGATACGGCCTGGCTCTGGCGGGTGCGGTAACCGATCGTGCCGCCCGGCGCCTCGCCCCGGCTGCGGGCCATCCATTCGCAGGCGGCGCGCGCGGCGGCGCGGCGCGGCTCCAGCATCAGGATCTTGCGTCCGTTGAGCCATGCCTCATCGAGGAGGGCGGGAGGCACCGCCGTGGTCTTGCCGCTGCCCGGAGGGGCGGAGAGCAGCACGAGCGCGTGGGCGGACAGGGCCGCGCGCAGCGCGCCGAGACAGTCGTTAACGGGAAGGTCGGCCACCGGCTTGGGCGAGGTCGGGAAGCGCGTTGCCTTGCAAAGCGAGCGTCCCCGACCGGCCCTCGATCTCCCCGGCCAGCAGCTCGCACACCGGCACCGTGTGCGGTGCGCGCAGGACGTTGCGGGCAACCTCGGCAAGCGTCAGGAACTGCATGCGCATGGACACCGCGCGCGCCAGAAATTCACGGAACCAGTCATATTTGACCATGCCCTCGATCTCGGCGTGAATGGTGAGGACGTTGATCTCGTTGCGCTGCAAAAGCGAAACGTAGTGATCGACGAGGCCGTCGTCGGGAAAGTCGGGGCGCCCCAGGAGTTCGTCGAGCGTCGGCAGCGTGGTGGGAATCTGCAGGGTGCGAAACGTCTGGCCGCCGGCATGGGGAAAGAAAGGGGTGGTGCCGCGTGTGTCGCTGCCATAGAGCAGACCGGACTCATCGTAAACCGCGAGACTGTCGGCATTGGCCTGCCACCCGGCCGCCGCGGCGGCCCGGGCCGGCTCCTCAAACACCCACTCGAATTCGCGGCGGGCACGCGCAAACTCCCGGCGCACCTCGTCCAAAGCCATGCGATGCAGGCCGTCCTGCCAGCGGATGTGATCGTAACAATGAATGGCGACTTCATGGCCGCGGGCCTGGGCGGCACGCAGGATCCCGGGGTTGCGCCGCGCCACCTTCGGACCCGGCCAGAGCACCCCGTTTAGAAGGGTGCGTATCCCGTAGGTGCTGACCACGCTCGTGCGCCGCACCTTGCGCAAAAACCCCGGCCGGAAGATGCGGCGCAGGGCGCGCCCGGTATTGTCCGGCCCGAGCGAGAAATAAAAACTCCCGTGGATGCCGAATTCGTTGAGCAGGCCCACCAGGCGCGGCACGCCGATCCGGGTACCCCGGTCGGTGTCCACGTCGATCTTGATGGCCAGGGCGATATCGGGCATGCCTTACTGGAGCTCCTGGGACGGCCGCCCCAGATGGTAATCCAGCGTCTTGCGCAGCGCCGTTTGCAAATCGGTGGTCGGCCGCCAGCCGAGATGCCGGGTGGCGTTTTCGATGGAAGGCACCCGGGTCAGGATGTCCTGGTAGCCGGCGCCGTAGTACTCCTTGGACTCCACGGTGACGATGCGCACCTTCTCCGCGAGCTGCGCGTAGCGCGGGTAGGACTTGACCAACGCCACCAGCTGCTCGGCGAGATCCTTGATCGAGCAGTCGTTTTGCGGATTGCCGATGTTGAAGATACGGCCATCGGCGCAGTTGTCCTCGTTTTCGATGATGCGCAGCAAAGCGTCGATGCCGTCGTCGATGTAGGTGAAGCTGCGGCGCTGGTTGCCGCCATCGACCAGCTGGATGTCCTTGCCGCGCAGGATGTTGCCGATGAACTGCGTGAGCACGCGCGAACTGCCTTCCTTTGGCTCGAGGATGTTGTCGAGCTTTGGACCGATCCAGTTAAAGGGCCGAAAGAGCGTAAACCGCAGGCCTTCCTTCTGCCCATAGGCATAGATGACGCGATCGAGCAGCTGCTTTGAGCAGGAGTAGATCCACCGCTGCTTGTGGATGGGTCCAAGAACGAGACTGCTGTTCTCCTCGTCGAACGGGGTGTCGGTGCTCATGCCGTAGACTTCGGAAGTCGACGGGAACAGCACGCGGCGCTTGTAGCGCACGCACTTGCGGACGATGTCGAGATTGGCCTCGAAGTCGAGCTCGAAGACGCGCAAGGGGTCCGTGACGTATGTGGCCGGCGTGGCGATCGCGACGAGGGGAAGCACCACATCGCATTTTTTGATGTGGTATTCGATCCACTCGCGGTTGACGGTGATATCGCCTTCGACAAAGTGGAAGCGGCTGTTGTCGAGGCTCGCCCCGAGCTTGTCGTTGTTCATGTCCATGCCGTAGACCTCCCAGTCCTTCCGCTCGAGGATGTGCTGGGTGAGGCTGTTGCCGATAAATCCGTTGACGCCAAGGATCAGGACTTTCAAAGCCATTTGATGTTTCTCCTAGTAGACTGGGATCCCCGCCCCTCAGGCGCCGAGAACCTCGAACCGAACGAATTCATCCCCTTCAACCGCCCGGCCATGCGCCCACTGGGCGCGGCCGATCTGGAAGGCGCCATCCCCGGTCGCCACGATCAAGGGCCGGGTGGACAGAATGGCCCCCGCCTGGGCTTGATCGGCCGCCGGCCGCTCCACCGGAACCCCCCACCAGATCAGCAGGGTGCGCCCCCGCGTGGTCGTAAAGGCGCCCGGGTAGGGCTCGGTGAGAGCCCTGACGAAGTCAAAAATCCTCTGTGACGACCAGCTCCAGTCGATGCGGCCGTCTTCCGGCCGGCGGCCGCCGAAGGTCGTCGCCTGCGCCTCGTCTTGCGCATGGCGCGGGGCGCGGCCGGTCTTCAGGGCGGCCAGGTTCCGGTCGAGCACCTGGACGGCGGCCTCGGTGACCTTGAAAAAGACGTCCTGGGCCGTGTCCTCGCGTCCGATCGCCACCGCCTGCTGGTCGACGATGTCGCCAGCGTCGGCGCGGCGGACCATGTGGTGGAGTGTGGCGCCCGTTTCCGTTTCGCCGTGAATGATGGCCCAGTTGATGGGGACGCGTCCGCGATAACGCGGGAGCAGCGAGCCATGCATGTTGAAAGCGCCCAGGCGGGGTATGCGCAGCACGTCACCTGGAATCATGTAGCGGTAGTAGAAGGAGAAGATGATGTCAGGGGCCAGCGCCCGTATCTGCTCGACGACCGGCCCCTTGATGCTGGAGGGCGTGTACACCGGGATGCCGTGCGCACGGGCCAGTTCGGCGACCGGCCGGAACCAGATGCGCTCGCCTGCGGCGTCCTCATGCGTGAAGACCGCAAGGATTTGTTCCTTGCGCTCGAGCAGCAGCTCGAGGCACCGGTAACCGACCTCGTGGTATGCAAACACCAGCATCGAACAGTTAGTCGTCATCGGCGCTCTGCAGGATCTCGCGAATCACGAACCGCGGGCGCTTGCGGACCTCGAGATAGATGCGCCCGATATACTCACCGATGATGCCCAGTCCGAAGATGCCAAGCCCGACCAGAAAATACATGATGCCAAAGAGCGTGAATACGCCCTGCACCTCCGGCCCGATGAAGATGCGCTGGAGCGTCAGGTAAATCACGAGGAGGGCGCTGAAAAACGAAACCGCGAACCCCAGCATGGTAAAGACCTGAAGGGGAACCAGGGAAAAACCCGTCATCAGATCGAAATTGAGGCGCAAGAGATCATAGATGCGGTATTTCGACCGGCCTGCCGCGCGCGGCGCGTGGCGCACCTCGATCTCGGTCGGCCGCGCGGCGAAACTGTAGGCGAGCGCCGGAATGAAAGTCGAGACCTCGCCGCTGGTGGCGATGTTGTCCACCACGTTGCGCCGGTACGCGCGCAGCATACATCCCTGGTCGCGCATTTCGATGTGGGTGATGCGCGCGCGGATGGCGTTGATCAGGCGGGAGGCGCTGCGCCGGAACCAGGTGTCCTGGCGATCCTTGCGATAGCCGCCCACCACATCGTGGCCGGCGTCGATGGCGGCAAGGAGGCGCGGAATGTCTTCGGGTGGATTTTGCAGGTCGGCATCCAGGGTGACGACGACTTCTCCGCGCACGTACTCAAAGGCCGCCATGATGGCCATATGCTGGCCGAAGTTGCCGTTGAAATCGATCACGCGCACCTGGTCTGGGCGGGTCTCGTGAAGCTCCCGGAGAATGGCGCCCGAGCGGTCCGTGCTGCCATCATTGGTGAAGACGATCTCGTAGCTTTTGCCGATGTCGTCGAGGACGGCGGTCAGGCGCGCAAAAAGGGGACGAAGATTGTCCTCCTCGTTGTAGACCGGAATCACCACGCTGAGATAAGGCCGCATTATTTCCCCTTGGCAAATACATCCGCCATGGCGCCCAGGACGCGATCCTGGTCGTCATCTGTCATGAGCGGGAACAGGGGCAGGCTCACGATACGATCGGATACCGATTCGGCCCGCGGGAAGTCGCCCACTTTATAGCCGTACCGTTCGCGATAGTAAGGATAGAGATGCGCCGCCCGGTAATGGATGCCGGTACCGATATTACGCGCCTTCATGGCGGCCATAAAGGCATCGCGATCCATACCAGCCGCCTCCGGGTTCAAAAGCGGCGCATACAGGTGCCAGGCAGGGCGATGCGCATAGGACGGCGCCCCCGGAAGGGTCCACTGCGGCCAGCCGGACAGAGCCTCCCCATAGCGCCGGGCCAGCGCGGTGCGCCGTTCGATGAAACCATCCAGAGCCGGCAGCTGGTGGATGCCCAGTGCGGCCTGGATATCCATCATGTTGTACTTGTAGCCGGGCGCGATGATTTCATAATGGGGACTGCCGGTCTTGCCGAACCGGTTCCACGCTTCGCGGTCCATGCCATGAAAGCGCGTAAGCGCCACATCGGCGGCCAGCACTTCGTCGCGCGTCGTGACCGCCCCGCCTTCGCCCGTGGTGATGTTCTTGTTTGGATGAAAGCTAAAGACCTGCGTGTCGCCAAAGGCGCCGATCCGCCGGCCCTTGTATTCGGTGCCGATGGCGTGGGCGGCGTCTTCTATGACCCGCAGGCCGTGGCGGTCGGCAAGCGCGTAGAGGGGATCGAGATCCACCGGCACGCCGGCGAAGTGCACGGGCACGATGGCCCGGGTGCGGGGCGTGATCGCCGCCTCGATCCGTTCGACGTCCATGTTGTAGGTGTTGGCCTCGATGTCGACCAGGACCGGGCGGCCGCCGGCAATGACAATGGTGTTCAAGGTGGCGGCGAAGGTCATGGGCGTGGTGATGACCTCCTCGCCTGGATGCATGCGCAAGGCCGCAAGCGCCAGGTGGAGGCCGGCGGTGGCCGACGACAAAGCCAGCGCAAACGGCGCCCCGAGATACGTCCTTAGGGCCTCTTCGAACTGCTGCACGCGCGGGCCGGTCGTGATCCAGCCGGAGCGCAGGCAGGCGACGACCTCGGCGATGGCCTCCTCGCTCAAGGAGGGTCGTGAAAAGGGCAGAAACTCATCGGCGCGGTCGGCCATCTCAAGTCCTCGTGATCAGATAGGTGCCGAGCACGATGACGCAGATGCCGGCAAAACGCGTGAGCGTCACATTTTCGCTGAACAGGTAATAGGCTGCGACGGCGTTGAAGATATAACCGAGGCTCAGCATCGGATAGGCAAAGCTCACGGCGACGCGCGACAGCACCAGCAGCCACACGACGAAACTCACGACATACAAAATCAAGCCGCCAAGGACGAACGGATTGACGGCGATGCGCAGGCCGATGGGAACGACGTTTGCCCAGTCGAAGGCGAAATAGCCGATGCGGCGCATGCCTTCCTTCAAAAGCAGCTGGGCGATGGCGTTTAGGAGAACGCCGAGAACGATCAACGGCAGGTAACGCATGGGGCTACCCTTTGTTGCAGACGATGACATGAAAGGCGTTCTGCGCAACCATGTGCATCAGGATGTGGCGCTTCTCGAGACGCAGATAGGTGGGGCGGTTGGTGACGAGATAGACGGTGCGATCGCCGTTCCACTGGTGCCAGAAGCGCTTGCCGCGCATCACCCAGGGCGTTTTCTCGAGTGTCGTGCCGTAACCGAGCTCACCCTTGAAATCGACGATCTCGACGCGCCGGCGCAGATAAAACGGCAGGTCCTGGTTGTATCCGCCGTAACAGGCCACGACCGATTGCGGCGTAAGGCGCGGGGCAAGCACGCGCGCGAGCGGCTTGATGCTGCGGGTATCGAGGTAATGCGCAGCGGCGTTGACGCCCCACAGGAACACGGTGAAGCCGCAGGCGAGGAGGACGACACCGCGCGAGAGGCCCCGGCGCAGCCCGGTGACGGCTGCCGCCACGCCGGTCAGGGCAAACGCCGCCCCCACCCAGGCCATGACGATGGGCATGGTGTGCGGCTCGAGGCTTGGCCGGGTGGCGGGAACGGCGATGGCGATGGCAAGGCCGAGCAGCACCCCGATGACGCCGGTTGCAAAGAAGGCGATCCGGTCAGCCCGCGAAAGCGGTTCGTTCCAGCGGTGCGCCAGATAGCGGCCGATCAAAATGGCTGCCGGCGGAAAGATGGGGAGGATATACGGGATCAGTTTCGAGTCCGACACCGAAAAAAAGACAAAGATCGATACGATCCAGATGACGAGCAGCATGACCGACCGGTTCCGGTCGCGCTCCGCCCAGAGAGACCGCAGATGAAACCGGACAGTCTGGGCGGCGAAGGCGCTCCAGGGGAGCAGGCCGGCGAACACGACGGGCAGGAAATACCAGAAGGGCTGGTAGCGGTGCGCGACATCCGTGAGATAGCGCTCAAAGTGCTGGCGGATGAAATAGTAATGAAAGAACGTGGGATGGCGCAGCTGCATCATGATGTGCCAGGGCGCGGCGATCAACAGGTAGAGCAAGACGCCCTGGCCGAGGTACATGCGCCGCATCTGTCCCCAATCCCAATACAGGATGATCCACAAACCGATCGCCATCATCGGAAAGACAATGCCGATGAGGCCCTTGGTCAACGTGGCCAGGGCGGCGAACACAAACGCCCAGCCCATGCCCCAGCGCCGCGAAAGACCCAGAGGCTGGGTCTCGGCCCACACAAACGCGAAGAGACTAAGGCACAAGAGCACCGACACGGCCATGTCGAGGGTGATGATGTGGCCCATGCTGAAATACAGCAAAGACGTGCCCAGAACGAGGGCCGAGAGAAACCCTGTGCGGCGGTCGTAGAGATGGCGGCCCATGGCATAAACCGCCACACAGCCGATGACGGCAAAGCAGGCCGTCCAGAAACGCATCGACCACTGGCTGAGCCCGAACAGATGGATGGAAAGGGACTGGAGCCAGTAAAAAAGGGGCGGTTTCTCGAAATACAAGACGCCATCCAGGCGCGGCGTGATGTAATGACCGCTGGCCACCATCTCCCGGGGGATCTCGCAGTAACGGGCCTCGTCCGGCACACCAAGCTCGCGGCTGCCCAGCATGAAGGCGTAGACGAAGGCCGAGATGAGGCCAATGGAGATCATGTCCCGGGACCAAGAGGGGGTCCCGTTGGGGTTTTTACTAAGCGTCGAGGGCATGTGAGACCGTCTGGTTTGGTCTGGGAGGGTAGCATATCTGACCCGCAAACGGCCACCCGGGCCCGCACGAAAAGGGCGGATGCGCAAGCCGCCATCGGTGCGGTTGCGCCGCTCATCGGCGATGATTACAGTAAGGGGGGAAAATCAGACGGATGGAGATCCAATGAATAAGAAAATCGCGGTGGCATTAACGGCGGTGTGTGCGTCACTCAGCGCGCTGCCGGCGCATGCGGCGTCGCATCCCCAGACCTTCGCGGCGGCGGTGAAGGCCGGCGAACACATTTTCATGACCGGCACCTTTGGCAGCCGGGAACGCACCAACAACGGCAAACCGATGACCTGTGACACCTGTCACATCGACGGGGGCCGGACGATGGGCCGCCTGCCCAATGGCAAGCGGTTCCCGAGCCTGATGAACGCGGTGGCGATCTTCCCGCGCTACAATCCGCGCATGCACAAGGTCATCACGATCGAGACCCAGATCCGCGCGTGCGTGCACAATGGACTGATGGGGCGCGCACCCGCCTACGGCAGCCAGACGATGACAGACCTGGTGAGCTACCTGGCGTCGATCGCCCGCGGCCAGCGGGTCGAACCCAACGGGATGCCGCACTAAGGAAGCGTCCGGATCTCGAAAGACCAGCGGGTCAGGTCGGCGAGCACATAGGTGGTGGCCGCGCCGATGCCGCCGACCGTTCCCGGGTTCACCAGCATGGTCTGCCCCCCTTTGACATTCGCAACACTTCTGACGGCGGCCACGTGGTCGTGGCCGCAGCAGACCACATCCCAGTCGCCCGTACAGGCCATGGCGTAGGCGTAGTGCGGGTAATGGACCAGAAAAAATCGCTTCCCGCCCAGTTCGATGTCGGCATCCTGGCCATAGTAACGGACGAACGCATCCTGTTCATGGGCCATGTGCGCCATGGAATAGGTATCGCCCGTGTTGTTGCCGTGGATGGCGTGCACAGGAAGACCATGCCGGCGCAACGTCCGTAACGTGCTGGGGGCAACGATATCACCGCAATGGAGGACCGCTTCGGCGCCGGAGGCCTTGGCTTCCGCGACCGCGGCATTCAAGGGGTCACGGTTGTCGTGACTGTCTGAGACTATGCAGAGTTTCACGCGGCGTAGTGTAGCAACAGACGCGTGACGCAGCACAACTTTTTGCACAAAAACGCACCCAGCCAGGAGGCACTCCTCCTGGCTGGGCCGTTGTCAGTGGACGAGGGTGACGATCAAGAGCGCCACGATGTTGATGATCTTGATCAGGGGGTTGACAGCCGGACCCGCCGTGTCTTTGTACGGGTCGCCGACGGTGTCACCGGTCACGGCCGCCTTGTGGGCGTCCGAACCCTTGCCGCCGAAGTGGTTGTCTTCGATGTACTTCTTGGCATTGTCCCAGGCCCCGCCGCCGGTCGTCATCGAGATGGCCACGAACAGGCCGGTCACGATGCTGCCCATCAGCACGCCACCCAGGGCCTGCGCACCCAGGAAGATACCGACCACGACCGGCACCAGCACCGGCAGAAGCGACGGCAGCACCATCTCCCGGATCGCCGCCTTGGTCAGCATGTCCACCGCGCGCGAATAGTCGGGCTTGGCCTTGCCTTCCATGATGCCGGCGATTTCCTTGAACTGGCGCCGTACCTCGACCACCACCGCGCCGGCCGCCCGGCCGACCGCTTCCATGGCCATCGCGCCGAACAGATACGGAACGAGACCGCCGAGGAAGAGGCCGATAATGACCATGTGGTTGGAGAGATCAAAAGTCATGGCATGCTGGTTGCCCTGGTCGAGCTTGTGCGTGAAGTCGGCGAACAGAACCAGCGCCGCCAGTCCCGCCGAGCCGATGGCATAGCCCTTCGTGACCGCCTTCGTGGTATTGCCGACCGCATCCAGGGGATCCGTCACCGCCCGCACATGCGCCGGCAGGTCCGCCATTTCGGCGATACCACCGGCGTTGTCGGTGATGGGGCCGTAGGCATCCAGCGCGACGATCATACCGGCAAGCGACAGCATCGCCGTCGCGGCGATGGCAATACCGTAGAGGCCGGCGAAATGGTAGCTCAGGGCAATACCCAGACAGATCGCCAGCACCGGCGCCGCCGTGGATTTCATCGACACAGCAAGGCCGGCGATGACATTGGTGCCATGACCCGTCGTCGACGCCTGCGCGATCGATCGTACCGGCGCAAACTCGGTGGCCGTGTAGTACTCGGTGATGACGACGAGCAGTCCCGTGACGAGCAGACCGGTCAGCGCGGAGTAGTAGAGGGCCGGCACCGAGTAATGCCCGAACTGGCTGACGCCGGCCATCATCTGATGGGTCACCGGGTAAAAGAGGGCGGCCGCGAGGATGCCCGCCACGATCAGCCCGCGGTAGAGCGCATTCATGATGCGGCTGCCGGGCTTTACGCGGACGAACAGGGCGCCAATGATGGTGGCGATGATGGAAGCTGCGCCCAGCATCAACGGATAGAGGATGGCGTTGTGCATGCCCGGGAACAGAAGACGCCCAAGCAGCATGCTGGCGACCACCGTGACGGCGTAGGTCTCGAACAGATCCGCGGCCATGCCGGCGCAGTCACCGACGTTGTCACCGACGTTGTCGGCGATGACCGCCGGATTGCGCGGGTCGTCTTCGGGAATGCCCGCTTCGACCTTGCCGACCAGATCGGCACCGACGTCGGCCCCCTTGGTGAAGATACCGCCGCCAAGCCGGGCGAAGATCGAGATCAGCGAGCCGCCGAAGGCCAGACCGACCAGCGGGGCGATGTGCACCGGCTGACCGGCCGGGGTCATGTGGGCGAGAATCGTGTAGTAGCCGGCGATGCCGAACAGGCCAAGACCCACCACCAGAAGACCGGTGATGGCGCCACCGCGAAATGCCACGCGCAGCGCCTGGGTCAAACCCTCACTGGCGGCCTGCGTCGTGCGGACATTGGCGCGGACCGACACGTTCATGCCGACGTAACCGGCGGCCGCCGACAGGACGGCGCCCGTCAGGAAGCCAAACGCGGTGGGCGCACCGAGGAACGCCCAGATCAGCGCAAAGACCACCACTCCGACCATGCCGATGGTGCTGTACTGGCGGTTCAGGTAAGCCGATGCGCCGACCTGGATCGCCCGGGCGATCTCCACCATGCGTGGAGACCCCGTCGATTGCTTGAGGATCCACCGGATCGACAGGGCACCATAAATGAGTGCCGCTGCCGCGCAGCCGAAGATAATGATGAGACTATCAGACATAACTTTCCTCCCTATCGCAAATTTATCTGTCCGCGCCGACACCGCGCTAAGTCTTGAACGCTACTCCCCCTTCAAAGCGCGTGCCGGGCTCGAACCCGAAAACACGATCAAGGCCGGTCTCCCGGATCAACGCGTCCACCGCTTCCTGTCCGTGTTCGCGAAAGACTTCGGACAGAATCAGCTTGGCCGCGTTGCCGTTGTAGAACCCGCCGAAGCCAGCTTGAACCAAAAGGAGTTCACGCGCTTTGTCGATAGTCATCCCTAAACCTTGAACGTGCCACCGAGCTTCTTCTTGACCGCCACGTTCTTGAGCTGCACGTACTGCGGCAATCCATTCTTGTAAGGCGGGTAATCCTCGCCTTGGATGAGCGGCTCGAGGTATGTGCGGCACTTCTTCGTGATGCCAAACCCGTCGGCCGTGATGTAGCCCGGCGGCATCTTCTTTTCGACGTTGGCGACATCGGCCAGATCGGCCTCGCCCACCGTCCATTTGTAGGGTTTGTTGGATTGCCGGACGATGACCGGCATCACCGCATTGCGCCCCTTGAGGGCCAGTTCGACGGCCTTCTTGCCCAGCGCATAGGCCTGATCCACATCCGTCTTGGAGGCGATATGGCGCGCGGCGCGCTGCAGATAGTCGGCCACCGCCCAGTGGTACTTGTAGCCAAGCTTGTCTTTGATGAGCTGCGCGATCACGGGCGCGACACCACCAAGCTGGGCATGTCCAAACGCATCCCGCGTACCGCTCTCGGCCAGGAAGCGGCCGGCCTTGTCGCGCACACCCTCGGAAACGACGATGGCACAGTAGCCTTGAGACTTGACCGTCTTGTTGACCTTGGCCAGGAACGCCTCTTCATCGAAGACCCGCTCCGGAAAGAGGATCACATGGGGCGCGTCACCCGCCTTTTCGGCGGCCAGTCCGCCGGCCGCCGCAATCCAGCCCGCATGCCGCCCCATGACCTCCAAGACGAAGATCTTGGTCGAGGTCTTGGCCATGCTGGCGACATCGAACGCCGCCTCGCGGATGGAGACCGCGACATACTTGGCGACCGAGCCGAATCCCGGAGAACAGTCGGTGATGGGCAGATCGTTGTCCACCGTCTTGGGTACGCCCACACAGACGACCGGGTAGCCAAGGCGCTCGCCGATCTGCGAGACCTTGTACGCGGTGTCCTGGGAATCGCCGCCGCCGTTGTAGAAGAAGTAGCCGATATTGTGGGCCTTGAAGACCTCGATCAGCCGCTCATACTGGGCTTTGTTTTCTTCGAGGCCCTTCAGTTTGTAGCGGCAGGAACCGAAGGCCCCGGCCGGGGTATGGCGCAGCGCGCGGATGGTCGCCGCCGATTCCTTGCTGGTATCGATCAAGTCTTCCGTCAGGGCGCCTATGATGCCGTTGCGGCCCGCGTAGACCTTGCCGATCTTGGCCTTGTGCTTGCGCGCCGTCTCGATGACACCGCAGGCGGACGCATTGATGACGGCGGTCACACCACCCGATTGGGCGTAAAACGCGTTTTTCGGTTTTGCCATTTGCTGCACCTTACCTCATAAGGAGAAAAATCCCGCCGGCGCCACCTTGGGGCTAATGCCTGGGCGGCGAGTCGGCCGACAAACCCCGCTGCCGCTCATGGTCGGCCTGCAGCTGTAATACATGGGTCACGCACTCGCCGAGATCGTCATAGACATCGCGGCCGGTCCCGTACTGTTCGTTGGCCGAATAGAAAAACTGGCACTTGTAGCGGCTTTCGTCGATCTTGAATATGACAAAACTGGTCCCGCGCTCGGTCCAAAACAGCGTCGGACAAACTGTGAGGGTGGTGGATTCGGGGTCGAGGCGCAATTCGCTGTCAGCCAGCTCGATCGGTACAGACTTGCCGTAACGTTCTCGTACGGTCGTGCGCGCTACCCAGAGTTCAGTATCGGTAAAATCCGGTATGGGTTTCATCAGCTCACATCAATCTTCGATATCGCCTTTTAACCATATAAATAGGTTAACCGTAAAACCCTGTCGTTGTATATGCGCCCGAACAGGCCGCGCGGGTTTTTTTCATGACCGGCGTCGCGCGGGCCCCGCCGCCACCGTGGAGTCGGTCCAGAATACCGGCAGACCCCACCGCCCAGACGGGCAGGCGGCGGCACCCGGGAGACGCAAAGCGCGTTCGCGCCGCGCCTGCGAAAGCACAACCGCGGCGGCGCAGGCCTTGGGGTGGTGTGGACGGGATCCCGGGGCGATGTTTTGCGTGCGCGGCGCAAACCGGAAGGAAAGATGCGTCCACTGCCAATAAAATATTGACGGGATAAACAGAGGAAGGTAGCTTAGGCACGGGACCGCCCTCGGGCACAATATAACGAATCTCTAATAGGTCACTGAGCACCTAAAGCGAGCACACCATGCGAATCGTATTATTGGGAGCGCCTGGGTCTGGAAAAGGGACCCAAGCGAAATTGTTGGTCGAAAAATACAAGATTCCCCAAATCTCCACGGGTGACCTGTTGCGGGCGGCGGTCAGCGCCGGCACGGAACTCGGGCGGCGCGCCAAGGCCGCCATGGACGCAGGCCAGTTGGTGTCCGATGACATCGTTCTGGGCATGATCCAGGACCGTCTGAGTCAGCCCGACGCCAAAAACGGATTCATTCTCGACGGGTTCCCGCGCAGCAATCCGCAGGCCCAGGCGCTCGACTCCATGCTCGCCCGTCTCGGCCAACCCCTGCAGCTTGCGCTCCTCGTCGATGTCGATACGTCCGAACTGATGAAGCGCCTGACGGGCCGGCGGACCTGCAAGAATTGCGGCCAAATGTACAACGTCTATTTCTCGCCGCCCAAGGTGAGCGGCAAATGTGACAAGTGCAGCGGCGAACTGATGCAGCGCTCGGACGACAACGAGGCCACCATCGGCAAGCGCCTCGAGGTGTACGAACAGCAGACGGCGCCCTTGATCAGCTATTACCGGATGCAGAACAAGCTTCGGCGGGTGGCCGGTGTCGGCAGCATGCAGGACATCGCCCGCGAGATCGCCAATGTAATCGAGCAGCACATTCACCCGCTGTCTGCGCTCAAGCCGGCCGTGACCCCGGCTGCGCCCCCTGCCGCAAAGCCGCGGCTCGTGGCCCAGAACAAGACGGCCCCGGCCCCGCAGGCGGGAACGGGAACGGCCGCAGGTGCGCGCGTGACCCTGGCAACCCACGCGGGTGCAGGCGCCAAGAAAGCGGCGCCGAAGAAAAAGGTTGCCACCAAGAAGAAGGCGGTAGCGAAGAAGGCGGCCCCGAAGAAGGCCGCGGCGAAGGCTGCCCCCAAGAAGAAAGCCGCTGCGAAAAAGAAGGCGGTTGCGAAGAAGAAGGCCGCGCCAAAGACGGCCGTAAGGGCCGTTGCCAAGAAGAAGGCGGCCACGAAGAAGAAGGTCCTTGTCAAGAAGAAGGCGGTCGTCAAGAAGAAGACGGCCGTCAAGAAAGCCGCCACCAAAAAGGTGGTCCGCAAGGGCGCCCGCGGCCGCCGTTAGTCCCCTGGACGCCGCCCCAACGGGGCGGCGTCCCTTCTTTGCCCGGATTGACCCCGGCGTCTTTACCCCGCGCCACGCGACGCGTACCCTATCCCGATGACGTTTGTTCCGAGCCGCGGTCCGTTTCCCGCCACACGCATGCGCCGTATGCGGCGTGATGCATTCAGCCGCAACCTGATGCGCGAGCATCGGCTGAGCCCCGCCCAGCTGATCCAGCCGGTCTTTGTCATCGAAGGCGAGGATCGCAGCGAAGCGGTGGAGGCCATGCCCGGCGTCGAGCGGTTATCGGTCGATCGCCTGGTTGGCGCGGCCCGGGAATGGGCGGACCTGGGGCTTGCCGCCATCGCGCTCTTTCCGGTGGTGGCGGTGTCTTGCAAGTCCGCGCGCGCCGAGGAGGCGTACAACCCCGGGGGCCTGGCGGCCCGCGCCGTGCAGGCCGTGAAGGCGGCCGTTCCCGCGCTCGGCATCGTCGCCGATATCGCCCTGGACCCGTATACCACGCACGGCCAGGATGGGCTCGTCGACGCAAACGGGTACGTCACGAACGATGAGACGACCGAGGTGCTTGTCCGGCAGGCGCTGACGCTTGCGCGCGCCGGCGCCGACGTGGTGGCGCCGTCTGACATGATGGATGGACGAATCGGTGCCATCCGCGAGGCGCTGGAGGCGGAACATCTGCGCAACACCCAGATCCTGGCCTATTCGGCCAAGTATGCGTCGGCATTCTACAGCCCCTTCCGCGACGCCGTCGGTTCCGGCCAGCAGCTTGGCAAGGGAAACAAGTCGACCTACCAGATGGACCCGGCCAACAGCGACGAAGCCCTGCACGAAGTGGCACTGGACCTGCAGGAAGGCGCCGACATGGTGATGGTAAAACCCGGGCTCCCCTATCTCGACATCATCCGGCGGGTCAAAGACACCTTCGGCGTGCCGACTCTCGCCTATCATGTCAGCGGCGAGTACGCCATGCTGAAAGCGGCGGTCGAGCGCGGCTGGCTCGACGAACGCAAGACGGCGCTGGAATGCCTGATCGCCATGCGCCGCGCGGGAGCCGACGGCATCCTGACATACTACGCCGCAGCCGCCGCCCGCTGGCTGCAAGAGGAACCCCTGTAAGCCGGCCGCAGGCCCTACAAGGGCTTGGAGTCGGCCGCCGCCCGGCCCAGAATCTCGGTTTCGATCTGCTCGAGACTCGTGTGGCGCACATCCTTGCCCTTGACCAGATAGATCACATACTCGCAGATATTGCGTGCATGATCGCCGATGCGCTCTAAAGCGCGCATGGCCCAGATGACGTTCAGCACCCGCGAGATCGTACGCGGATCTTCCATCATGAAGGTGATCATCTGCCGCATCAGGCCGTCGTATTCCTTGTCGACACGCCGGTCCTCGCGGGCCACGCGCACGGCCGCCTCCATGTCGAAACGGGCAAATGCATCCAGGGCATCGTGCACCATCTGCCGGACATGGTCTCCAAGCGACTGCACTTCGACGTAGCCGTCCTTGGGGCGCTCCTCGACGGCCAGGCGCACCGCCATGCGGCCGATCTTCTCGGCCTCATCCCCGATCCGCTCGAGATCGGTGATGGTCTTGATGACGGCCATGACCAGGCGCAAATCGCTCGCCGTGGGCTGGCGCCGGGCAATGATCTGGTTGCACTCCTCGTCGATGGTGACATCCATCTTGTTGACTTTGATGTCGTTTTTTATGACCTCGTCACCCAGGACGGAATCACCCTTGACCAGCGCGGTCATGGCGTCGACGATCTGCTGCTCGACCAGGCCACCCATGTGCAGGACCCGCGTACGGATGTCCTCGAGCTCGGCGCTGTAGCGCCGCGAAATGTGTGGGCTAATGTGCAGCTCCATCTGTCCTCCTCGCTCCCTCAGCCGTAACGGCCGGTGATGTAATCTTCCGTCTGCTTCATGGCCGGATTCGTAAAGATCGTGTTGGTGTCACCGAACTCCACGACGCGGCCTAAGTACATGAATGCAGTATAGTCGGAAACACGTGCCGCCTGTTGCATATTGTGCGTCACGATTACGATCGTGTAATTCTGTTTTAGTTCATAAATGAGCTCTTCGATCTTGAGGGTCGATATCGGATCGAGGGCCGAGGCCGGCTCGTCCAGAAGGAGCACCTCCGGCTTTAGCGCGACCGCGCGGGCCATGCACAGGCGCTGCTGCTGACCACCCGACAGACTCATGCCGCTTTGGTGCAACTTGCCGCTCACCTCATCCCAGAGCGCGACCTGCCGCAGAGCCTCTTCCACGCGGTCATCGAGCTCTGCTTTGGCCATCCGCTCGTAGAGGCGGATCCCGAAGGCCACATTCTCGTAGATCGACATCGGAAAAGGCGTCGGTTTCTGGAACACCATGCCGATCCGCGACCGCAAGCGGTAAAGATCCTCACCGGGCAGCAGCACGTTGCGGTCGTCGAGCCAGACCTCTCCTTCCGCGCGCTGCTCGGGGTAGAGCTCGTACATGCGATTGAAGGTGCGCAACAGCGTCGACTTGCCACAGCCCGACGGGCCAATGAAGGCCGTCACCATGTTGGTTGCGACGTCCAGGCTGATGTCGTGCAGGGCGGCTTCCTTGCCATAGTAAAAATGCAGGTTGCGAACCTTGATCTTGATGCCGTGCTGCGCAGAGTCCATGGGAAAATTCCGACGATCTCCAGGAAAAAGGATGTGACCGCCGACCGGCCACGGGCGGGATTATGCCACAGGCGCCCGAGTCCGCCCATCGCAGGGGAAACGCCGGCAACGGGCGGGACCGGAAAGCGGTGCGGCGCACAGACCCCACCGCCCGGCAGCCTACGGAGTGGATGCGACGCAAAGATGACAAGGATGGCGTCTTCAGGCCGGCGGCCCGCTGTCATCGACGGCCGCCAACAGGCGCATACCGCCCACGAGGCCGGCCACCCGGCGGCGGATGTCCTCCGCCCGCGGTTCGCCGATCGGCCAGTGCTTGTGCGGCACGCCTTGGGGCAGCGGGCCGCAGGCGGCATCCGCATCGAGACTGATGATCAGATCGATCGGCGTGTCGTGCGCATCGCCGACCGGTTCGAGCCACTTTGCGCCCAGGGTTTGCGCCGCACGCCGGGCGCACGCCCCATCGGCGGGATCGGTGGCCAAAAACAGGATGCGGGCGCGTCGTTTGTACATGCCAGGCCGGTGACCATTTCAGGGAAAGTGGTAGAGGAGATTGACCGTACTAAACGTGGTTGTGCGCGGAAACCCAAGGGGCGCACTCGTGTAATGCTCGACGAGCTCCGACAGTTTGAGGGCCAGGGCGCCGTCGATGGGGGTGCTAAGACCGCTGGCAGAGGAAAACAGCGTCCCCGAGGTGGCGGCCATCACCCCCAGGCGCTCCGTGAAAAGACTGTGGCGGGAGATGGCCCAATGGTAGGTGAGGGCCGCGCGCACCACGGGCACATCGGAGTCGCGGCCGTTTACATAGTCATTCTGCCGCATACCAAGGCCCCCTTCGACCTTGAGGGCCATGCCGGCGCGCTCGAAGATGCGATGGCCGGCACCAAGGGATTCGACGAGGTAGTGCGAGTAGCCGCTGAAGGGATTGTGATCGAAACGGACGGCCGCCAGCAGGAAATTCGTTCCGGCCCGCGACAGAAAGCGCTCGGCGCTCGCGTCGATGGCCAGACGGTTGGCGCTCACGCGGGCGCCCGTCGAAATGTAGTTGTAGCTGACGCGGCCCGCATACCGCCAGAGTCCGTCTTCATAGAAGGCATGATCGCGGCTGTCGACGGTGCGCGTGGTGGCAAGGCCCGTGGTGGCCGCGTAGCCAAAGCCCACCGAGGCGCCAAAGGGTGTCTTCTTCGCCTGCGGGGGCGCGACCGCATAGGCAGGCCGCAGCAGCCAGGAAGACCACGCGCCGGGGGCGGACCCGCCGTCTGCGAGCCACAGGGAACAAGGCAGATTATGCATCAGTCTCCTTGGGTACACCGACACGTGCCGAGACAAAAGACACCGACGGCAACGCGGCCTGACGCCACAAAGGGGTTACCATACCAATGGCGGCGCGGCAGGGAAAGCCGCCCGCGCCCCGCCATGCCGTCAGGTCGCCGTCGTGGTGGTGGCGGCGGCGGCCTGGATGCGGGAGAGCGGGAAGACACAGGTAAAGGTGCTGCCCGAGCCGATGGTGCTGTCGATGACCAGGCGCGCGTCATGACGCGCAAGCACCTGCCGGACGATGGATAGACCAAGACCCGTGCCGCCGGTTGCGCGCGAACGGCCGCTGTCGACGCGGTAGAAGCGCTCCGTGAGATAGGGGATATGGTGCGCTGCGATCCCTTCGCCGTAGTCCTGAACGGAGAAGCGTCCGCCGTCACCGGCCAAAGACCAGCGGATGATGATCCGGCCCTCCGCCGGCGTATGGCGCAGGGCATTATGGACAAGGTTGGTGAAGGCGCTGCGCAGTTCTTCGCGGTTGCCGATCAGCAGGCCCGGTTCGGCTTCCACCTCGATGCGATGGTGGCGCTCGCCCGACAAGGCGACAGCCAGATCGCGCAGACCCTGGCTCATGGCGCGCACATCCACGAGCTCGTCGTGGCGGCGCGCCGGCGTGGTTTCGAGGCGCGCCAGGGCGAGCAGGTCGTCGATCAGGCGCTGCATGCGCTCGGCCTGCTCCTGCATGAGGGCGAGATTGCCCTGCACATCGTCCATGGTCACGCCTTTGTCCTGCAGCGTCTCGAGGAAGCCGCGCAGCACGGTCAGCGGCGTGCGCAATTCGTGCGACACGTCGGCCACGAAGTGGCTGCGCATCTGCTCGAGGCGGATCAGATGGGTGATGTCGCGGCCGATCACGAGCTTTTGGCTTGCGCCAAACGGAATGATCTGCACCTCGACGACATACCCCCCGGCGAGATCCTTCAGGATCAGCGGTTCATGGTAGTCGCCGCTGTCCAGGTAGGCGGAAAGGGCCGGGTGGCGGACCAGATGGACGAGGCGCATGCCGACGTCGCGGCGGACATCGAGGCCGAGAAGCCGGGCCGCCTGCGTGTTGCTCCACTCGATCAGGTCGTACTGCGACAGCACGACCATGGCGTCGGGCATCGCTCCGGCGGCCGCCTGCAGGCGGGCAAAGAGGCCGCTGATCAGATCCTTGTGGCGGGCATTGGCGCGGTCCGCGCGATGGACCTCGCGGACCACCTCGTCCCACAAGCCGCCGAGCTCCGGAATGGGTTGTGCCGGACGCGCCAGCCACCGATGGAGGCGGCGCAGCCGGTTCCACTGCAAGACGAGGAGCAGACCGAAGGCGACAGCAACCCCGAACCAGGCCCGCCCGAACAGGGCGCCGGCCGCGAAACCGCCGGCACCGGCTGCCAGGATCCCCCACAATTGGCGCCGGGCCGCGGCGGTGGCGCTAGGCGTCACCGGAGAATCGGTAGCCCACGCCACGCACCGTTTGAATAAACCGGTCATAACCACTGACGGTCAAGGCCTTGCGCAGACGGCGGATATGGACATCCACGGTCCGCTCATCGATGTATGCATTGTTCCCCCACACGGCATCCAGTACACGCTCGCGGCTGTGGACGCGCTCCGGATGGGTCATGAAAAAGTGGAGCAGCCGAAACTCGGTGGGCCCCAGGCTCAGGCGCTCGTCGTTGGCGAGCACCTTGTGCGTCGAGGGATCGAGCACCAGGCCCTCGGCGACGACGACCTCGTCTACCGCCATCGGCGCCATCCGGCGCAGGACCGCCCGCACGCGCGCGACCAGTTCGCGGGGCGAAAACGGCTTGGTGATGAAATCGTCAGCGCCTGTGTTCAGGGCGCGCACCTTGTCTTCCTCGTCGACCCGGGCGGTCAGCATGATGATGGGGATATTCTGCGTCAAGCGCTCGCGCCGCAGGCGGCGGGCATAATCCACGCCGCTTAAGCCTGGCAGCATCCAGTCGAGCAGGATCAGCTCCGGCGGATCGGCCGTCACGAGCGCCTGCGCCTCGATGGCATCTCCGGCCTCGGCGCAGTTATAATCCGCCTGTTTGAGCGCGAACCGCACCATGGCGCGGATCGCCGGCTCATCATCGACAACAAGGATTTTTCCAGGCATTATTGTCCTCCCCTGCTGCCCATTCAACACAAACAGTATGACGATTTTGTGACGGGCGCAACGAGGGCGGAGAACGGCCCATGCGTAAGAATACCCTACGACCAACCGACATCAAGCTGCACCAGAAGTCCCGGATCCTCGAGGTCGTTTTCGAGGATGGCGGTCATTTCCGGCTGCCCGCCGAATTCCTGCGGGTCTATTCCCCGTCTGCCGAAGTGCGCGGGCACGGACCGGGCCAGGAGGTCCTGCAGACCGGCAAGGAGAACGTCAATATCGTCGGCATCGAGCCCGTAGGCACCTATGCCGTCGTGCTGCGCTTTGACGACGGCCACGACACGGGGATTTATTCCTGGGATTTGCTTTATAATCTGGGGATACACCAGACAGAACTCTGGAATGAATACCTGGGCCGCCTAGAACAGGCCGGTCACAAACGAGCATAAAAACACCATGACCGACACGGCCTCCGACCCCGCACTCACCCATTTCGGCTACAAGGACGTCGACCCGGCCACCAAGACACGGCTCGTGGAAGGGGTGTTCCGCTCGGTCGCCGGCCGTTATGACTTGATGAACGACCTGATGTCCGGCGGGCTGCATCGGGCCTGGAAACGCTTCACGATGAGCATCGCCACGCCCCATCCGGGCGAACAGGTGCTCGATTTGGCCGGCGGAACCGGCGATCTGTCCTATCTGCTGAGCCGCCGCGTGGGCCCGACCGGGCAGGTCGTGCTGAGCGACATCAACGGATCGATGCTCGCAGTCGGACGCGACCGCCTGTTGAACCGCGGCGTATGCGGCAACCTCGTCATCACCCAGGCCAACGCCGAATGCCTGCCCTTCCCCGACAACTCGTTCGATCTCGTGACCATCGGCTTTGGCCTGCGCAACGTCACCTTCAAGGAGCGTGCGCTGGAGGCCATGTTCCGCGTCCTGCGCCCGGGTGGAAGGCTCGTCATCCTCGAATTCTCCAAACCGCGGTCGGCAGTCCTGCAGCGCGCCTACGACCTGTATTCGTTCCGGATCGTGCCGCAGATCGGACGGCTCGTCACGGGCGACGAAGGCAGCTACCAGTATCTGGTCGAATCCATCCGGCGCCACCCTGACCAGGAGACCCTGAAGGCCATGATGGCGGCGGCGGGTTTTTGCCGCATCGACTACTGGAACCTGACCGACGGTATCGTGGCCGTACACAGGGGCTACAAGTTTTAATGGCGCAAGCCGCCACATCACGGCCGGCGGGGGGCGAGCGCCCCGTGCGCTACGCCGGCTTCTGGCGGCGGCTTTGCGCCGACATCGTCGACAACCTCATCCTCTTGCCGCTGGCGTCCGTGCCCATGCCTTTGCTGACTGAGCCCCCGCACCGCGCCAGTACGCTCGCCCGGGAGCTGGCGCAGAACCTCGCCGCCCATGCCGGCCAGCAGCTGCTCATGCTGCTGGTTGGCGTCGCCTACTCGGTGTTCTTCTGGGTGCGTTACCTGGGCACACCAGGCAAACTCCTGTTCCGCTGCCGGGTGGTAGACGCGCAGACGCATGCGGCCCTTTCGGTCTCGCAGTCACTCCTGCGCAATCTGGGGTACATTGTCTCTGCGTTGCCGTGCATGCTGGGCTTTCTGTGGATTGCGTGGGATCCCCGCAAACAGGGATTTCATGACAAGATCGCAGGCACGGTGGTTCTCTATGCGCCGCCCGCGGCATCCACCCGACAGAGGGTTTTGTGAGTCTCATTCTGCGCACACTCGAACACGGCCTGAACTGGCCCTTTCAATTCCATCCGGCGGGCCGTGACGCACTGGCTGCGGTCGAAGGCCGCACCATGCAGGTCGTGCTGACGGCGCCGGCGCTCGCCTTCGATCTCGTCTTTGAGCTCGGCCGGATCAGCGTGCGCGCGCCCGCATCGGTGTGCGACGTCAAGCTCACCGGAACTGCGGGCGCATTTCTCGGGCTCTTGCGCGCAGATCAGCAGAACCTGCAGTCGGCCGCGCAAGGCCTTCGCATCGAAGGGGACATCGACTGCGCGCTCGCCATCCGCAAGGCTCTGGCTGCGGCGCGGCTCGATGGGGAAGAGGTGCTGGCACGCGTCCTCGGCGACATACCCGGTCATTGGCTGGCTGTCGGTCTCACGCGGCTGGCGACGGGATTGCGGCAGGCGGGGCTTCGGCTGGCCCGCAACGGCGCCGAATATCTCCAGGAGGAACGGGGGGTGCTGGCGCGCGCCGACGACGTGGAGGGCTTTCTGGGAGCCGTAGACAGCTTGCGCCACGACGTCGAGCGGCTCGCCAAGCGGATTGAGCGGCTGGGTGCGCGCGCATGATGTCGGCCTATGGTCGCTTCGTCCGGCTGCTGACCATCACGCGCGTATTCATCCGCCACGATCTGGATGAGTTCGTCACGACGCTGCATCTTTTCCGTTTCTACCGCATCGCGTTCCGGCTGCTGCCGTGGCGCTGGCGGCGGCGGAAACTCGCCCCGCGCGGCGAGCGGCTGCGGTTGGCACTGGAAGCGCTGGGGCCGATCTTCATCAAGTTCGGACAGATGCTGTCGACACGGCCCGATCTGATACCCGAAGACATACTGGTCGAGCTGAACAAGCTGCAGGACCGGGTGCCGCCGTTTTCCGCCGACAAGGTCGTCGCGCGCCTCGAGGAGGCCTATCGGACGCCGCTTGCCAGCATGTTTCGTGAATTCGACACGACGCCGATTGCCTCCGCATCGGTTGCACAGGTCCATTTTGCGGTTCTCCACGACGGCACCGAAGTGGCGGTCAAGGTCCTGCGCCCGGGCATTGACGTCGTCCTCGAGCGCGATCTCGGGCTGCTGCGCATCCTCGCGCAGCTCGCCGTGCGCTACTGGTCGGATGCGCGGCGCCTGCGGCCGCTCGATGTCGTCAACGAGTACGACAAGGTCATCCACGACGAGATGGACCTAAACCACGAAGCCGCCAACGCCAGCCAGATCCGGATCAATTTTGCCGGCTCCGATCTGCTTTACGTGCCGAAGGTCTACTGGGATTACACGCGCAAGACGGTCATGGTGATGGAGCGCATCAGCGGCATACCCATCTCCCATGTCGAGGCGCTGCGGGCGCATGGCATCGACCTGCGGCGGCTCGCCCACAACGGGGTGGAGATCTTCTTCACCCAGGCCTTCCGGCACGGCTTCTTCCACGCCGACATGCATCCCGGCAACATCTTCGTGTCGGCGCAAGGGCAGTACCGGGCGGTCGACTTCGGCATCGTCGGCACGCTCGGCGCCGAAGACAAGTATTATCTCGCCCAGAACATCCTGGGCTTCCTGAACCGCGACTACCATGCGATTGCCGAGGCCCACGTACGCGCGGGGTGGGTGCCGCACGACACCCGCGTCGACGAACTGGAAGGCGCCATCCGGACCGTGTGCGAGCCGATCTTCGCCCGCCCCATCAAGGACATTTCGTTTGGCCGGCTGCTTTTGAACCTGTTCCAGACGGCGCGCCGCTTCCATATGGAGGTTCAACCGCAACTGGTTTTGCTGCAAAAGACACTGTTTAACATCGAAGGGCTCGGGCGCCGCCTCTATCCCGACCTGGACCTCTGGGTGACGGCCAAGCCGTTCCTCGAACGCTGGATGCGGGAGCAGCTCGGGCCCCAGGCGCTGTGGGCAATCGCCCGGCGCGAATATCCGACATGGGTAAAGATTTTGCCGGACATGCCGCGCTACCTGCATGCCGTGTTGAAGCAGGCGCAAGACGGCAATCTGCATGTCGTCGGTCGGTCTTCGGAGATCGAGAACCTGGCCCAGGACATGCGCCGGCGGCATCGGCGGATCATGGTGGGATTGCTGGGCGGCCTGCTCGCGACCACGGCGATCGTGTTTCTCGGCATGGAGCATCCCGCCGCGACAATGCGTCACCTGGACCTGATCGAACTCCTCCTGGGGATACCGGGTGTGGCGCTGGTCGGCTGGTCACTGATCGATCTGATACGGCACGACGCCTGAGCTTCAGCCCCAGTCGAGCCGCTTGGTGAAATTGACGACGCTCGAACGCTCTTCGTAACCGAGGGCCGGATAGAAGCCGCGCTTGTAGGATTCCCGCTCGCGGCTGTTCAATACGCTGATACGGAAGCACTTGCGCTCCACCGCCTCGCGCTCGATCGCGGCCATGAGCGCCGACCCCACGCCGCGGCCGCGCGCCGCCTCGATCACGAACACTTCGCTGATCAGGAGCTCCCGGCCGGCAAACAGCAGGTGGGTGACGATCTCACCGTGCACATACGCCACCACCGCGCGGTCGTGCTCGGCGACGAGAAGCAAGGCGCTCTCCTCCGTGATGAGCGCGGCGAGCCGCTGAGCCAAGGTGCTGCCGTCGGCCTTGAAGGCGGGATTCCAGCCGAGCTCGCGGTGCAGCTGCATGACCCCCGGCAGATCGCTGCGCTGTAAAGGGCGGATGGTGACTTTCAAGCGATCCTTCGCCATGGCTTAGCTCCCGAACTTGTGAAAGACCGCGATGCCCTGCAAAAGATCAAACGCCTCGCGCAGCTGGTAGTCGCTGTCGATCAGACGCCGCGAGCCGGGCGGAATGGGTGCGTTTACGGCCGCCTTCGGCGGATTGCTGTTGTTGAGATGTCCAGGCAGGTTGGTTTCGCGCAAGAACGGCTTCTGATGATCCACGGTGATTTGCGCCTGATGGACGACGATGTTCGGGGTGATGCCGAGGTCCTGGATGGAATGGCCATTGGGCGTGAAATACCGCGCCGTGGTCAGACGCAGGGCGTCCCCATCGCCGATCGGCATGATGGTCTGGACCGACCCCTTGCCAAAGGTCCTCGTGCCCATGATGAGCGCGCGATGGTTGTCTTGCAGGGCGCCGGCGACGATCTCGGCAGCCGATGCCGATCCGCCATTGACCAGCACGACCATGGGCGCACCGTGCAGCAGATCCGGCCCATGCGCCCGGAATACCATGTCGGCGCCCTGCGCACGGCCGCGCGTACTGACGACCACACCGGAATTCAGAAAGTCATCGCAGACCGACACGGCGGCGTTCAGCACGCCGCCTGGGTTGTCGCGCAGATCCAGGACCACGCCCTTGAGCGGCCCATGATTTTGCGCCATCAGCGACTTCAGGGCGCGCGTGACACCCTGGCCGGTGTGCGACTGGAATTCCGAGATGCGCACATAGCCATAGCCGCGGCCGAGAAGGCGGCTGCTCACGCTGTGGACCTTGATGATGTGCCGGTGCAGGATGAATTGCAGGGGGTGATTGACGCCCTTGCGGATGACGGTCAGATCCACCGCCGAACCCGGCTGGCCGCGCAGAAGATGCACCGACTTGCGCAGCGACAGGCCCTGAATGAAGGTCTTGTTGATGCGGACGATCAGATCGCCCGGCCGCAGGCCGTGGCGCGCCGCCGGCGTGTCCGACAGCGGCGTCACGACGCGCAAAAAGCCATGGGACTCCGTCACCTCGAGACCGATACCGCCGAACTTGCCGGTGGTGTCGACCCTCAGATGGGCGTATTGACGGGCATCGAGGTATTGGGAATGCGGGTCGAGATTGTCGACCATGCCGCGGATGGCATCGTCAATGAGCTTGTGACTGCTGACCGGCGTGACATAGTCGGATTTGACGATGTTGTAGACCTCGGCAAAGGTGCGCAGCCCTTTCAGGGGCAACGCCGAAAGGCCGTTGGCGTTGGCCGGTTGCGGCGGTGTCGGCTGCGCGTCCACGGCGTGTTCGACCGTAAGCCCCGCACCCAGGAACACACCGGTCAACAAGATGCCAACGTAGCGCAGGATGATTCGTTTCTTACCCATCTGTCCTCACATCGCCCCTTAGCGGGCAAGCCATGTCAGCGGATTCACCGGCCGACCGTCATGGCTGATATCGAAATAGAGACCGGCACGGCCAAAGCCGCCGCTGTTGCCGACCGTCGCGATCGGCTGTCCCCCGTGCACGTAGTCACCCACCCGCCCCAGCAGACTCTGGCAATGGCCGTACAAGGTCATGTAGCCGTCGCCGTTTTGAAGTATCAACAACAAACCGTAACCGCGCAACCAGTTCGCATAGACGACCCGCCCGGAAAAGACGGCATAGACCGTCTGTCCCGGACGGCCGGGCATGAACACGCCCGCCCAGCGCTGCAGGCCGCGCGGCCCCTGTTCGAGGCGGATGGCCCCATAGGTGGTGCGCAAAGGCAGCGGCAAACGGCCCCGGTAGGCGACGAAGGCGCCGTGCAGATTGGGAACGGGCGGCCGCAGGTGCGGCAGGCGCCGCAAGCCGGCCAGCAAGCGCTTGAGGCGGCGTGCCCGCGCCCGCATGGCCAAAAGTTGCGCATGGCCGCTGCGCACCCGGCCGTCGAGGCGGGCGAGAACGGCGCGCCGGCGGGTGAGCGCCTGCTCAAGACGCGCCTTCTGCCGCGTGAGATGGGCGGCAAGCCGCGCCAGCCTTTGCTGGGCCAGCGCGGTGGCGCGGGCCGCCTGTTGGGCTTGCGCGAGCACCCGCTCCACCGCGTGCACGACGCCCAGACGCGCCCGCACCACGAAGCGGTAGTAGGTGAGCAGGCGGTCGATCGTGGTGGGCTGTTCCTGGCTCAGGAAGATTTCGAGGCCGCCGGCGCGGCCGGTCATGTAGGCGGCGACGATCTGACGGCGCAAGGCGACACGCTGGCGCCCCAGGCGCGCCTGCAAGGCCGCCTGCCGGGCGCGCAGCCGCGCCAGACGCTCCTGGTCGCGGGCGGCGCGGGCCTTGAGGCCACCAAGCCGGGCGCTTTCGTGCGCCACGGCGTCTTCGGCAAGGCGCAGCGCATTGATGGTGCGGTCGCGATGACGCAGCGTCCGGTCGAGACGCCTTTGCAAGACCGCCTCCTCATGTCTTAGGAGGGACAGCTCGCGCTGGACCGAGGCCTGGGCGGCGGGGGCGTGGGCCGCTGCGAGAAGGGCGCCGCAGAGCAGCAGATACAGCCCCGCTCTACCGGCAGCCCGCATCGGCTATTCCTTGAGCTCGATGAGCGGCCGCCCCGTCATTTCGGAGGGGATGGGCAATCCCGCCACCCGCAGGAGTGTCGGCGCCACATCCTCGAGGGAGCCCGTGGGCGCCATCAGCGCCTGGCGGCCGATGTAAAGCAAAGGCACCGGGTTGGTTGTGTGCGCCGTATGGGCCTGGCCGCTTTCCTCGTCCTGCATCTGCTCGGCATTGCCATGATCGGCCGTGATCAGCAGTTCACCGCCGTGACGGCGCACCGTATCGGCGAGCATCGCCAGGCAGCGGTCGAGGATTTCGATGGCCTGCACGGTGGCGGCAAAGTCGCCGGTGTGGCCGACCATATCGGGATTGGCGAAATTGCAGATGATCACGTCGTGGCGGCCGTCACGGACGGCCTGCATGACCGCCTCTGTGACCTTCAGCGCGCTCATCTCCGGTTTGCTGTTGTAGGTCGCAACGTCGGTCGGGGACGGGATCAGGATCCGGTCCTCGCCCTCGAACGGGGTCTCTTCACCGCCGTTGAAGAAAAACGTGACGTGGGCGTATTTCTCGGTCTCGGCCACACGCAGCTGCCGCTGGCCAAGGCCTGCCAGGTGCGCGCCGAGGACATTGCGCAGGCGCGCCGATGGGAAAGCGACCGGCACATTGAAGTCGGCCTGATATTCGGTGAGGCTGACGAAGCGGGCGAGCCGCGGATGAACCCCGCGCACGAACCCGTCGAAGCGCGGTTCGATGAATGGCCGGGTGATCTGCCGCGCCCGGTCGGAACGGAAGTTCATGAAGACGACCACGTCGCCGTCGCCGATCGTGCGCGCCCCGCAACCGGGCGGGAGAATGAGCGTGGGACGCACGAATTCATCGGTCTCGCCCCGCGCATAAGCGGCCTCGAGTGCGGCGGCCGCCGTCGGCGCGTGGAACTCCGCCTGGCCCGCCGTCATCAGGTCGTAGGCGGCCTGGATGCGCGGCCAGCGATGGTCGCGGTCCATGGCATAGTAGCGCCCGACGACGGACGCGAAACGGCCGTGGCCCAGGGCCTCGAACTTCGCCTCCATCGACACGATCGACGCGCCCGCGCTCTGCGGCAAGGTATCGCGCCCGTCCAGGAAGGCGTGCAGGCACACGTCGGTGAGCCCGCGGCTGACCGCGAGCTCGACCAGGGCATGGATGTGGTCTTCGTGGCTGTGTACCCCGCCTTGGGACAACAACCCCATGATATGCAAAGCCTTATGGCTGTCGCGGGCGAGGTCGACCGCATCCGTCAGGGTCTTGTTGGTAAAAAAGGCCCCGGAGGCGATGGCGCGATTGATGCGGGTATATTCCTGATAGACGACCCGGCCCGCGCCGAGATTCAGATGACCGACTTCGGAATTGCCCATCTGCCGCGAGGGCAGGCCGACGGCCGCCTCGGACGCCTGAATCAGGCCGTGGGGCGACGCCTGCCAGGCCTGATTCCACCAAGGGGTACGGGCGGCGGCAATCGCATTGTGCTCCGCCTGCTCGCGATATCCCCAGCCATCCAGAATGACGAGTACCAAGGGTTTTGGGGTCGACGACATCGCTTGACTCTATATCCGTCCGGTTCTTTAGTTTTTTAAAATTGACTTATTGTATAATCTTTTCTGTGATCGGGGCAGCTGGCGCATCCGCGCAGCCCGCCGCCGTCCGCCATCACCCTGACAGGAGTCACCATGGTGCCTAACGAGACGATCCGTCCGCTTGACGAGATCCTCATAACTAACGAAGACGATATTGATCTGGCATCGCGTTCGCTCAAGGCCATTGCGCATCCGTTGAGACTGAAGATCCTCTGCATTCTCGGCGCGGCGACCGAAGTGAGTGTACAGGATATTGTCGCGCAAGTGGGGACTTCGCAGAGCAACATATCCCAGCACCTCTCGATCCTGCGCGACAAGGGAATCCTGGCGTCGCGCAAGCACGCGAACAAGGTCTTCTACCGCATCGCCGACCCGCGGATTTTGCAGTTGATCGGGGCCATGCGCATGGCGTTTTGCACCCTTCCTGGAAGCTGAGGTCATCCCGTGGAAAGTTTTGTCATCGCGCATTGGTACCTCTTTTTGGCCCTCGTCGTGGTGGTCGCGGCACTGATCGCGCAACCCCTCATGAGCGCGGCCTCTGGCGTGGCGGCGGTGACGCCGACCGAAGCCGTCCAGATCCTCAATCACCAAAATGGCGTGATCATCGATGTGCGCGAGCCGAGCGAGTTCAAAAGCGGCCACATCATGCGCGCCATCAACATCCCGCTAAGCCAGGTCGGCACGCGCAGCCAGGAGCTGAAGAAGTACAAGGATCGGCCGGTGATCCTCTGCTGCGTCAGCGGGGCGCGCTCGGCGCGCGCGGCGGGCATTTTACGCCAGCAAGGATTCAGCGATCCCCGCAATCTGGGCGGGGGGCTGAACGCCTGGCGGTCGCAAAACCTCCCTCTGGAGTCCTGACACACCATGGCCAAAGTCCTGATGTACACTACACGCGTTTGTCCCTACTGCCAGATGGCCCAAAAGCTCCTCGAAACGAAGGGCGTGACCATCGACAAGATCGCTGTCGACGAGATGCCGGAGCGGCGCCGGGAAATGACGCAACGCGCCGGCGGCGCGACCACCGTCCCGCAGATCTTCATCGACGAATACCACGTCGGCGGCTACCGGGAGCTGGCGCAGCTTGAAGTCAAGGGCGAGCTCGACCGCCTGCTGGCGCAGTAAAAGACAACCCCATCATTCAGATTTTTAAGGAGCACAGGCGTGGCCGAATCCGGTACGGAGCAGGAAGTCGTTTTCAGTCTCGAGAAGATCTATGTGAAAGACATCTCCTACGAGGCACCCCACGTCCCCCAGGTGTTCCTCGAAAAGGCCGCCATGGAGGTCGATCTGCAGCTGGGCATCGAACACAAGCCCATCGAGGCGGCGGAAGGCCTCTATGAGGTCGTCCTGGCCGTAACCGTGACCGCGCGCGTCGAAAAGCGCACCGCCTTTCTCACCGAAGCCAAACAGGCCGGCATCTTCCGCGTGGTCGGCGTGCCGGACGAAGAGATGCCGAAGGTGCTCGAGATCGCCTGCCCCAACATCCTTTTGCCGTTCGCCCGCGAAGTCATCAACGACCTCGTTGCGAAGGGCGGCTTCCCGCAGCTTCTCATCAATCCCGTGAACTTCGAGGCACTTTATCAGCAAAAGATGAGCGGCGAGCAGCCCCATGGGCAGCCGGCCCACTGACCCGCGCCGCGACATCGCCGTACTGGGCGCCGGCGCATGGGGCACGACGCTTGCGATCGTGCTCGCCCGGCAGGGCCACCGGGTCCGGCTGTGGGGCGCCGATGAAGCGCGGCTTGCGCGCCTGGCTCATGAGCGATGCAATGCGGCCTACCTGCCCGGGGTGGCCTTCCCCGACTCGCTCACGACAGAGCCCGGGCTCGCGGCACTAAGCGGTTGCCAGAACATCCTCGTGGCGGTGCCAAGCGGCGGCTTCCGGGCGGTCGTGCGGGCCGTCGCGCCCGCCTTGCGCCCGGATACGGTCCTTGCATGGGCGACGAAGGGCCTCGAGACCGGCACGGGCCGGCGGATGAGCGAAATCGTCGAGGAGATCCGGCCGGGACACCCCGGCGCGCTCATCACCGGGCCGAGTTTCGCGCGCGAGGTGGCGGCCGGGTTGCCGACGGCGCTCACGGTGGTGTCGACGCAGACCGCGGTGGCAGACGAGGTCGCGCAGTGGCTGCGCCACGCGCGGCTGCGTGTCTACACCGGCCGCGACATGCTGGGCGCCGAACTGTGCGGCGCCATCAAGAACGTGCTGGCCATTGCCGTTGGCATCAGTGACGGGCTCGGATTTGGCGCCAACGCGCGCGCCGCCCTCATCACCCGCGGACTGGCCGAACTCATCCGCTTCACCAGCGCACTCGGCGGACAGCGCGAAACCGTCATGGGACTTGCGGGCATCGGCGATCTCGTTTTGACCTGCACGGATGATCTGTCGCGCAACCGGCGCGTCGGTCTTGCGCTTGGCCGCGGACGGCAGCTCGGCGACATCGTCGGCGAACTCGGACAGGCCGTCGAAGGCGTGGCGAGCGCCCGTGAGGTGTGCCTGCTCGCACAGGCGCAGGGTGTGGAGATGCCGATCGTCGAACAAGTGCATGCGGTGCTTTTCGAAGGCCAGACACCGGCGAAAGCGGTGGATGCGCTGCTCAACCGCCAGCCGCGGCCGGAGGACCCTTTGGCGGGCGATCCCGGCAACAAGCGGCTTTAAGACACCCAAACCGCCGCCGGGGTTGTAGTCGGGCAAAAACCGTTGATGAGCGGGGTGGCTGCAGGAGACGCTGATCGCGGCTGCTTATTGCGCCGCGTCGGCGGATTCGGCAGGCGGCGCCAGTTCCGGCGCCGGCACGGCGTAGCCGCACTCCTTGCGCGGACAGACTTTCTCGGTGCCCCTGCGCTTGGTGGTCTTTACCGTAAGCACCGGATAGCCGCACTGCGGACAGGCTTGCGCAATGGGCGGATTCCACACCGCGCACTTGCAATCCGGATATCGCGAGCACGAATAGAAGATCTTCCCGTAACGGGAACGGCGCTTCAGGAGCATTCCCTCCTTGCACTCGGGACAGGTGACACCGGTCTCGGCGGGCTTTTCGAGCGGCTCCATGTGGCGGCAGGCGGGATAGTTGCTGCAGCCGATGAAGCGCCCGTACCGTCCGCGCTTGATGACGAGCGGGCTTTGGCATTCCGGACACACCCGGTCGGGCACCGTCTCCGGCTCCACGGTCCCCTCATCGGACAGATTGCGCGTGTAATCACACTCCGGGTAGCCGGTGCAGCCAATGAAGTATCCGTTGCGCCCGAGCCGCTTGGACAAAGGCTTGCCGCACTTCGGGCAGGCCTCGCTCAGGATCTCCGTGCCCGGCCGCTCGGCGTCTTCTTTTTCGGTGATCTGCTGCTGGAATTCCGCCCAGAAATCGCGCAGCAACGGGATCCACTCCTTCTCGCCGCGTGACACCGCGTCGAGATCGTCCTCCAGCCGGGCCGTGAAGTCGTAGTCGACGTAGCGCTCGAAGTGGGTGGACAGGAATTTGTTGACCACGCGGCCGACGTCGGTCGGCTTGAAGCGGCGCTTCTCGAGGATCACGTACTCCCGTTGCTGCAAGGTCGAGATGATCGTGGCATAGGTCGATGGCCGACCGATCCCGTGGGCCTCGAGGGTCTTGACGAGCGTCGCTTCCGAATAGCGTGGCGGCGGTTCGGTGAAATGCTGCTCGGGCCGCACCTCGGTGAGCGTGACATGCTCGCCTTCACGCATCTCCGGCAGCAGACGATCGGACGTGTCGTCGTCGCTCCGCTGATCGTCGGCGCCTTCCTGGTAGACCGACATGAATCCGGGGGCCAGCAACACCGAACCCGTCGCCCGCGAAATGTCCCCCTGTCCCGCTTCCAGATCGACCGCCACCGTGTCGAGCAAGGCCGCCACCATCTGCGAGGCGACGGTGCGCTGCCATATGAGTTCGTACAGGCGCGCCTGATCGTGCGTGAGGATCTTCTTCATATCCTCCGGGAGCCGCAAAACCGAGGTCGGACGGATGGCCTCATGGGCCTCCTGCGCGTTCTTCGAGCGGGTCTTGTAGACGTGCGGGCTGTCTGGCACGCTGCCTGCGCCAAAGCGCTCGCTGATCAGCGCGCGGATTTCGGCAACCGCCTCCTGCGCCAGATTGACCGAGTCGGTTCGCATGTAGCTGATCAAACCGATGGTCTCGCCGTTGATCTCGATCCCTTCGTAGAGCTGCTGGGCCGTGCGCATCGTGCGCTGCGCCGTAAAGTAGAGTTTGCGTGCGGCTTCCTGTTGCAGCGTCGAGGTGGTGAAGGGAGGCGCGGGGTTGCGCCGCCGCTGCTTGCGGTCGACCGACAACACCCGGTAGCGGCCGCCTGCGCCATCGGTCAGACGCTTTTTGATCGTCGCCGCCTGCGTGGCGTCGCCGATCCCGAATTGCTCGAGCTTCTCCCCGCCCAGATGGGTGAGCTTCGCCCCAAAGGACTGACCGTGCGCGCTCAGGACCGACTCGATGGTCCAGTATTCCCGGCTGGCAAAACGCTCGATCTCTTCCTCGCGCTCGACGATCAGACGCAGCGCCGGACTTTGCACACGCCCGGCCGAGAGCCCCCGGCGGACCTTCTTCCACAAGAGAGGCGAAAGATTGAAACCGACCAGATAATCGAGCGCCCGGCGGGCCTGTTGGGCATTGACCAGATTGGCCGACAGCGCGCGGGGCTCCTGCACGGCCTTCTGGATGGCGCGTTTGGTGATCTCGTGAAACACGACGCGGTGGACGGTTTTGTTCTCGAGCAGGCCCTCGTCTTTCAAAAGCTCGTACAGATGCCAGGAGATGGCTTCCCCTTCGCGGTCCGGGTCGGTCGCGAGATAGAGGGCCTCGGCTTTCTTCATCGCCTTGGCGATCGTCTCGACATGCTTTTTGTTCTTCTCGATGATTTCGTATTTCATCGCGAAATCATGGCTCGTATCGACCGCGCCCTTCTTGGGCACGAGATCGCGCACATGTCCGTAGGACGCGACGGCCGTGAAATCGCGCCCCAGATACTTGGCCATTGTCTTGGCCTTCGCCGGCGATTCGACGATGATCAGGTTTTTAGCCATGGATTCGCGTAAACACCGTTAGGAAGCGGGCACGAGGAGGTTTCTCACCCATGCGGACGCGGGATTGGAGGGAAACGAGGGAGACTAGTTCAACGCACCCTGGGCCTCGTTGAAAACGAGATCTTCCATCCAGGCATACGCCTGCTCCTGTCCAGGCTGATTGAACAACACCATGAGAATCACCCATTTGAGTTGTTCGAGATCGATTTCGTCGGTCTCGAGTGCCATCACCCGGTCGATGACCAGCTCGCGGGCGGCCGGATCGATGACACCACCCTGTTCCAGAAACAAGAGGAAGCCGCGGGACTCGACGTCCATTTTCGCGCACTCCTGCTCCGAATAGATGCGCAGCGACTTCAGCGACGATGCCGCCGTGGCCGGCGCATCCTCGCGGCGCAACGCCGCCAGACCCTCGAGCCAGGCGAAGGCCTTGGCGATCTCACCCTTCGGGAAGCCGGCCTGCGACAACTCCGCAACCAGCGACTCCTGATCCGGATCGAACTCCGGACCTTCGTCCATGTAGTTTTCAAACAGGTACATCAGTACATCGAGGACGTTTTCTTTCATGTCCGGGTCTTGCACTCTCCGATAAGCTCCCCATGCGCACGGTCTTCTGGCGCGCTTTTGAGGCCAAGCATGGAGCAAACGGGCGGCGAGGTCAAATCACGGTCCGGCAACCGGATCGCCGACGTGAACCTCCTGGTGGGCCTGCATGACGATGCCATAGCTCACCTGCGGGAAGGTTTTGAAGACCATGACGAGACCGATCGGCCGCGGCGGTGTCTTGAAGGTGCGGCCGGTGACCGGATCCCGGAGCCGGCGCGCCGGCGCGTAGATGCGCAGCACGTAGCCGCGGCGCATACCCCGGTTGCGGCCGATGTCGAGCGCGAGCATGGCATAGGTGCCGATGTTCACGCGGCTGTGTCCGCTGGCCACCACATGACCATGCAGGGGGTGACGCGGCGCGCGCGGGTAGTAATAGGGAATGGGCGGTTGCCGGCGCCAGGCAATCAGGTGGTCTCCGGCATGCACCTCGCGCACCGCCGAGATGAGCTGCAGCACCGCGACCTTGCCGGGGCGCACGAGCCGCGCCCGGCCGACATAGAGGGTTTCATAGCCCAGCCGGCGTCCATGCGCCCCCGCAAGGACCGGACCCTTCTGGTAGACATCATAGAGGGCAGCGGGATGGGGGCCGAGGTTGCGCGCATAGAACTTGCTGAACGGACCAATGAAGGTGTAGCGATGCACGGCGGCTTCCACGTAGGGCAACCGCCGCAGCGCCTCACCCGACAGCACCAGCGGCTGGCGCAGGAAGGGCGCGATGGCGCTGGGGTCGATGGTCGGCACCGGCGCGGGCTGCGCCTCGCTGCGCACGCGCGGGTAGAGGATCTCGGTCTGGGGTCCGGAGGCGGCGGCGCCCGTCTGCGTGCCCGGGGCGGGGCGGCCCTGCGGCGGCGTCCCCTGGCCACCGGGGACGGGCGCCTGCGGCCCGGTATTGACCAGCACCGGGTAACCGTGAACGAATCGCAGCACGATCACGTCCCCCGGATAAATGAGATCGGGATTGCGAATCTGGTGGTTGCGGTTCCAGATGCCGGGCCACCGCCAGGGATCCCGGAAGAAATGACTGGCTATACCCCAGAGCGTGTCACCCTGGACGACGACGTAGCGGTGAGGCACATGAGCGATCACCAGCCGGTCGGCGAAAGCCGGCGCGGCCAGCATACTAAGCAGCAATAATCCCAGGCGGACGTGGCGCATGCATGGAGTGTAGAAGCAGACTGCGCGCTCGTCCACCTTAAGGCACGCGCCGACCGGCGGCAACGGCGGTTGGGCGGTGCGGCGGGCGGGCGCGGGACGTGGATGCAGGCCGCCCATTTGGCGGTATAATCCGCCCATGACAGTCCGTGCCATTCTTCATTATCCCGACCCGCGGCTGCGCAAGAAGGCGCAACCGGTGGCGGTGGTCGACGACGGCATCCGCCGCCTGGTCGACGACATGGCCGAAACCATGTACCAGGCGCCCGGCATCGGACTGGCGGCCATCCAGATCGACGTGCCCCAGCGCATCGTCGTCATCGATTGCTCGGCGCAACACAACGACCTCAAGGTGTTCATCAACCCCGTCATCACCCGCCGGGAAGGGGTGTATGGCATCGAGGAGGGCTGCCTGTCGGTCCCCGGAATCTTCGAGGAAGTGCAGCGCGCGCAGACAGTCGCCGTCGAGGCGCTCGGCCGCGACGGCCAGCCGTTCACGCTGATCGCGCAGGACCTGCTCGCCGTCTGCATCCAGCATGAGATCGATCACCTCGATGGCAAGGTGTTCGTCGACTATCTCTCGCGGCTGAAACAGCAGCGGATCCGCAAAAAACTCGAAAAGCAGCAGCGGCTGGCAATGTGACGCCGCTGCGCATCGTGTTTGCGGGAACGCCCGGGTTTTCGCGGCCCGCGCTCCTTGGCCTGATCGCCCAAGGCCATCACGTGACCGCGTGTTTCACGCAGCCCGACCGGCCGGCGGGGCGCGGCCGGCAGATGACACCGAGCGTCATCCGCGTCACCGCCGAACAGGCCGGCATTCCCGTTTTCACCCCGCAGCAGGGGGCCGATATGCAAGCCGTGCTCGCCACGCTTGGCCCCGTGGACGTGATGGTGGTGGCGGCTTACGGCCTGATCCTCCCCGCGGGCGTGTTGGCCGCGCCCCGTCTGGGCTGCCTCAACATCCACGCGTCTTTGCTGCCGCGCTGGCGGGGGGCCGCGCCGGTGGCGCGCGCGATCGAAGCCGGCGACCCGGTGACCGGCGTCACCATCATGCTCATGGACGAAGGGCTCGATACCGGCGGCATGATATCCACCGCCACCGTGCCCATCCGGCCCGGCGACACAACGGAAACACTCACGGCGGAACTTGCCCGGACCGGTGCGGATCTGCTGGTCGCGACGCTGCCGGAGTGGGCGGAAGGCCGCCTGCCGGTCCGCCCCCAGCCGGCCGAGGGGCGCTGCTATGCGCGCAAGCTGGCCAAGACCGAGGCCCCTCTCGACTGGCGGCAGCCGGCGGTGGTCCTGGAACGGAAGATCCGCGCCTTCGCACCCTGGCCCGGCTCCACTGCCGGCCTGGGCGCAGACACCGTGAAAGTCATCCGCGGCCATGTCGTCGACCGCCAAGGGCCCCCGGGCGAGATTTTGGCTTTGGGTGACGGCGTGACCGTGGGCACCGGCGAAGGAGCGCTCGTCCTCACGCATCTGCAGCAGGCCGGCAAACCCGCGCAGCCAGCCGGCGTCGTCGCCCGCCGGCTCGGCTGGCATCCGGGCGATGGCTTCGCGGGCGGGGCATGCGCCAAGCCCTGATCCTGCGGGCGCGGGCGGCGCATGTCGTGGCGCGCGTCCTCGGCGGCGGCGCTTTGGATGAGGCCTTGCGCATCGATGGCGAGCGTCACGGCCGCCACGGCCTCGTCGACGAATTCGCCATCGGTGCGGTGCGCGAGGCCTTGGGGCTTGGCCATCTCATCGATCCTTTGCTCAAACGGCCGCTGAAATCCCGCGATGCCGACATTCGCGCGCTTTTGCTGATCGGACTGTATCAGGCGCGCCATCTCGATACGCCGCCTGAGGTCGCCGTCTCATCGGCGGTTGCCGCCACCGAGGCTTTGCACAAGGGCTGGGCGAAAGGCCTGGTCAATGCGGTGCTGCGTGCCGCGGTGACCGATGAACGGGTCCTGAGCGGTACGGCGCGCAATCACCCGGCGTGGCTGGTCGAACGGCTGCGGCAGGCCTGGCCTGCGCAGTGGCCGGCGATTCTCGCCGCCAACGACACCCGGCCACCTCTCACCGTGCGCGTGGCAGAAGGCCACGGGCGGCCGGAAATCCTCGACGTTTTGGCTGCGCGGGGCATCGACGCGCACGCGCATCCCCACGTGGCCACCGCCATCGTGGTGACCAGCGCCGGTGTGAAAGTCGCGGAGCTGCCGGGTTTCGCGGCCGGGTTCGTGAGCGTGCAGGATGCGGGGGCGCAGCTGGCCGCTCCCCTCCTTGATCCGCAACCCGGGGAGGCCGTGCTCGACGCCTGCGCGGCACCCGGAGGAAAGACCATGCACCTGGCCAGCCTCTGCCCCGAAGCACGGATCACCGCCGTCGACCGGGACCCCCGGCGGCTGGCGCGGCTTTCGGAGAACATCGCCCGCATGCGGGTCGCCGGCTCGGTCACCGTGCGCCCGCTCGATCTCACCACCGCCGCCTTCGCAGAACCCTTTGACCGGATCTTGCTCGACGCCCCCTGTTCGGCAAGCGGCGTCATCCGCCGCCATCCCGACATCAAGCTGTTGCGCAGGGCCGAAGACATGGCCGCGCTCACCGGCCTCCAGCGCACCCTGCTCGACCGGCTGTGGACCCATCTGCGGCCCGGCGGCACGCTGCTCTATGCCACCTGTTCGATTTTGCCGGAAGAAAACGAAGAGCAGATCGCCGCGTTTCTCGCCCGCACGGCCCATGCCGGAGAACTGCCGGTCGCGCTACCTTGGGCGCAGGCGCGTTCCCATGGTCGCCAGCTGCTGCCAGGCGAGAACGAGACCGACGGGTTTTATTACGCGCTGCTGACGAAAACACGGACCTGAAGAAGCCGCCATGGACATCGAGGCGCTCGAACATCTGCTCGCCCGCGGCCACGACACCGTGCTGGTGCGGTTGGGTCTGGGCCGCGGCTATCTGGATCGGCACGATGGAAATCGGGCGGTCATCCATCTGCGCGCCGCCGTGGCCCTCGATCCGCACAACGCGCCGGCCTGGAAGTGGCTCGGGCAGGCGCTCACGGAGACAGGAGACACGGAGGGCGCGCGTGCCGCCTACACAGAGGGCATTGCCGCAGCCGAAAAGGCCGGACACATCCAGGCGGCCCGCGAAATGCGCGTCTTCCAGAAACGCCTCGAACGCAAAACCCCATGACGTGCAGGCCCGCGGCGGCCCGTCAGTAGACTGGTCCACTGCCCGGCGGACGCGTCTTGAAGCGCTTGTGCACCCAGAAGTATTGCTCCGGATGGACACGCACGCCGACCTCGATGGCCGCATTGGTCGCGGTCGCATCGGTCAGTTTGTCGCCGCTTGGGAAACCGGACAAGGCCGGACCAAAGGCGACCTGATAGCCGCGCCCCCAAGGGCGCTGCCAGACGTAGCAGGGCACGACCCGGGCGCCGACGGCGCGCGAGAGCCGCCCGGCCGCCTCGAGCGTGCTGGTGGGCACGCCGAAAAAGGGCGCGAACACACTGCCGCGTTCGCCAAAGTCCTGGTCGGGCAGGTAATACAGGACGCGGTCCTCGTGCAAGGCGCGGAGGATAGGTTTTACCCCCTCTTCCTGGGCGATCATGGTGGCACCGAAACGGCCGATGGCGGCGCGAAACGCCGATTCCACGACCGGATTGGGCAGGCGCCGGTAAACATTGGCCATGGGCCGCTCAAGTGAAAGCACCACGCCGATCTTCATCGACACAAAATGGGGCACGAGGAGGATCACCCGGCCGGCCGCCGCGGCTTCATCGAAATGGTGGCGGTCGACAAACTGCACCAGGCGGCGCAGCCGGCGCGGACTGGCCCACCAGGCGATGGGCACGTCGAAAACGGCCTGCCCCAGGGCGCGGAAATGGGCCTTCGCAAGCCGTCTGCGCGCGCGGCCAGACAGCTTTGGAAAACAAAGCCGCAGGTTGGTCTGCACGACGCGCCGGCGGCGATTGGCCAGATGGTAGGCGAGGGCGCCGATCAGGCGGCCGACTGGCGCAAGCAACGGCAAAGGCAGCTGGCTTACCGCGCGCAACAGTGTCAGTCCGGCCCGCGTGGCGGCGGCCTTGACGGGGCCTGTCTTTCTACTCATAAACGGAACGGCCCTCCGGCCGGTAGCGCTTGAATCGCTTGTAAGTCCACAGATACTGCTCCGGCATGTCGCGGATGGCCGCCTCGACGGTGGCATTCATGTAGCGGGCGTCGGCCTCCTGGTCGCCGGTCGGAAACGGGGCAAGCGGCGGGCGCAAAATGAGCTCGAAACCCCGTCCATCCTCGCGGGCGCGCGCCAAAGCCGGCAGCACGACGGCGCCCGTGAGACGCGCCAGCCGCGACAGCGCCGTCAGCGTGGGGACCGGCACGCCGAAAAACGGCACCGTTGCCGCGTCGGCAGTGCCCGGATCCAGGTCCGGGAGATAATAGAAGGCACGCCCGTCGCGGATGGCGCGCACGATCTGCCGAAGCGGGGCATCGGCCGGCCACAGCGTCGAACCGAAGCGCTCGCGGCGGCGCAGCAAAGGCTCGACCAGGGCGTGCTTGGGCCGCCGGAACATGCTCATGAAATGGCCCTCGAGCGCGATACGCATACCGCCGACATCGAGCGCGAGAAAGTGCGGGACGAGAAAAATGACCGGCCGCCCGGCGGCCTGGGCGGCCTGCAGATGTTCCCCCCCGCGCAGGTGCACAAACGCCCGGATTTCGTCGGCGCTCGCCCACCAGACACGCGCCACCGCGAACGCCACCTGCCCCATCAGGCGGAAGTTTTTGCGGACGAGGCGGCGGCGCGCACGCGCATCGTACGCTGGAAAACAGAGCCCCACGTTGACAAGGGCGACGCGCCGGGCGGGAACGGCCAGCCAATAGCCGATCTCGCCCAGGAAAGCGCCCAGGCCGCGCTGGAGCGGCCAGGGCAGGGCCCCGGCGGCCCGCATGAGCCCCGCCAGCAGGCGGCCAGACAGGGGGGGCCGCTCACCGCTCATAGGGTGACTGGTGATCGAACTGGGTTTTGAAACGCTTCAAGGTCCACATATATTGAGCCGGCATGCGCAGGACTGCGCGCTCGAAGGCCTCGTTCATGAGCCGCGCGTCGTGCACCGGATCGCCCGTGGGAAGTCCGGCAATCGGCGGCTCCAGCCACATGGCGCAGCGGCCATCCGGCAAGAGTTCGGCAAAACACGGGATGACCACCGCGCCGGTGGCGCCCGCCAGACGGCCGGCGGTGGGCAGCGTGGCGGCAGGTACCCCGAAAAACGGGGCATAGACGGAGTCCCGCGGACCGAGATCCTCGTCGGCGACGTACGATGCGCCAAAACCGGCGCGCAGCGCGCGTATCAGCGGACGCAGGCCGCCTGCGCGATCGAAGACCCGGCCGCCGAAACGCTCGCGGCCGCGCGTCATGGCCCAGTCCAGGACCGGATTTTTGAGCGCCTTCATGAACCCCACGTAAGGGAAATGGCGCGACACCAAAACGCCGCTCTCCAGGCCGACGAAGTGGCCCTGCAACGCCAGCACCGGACGGCCCTGGTCGCGGGCCGCGGCATAATGCTCCAGACCCTCGATGGTGATCCACCGGTCGAGCGTGGCTTCGCCGGCCCACCAGATCGTGGCCGTAAAAAAGAGCCCTTGCGCTGCGAGTGCGCAATGCTCGCGGATGACGGCGTCGCGCTTAACGGCCGTCCAGTGCGGAAAACAAAGCCGCAGATTGATGTCGGCGATCCGCCGCCGCTTGCCATTCGTCCTATAATACAGCGCGCCAAACAGCCGGCTCAGGCGCAGCCGCAACGACCACGGCAGCCACAGGCTCGCGCGGGCGCAGGCCAGGCCGAACCAGGTCAACCAGTATCGGGGGGCCAGCAGCGCCACGGAAAAGGGCGCGCGATGGACACCCTGGAGATCGGCCGCTTTGATCATGGCGCCGCATTGTGCCAGAACGGCCGCCTCAGGGCACGGGCGGATGGCGCGCCGTGTCCGCAAGCGCAGGGTCTGCGCCGCCCATCAGCGGCCGCATGGCCCGCAAAAGACTGGGAAAGAGACCCTGATGATGCCGCTCCTCGGCGGCGAGCAGCGCCTTCATGCGCGATCGCTCGGTTGGCCCGCGAAAGCAGGCCGGGCAGTTGTCGGCGATCACCGGCAACGCCGCCCGCTGCGCAAAGTCGGCGAGGGCGCGCTCGCGCACATAGACAAACGGGCGGATGACGCGCAGATCGCCCGCGTCCACGCGGTAGTGCGCGCGCATCGTATGCAGCTGGCCGCCGTGAAAGGCGCTCATAAGGAAGCTTTCGGCCAGATCGTCGAGATGCTGGGCCAGGGCCAGCACCGTATAGCCCTGATCACGGGCCACCCGGTACAAGATGCCGCGGCGCATGCGCGAGCAGAAACTGCAAAAGGAGGCGTTGCCCATGTGCGTCTGGGCGCGCTCGGCGATCTCCTGGCGTTCGTAGAAGAAAGGCACGTCCAGGGCGGCGAAATAGGCGCCAAGCGGTGACGGATCGAAACCCTCTATGCCGGGATCGACGGTGGCCACGGCAAGCGAAAACGGCAGGGGGGCCTTGGCCTTCAGGTGTTGCAGCACGTGAAAGAGGCTCAGGCTGTCCTTGCCACCGGAAACGCCGAGCAAGACACGGTCCCCCGCCTGGATCATGCCGTAGTCATGGATGGCCTGGCCGGTCAATCGCAACAAGGGCCTGGTGGGGATGGCGCGCATTGCGCTATCGTACGGGACGGACGGCGCCGCCCCGAGCGTTGTCTTGGGTTGCTTGCGTCACCTGTGATAGTCTCAATGGCTTAAGTGGCAGCCTCACCACACCTGGCATTTTGCTCTTGGGAGTCACCATGTCCAAATCCTATCTTTTTACATCAGAGTCGGTATCCGAAGGCCACCCGGACAAGATGGCCGACCAGATTTCCGACGGGGTGCTTGATGCCATTCTGGCACAGGATCCGGCGGCACGCGTCGCCTGCGAAACCCTGATCAACACCGGGCTCGTGGTCCTGTCCGGAGAGATCACAACCAAGGCCGTGGTCGACTTCACCGAAGTGGCGCGCCAAACCGTGCGCCGCATCGGCTACCGGGCGGACATGGGATTCGATGGCGATGCCTGCGCGGTCATGGTGGCCATGGACAAGCAGTCGCCCGATATCGCCCAGGGCGTCAACGAAGGGCAGGGGGTCGACCTCGAACAGGGCGCCGGCGACCAGGGGCTCATGTTCGGCTATGCCAGCGCCGAGACGGAAAACCTGATGCCGATGCCGATCACGCTTGCCCACCAGCTGATGCAGCGGCAGGCGGCGGTACGCCGCTCGGGGCGCCTTGAGTGGCTGCGGCCCGACGCGAAGAGCCAGGTGACCATCCGTTACGAAAACGACAAGCCAGTCGCCATCGACGCGGTCGTGGTCTCCACCCAGCACGCGCCCGAGGTCTCCTACGAGACCCTGAAAGAGGCGGTCATGGAGGAGATCATCAAGCCGGCACTGCCGGCCGCCTTCCTGTCGAAGGACACGAAATACTTCATCAACCCGACCGGGCGCTTCGTCGTCGGCGGTCCGGTGGGCGACTGCGGGCTGACCGGCCGCAAGATCATCGTCGACACCTATGGCGGCATGGCGCGCCACGGCGGCGGCGCGTTTTCCGGCAAGGACCCGTCGAAGGTTGACCGTTCGGCCGCCTATGCCGGCCGCTACGTCGCCAAGAACATCGTCGCCGCCGGACTGGCCGAGCGCTGCGAAATCCAGGTCGCCTACGCGATCGGCATCGCGCGGCCCGTGTCGATCCGCGTCGAAACCTTCGGCACCGGCGCCATCGCCGACAGCGAGATCGCCAAGCTCGTGGCGGAACATTTCGACCTGCGCCCGAAGGCGATCATCCAGACGCTCGACCTGTTGCGCCCGATCTACAGCGCGACGGCGGCCTATGGCCATTTCGGCCGCACCGAGCCCGGCTTCCCCTGGGAGCGGACGGACAAGGCCGCGGCGCTGCGCAACGCCATCGACGGCAAGAAGATCAAGTCGGCGGCCGGTTAACGGAAGGAGATCCAGATGAAACAGGCGGTTCACCAGGGGATGGCGAAGGATTACAGGGTCGCCGACATCACACAGGCCGATTTCGGACGCGCGGAAATTGCCATCGCCGAGACGGAAATGCCGGGCCTCATGGCGTTGCGTGAGGAATACAAGGGCCGCCTTCCGCTAAAGGGCGCCCGCATCGCCGGCAGTCTCCACATGACCATCCAGACCGCCGTACTCATGGAGACGCTGGTGGCGCTCGGCGCGGAGCTGCGCTGGTCGTCCTGCAACATCTTTTCGACGCAGGATCATGCCGCCGCGGCCATGGCCGCGGCGGGCATCCCCGTGTTTGCCTGGAAAGGCGAAACGGAAGAGGAGTTCTGGTGGTGCATCGACCAGACCATCAACGGACCCGATGGCTGGCACCCGAACATGCTGCTCGACGATGGCGGCGATCTGACCGCCGTCATGCATACCCGCTTTCCGGCGCTCCTGAAAGGCGTGCGCGGCCTGTCGGAAGAGACGACCACGGGCGTCCACCGCCTGTACGAACTGGAGGCGAACGGCAAGCTGCTGTGCCCGGCGTTCAATGTGAACGATTCCGTCACCAAGTCGAAGTTCGACAACCTCTATGGTTGCCGGGAGTCTTTGATCGACGGCATCAAGCGCGCCACCGACGTCATGATCGCAGGCAAAATCTGCGTGGTCGCAGGCTACGGCGACGTGGGCAAAGGATGCGCGCAGGCGTTCCGCGGCATGGGCGCGACGGTGTGGATCACGGAAATCGATCCGATCTGCGCACTGCAGGCGGCGATGGAAGGTTACCGTGTCGTCACGCTCGAAGAGGCCGCCCCCATCGGTGATATTTTCGTGACGGCGACCGGCAATATCCATGTGATCGGCCTCGAACACGTAAAGGCCATGAAGCACGAGGCGATCGTCTGCAACATCGGACATTTCGACTCCGAAATCGACATTGCGGCGCTGCGCGCCTACCCGTGGGAAAACATCAAGCCGCAGGTGGATCACGTCGTCTTTCCGGATGGCAAGAAGGTCACCATCCTGGCCGAAGGCCGCCTGGTCAACCTGGGCTGCGCGACCGGTCATTCCAGCTTTGTGATGTCGGCGTCTTTCACCAACCAGGTGATGGCGCAGATCGAACTGTGGAGCCATCCGGAACAGTACGAAAAGCGCGTCTATACGCTGCCAAAGACGCTCGACGAGAAAGTGGCGCGGCTGCATCTTGGCAAGATCGGCGCACACCTGACCACGCTCACCGCCGAGCAGGCGGCGTACATCAACGCCCCGATTGCAGGCCCCTACAAGCCGTCCCATTATCGCTACTGAGCCGGGCATGGAGTCACAGAAGGCACACCCGCGGGTTTTCAGCTTCGAGTTCTTCCCCCCCAAGACCGCCGAGGCGCACAGCGCCTTTGAGGCGGCCTTGGCGCAGCTGCTGCCGCTGAAGCCGCGGTTCGTATCGGTCACCTTCGGAGCCGGCGGCAGCACCCGTGACCGGACTTTGGAGACGGTACGCGAGATCGGCAGCCAGGGGGCGGCCGCGGCGCCGCATCTCTCGTGCATCGGGGCGACACGCGACAATGTGCGCGACATCCTTCGCACCTACCAGGAGATGGGGGTGCGCCACCTCGTGGCGCTGCGCGGCGATCTGCCCTCCGGCATGGTCGATCCGGGTGACTTCCATTATGCGCACGAACTGGTCGAGTTCATCCGCACCGAAACCGGGTCGCATTTCCACATCGAGGTGGCCGCCTACCCGGAATTTCATCCGCAGGCGGCAAGCGCCGAGGCCGACCTCGATCATTTTGCCAACAAGGTGCGCGCTGGCGCCAACTCCGCCATCACGCAATATTTTTATAATGCCGATGCCTATTACTGGTTTGTCGACGCCTGCGAGGCGCGCGGACTGTCGATCCCCATCGTGCCCGGCATCATGCCCATCACCAACCACAAGCAGCTCGTGCGCTTTTCCGACGCCTGCGGCGCCGAAGTGCCGCGCTGGATCCGCCGGCGGCTCGAAGGTTTCGGTGACGACACCGAGTCGATGCGCTCTTTCGGCCTCGATGTGACCACCGCGCTCTGCGCCGAGCTGCTGGCCGCCGGCGCCCCTGGGGTGCACTTCTACACACTCAACCGGGCCGCGCCCTGCAGCGTGGTCTGGGAACGCCTGGGACTCTGATGCCCCACTTGAGTTTGGCGGCGGGCGATGCTGTACTGGCGGCCCGTGACACCACGCAACGGAACCCATGAAATACGCAACCATTTTCGCACCCGTTCTCGCGCTGGCCGGCGCCGTCATCGGTTTTCTGCTGCGCCCGGCAGACATTTTCGGCCACCAGCTGCCTTTCTCGATCGTCATGACACGGGGGGACACGCTGCGCGGCCTAAACCAGCTGCTGATCCCGCTCGCGCGGCAATCCTTCAATGATGTGCTCGCCGGGGCGCTGTGCGGACTGGCCGCCGGACTGATCGTAGCCGCCCTATCCGGGCGGCGATGAGCGGTACCGCTTCCTTCCGCGGCCAAAGGCCAGTACAATGCGCGCGACTTGATCCTGGGTGGCGATGAGAGGCCACCAGGTGGCCTCAAGAGACCAGGCCTCACATCCCTGGGCGCAGACGCGCCCGTCCACCCCTTTCCCGCAGCCCCTATGACAACCCAGAATCTTCGTAACATCGCCATTATCGCCCATGTCGACCATGGCAAGACCACGCTGGTCGACGAGCTGCTGAAGCAGTCCGGCACGTTCGAAAGCCGCGCGACGATCAGCAGCCGGGTCATGGACTCCAACGACCTCGAGCGCGAGCGCGGCATCACCATCCTCGCGAAGAACACGGCCATCCGCTACCGGGATCACCGTATCAACATCGTCGACACCCCCGGCCACGCGGATTTCGGTGGCGAGGTGGAGCGGGTCTTGTCGATGGTCGATTCGGTGCTGCTCCTGGTCGACGCCGTCGACGGACCGATGCCGCAGACGCGCTTTGTCACACGCAAGGCGTTTGCGCTCGGCTTGCGGCCGATCGTCGTCATCAACAAGGTCGACCGGCCGGGCGCGCGCCCAGGCTGGGTGCTTGACCAGACCTTCGACCTGTTCGACAAGCTCGGCGCCACGGAAGAACAGCTCGACTTTCCGGTCGTCTACGCGTCCGCCCTCTACGGCTACGCAAGCCTCGATTCCACGGTGCGCGAAGGCGACATGACACCGCTTTTTGAGGCGATTTTGCAGCACACGCCGCCGCCTGCGGTCGATCCGGACGGACCGTTCCAGATGCAGGTCTCAAGCCTCGACTACTCGAGCTACGTCGGCGCCATCGCCATCGGACGCATCACCCGGGGCACGGTACGCCCCAACCAGGCGGTGGCGATCCTCGACCGCGAGGGCAACCGCCGCGACGGGAAAATCCTGCAGGTGCTCGGGTTCCTCGGGCTTGAGCGCAGCGAGGTGAAGGAAGCGGCCGCCGGCGACATCGTCGCCATCACCGGTATCGATCCGGTACGCATCTCGGACACGCTCTGCGACCCGGGGCGCGCCGAAGCGCTGACGCCTCTCACCGTCGATGAGCCGACGGTGACGATGACCTTCGAGATCAACACCTCGCCGTTCGTGGGCCAGGATGGCAAGTTTGTAACGAGCCGCCAGCTGCGCGAACGGCTTGAGCGGGAACTGATCCACAACGTCGCCCTGCGCGTCGAAGATACGGCCGAGGCCGACAAGTTCCGCGTGTCCGGCCGCGGTGAGCTGCACCTTGGCATCCTGATCGAAACCATGCGGCGGGAAGGCTTCGAGCTCGCCGTGTCGCGCCCGCAGGTCATCACCAAGATGGTCGACGGCGAACTTCACGAGCCCTTTGAACTGCTCACGCTCGACGTCGAACAGCAGCACCAGGGCGTCCTGATCGAGCGGCTCGGTAACCGGCGGGGCGATCTGTTGACCATGGAGCCCGGTACCGATGGGCGCGTGCGGCTCGAATACGTCATCCCCTCGCGCGGCCTGATCGGTTTCCAGACCGAGTTTTTGAGTCTTACGTCGGGTACGGGCCTCATTCACCACATCTTCGATCACTACGGGCCGGCAAAAAAAGGCGCCATCGGCGGACGCATCAATGGCGTACTGATTTCCAATGGCGCCGGCAAGAGCGTCGGCTATGCGCTCTTTAGCCTGCAGGAACGCGGACGCCTCTTCATCGGCCCCGGCGAAGACGTGTACGAGGGCATGATCATCGGCATCCATTCGCGCGACAACGATCTGGTCGTCAATCCGTTGCGGGGCAAGCAGCTCACCAACGTACGCGCGTCGGGATCCGATGAGAACATCATCCTGACACCGCCCATTCAGTTGACGCTCGAACGCGCCATCGAGTTTATCGACGACGATGAACTGGTGGAGGTGACACCCCACCACATCCGCGTGCGGAAACGTTACCTGAAGGAAAACGACCGCAAGAAGGCCCAGCGGCACGGCTGATGGGGCCCCTTGCCGCCGATGAGCGGTGATCGGGAATGTGAACGTCACAGACAGGCGGGCGAACAACAAACTCGCCCGCGCCATCCGCGACGTGGGCTTTGGGATGCTTCGCGCGCAGATTGAATACAAGGCAAAACGCCACAGAACACGGCTGGTCATCTCCAACCGGTGGTATCCGGGCAGCCGCCTGCGTGCTGTCTGGTACGGGAAGAATGAGGTGTTGGTCTTGCGGGATCGGAAAGGAACGCGTGCTCAGCGCGGCACACAGCATGACCGCGACCACAGCGCGGCACGCGATCTCAAGGGGCTCGCAACCGAAACGGCGCTATCCCTGGCGAGTCCATCCGGTAACGGAGACGCTGTATCCGGAAGAATTCCAGGCGTAGCCGGGAAAGTCACACCTGTCCGATCCGAATGGGGTCGGCAAGGCCCGCCGGGGCAGGAAATGAGCTGTGCACATGTCCGTGCCCTTTCTTGATGGCAAGAACACCAGACCCCGCCTGCTCGTCGTGCGGCGTGATGCCGTTGGCGATCTGATCTGCACGACACCGCTTTTTGCGGCCTTGAGGGCGCATTTCCCCGGCGCGCGGATTTGTGCGCTCGTCAACACCTACAACAGCGTCGTGTTGGACGATAACCCCGACGTCGACCGGGTGTTCGCCTTCCCGAACGCGAACCATTGGCCGGCCGGGATGACGATACGCGAGAAATACGGGGAGATCAGGACCGTCCTGACCGCTTTGCGCAGAGAGAAATTCGACTGCGTCATTCACGCCAGCCGCTCGACCTCGCGCGAAGACAAGATTTTTGGCCGGCTCGTGGGCGCCGGGCGCTTGCTCCGGCGTAACCACGACCCCGAGGGGGCGCACGAGATTGTGCGCACGCTCTCCGTGCTCGAACCTCTGGGGATCAAAGGAACCCCGGCAGCCCCCAGGGTTTATCCGGATCGGACAAAATCGCGGCGCGCCCATGCGTTTCTCAGCGCAAGCGCCGCCGGACCCACCCCGACCGCCGTCCATCTGAGCGCGCGAAACACGGAAAATCAATGGCCGCTTGCGCGTTACGGTGAATTTCTGCGCTCGGCCGTGAAAGAGGGTGGCCGGTTCGTCGTACTGTGGTCGCCCGGCGCAAGCCACAATCCTGGCCACCCCGGAGATGACGAAAAAGCGGCCGTCCTCCGGCGCGAGCTTGCGGGGCTGCCGGTCGCGTTTTGGCCCACACCCACCGTCACCGATCTCGTTGCCACCCTCGCCGCGTGTTCCCGGTTCATCGGTTGCGACGGGGGGCATTGTCATGTGGCATCGGCCCTGCCAATACCGGTATTGGGCCTGTACTGCGAGAAGAAAATCGCCGAATGGCGGCCTTGGGGCGAACCGCACGCGGTGGTCGGTGCCAAGACCGTTGGCGACATTCGCACCGACTTGGTGCTCGCTGCGTATCGGCAAATGCCTGAGGCCGCGCCCCCGCCGTGGCTAGACACCTGATCGCCAAAGACCCGGGCGGCCCCCGCACAGCGAAGCCCCGGCGGGCTGACCCCGAAGCCGTGGTGCACCAATGTCAGCCGCTTCCAGGTCGAGACGATGAGGGCAATGATCCGCCTCGTGCGCACCCATCGGGAAGGCACCTGTGGGCCCGGGCACCAGCTGCCAACGGCTTCCTGGAGGCCTTGAATGGCCTCTGCCAGGCGGCCCAGTGCAAGGCTTGCGGCTTATGCGCGATTCTCGTTTAGCCCCACCGGGATCTTCCTGATCGCGGACAAGCGCGACTTCGCGCAGATCAACCCGCACATGGGGGATCAACCCACATGACATTCGGCAGGGTCGTGTTCTCGCTCTTCACCTTACACGCCGCTCTGTACCCCGATCCAAAGACGGATCACCTCGACCATGATGCCCGCACACACAAACAAAGCCACCATAGCGATTGCCTTCGCCACCCTCTCGCCTCGCCGCCCCATAAACGGCAGCCGATACACTTGCCACGCGAACCCAAACCCGTAAGTCACCGACGCCCCAAACAGACCCTGCGCGATGAGTGCTCCCGCGCCCCCGATGAGTGCTCCCACGCTGTAAAGCACAACAAGCGCCGCCAGGACCCTTCCCGCGATCGCAAGTCGCGGGGCGCTACTGTGTCGCCAACGAAGCGCCACGAGCAGGTAAGCCGCGGCGCCGGCCACGAGGCCAAGAACCATAAGTGAGACGGACTGGGTAATCATTCTCACACCCCGCTCCCAGCGCCTCTTGGCAAACGGAGGCTCATGTCCGCCCTACCCCATACACACGCATCGCCGTGCGCTCATACTCTCCGGGGCCTCTTTCAGGAAGGGACTCTCCGCGCCCCAAGCGCGCGCGGAGTCACCGGCCAAGTTCCGTAGGCTGGCAATGTCGGTCCTGACGGCGCTCAGGCTCGGGTGTCTGGGAATACAAAAACCAGGTATCGCCAGGTTCGCTCCATTTATGATCGCGCGCACATCCGCCGCCAACGTCTCGGGCTACCCGTCCAATCGGGCTCCGGCCCTCTTGCCCTCGCGGTTTTGGCCAAGAACGCCCTTCGGGATATGGTACCCATACGTGACCCCCTGCCGCCACCAGGACGTCAGGGTGGCTCTCCCCATTGATCCCCTCAAGGAGCGGCCCGGCGCGGGCTCAAAAAACCTGTTCGCGCACCGTGTGCAAGCGGGCGGCAGGAAAACGCTCCGCGGTGAGATCCAGATGGGCGCGTGACGGCGCCAGATAGGTCAGTGCGCCGTCACCGTCCAGCGCAAGATACTGGCTCAGGCGGCGGCGCATTTCCGCAAGCGTGGCCGCGTCCGCCTCGATCCAGCGCGCGGACTGGACGGGCGCCGCCTCGAAGGCGGCATCGACGCCGTACTCGTGGCGCAGGCGATACGCCACGACTTCGAACTGCAGGGCACCCAGGGCGCCGACCACCAGGTCGTGACTGTCGAGCGGACGAAACAGCTGCGTGGCGCCCTCCTCGGTGAGCTGCTCGAGTCCGCGCAAAAGCGCCTTGCTTTTCATCGGATCACGCAGGACGACACGGCGGAACAATTCGGGCGCGAAGTTGGGGACACCCGTAAAGCGCAGATCCTCGCCTTCCGTGAAGGTATCGCCGATGCGGATGGTGCCGTGATTGGGCAGACCGAGGATGTCGCCGGCATGCGCCGTGTCGGCCATCGAGCGCTCGTTGGCGAGGAAGGTAAGGGCATTGGCGGCGGCGATGTCGCGGCCGGTGCGCACATGCCGCAGCCGCATGCCACGCTGATAACGCCCCGAACAGATGCGCAGGAACGCCATGCGGTCGCGATGCTGCGGATCCATGTTTGCCTGGATCTTGAACACGAAACCCGAGAAGCGCTCTTCTTCCGGCACCACGGGACGGCTGACCGCCGCGCGCGGCAGCGGCGGAGGGGCCATCGCGACGAAGGCGTCGAGAAGCTCACGCACACCGAAGTTATTCAACGCAGACCCGAAAAAAACCGGCGACTGGCGGCCCTGCAGATAGGCCTCATGATCGACCTCGGAGGCGGCCGCACGGACGAGCTCGATCTCGGCACGGATCGCCGGCGCCTCGGCGCCCAGGATCGCATCGAGCGCCGGATCGGCAAGGCTGAGGAGCGTCTCCTCCTGGATGCGTTCACTGCGCCCCTGCGGGAGCAGCCGCACCGTTTCGTCGCGCAGCTGGCAGATGCCCCGGAAGCGCTGGCCCATGCCAAGCGGCCACGTCACGGGGGCACAACGAATCGACAGCACACGCTCGATCTCGTCTAGCAGCTCGAGCGGCTCGCGGCCCTCGCGGTCGAGCTTGTTGACGAACGTGATGATCGGCGTATTGCGCATACGGCAGACTTCCAGGAGCTTGATCGTCTGCGCTTCCACGCCCTTGGCGGCGTCGATCACCATCAGCACGGAGTCGACCGCCGTCAGTGTGCGGTAGGTGTCCTCCGAGAAGTCCTGGTGGCCGGGCGTGTCGAGCAGATTGATCACGGCGCCGCCATAGGGGAACTGCATGACCGATGAGGTGACGGAAATACCCCTTTCCCGCTCGAGCGCCATCCAGTCCGACGTGGCGTGGCGGGCCGCCTTGCGGCCCTTGACGGTACCGGCCAGCACGATGGCGCCGCCATAGAGCAAAAGCTTCTCGGTCAGCGTGGTCTTGCCGGCATCTGGATGGGAGACGATCGCAAACGTGCGGCGGCGGCGGATCTCTGCGGTAAAGGGCCCCTCTGACATGAACGGAATCAGTCCTCGAACGATACGGCGATCGCGCGCGTCCCGATGCGGACGGCGCCAGACCGCGGCAAAACCGTGGAGTTTATCACTTTTGCGCGGCCGGAAAACGGCATCGGGCGCACAGCGCGTTGGGGACGAACGCAGCATTGGGACCACGTGCCGGTTGGATTATAATTTTTCCATGATGAGGACTCTGTACGACCCCATAGAGCCCTACGCCCGGCACCGCATGGCGGTCGATGCGCCGCATGTCCTTCATGTCGAGGAATGCGGCAATCCAGCCGGCCTGCCCGTGCTCTTCCTGCATGGGGGACCGGGCGCAGGCTGCGAGGATTATCACCGCCGCTTTTTCGATCCGCACCGCTACCGGATCGTGCTGTTCGACCAGCGCGGGGCGGGACGCTCGACACCGCATGCCGCGCTCGAGGGCAACGACACGGGGTCGCTCGTCTGCGACATCGAAACCATCCGCGAGCACCTGCAGATCGGACAATGGCTGGTATTTGGCGGATCATGGGGCTCGACGCTTGCCCTGGTGTACGCCCAGGCGCATCCGGCACGCGTGCGCGGACTCGTCTTGCGCGGCATCTTTCTCTGCCGCCCGGAGGAGATCCGCTGGTTCTATCAGGAAGGGGCGAGCTGGGCCTTTCCGGACTACTGGGAGGATTTTCTCGCACCGATCCCCGTGGCCGAGCGGTCCGATCTCGTCGCCGCCTACCATAAGCGTCTCACCAGCGACGACACCGCCGTCCAGCGGCAGTGCGCCCGCGCCTGGTCGCTGTGGGAGGGGCGCACCGCCAATCTGGTGCCGCACCGCGAGGTGGTCGACTTCTTCGCAGACATGCACACCGCCCTGTCACTGGCGCGCATCGAGTGCCACTATTTCGTCCACGACGCCTTTCTGGAGGCGCCGATCTTGAGTCGCATGGACCGGCTGCGCGATATCCCGGGAGTCATCGTCCACGGGCGCTACGACCTCATCTGCCCGTTGCGCAATGCCTGGGAACTGCACCAGGCATGGCCGGCGAGCGAACTCGTCGTGGTGCCGGACGCGGGACATTCGGCGTCTGAGCCCGGAATCCGGTCCGCGCTCGTGGCCGCCACAGACCGCTTCGCGGAGACGACACCATGGCCACCTACGTAATCGGCGACCTGCAGGGCTGTCTGGCGGCGCTCACCCGGCTGCTTGATCACATCGGCTACCAGGATGGCCGTGACCGGCTGTGGTTTACGGGCGACCTCGTCAACCGGGGACCGGAGTCGCTCGCCACCTTGCGGTTCGTGCGCGGGCTCACCGATCCGGTGGTCGTGCTGGGCAACCACGACCTGCATCTGCTCGGCGTGGCCTGCGGCCACCGGCGCATCGCCCCCGACGATACACTGGAGGCCATCCTTCAGGCGGACGACCGGGAGGAACTCCTCAACTGGCTGACCGAGCAACCGCTCCTGTATTATGATCGGGAACGGCGCACCGCGCTGGTCCATGCCGGCATTCCGCCGCAGTGGGACATCGAACAGGCGCTGGTGCATGCCGGTGAACTGGAAGCCGCGCTGCGCGGCCCCGAACCCTGTCAGGTGCTCGCCGGACTCTATGGCGCAAAGCCGGACCTGTGGGATGAGGGCCTGACGGGCGCCGACCGGCTCCGCTTTATCGCCAACGGGCTTACGCGCATGCGTTATTGCCATGCGGACGGCCGGCTGGACATGCGCAACAAAGGGCCGCTCGGATCCCAGGAGGGCGGTCTGGTACCCTGGTTTGAGGTGGCGGGCCGGCGCACGCGGGACGTCCGTATTGCGTTTGGCCACTGGTCGAGCCTCGGATCACACGCCTTTGGCCAGGTGGTCTGCCTAGACAGCGGTTGCCTGTGGGGCGGCTCGCTGAGCGCTTTGCGGCTCGAAGACAACCAGATTCTTTCAGTACCCTGTGCCGGCGCCGACATGGCGCGGCAGGCGAGGATATGACATGAACAAAGAGCTGCACCGAATCCACGTCGACGTCAAAACGGCGTACCTGGACAATCAGTCCGCGCCCGACGCCAACCGCTATGTGTTCGCCTACACCATCACCATCACCAACACCGGCTCGACGCCGGCGCGGCTGATGACCCGTCACTGGATCATCACGGATGCGAACAACCGGGTGCAGGAGGTCCATGGCGAGGGGGTGGTCGGCGAACAGCCCTACCTCATTCCCGGGATGAGTTTCGAGTACACGAGCGGCGCCATGATCGAAACGCCGGTGGGCAGCATGCGCGGCAGTTACCAGCTGGTCGCCGACGACGGCACCTATTTCGATGCGGAGATACCGCCGTTCTCGCTCAGTATCCCGCGGACCCTGCACTAGCGTGGGATTGCGGCGGACTTATACGCTGTTTGCGCCGTGGTATGACGCCATCGTCGGTCCGGCCTTCGCCGAGGCGCGCCGCAAGAGCCTGGCGCGGCTGCCGCCTTGCGCCGGCCGGATCCTGATCAGCGGCATCGGCACCGGACTCGACGCAGCCTATCTGCCCCCGGGGCCGCGCTACATCGGCGTCGACTTGACCGCGGCCATGCTGAAAAGGGCACAGCGGCGGGCGCCCGCGATCGATCTCGTCCAGGGCAACGCCGAGAAACTGCCCTTTGCCGGCGAAAGTTTCGACCATGCCGTCTTGCACCTGATCCTTGCGGTGGTGCCTGACCCGAATGCCGCATTGCGCGAAGCCGCCCGGGTCGTCAAGACAGGTGGACTCATCCTCGTCTATGACAAGTTTCTGCGCCGCGGCCAGAGGGCGCCGCTGCGCCGGCTGCTGAGTCCGCTCCTTGGGCGCGTTGCCACCCATACCGACCGGATTTTCGAGGACATGCTGGCCGAGGCCCCATCACTGGCCGTGCTCGAGGATCGCGCCGATCGCGTGAATGGTTACTTCCGCCGGATTACCCTAAAACGGCTCCCCGACTGACGCGGAACGTCGGTCACCTGGCGACGCGCAGCGTCACTACCGACAAGCCCGCATGCAAGTCTCTGTTTTCCATTGGAACTTTTTCCAGATCGCGCAGGCCACAAGCTGGCACGACGCTTGCTTTCCCTTGGATCAGACGAAAAGGCAGGCGCTACAGAGGGAGGCCGACATGCTGAGCTTCGTGATCACCCTGATGAATAACTACGAACAACGCTTCGGGACACGTCCGAACGTCGTCTATATGAACGAAGCCCACTATGAGTACCTGCGGGAAGAAATGCCCGGCATCAACGCCCACGATGACGTGGTCGCGCTGCTTGGCATCGACATCTCGCTGTCAAACGACACGCTGAGCCCGCACGTCGCCACCGCTGCGTTTGCCGAACGTCACATTCTGGTGAGTTGAATAAAAGACACGGGGGGGTGCGCCAAAGGGCCTGCGCAAGCAGGCCCTTTGGTTTTCGGTCGTGCGAGCCGCCGGGCCCTCGCGCCCCGCTTGGGCAAGGCGGAGCCGGCCTTACGGCCGGCGCGCCAGTTGGGCAAAGGCCTTATCGGCTGCGGCCAGGGTCTCGCGGATCTCGGTCTCGCCGTGCGCGCCCGACACGAAGCCTGCCTCGAACGCCGAAGGGGCCAGATAAACCCCCTGGTCGAGCATCAGGCGGTGAAAGGCCCGGAACGATTCCACCGAGCTGCCCATGACATCCGCGTACGTATGAATGGGTCCTGGACGGAAAAACAGCCCGAACATGCCGCCGACGGCCGTGGTCGTGAAGGCCACGCCATGGCGGCGCGCCGCCTGCTCGAGCCCCTCTGTGAGCATCCGCACCTTTGCCTCGAGTGCCGGATAAAACCCGTCATCACGCAAAACCGCCAGGGTGGCAAGACCCGCGCTCATGGCCACCGGGTTGCCGGAATTCGTTCCCGCCTGGAACACCGGTCCTTCGGGGGCGAGCCTTCCCATCAACCGCCGGGGTCCACCGACAGCACCCACCGGCAACCCGCCGCCGATGATCTTGCCCAAGGTCGTCAGATCCGGCCGGATCCCATACAGGGCCTGCGCGCCGCCGCGGGCCACCCGGAAACCCGTCATCACCTCGTCTAGAATGAGCAGCGCCCCGTGCCGGTCGCAGAGCTCGCGCAGATGCGCAAGAAACCCGGGCAAGGGGGGTACGCAATTCATGTTGCCGGCAACCGGTTCGACGATGATGGCGGCGATGTCGGCGCCGTGTTCGCCAAACAGCTGGTCGACCGAGGCCGGCTCGTTATAGGAGGCCACCAGGGTGTGCGCGGCCACCGACGCCGGCACGCCGGGTGAGGTGGGCACGCCCAGCGTGAGGGCCCCCGAACCCGCCTTCACCAAAAACGCGTCGGGATGGCCGTGATACCCCCCTTCGAACTTGACGACCTTGTCGCGGCCGGTCACGGCGCGCGCCAGGCGCAGCGCCGTCATGGTCGCTTCCGTGCCCGAACTCACAAACCGCACCTGTTCCACGTGCGGCATGAACGCGGCCACCTGCTCGGCAAGCGTCGACTCGGCCTCGCAGGGCGCACCGAAGGCAAGCCCCTGGGCTGCGGCTTCCTGCACGGCCTTCACCACAGACGGCGCGGCATGACCCAGGATAAGCGGACCCCAGGCGCCCACATAATCGATATAGCGCCGGTCGTCGACATCCCAGATGTGAGGCCCCAGACCGCGGCGCATGAACAGCGGTTCGCCGCCGACGCCCTTGAACGCCCGCACGGGTGAATTCACGCCACCGACCAGCACCTTTAGGGCCCGTGTGAAGGCCTCATGACTCCGACTCATCGCCACTCCTGAAGAGAGGAAGATAGGAACGCGCCGCCGCCTCGATGTCCGGTTGTCCAAACACCCCGTCGATCACGGCCAGCATGTCGGCACCGGCGGCGAGCAAAGCGGCGCCATTATCGGGCAGAATGCCGCCGATCGCCACAATGGGTCTGCCGAGGCTCCGTGCCGCCGTCAGCACGGACAGGGGGGCGGGCGTCGCCTCGGGCTTCGTCGCCGACGGATAGAAGCGCCCGAACGCCAGATAATCCGCGCCCTCATCGGTCATCTGCCGCGCGCGCTCGAGGCTCGCGTAACAGGAAGCGCCAATCAGCGCCCGTGGCCCGAGGCGCGTGCGCGCCTCGCGCACGGATCCGTCGTCACGGCCAAGGTGGGCACCGTCTGCGCCGATCGCGAGCGCATAGCCGACGTCGTCGTTGACGAGCACCGGCACACCGAAGCGCCGGCCAAGGGCGGCGGCCGCCTGTCCCCAGGCCCTGTCCGGCGGCTGCGGCTTACAGCGCAGCTGCACGAGGCTTGCACCGCCCCTCAGCACCGCTTCGAGCCGCTGGAGCCCGGCGGACGTACAGCACGCGCCATCGGTGATGACGTACAGACCCCGCAACGTCAATCCGGATCCTCAGAATCGTCTTCGCGCGCCCAGAACAAGCGGTCCGGCAGCGCCTGACCGTGCCCGATATGCCAGGCGTGCCGCAGCGTCTGATAGGTATAGTCGAGACTCTGGACGATGGCGTTCACGGGCTCCAGGCCCTGCGCCAAAGTCGCCGCGCAGGCCGCCGCCAGGGTGCACCCGGAACCGTGGTAGCGTCCGGGCAGCCGCGGGTAGACGAAACGCTCGAGCAGCCGCCGTTGCCCATAGAGCAAATGCGTGACGTCGGCCGTACGTTCATGCGTGCCGCTGATCAGCACGTAGCGGGCACCGGCGGAGACGAGCCCCTGGCCACAGGCCTCGAGGCTGTCGGCCTCCGGAACCAGGCGCCGCGCCTCGATGCTGTTGGGGGTGAGCAAGGTCGCCTGCGGACACAGGAGGCTGCGAATGGCCTCTTCCAGCGAGGATTCGGTCAGATCATCACCACGGTCGGTAGCAAGCACCGGGTCGATGACGCTCGGAATTTCGGGGTACTGCGCCAGAATGTCGGCGATGGCGGTCAGATTGGCGAGATTACCGACCATGCCCACCTTGAAAGCCGCCACCGGCATATCGTCGAGCACGGCGCGGGCCTGGGCGATCAGGATCGCCACATCCACCGCCTGGAACATCTTCAGGCCGATGGTGTCCTGCGCGGTCACGGCGGTGACCACGGGCGCCGGATGACAGCCCATGCTGGCGAGCGCCTGGGCGTCCGCCTGCAGTCCGGCCCCACCGGTCGGATCGTTGCCGGCAAAGACCATGACCACGGGGGGGTTCAGGTGCACGACGTATCCTCCAGGGCGTTCCGGACCAAAGATTCCAGGGCCTTGATCAGGAGCGGATGAACATTCAGCGCCGGCGCCACCTGGTACTCGCGGATGCCGGCCTGCCGGGCGAGCTGCGCATAGGTGATACCCAGCTCGAACAGCGTCTCGACATGATCGGACACGAAGGCGACGGGGTAGACCAGCATCTGCCGGACACCGGCCTCGGCCTCGGCCCGGATGACGTCATCCGTATAGGGCCGCAGCCATTCAAGGGGCCCCACGCGGCTTTGGTAACAGAGCCGCACGTGCGGCCAGCGCAGGCGCTGGCGGACGGCCTCGGCGGTCGCCTCGATCTCGCGCTGATACGGGTCGCCGCGCTCGATGGCCTTGCGCGGGAGACCATGGGCGGACAGGAGCAGTGTCACCGCTTGGGGGTCCGGCTCCGAAAATGAGTCCAGCATGTCTTCAATGCTACGCGCCACAGCCTCCACATAATCCGTCTGTTGATACCAAGAGCCGATGAAAACCACATCCGGAGAATAGTGGAGGCGCGCGCATTGACGGCGGAACTCATTATGGGCCGAGCCCGTGGTCGCCAGGGAATACTGGGGGTAGAGCGGCAGCAGGATGACGCGCTCGAACTGCTCCCGTTGCAGCCTCTCGGCCACCGCCGAGGTCAGCGGATGCCAGTAACGCATACAGACGAACACCGGGATATCGAGATCGGCAAGCGATTGGGCGAGCGCTTCGGCCTGCGCGGCCGTGTGCGCGCCGATGGGCGAGGCCCCGCCAATGGCCTCGTAGCCGCGGGCCGCTTCGTCACGGCGCCGGGCGGCGAGCCAGCGGGCAAACGGCCGCTGGGTCAAGCGGCCAAGCGGCAGGCGGAAGATGTCCGGGTCGGAAAACAGGTTGTAAAGGAAGGGCTCGACCGCCGCGAGGGAGTCAGGCCCGCCGAGATTGCAAAGGACGACTGCTGTCCGGGTCATGGCCCATTGTACTGCCGGAGCGCGCGTTTCACGAGAGCCCGAAACATGGCAAAATAAGACGCATGAGCGCGACCCCCGATAAGGTGTACATGTGTGTGATTTGTGGATTTTTGTACGAGGAAGCCAAAGGTCTGCCGGACCACGGCATCACGCCGGGCACCCGCTGGGAAGATGTCCCGGAGAACTGGACCTGCCCGGACTGTGGGGCGACGAAAGATGAATTTGAAATGATCGAGATCTAGTGACTGCGTATACCCTCGTGCGCAGCCGGCGGCGGCGTACGTTCTGCCTTCAGATCGACCCCGAGGGGGCGTTGCGGGTGCTGGTGCCGGCAGACGCCCGGCCTGAGGCCATCGACACCTTCGTCCTTGAGCATACGCGCTGGATCGAGCGCATGCGGGCACGGCTGCAAGATAGGCCGCCCCCGGTGGCGCTGACCGATGGCGCGCGCATCCCGTATCTGGACGGTGCGCTTTCCATCGCCTTGCAGGCAACGAACAGCCGCAGGTGCCGGGCGGAGCGCGACGGTGACAGACTCTGCGTTGCGGGGGCAGACGAGGCGGCGATCCGGCGCCAGATCGAACTCTGGTACCGGCAGGAGGCGTATCGCCACGGCATCGAGCGGATCTTGCATTTTGCGCCGCTTGTCGGGCGCGCACCGCAGAAATTGCGCATCGCCGGACAAAAGACGCGCTGGGGCAGCTGCTCCAGCCGGGGGACCATCAGCCTCAACTGGCGTCTCATGATGGCGCCTTCGGCCCTGTTCGACTACGTCGTCGCCCACGAGTTATGCCACCTGCTCTGTCCGCATCATGGCGCCGGTTTTTGGCGCGAGGTGGCGCGGGTCATGCCGGACTACGAGAGGCGCCGCAAGACCCTGCGCGCGCAGAGTGGACACTTTTTTCTTTAAGAGGGCCAAGCGCCCGCAGACGGGAAGCAGCAAAGATGCAGATGACATCCGCCAGGGGCACCGGGAGCTACTCCGCCCAGACGCAGACACGCGAAGAGGAGACACTCAACAGCACGCTGCATGGGCTTGCGGCGTTCGCCGCGTTCGTGGCCGGCAGGCGGCTTTTGGGCGATCTGTCGGGATCGGTGCTGCAGATCGAAAGCGTCGCCACCTATGTCACGACACTGGTCGTCCTGCTCGCCACCTCGGCGATCTATCATGCCCTGCCGACCGGACGCCACAAGGATCTTTTCCAGCTGCTCGACCGGGGGGCGATCTACCTCCTGATCGCGGGCACGTACACACCGATCGGCCTGCTGATGGAGGGCGGACGCCTCGGCACCGATCTGTGTATCGCCGAGTGGGTGCTGGCTGCCATCGGCGTGGCTTCCGTCATGCTGGGGCGGCAGCGCTTCCTGGCCCTCTCGGCATGGCTCTACCAGCTGATGGGATGGCTCACGGCGTTTGGCATGCGGCGGCTGCTCACCCATGCAGGGCCGGCGGTGGTCTGGATGCTCGCTTTGGGCGGCATCACCTACATCATTGGTGTACTCTTTCTGCTCCGTGACCATCGGCCTTACTTCCATCCGGTGTCGCACATCCTCGTGGTGATCGGCGCAAGCCTTCAGTTCGGGGCTGTCAGCCTGTTTCTGGGCGACACCCACCACTGACCCGGAACGAACGGGGATCCGCGGCATTCTCCATCCAACAGGGGGGGTTCATTTATGGCAGCGCGCAGACCCACGGCGTCCCAGGTTTATGAGTTGTACGTCGTACTTGAAAACATCGAACCGCCCATCTGGCGGCGGCTCCTCGTACCGGCGGCGATTACCCTCCCAAAGCTCCACGATCTGCTGCAACTCGCGATGGGCTGGACGGACTCGCACCTGCACAGCTTCACGTTCGGCGAGGAGTCCTACGGCATGGCCGACGTGGACGGTTTCGCGGAACTGGACATGCGGGACGAGCGCCGCCAGATCCTCGGCGCCGCCCTCGGTGAATCGGCGCGCGAATTCCTTTACGAATACGACTTCGGCGACGGCTGGCGCCATCGGATCGCCGTCACGCCGCTGGCAAGGCCCAACCTCGATTGGCGCTACCCGCTGTGCACCGGCGGCGGGCGGGCGGCCCCACCAGAAGATGTCGGCGGCCCCGGGGGCTACGCGGAATTTCTCGCGGGCATACGCGATCCCGGACACACGGAGCATGAAAGCCTGCTCATCTGGGCAGGAGGCGCGTTCGACCCCGAAGGATTCGACCTCAACGCCATCAACCGGGCTTTGCGCTTCGGGCCCCCGGCGGCGGCCCGAATCCCCCGCGCCCGCGTCCTGCGCACCAAATCGCCGGCCCGCCCCGGGCCCGGGTATCGGGGCTAGCCCCAAGGCGTGCGACCGGCTACGATCCTAAAGAGAGACACCACCTGGACCCACGGCGGAACAAAAACATGACAACGGCAGACAACGGGGAAGCGGACGGGCAGACGTGTGACGTGGCCGTCATCGGAGGCGGTCCGGGCGGTTCGACGGTGGCCACTTTGCTTGCGCGGCAGGGGTATCGCGTGGAGTTGTTCGAAAAAGCACGCCATCCCCGCTTCCATATCGGCGAATCCCTTTTGCCGGCCAATCTGCCGCTCTTTGAAGAGCTCGGCGTCGGCGCGGAGATCCGCGCCATCGGCATGGAGAAATGGGGGGCGGAATTCGTGTCTCCCTGGCATGCGGAAGGCCGGCAGGCCTTCGTCTTCGCGGATGCGTGGAACAAGGCCCTGCCGCACGCCTATCAGGTCCAGCGCGCACCGTTCGATGACATCCTCTTTCGCAACGCCATAAAAAACGGCGTCCAGGCCCATGAGGGCTGCCGCGTGACGGATGTCGAGTTCTTGCCCGGCCGGAAGGGGGTGGTCGTGCACAGCCGGCGGGACGACGGCGCCGCCGGCAAGCACCGCGCGCGCTTTCTGATCGACGCCTCCGGGCGCGACACCTTCCTTGCCAACCGCATGCACAGCAAGCGGCGCAATCCCCGGCACAACAGTGCCGCCATGTTTGCGCAGTTTCGCAATGCCCGCCGTCATCCGGGCCGCGACGAAGGCAACATCAGCATTTTCTGGTTCGATGACGGCTGGTTCTGGTTCATCCCGCTGCCGGAAGGCATCACCAGCGTGGGGGCCGTGGTCTGGCCGTATTACATGAAGCGCCGCGACAAGCCCGTCGCCGAATACTTCCAGGAAACCATCAACAAATGCCCGGCCTTGGCCGAGCGGCTGCGTGATGCCGAACGGGTGACCGACGTGGAGGCCACCGGCAACTTTTCCTATCTGAGCACGCGCAGCCACGGACCCAACTACCTGCTGCTGGGCGACGCATTCGCCTTCATCGATCCGGTGTTTTCGTCGGGTGTCATGCTCGCCATGCAGTCGGCGTTCGCGGCCGCGGCGGCCGTCGAGGCCATCTTGAGCAAGCGCCAGTCGGAGCGCGCGGCGCTGCGCGCCTATGACCGGAATCTCCGCCACGGCCCGCGGCAGTTCGCCTGGTTCATTTACCGCATCAATCAGCCGAGCATGCGGGACCTGTTCATGCGGCCAAGCAACCGCTTTCGCGCGAAAGAGGCGCTGCTGTCGGTGCTGGCCGGAGACATCTTTGGCGAAACGCCCATCTGGAAATCCCTGCGCGCATTCAAGACCGTCTATTACATCCACGTATGGCGCCACGCGCTGCGGTCCCTGCGCGCCTGGGTCGGGCGGCGGCGCAACATCCGCGTCGCCACCGAAGAGGCCTGAGGGCAGAGGGCCGGCGGCAAACGCTATCCGGGATTGTCATCGGCAACGGGCAGACCCACCATCTGCGGATGCGCGTGCCGCCGCAGACGGCGCATGACCGGAGATGTGATGACTGTGCTAAAGACGGCAATCAGCACCAGCATGGCGAACACCGGTGGCGTGATGACGCGCAGGTCGTATCCCACGTTGATGACGATGAGCTCCATCAGCGCCCGCGTGTTCATGAGGATGCCGAGGATCCCGGCTTCGGGGCGATCGAGGCCGGTCAGGCGCGCTGCGCCATAGGCGCCGCCGAACTTGCCGGCCGTGGCAAGCACCGCAAGCACCAGGCAGTCGATCCATAACGGCAGGCTGTCCAAACCTTCCACGTGGGTACGCAGGCCCGTGTACGTAAAGAACACGGGCAGGAACAGCACGGCCACCAAAGGACCGATCTGCAGGCGCCACGCGCGCACGAAACGCTCCTCCTGGTGCAGGACAACACCCATCAGAAAACCCCCGAAGATGGCAAATATGCCAAGACGGTAGGTGATCGCGCCCGAGAGGAAGATGAGCGCGAGCACCAATCCGAGCAAGGACGCCGGCAAATCCTCGGCGGCGGACTGCAGGCGGCAAATCACGCGGCGCATGACCGGACGCAGCAAGACAAGCCAGGCAAGCGCAAAGACGGCAATAAAACCTAGGCGGACAACAAAGTGCAGGAGATTGAAGCGGGCGGTGACCAGTTCCGTGATGAGGGCCAGCATCAGCCAGCCGGCCACGTCGTTGATCGCCGCTGCGGTGATGGCGATGACGCCGACCGGACAGCGTGTCATGCCGAAATCGACGAGGATGCGCCCAAGGATCGGCAAGGCCGTGATGGCAAGCGCTGTGCCGATGAAAAGGGCGGTGGCCCACGGGGGCGCGCCAGGGGCCAGATGGGGCGCCGTGACAAACCCGAAGGCGAAACCGAGGATGAAGGGCCAAACGAGACTCGCCGCGGCCACCCAGAAAACGACCCGCCTGTACGATGTCTGGCGCAGATGACCGAAATCGAATTCGAGGCCCACCTGGAACATCAACAAGACGAGACCCACCTGCGCCAGAATCGTCAAGGGAACGTTGGTCGCCGGAGAAAACAGCGCATGGAATGCGTGCGGCGCGATCGCCCCGAAACAGGAGGGACCAAGCAGGATGCCGACCAGGATCTCGCCGACGGCGGCCGCTTGGCCAAAGCGCTGCGCCCACACGCCACCTGCGCGGGCGGCGATGACTATGACGGCCAGCTGCAGCAACGTAAGGCCGACCATATCGCCGGCATGCGCAGAAGAGGGCGTAACCACGGAAATCACACTCCAGACAGGCGAAATGGCGCGGAGGCCGACCTGAAAACTGCGATTGTGTACGCGTATCGCCCTCTCGGTCCAGCCCGCCTTGAGGCCGCCGCAAGGGTGGCTTAAAAAGCGCCAACATCAAGCCTCATCCAGAGGTGGGCGACCGCACTCCTACGATGAGCACAACTTCGCCCACAGGTGGGAGACACTCCGTCTTGGACGAAGGTGCACGCAAACGCTCCCTGGGTGCACATCCTCGCCGCTTAGGTCGAGGCGAGCGACAAACCACAAAGATGTAGCTGTCCGGTCGACGCCAAAGGCGAGACCTATACTGGACAGGCGCCCTATTTCGCCGGCCATCCAGATGATGCGTTCGGAGAAGAAGCGCGGCCCTGGCGGCGGAGTGCCGGAACAATGCCAGACTTTTCCGTTCCGAAGAACCACGTTGTCAGTCTCGATTTGCTCCAAACGGGAGACAGGTTCCCTCGACCTTTCTAGACTTTGCTGGAAAAGCGGGGGTCGGCGCCTGCCGACGTGGCGGCGGGTCGATCAGATCCATCGCTGGCCACTGAAGCGGCGTCAGCTGGGTCGTGCCCGTTAAAAGTTGGAGCATCCTCCGTGGAGGCTCCGCAGGTATTGGGCACGATGGTCTCGAGATCGACGAGAAGGGTCGGGAAGCTGTGGACCGGCTGCCGTCCTCGCGGCACCGAGGCGGTGGGTCACACTAGATGGGGAGTCAAACCGCCAAAAAACTATCGTAACCTCTATCCGCCACCCACCACCCCCGAAGTCCCTTTCATCGTCCGAAGTGGCGACAACCGTCATGATCGTTAGACACGCATCCCATGCCACATCAAGTAGATACGGTTTGGCACGCTGTCGTTGCCTGACGGAACACTCGCAAACAGGCGTTCGTCCGGTCTGGCCATCTCGACATCATCCCATTGCGGCGTCAACCATGTTCCCGACCGCGGGATGCTTTCTGTGACAACTATTCCTGAATGGGCTTGCGCCGCTGGTGTCTTCCTCTGTCTGGCGAGAAAGAATTGGTTTCTGCTTCGATCTATGTGGATAGCCAATCTGGGTTGATTGTCCCGTAATGGATACCCCTGTTCTCCTTCGGAAAATCCCTTCATCATAAAGTGCGTTTCGAATCCGGGCTCGCGGCCGATGATTCTGATCGCCTTGCGGACCTGTTTCGCCACCGCATTTTCATCGTACTGCGCAAAACAGGTCTTTCTGGTGTCCGCGTCAAAGACCAAACCGGCATCCAGAATACCGTCTGGCAAGCGGCCGTGGGTCGTACGCATCAGGTCATTCAAGTCGTGGGAAGGATGTGTCGTTTCGCCGTCCTCGTCATCCACCTCAAGACCGGGGCGTACGAAAACCTTGCCAACTTTCCCCTGGTCTTCCAGATCGCGCCAGTTCCTCGACAGAAGAACGATATTGATCTGGTCATCCGCCAGGGGCCGTTGACGATGGCGATTGACTCGACCGGCGGCCTGGATTATCGAGTGCATACTGGACGGCTCAATGATGGCCCAGTCGAAGTCGTGGTCGCGCCCAACTTCTTCAACGGGTGTGGCTACTACGATCAGGCGCACATCGCCCGCCGCATCGCGGATCTCGGAGTGCGCCTCACACAAGGCCTCGACCCAGCGTTGGTCGATGCCACGCGACAATATGTCGTCGAGATGCCTTTCTTTCCAGGCCCGGCGCTGCAGAACGTCCCGGGCATGGTAGGCGGTGACCCGGAAACGCCCATCGGCGCGCAAGGTTTCCGCGATCGCCATGCAGCGATTCACGTTGGCGACGCGCACGAGCCCGATCGATAGCCGGCACGAGAGGTTTTGGGGTATAGCGGCATGCGTCTCGTGCAGCTGCGCTGCGTAGTCGGCGATGGTAGATGCAAAGGTTTCCACGGAGTCGACGGGGGCGATGACGTAGCGTTTGGTAACGGGCTCGGTGGTCAGGCGACGAGCGAGCGTGCGCAGCGTTGTTCGATAAAATGAATCCGCGGCTTCTACGGTCGGGGCCTCCAAGGAGGTTGGTGCAAACTTGTCGCTTACCAACGTCAGATGCCAGGGGCGCCCACCAAAAAGCGCATCCTGTACCAGTCGCCCCTGGGCGTAGGCCAGGCAGAGACCTTTCGCCAGTTCTGGATTCAATGTGGCGCTGGAGACAATCACGTTGCGCCCAAACGACGCCGCGATTTGCACGACGCGCATGACCGCCACCGTGGCCCGAACGTCGTAGGAGTCCACCTCGTCTAATATGACGTCGCTATGAGCGACACGAATAAGGGCCTTGGCGTGGCGATGCTGCTGTCCCGGTTCGCCCGCGGCGACAATCCAGTCCATCGTGGAGACCAGCACGGGACTGGCGATCAGCTTGGCCAGTTTTTTAGCGGACTGCGCATTGTCGGATCGCCCTTGCGCAATAGCTGCCAGCCAAGGAGGCGGCTCAAGACCGTGTTCATGATTCGGTTCATAATTGTCATCCGTGGGCACATCGTCTTCATCTTCATCATGGTATTTCTCGGCTACACCGTGTTCCCCCATCAAAACGGCGAAATCGCGAGCAAACGTGTCGCCGGGCACCCCTAATCGCGCAAGATCTTTTTGGAATGCCGCGAAGGTCTGGGCGGTAAGACTGCGTAGATTGAAGGCGACGGCCAGCCGCGCGGCATCCGGGCGCATGGCAAAGGCCATCTTGAGGTTGGCCAAGGTCTTGCCTGCCCCGGTGGAGGCCACATTGAAGACCAGTTGGCCTCCAGGCTGGGTGCGCACCTGATCGACGGCACGATCCTGCCAAAAAAAACGCGATTGTGGGTCGGCCCGCGCCGCCAGAACCGTGCGCACCAGATCCCGATCCACAGTGGGGAGATCTTCGCCAGTAAACATACGGATGTTGTCGCCCGCGCGGTCACCGACTTCCTGCAGGTGCCAGGACAGCGGCTGGTCCATGAATCGGACGTGTGCGCGCGGCGCCCCCCTTTTTTTGCGGATCGAGCGCGTGGGCACGGAATCCTGCAAATGGCCTTTTGTATTCGCAAAAAGAATTCCGCTTTCTGGCGGTTTGTCTTTGGTGGCGGGAAAGGTTTCACTGGAAACCTTCTGGTCGGCAAAGATCAGCGCGGCGCGCGCCAGGAGCATGACCCCCTCCCAATAGGGGGCCGGCCGCTCGAGACCCTGGATACGCTGGGCAGTCTTGTTGATCGCCTGAAAGAGCGCAGTCCACCGCTGGGCATCCCGCCTCGCACCCGGGGGATCAAAAGCGTCTGGCTGTTTCAGTGTCAAGTTGTCCTCGACCGAGCCACACCCGCGGATATGCTGGGTTCCATCCAGGCCGCATTCCTTCGTGAGAGATCCCCCCATGCCGCCGTGATGCGTCCCCACAGACCATAGGAGGGCGTCCAGGGGGGTGTTCAGGTGGCATCCCATGGGGGGGCAATTCGTATTGGAGGGCCTATCGGGGGCGCCATCGCCCTCGCGGTGCTTCTGGAACATCGCGCCCCAGGCCGCGGCCAAAGTCTGTGCATCGACGGCGGCGTCATGCTCCGGGCTCGTAAGGTGTTTCATAAGCCAAGCCGACAGCCATTCATGCCGGATGGCGTCGCTCTGGGAGGCTTTATCTTGGATACCCATCCGGCTGGCGTACAGCTTGTCTTGAAAACGACGGCTGGCCTTTCCAAGGTCGTGGACATAGCCCGCTAGACGCGCAATCAGGGCGGCATGACGGAAGGGCATGGGAAACCCCCTGGGACGCCCTTGCGTGGCGACCGCGAAGCGGTCCTGCGCGTCGTAATGGCTCCGATTGCCGACAATCCAGATCAATCGAAGCCCAAACACCGCATCATTGCGATAGCAGGCAACGGATGTGTGGCGGCTGGCCTGGTGGCGCAGGGCCTTGTAGACCTCATCCAATGCGTCGCGCGTAATGAGTGTGCCCCAGGCGCGATCGCCAATGCGCGGGGCATAGCGATCGAGCAAGGTCCGCGTGCGCGCCAGGGCCGCTTGCTCACAGTTGGCTATGAAAACGACGTGCATGGTTAGTCCCGATCCTCGAGACGAGTGATAAGTGGCCATACGATGTCAGCGGGCACCGGTTCATCAACGAACTCCCGCCGGAAGGCGTGTAGGGCATGGTCGGGCCAAGTCATGATGCCGTCTTGAATATCCAACTGGTTGCGTACGACGGCGACCTGGTCGGAGGTCAAAGCCTCCGATAGGAACACCCGGAATCGGCGCGTGCGGCGCACGAGGGTCCGGGGCGTAAAGTCTTTCGGAACATCTTTGGGGTCGAGCGGCTGTGCCTCCAAGATGCGCGCCAACACATAGGTCTTGATGGGAAACCCCTGGCGTGCAGCTTCGAGGTCTTGGGCGTACAGACGCCAGAAAAGCCCCGTGTGTTCCAGGGCACGGGGCCACAACAGGCGCCAACGGCCGCTCTCGCTGACGCGCAACCCCACGTACAGGGCGCGAATTGGGCGTTCATGGAGCGCAGCGTCCAAGACCACACGGGTAGCCAGCGGAGTCAGGGCGCGCGATGGCTTCGGGACGGGCTTCAGGATCGGGGCCCCATCGCCCGGGAACACCCCTGTCTCTTGCGGTGGGGCGCCCTGCGCCAGAAGGTCCAAAATAAGCCCCGCCTCCACCGGCGCGGGTCGTACCGCATGGAGGTTGGGAAACACCCCGCGATGCCGGAGGCGGATCAGATGGTGTGGCCACGCCTGGACCGCTCCTTGCAAAAGGGCGGCGGCGCGGTTGGGTGATTTGACCGTTCCAAAGGCGCGATCGATGTCTGAGCGACGACATTCCCCAAAAAGCCAGGCCCGCCGAAGTACGAAAAGAGTAGAGTCCATGAGAAATATTCTATATAAAATCAATACGCGAAGTCCATCGCTTGATTGTATTAAAAAAATAAATACAAGGGCTTGACGTGGTTTTCGGGCTGAACTAATCTCTCGACATCATCACAAAAAGGTCCGGGGTTTCCCGATGGAGAAAAGTGAAATAGCAGTGCTCAAGGCCAAACACGCGGCGCTGATGGGGCTATGCGCCGCGAAATTGACCCCGGAGGATGAAGAAACAATCTCTTGCGAACGGGATTTCTGCCAGAGGTGCGTCAAGAAGGAGTCCCGGGTCGATTTCCTGCTCAAGCTATTTTCTTTGCAAGATGGCTTTGAAGCCCTTTACTCCGAGACGCCGCCGGAACCCGACGAAAACGCAGCGCGAAACTACCTGGACCGCGCACTGACGTGGCTCCGGACGCAAACGGTCTCGGTGTCACCAGAACAAGCGCGCGCCTTGGCGCGCGAGGCCGTGCTGAATTTCGGAGCGCATTTTTCGGGGAAGCTTATCCATTCGTCGGCAACCGACGCCGCTTTGCTGGCGCCTGTGCGCCCGACACGACAACCTCACCTCTTTAGTCGCCGGCTCCGGCAAGACGCCATTCCTCTGCCGTTGGATCAAGGAAAGCTCGATAATCGCGGCGTCTACCAGCGAGTTCTTAAGGTTCTATACGACGACCCCGTGGTGCCAGCATCCGGTCTCGACCCCGCCGTAATCGAGGCGATCCGGCAGGGGGCTGACGAAGCGCTGGCCGGGGCGCTGCAGGCACCCGTCCTAGTCGATCATCGGTTACGCCAGGTCTTGCTCCCGGATGGAGACGACTATCTGGCGGCCAGTCCGCTCGCGGCAGGCGGGTTTAGTGTCCTGCTTCATGACGCCGCGCGAGCCTTGGAAGAGGCGGCGGCAGAGGCTGAGCCGGACAAGCGAGGAAAGGAGTCCAAGCGTGGGCGGGGCCGACCCCGCAAAGCAAGGGAACAGGATGTTTCGCTGCTTCCGTCGGATTCCGGGTCCGTGATCGGAGACGAGAGGGACGAAGGCGAGGCGCCATCCGATGTACTTCCCAAGGCCGCCAAACGCCTTTTTTCGCGTGTCGGCTTACCATTTGGCGGAGCGATTCCGCGCAACGCGAGTATTCACCCCAAATCGGCGATCCAGGAGTCCTTCTTTTTCGCGGCACCTCAGCGCAATGCTGAAATGAATGCCGCTTGGCGGTTCGTCTTCCGGCCCTGGCGGCCTTATGTCGCCAAAACGCAGGCTGAGGCTATCGCCAAGCAGGTCGCAGGCATCGAGCAGTCCCCCGTTCTCCATGATTCCGCGTCGTTGACCGCCGTGAAGGTCCAAGCGTCGGGAATCTTGGCAACCGTGGTACGCGCATGCCACGCCCAGGCCGTCGATTTCGCTGCGGGCTTGGCGGAGGCCCTTTTCCGAGAAACGGATGGAGAAGAGAGGGAAATCGATGAAGCCCTGTTGCGCCAACACCGAAGCAGCGAGCTCTCCGCCCTTGATCTGGCCATCGTACGCCAGAGCTTCAATGCGAAGTACCGCACGGCGATGGCCGAGACCCTCATCAACATCGTGGGCCGCTTGACCGTGGATGGCCAGACCGGACAAGACGCCTTTGGCGGCGCGATCGGTCGGCAACGCGCGTACCGCGCTATTGAAAAGGTCCTGGAGGACTTATGAGCTATCTCATGATCGATCTGACGGCGCGCAAGACCAATATGCTGCAAACCCTGGGGATCGTATCGCCCGCGCCCGTGCTGCCGACGATTCTCGCCATGCATGCGCTGGACAAGAGACTCGAAGGGTGCCTCGGCGTTCGCGGGGTGGGCCTGATCCATCGGCATAGCGCCCCCTGGATCGAGCATCTGGACGACAAGGGCTATTTGAAGCCCGCGCTGGTGCAGCGCCGCGGAGCCTATCTGTTTGACAATGAAAAGAAGCCAACCATGACCCCCATGCAACCCATGGCGCTGGCCGATATAGAGTGGACCCTGTTGCTCGACTGTCTGCAAGACGTTTCCGACGTCGATGCGGTGAGCCGGATGCTGCGCACCATGCCCATGGCGGGCGGCCTCATCCAGGAAGTCCGCGTGCGGGCTTTTGTCCATTGGGAAGAGGTCATCTCAATGCTTCGCGCGGGACGCTGGCTCGACGATGTTACCCCGATGCTCCAGTCTGCATCCCATCCCGTTCAGGCGCTATTCTCGGCCACGCGCGGCACAGAAGGGTGGGTCGTGCCCGCAAATCTCGGTTACGCACTTCTAGAAGATCCGACGGCCCGAGCCGGGGCTCGCGATGGGCATCCCCATGCATTCGTGGAGGACATGATGGGATTGGTGCGCTACACACCTCTCTTCCAGGCCCGCGTCAAAGGACTCAAACCCGCCAACCTCTGGCGATACGGATGGGACGGCGATCAGTTCCTGGTTACCAACCAACCTGATGTGTCGCTGACCTCTGGCCGTTCGACGGCTGCGTGACCCCGGCAATAACATCCAACCACAACAGTAAGGAGCGCCTCTATGAGCATTAAACTTCCTTCGGTCCTGTCCGTTCAGCGTGGGACCATCGTAACCGACGGCATTATGTCGAGTCTTATCACAAAAGACAGCGAAACGGAGACGCGTCCGATTCGTGTGGTGCGCCACGGCATCCGCGGGACACTGCCAAAAAAGGACAAGGACAGCGTGTCCAACCCCCAGCGCACGGAGAGCGCCAAGACCGCGCCCAATGCGATCGGTCTCGCAGTCTCTTTCGCTTTCCGCACGATCCCCGCACGAAAGGGCCTGATCTTCGCGTGCTCGGAAGAGCCCTATCGCCAGGCCATCGAGTGGTTTATCGCTCGTTTTTTTCGGCCCGACGGACTGGAATTTCAGGAGGTGTGCCGCCGCTACGCGCGCAATATCCTGAACGGCCGGTGGCTCTGGCGCAATCGGATTCTGGGTGACGTGACCGTTAACGCGAGGGACACCGCCGAAGGAACGGTGTACCGGTCAGACGGGTCGCGCCAGACTGACTTTGCGGATTACACAGAAGACGAGAAGGCCTTGGCCGAAAAGGTGATCGCCGCGGGCTTGCTGGGATCAGGGATGCCATCAGTCCGTGTAGAGGGTCATGTGATGTTCGGCTTTACCGGACAGGTCGAGGTGTTTCCCTCGCAGAACATGGTCACGTCCAAGCCAAAGGGATTCGCCCGCTCACTCTATAAAGTAAATATCATCGCCCCGAAGACCTTGATGGCCATCATGAGCAGCGCCCGGAACGATGGCGAGGAGGCTGGGGAATTCGCGGCGGACATGATCGACATGGGGCAGGCGGCTTTGCGTGATCAGAAGATCGGCAATGCCATCCGAACCATCGACACCTGGTATCCCGACTCGGATGGCACGCCGATCCCCGTGGAGCCGAACGGGGCCAGCCTGGAGAGAAACGTTCTGTGTCGCGAGAAAAAGGGGGCCGGAGCCAAGGACCTCTTGACGCAAATCGATGAGATCCAGCCCTCCGAGACCTTTAATCCGGATGCGGCGTTTCTGATCGCGCTGCTCGTGCGCGGCGGTGTGTTTTCGGAAAAACAGTGAGGGCGCGATGGCTTACACCACTTATTTCGATTTATCCCTGCGCCCAGGTCAGGCAGACCCAGACGAGGCGCCCGCCTGGGACCGCTTGGGGCGGGTGTGGCGCATTATCCATGTAGCGGGCCGACAGGCCGGCGCGCCCTTCGCCGTGGCCTTCCCCGGCTGGATGCGGGATGGGTTCGGTTTGGGTCCCACGCTTCGGGTGTTCGTGGAGGATGGCGGGGTCGCCGATCGGCTGTATGACGCCATCGAGCGCGCGCCGGGGATCGGTGCCCTGGTCAATGGATCGCGGGTGCGGATCGTTCCTGAGGCACCTCAGTCCTTTGAGGCATACTTGATGCACCGCATCTCTTCAGGGATCTCCAAGACGCGCAAAACCATCCCGACAGATGTCCAACAAACTTTGCGCGAGAGTGCACGGCTTCGTCGGCTAACTCAGCAGAAAGGATTACCGTTTGTGCGCATGCGCTCTTCCACGGGTCATGGTTTTCGCTTGGTTGTAGAACGAATCGCCGCTGCGGGGGATGCCAAGGGTGTCCCCAACGGTTACGGTCTGTCGCGCACAACCCAAGTCGTGGCGCTGCCGGTTGTATAGGGGGGGGCCGGTGAAGACAATTTACCGCCCGCAGGCAATCATGATTTCCAAGCGGGCAAATGTGTTTTATCTCGAGCACGTTCGGGTGATGCAGAAAGACGAGCGGGTGGTGTATCTCACAGAGAGCCAGGACGGGATCGACCAGTTTGTGTCGATCCCTGACAAAAACACAGCCTTCATTCTCTTAGGTAAAGGAACCTCAATTACGGACGCAGCCGTGCGCAAGCTTTCCGAGTCCAATGTCATCGTGGGGTTCTGTGGCTCAGGTGGCTCGCCGTTGTTTGCCGAAGTGGACGTCACGTTTCTGTTGCCGCAAGACGAGTACCGCCCGCCTGCGCATGCCCAACGCTGGTTTGCCCTGTGGACGGCAGAACCCACACGCGTGGCGATGGGGCGCGCCTTCCTGCAGTATCGCGCCGCGTGGGATCAGAAGATGTTTGCCAAACTGGATATGCCGGTTCCCGATGGCGTTTTCGAGGGCCTTACCGTGGGACTCGACAGCTGTGCGACGACATCGGACCTGCTCTCCGCCGAGGCACATTTCGCCAAAGAGATCTACCGATTTTTGGCGCGCGCCTTCGCCATTCAGGACTTCAGGCGCGAGCCCGGTGCAAAGAAGAAGGAGACACCGCACCAGCGTGTCAACAGTTTCCTGGACCACGGCAACTATCTAGCCTACGGCTACGCAGCGGTTGCGCTTCATGGCATGGGCATACCGTATTTCCTGCCCGTCTTGCATGGGAAGACCCGGCGCGGCGCCCTTGTTTTCGATGTCGCGGATCTTTTTAAGGACTGGCTTGTCATGCCGGCGGCCTTTCGGTGTGGGGCGCACAATTCCAAGGATGGGGTATTTCGGGCACAGATCATCGAATTGGCCATGCAGCATGGCGTGCTGGATCACGTCATGACCTTCGTTTCAGAACTTCCTGAAAACATCACGAATAATCAAAACATTATCGGCGCCATACCGAATTGATCATTTACTGGGCAATATTAGGTTGGGGCTTTGATTCTTCGTTCTTTTACAATTCGTAATTACTGTTCATCGCCGCACAGGCGATTGAGAAGTTCCCCGACCGTTGCCTCTACGGGGGTCGTGTGTTCATCGCCGCACAGGCGATTGAGAAGAAAGCCGCCCGCCCCTGCCCATCCGAAGGAGCGTTCATCGCCGCACAGGCGATTGAGAAGACCCCGCCGCCAAAGGATGCCGACGACGCCGAGTTCATCGCCGCACAGGCGATTGAGAAGAATCAACAGCACCCCTATGATCGCCCCCGCAAGTTCATCGCCGCACAGGCGATTGAGAAGCGCCGGCAGCAGCTTGGCCCGATCCGGCTCACGTTCATCGCCGCACAGGCGATTGAGAAGCACGAACGCCCAAACAGGAGAGGCACAAGACAGTTCATCGCCGCACAGGCGATTGAGAAGGCAAACACCAGCAAGTACGCCACCACAGCCCAGTTCATCGCCGCACAGGCGATTGAGAAGACGGTGGTAGCACGAGCGTAGTATAGTCCTCCCGTTCATCGCCGCACAGGCGATTGAGAAGGCGCGCGATCTTCGCCAGCGTCTCCATCATCTGTTCATCGCCGCACAGGCGATTGAGAAGACGATCACCACGACCGGCCAGGTGCAGCCGCTGTTCATCGCCGCACAGGCGATTGAGAAGAGAAGGCGATCCCGTACTTGGTCTGCGCAAACGTTCATCGCCGCACAGGCGATTGAGAAGAACGGGCAGAATAATCGCTTTGCCTACGTCCTGTTCATCGCCGCACAGGCGATTGAGAAGGCAGCAGTGGTACGTGATGGGCAAGACCGTCCGTTCATCGCCGCACAGGCGATTGAGAAGAAGAGTATCGAGCGTCCTACACGCTTCGATATGTTCATCGCCGCACAGGCGATTGAGAAGAAGGATGCGGCCAAGGACGAGGACATCGAGCGGTTCATCGCCGCACAGGCGATTGAGAAGGTTAAAGAGCGCGGCGCGATTGGCAAAACTCGGTTCATCGCCGCACAGGCGATTGAGAAGGTCTTCCCAGCCGCCACCATTCCCATAGCCCAGTTCATCGCCGCACAGGCGATTGAGAAGGAGGGCAGCACCTTGCCGTCCAGGGTGTAGGTGTTCATCGCCGCACAGGCGATTGAGAAGGATAGGTAGCGGAGCCCGACCGGCCCGAGGGTGTTCATCGCCGCACAGGCGATTGAGAAGATCGTGATGCTTGTACCACACGCCGACCACGCGTTCATCGCCGCACAGGCGATTGAGAAGTTGATCCCAAGATTTGCCCCGTCGTTTTGGGCGTTCATCGCCGCACAGGCGATTGAGAAGGCAAAGTGGCCTCGGCCAACGGTTTGCGCCGGGTTCATCGCCGCACAGGCGATTGAGAAGTGAGGAGGTCCAAGACTTCGACACGAAGGCCCGTTCATCGCCGCACAGGCGATTGAGAAGCGAGCAAATGGAGCAGGAAGGACTCGATATGTGTTCATCGCCGCACAGGCGATTGAGAAGGAGAAAGAAGCGGCCGACGCTCAAGATCGATGGTTCATCGCCGCACAGGCGATTGAGAAGGTGCGTAATCGCCTAAGTGGCGCTCGTAGTAGGTTCATCGCCGCACAGGCGATTGAGAAGAATGAGTACGCGCAGGCCTCGGGAGCAAGCGAGTTCATCGCCGCACAGGCGATTGAGAAGTATCGCTTCGCTTGCTATAGCCATGTTTTGATGTTCATCGCCGCACAGGCGATTGAGAAGACAAGTAACTATCAGGCAATCGGCTACTTCGAGTTCATCGCCGCACAGGCGATTGAGAAGCGGGGAAAACGCGCGGGATTATCCTGGATCATGTTCATCGCCGCACAGGCGATTGAGAAGTGGAAAGTAGCGATGCGTTGACCCACGCCCACGTTCATCGCCGCACAGGCGATTGAGAAGATGACGGATGTGGCGTGGTCGTTGATAACCTCGTTCATCGCCGCACAGGCGATTGAGAAGATCTGCGGTCTCGAGTGCGGTCTCGAGCGGTTGTTCATCGCCGCACAGGCGATTGAGAAGCATTGCCCCCCCCTACGATGCGGCAGCGGCGAGTTCATCGCCGCACAGGCGATTGAGAAGTGAATTTTGGCGGTTTTCCTGGTATCCAGCCTGTTCATCGCCGCACAGGCGATTGAGAAGAAATGGGCGAACGATGCTGGGCGCGCCATTACGTTCATCGCCGCACAGGCGATTGAGAAGCACAAGTACAGAGCCTATCCGACGCCAGAGCAGTTCATCGCCGCACAGGCGATTGAGAAGCTGCTGGAGCATGTGCTTGGGGGCGAACCTGCGTTCATCGCCGCACAGGCGATTGAGAAGAAGAACCGCCCCACCATCTCGTCTGTGATCTTGTTCATCGCCGCACAGGCGATTGAGAAGCGAACCCCCACCTCGCCAGTGGGCTTCCGCACGTTCATCGCCGCACAGGCGATTGAGAAGAACGTGCGGAAGAGAGCCGCGCGCGGGTGAGCGTTCATCGCCGCACAGGCGATTGAGAAGAGTTTCAGGAATCCGCCTCCTAGCAGACTTAGGTTCATCGCCGCACAGGCGATTGAGAAGAATACGGCCAACGTCATCGGATCGGGCGGTCAGTTCATCGCCGCACAGGCGATTGAGAAGCGATGGATGTTCCTGCGGACGGAAAGGGCGCCGTTCATCGCCGCACAGGCGATTGAGAAGCAGAGGTGCGATTCCTCCCTTCGGGTATGCCAGGTTCATCGCCGCACAGGCGATTGAGAAGAGTACGAGGCCCAGATGGGGGCGCAGGGCAACGTTCATCGCCGCACAGGCGATTGAGAAGATCGCAAGCGGGAGGTCGTGCCCACACCGCCGGTTCATCGCCGCACAGGCGATTGAGAAGGCGTCTCCATAGTCAGCTTGTTAGGCGTCCACGTTCATCGCCGCACAGGCGATTGAGAAGTCCTCGGAACGACTCCATTCGAGCTCAAACGTGTTCATCGCCGCACAGGCGATTGAGAAGGCGAGGATTCGATTCGTCAGGACGCATCCTCTGTTCATCGCCGCACAGGCGATTGAGAAGTTAGTTCACGCGTATGCCCCGAGGGGCGTTACGTTCATCGCCGCACAGGCGATTGAGAAGCTCAATATCCCCGGCGTCCGCGTCTACGCCGAGTTCATCGCCGCACAGGCGATTGAGAAGGCCGAGATGGTGCGTTCCGGCGCTCCTTCTCCGTTCATCGCCGCACAGGCGATTGAGAAGGTAGATAGGCGTTCAAGGGCGGTGGTCATATTGTTCATCGCCGCACAGGCGATTGAGAAGTCCGTCAGGTAGTCGAGCGGTGGGCGGAAAAGGTTCATCGCCGCACAGGCGATTGAGAAGGGTCCGCATCTGCTGTGCCAGGCGCACGGCGCGTTCATCGCCGCACAGGCGATTGAGAAGAAATCGGTCCCGGAGGTCGATATAGTCCAGCTGTTCATCGCCGCACAGGCGATTGAGAAGTTATGCACATACTCGCGGATGATTTCCGCCGTGTTCATCGCCGCACAGGCGATTGAGAAGAAGGCCCAGCCGACGATCTTGCTCCCGGGCCAGTTCATCGCCGCACAGGCGATTGAGAAGAGATTCCGGAGGCGGCCGAGTAACCACTAACCGTTCATCGCCGCACAGGCGATTGAGAAGTAGGAGCGGCCTAGCGGCCCGATCCATGTCATGTTCATCGCCGCACAGGCGATTGAGAAGTGTCAATGTCAAAAGTTTAGCTTTGACTTTGAGTTCATCGCCGCACAGGCGATTGAGAAGCCGCTGCAAGAGTAGGATCGCCTGGCCTACGCGTTCATCGCCGCACAGGCGATTGAGAAGAAATGGCAAAAAAGTTTCCGAGTATTCGCTTGGTTCATCGCCGCACAGGCGATTGAGAAGCTGGCCGTCACGGCCGAACTGACGGGCACCCAGTTCATCGCCGCACAGGCGATTGAGAAGGTAGACCTGCGCATTACCGGAGACCCGCGCATGTTCATCGCCGCACAGGCGATTGAGAAGAGTTCGGGGAAGGTTTCGGGGCGCTCGCCGCTGTTCATCGCCGCACAGGCGATTGAGAAGTCGGGGTTGCGGGTCACTTCTGTGGCACGGACGTTCATCGCCGCACAGGCGATTGAGAAGTACAGCTGTTTGCGCCGCTTTCGCCGGGTAAAGTTCATCGCCGCACAGGCGATTGAGAAGCGATTCCTCTCGTCCAAGATGCACGTCCTGGTGTTCATCGCCGCACAGGCGATTGAGAAGCGGCACCTGCGCCGCTATGTACTCGGCGCTTCGGTTCATCGCCGCACAGGCGATTGAGAAGGCGGCCGGCAAGTGGGGGGGTTGACGCTGGTGTTCATCGCCGCACAGGCGATTGAGAAGGTTCACCCATCGGCCTATCGCGCCCTGCTCGCGTTCATCGCCGCACAGGCGATTGAGAAGAGCCCGGCAACCACTTGTCCAGGACCGGAATCGTTCATCGCCGCACAGGCGATTGAGAAGCGACCGCCGCAGCCTTTGCGCGCGCCGCGCGCGTTCATCGCCGCACAGGCGATTGAGAAGGGCTACGGTCCAGAGTAGCGCCCCGACTCAACGTTCATCGCCGCACAGGCGATTGAGAAGGCCGCAGCGCGCCACGGATGGCCGCCCGCGCTGTTCATCGCCGCACAGGCGATTGAGAAGTATACGTTCAGCCACGCAGTTTCTTCTCGTCTGTTCATCGCCGCACAGGCGATTGAGAAGCGGTGTAAATCGGGAAGCATGGAAAAAGTGGGGTTCATCGCCGCACAGGCGATTGAGAAGAAGGCAGGAATCCAAAACCAGGGGCACAGAACGTTCATCGCCGCACAGGCGATTGAGAAGCCGTTGACCTGCTCCTGCGCGATTGCGAGGGGGTTCATCGCCGCACAGGCGATTGAGAAGAGAACCGCATCAAAATTGCTGGCCGTGACACAGTTCATCGCCGCACAGGCGATTGAGAAGAACCCAATGGTCGCCAAAGCTGGCCGCAAGTCGTTCATCGCCGCACAGGCGATTGAGAAGGTGCCGTCGGTGTGTTAGGTGCGCTCTCGTTCGTTCATCGCCGCACAGGCGATTGAGAAGGGGGCCGTGTATGTGTTCCCACAGCAGCCCAAGTTCATCGCCGCACAGGCGATTGAGAAGAATTCCGGCACGCTCGGAAAAGCGAAGGATCGGTTCATCGCCGCACAGGCGATTGAGAAGCAGCGGCGAGCGCCCCGAAACCTTCCCCGAACGTTCATCGCCGCACAGGCGATTGAGAAGAGTGTCAGAATTGGCGAGGCCCATGCGGGGAGGTTCATCGCCGCACAGGCGATTGAGAAGAGTCTGCGGGGTAAAATTGGAAGGATGGCCGCTGTTCATCGCCGCACAGGCGATTGAGAAGTGGCAGATCTGGAGGGGGCCAAGGCCGACATCGTTCATCGCCGCACAGGCGATTGAGAAGATTGACCGTCACACCTACGGCCTGCTGGAGGAGTTCATCGCCGCACAGGCGATTGAGAAGGCGCTGCAAGTTTGTCTCAATTAGCAGTGACCGTTCATCGCCGCACAGGCGATTGAGAAGGAGTAGACGAGATACGCGCCACCCAAGACCGCGTTCATCGCCGCACAGGCGATTGAGAAGAGTCAAACATCGGCAGAGCAAGCCGCTCTTGCGTTCATCGCCGCACAGGCGATTGAGAAGGGAAATATTACTGTCCCCTGGATCGCCATAGGGTTCATCGCCGCACAGGCGATTGAGAAGACATAGGCATTCGCCGTCCCGGTATCGACGCCGTTCATCGCCGCACAGGCGATTGAGAAGGCCACGAGCCCATTGAGCCGGTCGATCTCATCGTTCATCGCCGCACAGGCGATTGAGAAGAGCAACACAAGCCGCTACGAGGCGCGCCACGCGTTCATCGCCGCACAGGCGATTGAGAAGGCGCGCTATCGGCAAGGTGGACGTGTCGGCACGTTCATCGCCGCACAGGCGATTGAGAAGTTTCATAGTAGTCGGCCAGAAGCGGTGGCCTTGTTCATCGCCGCACAGGCGATTGAGAAGGCAAGTGTTCCGCCCGCGACTGAGCTAAGAGTGTTCATCGCCGCACAGGCGATTGAGAAGAGGTGCTTGCCGAGTTGCTCGTCGTAAGGATCGTTCATCGCCGCACAGGCGATTGAGAAGCGGATCATTGGGGTTATCGACAAGGCCACCTTGTTCATCGCCGCACAGGCGATTGAGAAGAGTATCCTCTTGTCCTACAGCTATTTCCTTGTGTTCATCGCCGCACAGGCGATTGAGAAGGTAGTGGATGATGAAGCGGCCGGAAAAGCCAAGTTCATCGCCGCACAGGCGATTGAGAAGCAGAGATCGTGCGGATAGAGCGGTGGGTGAATGTTCATCGCCGCACAGGCGATTGAGAAGCGGAGTCACCGCAGGCCCGCTACTCCCCTGACGTTCATCGCCGCACAGGCGATTGAGAAGTTCTGGATGTCGAGGTAGTTGCTGGTGCCAGCGTTCATCGCCGCACAGGCGATTGAGAAGACGCGGGTTGAGTAAGCACAGCCCGAAGTCCAGTTCATCGCCGCACAGGCGATTGAGAAGGCGATCGCGCAGGAGAAGTCCGAGGTCGCGGAGTTCATCGCCGCACAGGCGATTGAGAAGAAATGGGGTTGATCGCTTCCGCGTAGCTGTGGGTTCATCGCCGCACAGGCGATTGAGAAGGCTTCCTAGCCTCTATCGCCCTCCCTTGTCGGGTTCATCGCCGCACAGGCGATTGAGAAGCAGGGGGGCTTGAGAAGGACTTTAGTGCCTCTGTTGAATTCCGAGTGGGTACCGATCATGGATAAAATACCGCCAGAGCACCCAATGAGGAGTGGCGGTGATGGCGGAAACGAAGCTCTTTGAGGCGGCTTTG
>JAJYPD010000020.1 GCA_021795715.1 Pseudomonadota bacterium
GGCCCGCGGCCAGGCGCGCATACAGGGACACCGGCAGGGCGTCGAGACAGTCCGCGAACTGGTGGCAGCCTGCGCCGAGATCGGTGTCGGCCATCTGACGCTGTTTGCGTTCAGCAGCGAAAACTGTCGGCGGCCGCGGCTGGAGGTGCGGTTGTTGCGGCAGCTGTTCCTGCTCGCGCTGGATCGGGAAATAGAGCGCCTGCACGGCCATGGCGTGCGGTTCCGGGCGATCGGCGACATCGCGGCTTTCGGCGCGGATATCGTCAAGCGGGTCGAGGCCGCCGAGGCTTTGACGCGCGACAATACGCGACTGCAACTGACCATCGCGGCGAATTATGGCGGACGCTGGGATATCGCCCAGGCGGCACAGCGGGTGGCCATGGACGTGGAGGCGGGCCGGATGCGGGCGAGCGAGGTGACGGCCGAAGTCCTGGAGGCGCACCTGAGCCTGGTTGATGTGCCCGAACCCGATCTTTTCATCCGCACGGGCGGTGAGCAACGCATCAGCAATTTCCTCCTGTGGCAGCTCGCCTATACCGAACTCTACTTCACGTCGACCTTGTGGCCGGATTTCCACCGGGCCGAGTTTGAGCGGGCCCTTCGTTCCTTTGCGGGGCGCCAGCGCCGCTTTGGGCGCACCGGCGATCAGGTCGAGGCGGCCTGGCGTGCTTAAGGCACGGATCGTCACCGGTCTCGTCTTGGCCCCTTTGGTTCTTGCCGGGCTTGTCTGGCTCGGTACCACAGGGGTTGCCGTGCTCATCGGTCTGGTCATGGCCGCGGGCGGGTTCGAGTGGGCGGGGCTTTGTCAGCTGGAGGGCGGACCCCGCGTCCTCTACGTCCTGGCGGTGGCCGCGCTTTGTGCGTTGTCGCTCGCCATACCCCTTTCCTTCATCCTTTTCCCGGCTCTTGCCTGGTGGCTTTATGCCACATGGGATCTCGTGATACACAAGGATCAGCGGGCAGGGGCGTGGCGCCATTCCAGCACGCGGCTTGCGATCGGCCTGATCGTCCTGATTCCGGCATGGCGCGCCTGTGTGGCGCTGAAGGCAAGCGATCCCCTGCATCCGCAATGGCTGCTTTTGCTGGTGTTTTTGGTGTGGACCGCCGATACCGCGGCGTATTTCGCCGGCAGGGCCTTCGGGCGGCGGCGGCTTGCGCCGCAGGTGAGCCCGGGCAAAACCGTCGAGGGGGTCGCCGGAGGCGTGGCCGCTGCCGCTTTGCTGGGTTTCGGTTGGGTGATGATAGCCGGTTACGGCCATGACCTTGCCGTGAAGACGGCGGTTTTTGCGATGGTGGTGGCGCTCTTTTCGGTGGTGGGGGACCTCACCGAGAGCAAGGCGAAGCGCCTGGCGGGGGTCAAAGACTCCGGGCACTGGCTGCCGGGCCATGGGGGCATCCTGGACCGTATCGATGCGCTGACCGCGGCCGCACCGGTGTTCGTGCTGGGCATTCGTTGGTTGGCGGGAGACCGCTCGTGAACAGGGCAGGGAACATGGCAGCGCAAGAGAAGAAAGAAGAAGGACGCCAGGGCGTCGTGGTGTTGGGCGCGACGGGCTCCATCGGCGTCAACACACTGAGCGTGATCCGGCTTCATCCCGGCCGGTTCCAGGTCATCGCCCTCAGTGCCCACAGCCAGGTGGCGCGGCTCTATGAGCAGTGTCTCGAATTTGAGCCTGCGTATGCTGTGGTGGCCGATCAGGAGATGGCGGCGAAATTGCAGGCCGACCTGCGGCGCGCCGGCCGCCGGACCGAAGTTCTCGCCGGACCTGAGGCCCTGGATGCGGTGGTCGAAGGCGAGGCCGTGCGCACGGTCGTGTGCGGCATCGTCGGGGCGGCAGGACTTTTGTCGGCGTGGGCGGCGGTCAAGGCAGGCAAGCGTGTGCTCTTTGCGAACAAGGAACCGCTCGTCATGTCGGGGCATCTTCTGCTCGCGGAAGCTGCACGCAGCGGTGCCGAGCTTTTGCCGCTCGACAGCGAACACAATGCCATCTTCCAGTGCCTCCCATCGTCGTGGTCGTCGCTGGCCGGCGCGGGCGTACGGCGCATTCTGCTGACCTGCTCAGGGGGGCCGTTTCGCAACACCCCGGCGAGCGAATTCGCCCATGTCACCCCGGATCAGGCCTGCGCACACCCCCGCTGGGTGATGGGCCGCAAGATTTCCGTGGATTCGGCCACGTTGATGAACAAGGGACTCGAGTTGATCGAGGCCTGCCGGCTTTTTCAGGCCGACCCGCAGCAGATCGAAGTCGTCATCCACCCGCAGAGCGTCATCCATTCGCTGGTCGAGTACGTCGACGGATCGGTGCTGGCGCAACTGGGCAACCCCGACATGCGCACGCCGATCGCACATGCGCTGGGTTTTCCGGTGCGCATCGACGCCGGCGTCACATCGCTGGATTTGCCGGCCATCGGCCGGTTGGAATTCGAGCCGCCAGACGAAGTGCGTTTCCCCTGCCTGCGGCTTGCGCGCGAGGCGGCGATGGCCGGCGGCAGTGCACCAACGGTACTGAATGCCGCCAACGAGATTGCGGTCGCGGCCTTTTTGGGGGGCGAGGTCGCGTTTTCCACCATTCCCGAGATCATCGAGCGGGTGCTTTCCGCCATTCCCGTTACGGCCGCAGACAGTCTGGAGGCCATCCAGGCCGAGGATGGCCGTGCGCGTCACATGGCGCGTGAGTGGATCGCGGGGCGCGCCCGTCAGGGAGTCACGGCATGTTGACGCAAGTCGGTTACAGTCTGCTCGGTTTCGTGTTGGCAATCGGCATCCTGATCGTCGTCCATGAATTCGGCCACTACATCGTGGCCCGGTCACTGGGCGTCAAGGTGTTGCGCTTTTCCGTCGGGTTTGGCAAGCCGCTGTGGCTGCGCCGCGCCGGCCGTGACCAGACCGAGTATGTGCTGGCCGCCGTGCCTTTGGGCGGTTATGTGAAGATGCTCGACGAGACCGAAGGTGAAGTCGCCCCCGAGGAACGGCACCGCGCCTTCAACCAACAGCCGTTGTGGAGGCGGACGGCGATCGTGCTCGCGGGGCCTGGTTTCAATTTTCTGTTTGCCATCCTCGCTTACTGGGTGGTTTTCCAGGTGGGTATCCCCGGGATCAAGCCGGTCATCGGGGAAGTGAGGCCGGCATCGCCGGCGGCGGTGGCCGGTCTGCATGTCGGTGACGAAATCCTCGCCATCAACGGCACGCGCATCCAGAGCTTGGGACAGGACCGGCTGTATCTCTTCCAGGAGGCGCTGAATCACGCACATCTGCCCGTGACGGTACGTACGGCGGGCGGACAGGTCCGGCAGCTTACGCTGAACCTTTCGGCGGTGAAGGCTTCGGTGCTGAGCCAGGGGAGGCTCAGTCGCGCGCTCGGGTTTTCCGGATGGCGGCCGCCGCTCGTTCCACGCATCGGCGCGGTATTCCCCCACCTGCCGGCCGCGCGGGCGGGATTGCGGGCCGGTGACCTGATCACGGCGATCGATGGGAAGCCGGTGGCCAGCTGGACGGCCGTGGCCCGGACGGTACGGCACAATCCGCAAAAAGCATTGGTATTTACGGTACGCAAGCAGGGGCGGACCCGGCAATTGATCATCGTGCCAAAAGCCGTTAAGGTGCACGGGCGGCGCATCGGCGAGATCGGCGCGGCCATGCGCATCGAGCCGTTGCCGGCGGATCTGCGCGTGACCGTGCAACTGGGACCTTTGGCAGCCGCCCGGGCCGCCGTGCGCAACACATGGCTGATGACGCGCCTGACCGTCGAAATGCTGGGCAAGATGCTGCTTTTGCAGGTTTCACCGAAAAGTATCAGCGGGCCCATCACGATCGCGCAGTACGCGGGTTATTCGGTGGAAATCGGATTCTCCAGCTTTTTGATGTTTCTCGGTGTGGTGAGCATCAGTCTCGGGGTACTGAATCTCATGCCGGTGCCGCTCCTTGATGGGGGGCACATATTCTTCTACATCCTCGAAGGCCTCAAAGGGGGGCCGGTGTCGGAACGGGTGATCGGCTGGGGGCAGCGGGTGGGCGTGACATTGCTGCTTGGGCTCATGGTACTCGCCTTTTACAACGACCTGACGCGTATATTGGGATAAATAAGGGCGGGTATCACACACAATGAAACCATGGTTGGCGGCGCTCGGCCTATGGGGCGTGCTTACGGGGGCGGCGCAGGCGGCACCTTTTGTCATCGGGCATATATCCATCGTCGGCATCAAACGGATCTCCGCCGCAACGGTTCGCACCTACCTGCCGCTGCGTGTGGGTGAGCGCCTGACGGCCCAGCGGGCCGAAAGGGCCATTGCCGCGCTGTTCCAGACGGGGTTTTTCCGCGACATCAAGCTTCTTCAGGAAGGCGATACGCTCGTGGTCCACGTGACCGAGCGGCCCTCGATTGCGCGCATCAAACTCACCGGCACCCACGTCATCAAGGGACACAAGCTGTTGAAATCGCTTGCGGGGATCGGTTTTGCGCAAGGGCGGGTGTTCAATGAGGCGTTGTTACACCAGACCGAACTCGAGTTGCGGCGGCAATATTTTAACCGGGGCTACTACGCGGTGCGCATCAAGACCACGATCAAGCCGCTGCCGCGCAGCCGGGTCGCAGTGGACATCGCGGTTTCGGAAGGCAAGATTGCGCGCATCAAGCAGATCACCGTGGTCGGCAACCACAAGTTCAAGGAATCCCGTCTGCTTGGCCGCTTCAAGCTGGGCGCACCCAATCTCCTCAGCTTCTTCACCGGCAACGACCGGTATTCGAAGCAGAAGCTCATGGCGGATCTGGAGAATCTGCGCAGTTTTTATCTAAACCGCGGCTACCTGCATTTCCGGCTGATTTCCACCGTGGTGGCGATTACGCCAAAAAAAGACTGGATCTACGTCACCATCAATGTGCACGAAGGCCACCTCTACCATCTCTCCGGCTATCGTTTCGTCGGCCATACCGTGCTTGCGCCGGCTGAGCTTGATCGGCTCATGGATCTCAAGGTCGGTGAAAGCTTTTCGCGCGAACGCATCACGAAGGGGACGCGGCGCATCATCGGTGAACTCGGTAATCGGGGTTATGCCTTCGCAAACGTGCGCGTGATTCCAGTGGTGGATCGGCAGAAGCATACGATAGGCCTGACCTTCTTCATCGAACCGGGGCACCGTGTGTATGTGCGGCGGATCCGCTTTGTCGGCAATACCGTCACCCAGGGTATCGTGCTGCGCCGGGAGATGCGCCAGTACGAGGGTGCGTGGTTTTCGGCTGCGCGTATCAAGGAATCCCTGACGCTCATCCGCCGGCTTGGATTTTTCAACGCCGTACGGGTGTCGACGCCGCCCGTGCCGGGGCACCCGAATGAAGTGGATGTCATCGTGCATGTGAAGGAAAGGCCGACCGGCAGCATTGTCGCGGGTCTTGGCTATTCGGATCTGTACGGCCTCTTTGTCAACGGGTCGGTGAGCTACCAGGATCTGCTTGGAACCGGCAAGCAGCTGTCGGTGACGGCCGACACGTCGGTTGCCTACAAGGACGTCAGCATCACCTACGTGAACCCCTATTACACATCCTCGGGGATCAGCCGCGGCTTCAACATCTACGATAGTACGTTCAACGCGGCCGCTGCCTACACGGCGGCCTACAATTCAAGCACCGTGGGCGCGGGCGTCTTCTACGGCATCCCGATCGGCGAGAACCGCACGATCAATCTGGGGCTGGCCGTGGAGCAGGTGCACATCACGACGAATTCGACGAGCGCGTATGTCGCCCAGCAGTTCGTTGCGCAGCATGGTTCCACCAACGACATCATCAAGGCCACGTTCGGGTGGTCACGGAACACCCTGAACAACGCCATCTTCCCTACCAGCGGTACCTATCAGCAGCTGAGCGGGGAAGTGGGGTTGCCGGGCGGCAATCTGGAATACTACCGGGCCTCCTATCTGGCCAGCGTTTTTGTCCCGTTCGGGGGTCAGTACAGCCTGAAGATCAGCAACCAATGGAGTTACGGCAACGGTTACGGCAACACGCACGAGCTGCCGTTTTTCAAGAACTTCTATGCCGGCGGCGCCAACTCGGTCCGTGGTTACCAGGCGGAGTCGCTGGGCCCGCGCGATCTCCTGCCGCCTTATGATCCGATCGGCGGCAACAAGCGGGTGCTGGCGAGCGCGGAGTTCTTTTTCCCGGTGCCAGGGACCTCGCGCCACAACCGGTCCATGCGCCTGTCGGCCTTCCTGGATGCCGGGCAGGTCTACGGGCCGGGACAGCGGATTGATTTTGGCCAGATCCGCACGTCGGCCGGTATCGCGTTCGACTGGTTCTCGCCGATTGCCCCGCTTAGCATCAGTATCGCACGCCCGCTCAATAACCGGCCGGGCGACCAGACGCGCACGGTGCAGTTTACGCTCGGCACGCTGTTTACGTACTAGCGGGACCACGCATCAGTAGCTAGGCTTAAGGCGGCGAGGAGGAGGGCTGAGCGCCCTGAGGAACATGGTGTATACGTTGAGCGAACTTGCCCGTGTGGCCGGCGCAACGCTGTGCGGCAACGGGGACCGGGAGATCGAGGGCGTGGCGCCGCTGACGCGGGCGGGGGCGCGGGAGATCGCCTACTGCGCGTCATCGCGTTACCGGCCGCAGCTCGATGAGAGCCGCGCCGGCGCGCTCATTGTCACCGCCGAGGATGCCGAAGGACTAAAGCGGGACTTGCTGGTCTGTGCCGATCCGCGGGTCGCATTCGCACGCGTGGCCATGGTGTTGTGTCCAGAGCCGCCGGCCGTGCCCGGACGACATGAGACCGCCGCCATCGATGACAGTGCGCAGGTCGATGCCAATGCCTCTGTCGGGGCGCACGCCGTGATCGAAGCGGGGGCGCAGATAGGGCCCGGAGCCAGCATCGGCGCCGGCGCCTTTGTCGGCGCGCGCGCGCAGATCGGCGCGCATACGCGCATCGAGCCGCGTGCGGTGGTGATGCACGACTGCGTGATCGGCGAGCATTGCGTGATATCGCCAGGCGCGGTGATCGGCGGCGAAGGATTCGGGTATGTGCGCGAGACGGACGGCCGTTGGCTCAAGGTCCCGCAGCTTGGCCGGGTGATCATCGGCGATCGCGTCGACGTGGGCGCCAACACCACCATAGACCGCGGGGCGCTCGGCGACACCGTGATCGCAAACGGCGTCAAGCTCGACAATCTCATTCAGATCGCGCACAACGTGAAAGTGGGTGTGGATACGGCCATGGCCGGTTGCGTGGGCGTGGCAGGCAGTGCAGTGATCGGCAGCCGTTGCCTGATTGCCGGCGGCGTGGGAATCATGGGCCACATAACGGTAGGTGATGATGTCGAAGTCACGGCGATGTCCTTCTTGAAGGGATCCGTGGAGGGGCCGGGGCGTTTTTCGTCAAGCCTTCCTGCCACCAATGCCGAGGTGTGGGCGAGAAACGTCGGGCGCTTTCGCCACATCGATGAATTGGCGCGGCGGCTGCGTCGCGCGGAACGCGCGATCAAACAGTTATTGTCAGGGGGAAAATCGTGAACAGCTTCGACATTTACGAGGTGATGAAACACCTCCCGCACCGCTACCCGTTTCTTCTCGTCGATCGGGTGATCGATTACGTGCCCCATGAGTCGCTTATTGCGCTCAAGAACGTGACGATCAATGAGCCGTTTTTTCAGGGGCATTTTCCCCATTGGCCGGTCATGCCGGGCGTGCTCGTGATCGAGGCCATGGCGCAGGCGTGCGCGATCCTGTCGTTCAAGTCGCTGAACCGGTATCCCGGAGAGGACGGCATTTATCTTTTCGTCGGCATAGACAAGGCGCGGTTCAAGCGCCCCGTGAACGCGGGGGATCAGTTGCGGCTGACCGCGAAGCTCACGCGCAAGAAGCAGAACATCTGGAAATTCGATGCCAACGCCACGGTGGACGGGGTCGTGGTGTCATCGGCCGAACTGATGTGCACGTACAAGGAGATCCCATGATTCACCCCCAGGCGATCATCGACCGGGGCGCCCGGCTGGGGCCTGGGGTGGAAATCGGACCATTTTCCATAATCGGCCCCGAAGTCGAGATCGGAGAAGGCTGCTGGATCGGGCCGCACGTGGTGATCAAGGGTCCGACGCGCATTGGCCGCAGCAACCGCATTTATCAGTTTTGCTCGATCGGGGAAGATCCGCAGGATCTGAAGTTCCAGGGTGAGCGGTCGACGCTCGAGATTGGCGATCACAATGCCTTCCGGGAATACTGCACGGTGAGCCGCGGAACCGACGGAGGTGGCGGCGTCACGCGTATCGGCCACCACAACTTCTTCATGGCGAACGTGCATGTCGCACACGATTGTCAGGTGGGCAGCCACACAATCTTTGCCAACGTCGCAAGTCTTGCCGGGCATGTGACGGTGGATGACTACGCGATTCTAGGCGGCTTCACGGGTGTCCACCAATTCTGCCGCATCGGCGCGCACTGCATGACGGCCGGCGGCTCGGTGGTGATACAGGACATCCCGCCCTACACCATGGTTGCCGGCAATACGGCGCGGCCCTACGGAATCAATATCACCGGGTTGAAGCGCCGCGGATTCACGCCGGAGGCGGTGACGGCCATCAAGCGCGCGTACAAGCTGGTGTATAAATCCGGTTTGCGTCTTGAAGACGCCATCGCGGAAATCAAACGCATGCACGCCGCCCATCCCGAGGTGGGGCGGCTGGTGGAATTTCTCGGCCACGAAGGCCGCGGCATCGTCCGCTGATGGCCCTGAAGATCGGCATCATCGCCGGCGAGGCGTCGGGCGATCTGCTGGGCGCAGGCCTGATGGCTGCATTGAAGCGCGAGGAGGACTGCCAGTTCGAGGGCATTTGCGGACCGGCGATGATGGCCGAGGGCGGGATTACCCGCTACCCCCTCGATCGCCTGGCGGTGACCGGCATCATGGAGGTGGCGGGACGGGTACCGGAAATCGTGCGCATGCGCCGCGAACTTTTGCGCCATTTTAAGGCCCGGCGGCCCGATTGCGTGATCGGCATCGACGCACCGGATTTCACGCTGGCGCTGGAGCGGGCACTGAAGCGGGAGGGGATTCCGGTCGTCCATTACGTCAGTCCGACGGTCTGGGCGTGGCGGCGGTACCGGGTGCGGACGGTCGCGCGCAGCGCCGATTTGCTGCTCACCCTTTTCCCGTTCGAGCCGCCGTATTATGAAAAACATATGCCGGCAATCTGTGTCGGCCATCCGCTCGCCGACCGGATCGCGCAGAGCCCGGGAACGGCGGAGGCGCGCGAGCAGCTGCGCATGGAGGGCGACGGACTGGTCGTTGCCCTGCTGCCGGGCAGCCGCGAAAACGAGCTGAGGGCACATGCCCCGCTTTTCGTGCGGACGGCAATGCGGCTTGCAATGCGTTATCCGGAGTGCCGGTTCATTGCACCGTTTGTGAGCCGCGCCACACGGGTATTGTTCGAGGAGGCGATGCGCGCGGAAGGCGCTTTCGATCTGCCGCTCGTGCGTTTGCACGGTCACGCAGCGCAGGCGATGGCGGCGGCGGATATCGTCATCGTGGCATCCGGGACCGCGGCTCTGGAGGCCGCTTTGGTGGGACGGCCGATGGTGGTCATCTACCGTGTATCGCCGTTCAGTTACCACCTTGCACGCCGCTTCATCCGGCTGGATTATTATTCTCTGCCAAATCATCTCATCGGCGCGCCGGTCGTGCCGGAGCTGATCCAGGGCAAGGCCACACCCGATCATCTGGTTGCGGCGGCGGAACGGCTGATCGAAAGCCCGAGCCGGCGCGCCGAGATGGTTGCAGCGTTTGCGAAAATCCGCAAGGATCTGCAGCGCAATGCCGATCAGGCGGCCGCGCGCGCGATTTTGGATCTCTTGGCACAGCGGCGGCACGGGAGTGTGTAATGCGGTGGGTGGCGGGAGTCGACGAAGCGGGCGTAGGACCTCTGGCCGGACCGGTCGTGGCGGCTGCGGTCATACTGCGCCGTTGCGTGCGTATTGACGGCCTCGACGACTCCAAGCGTCTCAGTGCCAAAAAGCGCCTGATCGTCGCCGAACAGATCAAACAGTCAGCGCTGGGCTTTGCCGTGGGCCGGGCCGATGTCATGGAAATCGATCACCTGAATGTGCTGCACGCGGCGTGGCTTGCCATGCAGCGCGCGGTGGCGGCCCTGGCACCCGCGCCGACCCAGGTGCTCGTCGACGGGCAGTACACGCCCGTTTTTCCGTGTCCTGCGCGGGCCATCGTCCGCGGGGACGCCACCGTGGCGGAGATCATGGCGGCCTCCATCCTCGCCAAGGTGGCGCGGGATGAAGAGATGTGCGAATGGGACGGCGTGTATCCGCAATATGGATTCGCGGTGCACAAGGGTTACGGAACCGCGCGCCATCTCGCGGCATTAAGGGAATTCGGTCCCTGTCCGCTGCATCGCAACAGCTTTGCCCCGGTTCGCGCCGCGGTGCAGGAAGAGGACGACACATGACCGGATTTGTCCATCTGCATCTGCATTCGGAATACTCGCTGGCAGACGGGCTGGTGCGGCTCGATGAGCTTGTCAAAGCCTGCGTGCGCGACGCCATGCCGGCGGTCGCCGTCACCGATCTTGCCAACCTTTTTGGCATGGTGAAATTCTACAAGGCGGCGGTGGCGGCCGGCATCAAACCCATCATCGGTGCCGATGTGTGGGTCGAGCCGGTGGCGGGCGCCGGGGAGCCGCAGCGGCTAGTGCTTCTCTGCCAGAATCTGCAGGGTTACCGCAATTTGAGTGTTTTGCTGACGCACGCCTACAGCAAAGGGCAGGCGCAGGGGCGCCCCTGCATCGCGCAGGCATGGTGGTCCGGGCACACGGATGGGCTCATTGCGCTGTCCGGGGCGCTCGACGGGGATGTGGGCCAGATGCTGATCGCCAACCACAAAACCCAGGCCGAAGCCGCCGCGGGCCACTGGGCGAAGCTGTTTCCGGGGCGCTTCTACATCGAATTGCAGCGCACCGGCAGACCCTTGCAGGAGGAATACAACCGCCTGGCGGTGGGGCTTGCCCGGCAGATCGGATTGCCCGTCGTGGCCACGCACAATGTCCGGTTTCTGGAGCGCGAGGATTTCGAGGCGCATGAGATTCGCGTCTGCATCCACGAAGGACGCACGCTTGCCGATCCACGGCGGCCGCGCGTCTACACGCAGGAACAATACCTGACGACGCCGGCGCAAATGGCCGATCTCTTTGCCGACATTCCAGATGCGGTCGAGAACACCGTCGAAATCGCCAAGCGCTGCACGGTGGAATTGCGTTTCGACCGCCATTTCCTGCCGGATTTTCCGGTCAAGGGGCGTTGCGTCGACGATCTCATCGACGAAGAGGCGCGCGCCGGGCTGGCGCGCCGGATGGCCCATTTTCCCGACGGAACCCGCACCCAAAAGGCCGCACTTTACGATGAGCGGCTTGCTCTGGAGCTTGGCGTCATCAAGAAGATGGGGTTTTCCGGATATTTCCTCATCGTGGCGGACTTTATCGCCTGGGCCAAGGGGCATGACGTGCCGGTGGGACCCGGACGCGGATCGGGGGCCGGATCGCTGGTCGCCTATGCGCTTGGCATCACCGAGCTGGATCCGATTCAATACGAACTCCTCTTTGAGCGTTTCCTGAATCCGGAACGGGTGTCGCTGCCGGATTTCGACGTCGATTTTTGCATGGACGGGCGCGACCGGGTCATCGAATACGTGACCGAACGCTATGGCGGGGACCGCGTGTCGCAGATCATCACCTTCGGCACCATGGCCGCCAAGGCGGTGGTGCGCGACGTCGGGCGGGTGCTTGATCATCCCTATGGATATTGCGACAAGCTCGCCAAGCTCATTCCCCATGATCTGGGCATCACGCTCGATCAGGCGCTCGAGCAGGAGCCGATCCTAAAGGAGCGGTACGACAACGAGGAGGATGTGCGCGCTTTGCTCGACGCGGCGCGCAAGCTCGAGGGTCTGGCGCGCAACGCCGGCAAGCACGCCGGCGGCGTGGTGATCGCCCCGAGCGCGCTCACCGACTTCATGCCGCTTTACTGTGAAGCGGAAAGCGCGCAGTTCGTGACGCAACTCGACAAGGATGATGTCGAGGCCTTGGGGCTCGTCAAGTTCGACTTCCTGGGTCTGCGCACACTGACGATCATCGCCAAGGCGGTCAAGACCATCGATCAGCAGCGCGCAGCCCGTGGCGAGCCGCCGCTGGCCCTGGAGACTTTGCCGGTAGACGACGGACGCGCCTACGATCTGCTGAAATCCTGCCGCACGACCGCGCTTTTCCAGCTTGAATCCCGCGGCATGAAGGAATTGATCCAGCGCCTCCAGCCCGACAACTTCGAGGAGATTGTCGCGCTCGTGGCCTTGTTCCGGCCCGGTCCGCTGCAGTCTGGCATGGTGGACGATTTCATCAACCGCAAGCACGGCCGGGCCCGGATCGAGTACCCGCATCCGGTGCTGGCGCCGATCCTGCAGCCGACCTACGGCGTGATTCTTTATCAGGAACAGGTGATGCAGATCGCGCAGGTGCTGGCCGGATACAGTCTCGGCAAGGCGGATCTGTTGCGCAGGGCCATGGGCAAGAAGAAGCCCGAGGAAATGGCCAAGCAGCGCGAAGGCTTCGTAGGCGGGGCGGAGCAGCGTGGATACGACGGGCGGCTGGCGGGCGCGATTTTCAACCTGATCGAGAAATTTGCAGGCTACGGGTTCAACCGTTCGCATTCGGCGGCATATGCGCTCTTGAGCTACCAGACCGCGTGGCTCAAATCGCACCATCCCGCTGCCTTCATGGCGGGTGTGTTGTCGGCGGACATGGACAAGACCGACAAGGTGGTGACCATGATCGCCGAGTGCCGCGACATGGGTATCGCCGTGATTCCGCCGGACATCAACCGCTGCGGCCAGGAATTTGTGCCTGTAGACGACAAGACCATCCTCTACGGTCTGGGCGCCATCAAGGGGCTTGGGGCATCGGCCATCGAGGCATTGCTGCAGGCGCGCGGGCAGGGATCCTTTGCCGACCTCTTTGATCTCTGCCGGCGGGTCGACGGCCGGCGCGTCAACCGTCGGGTTCTCGAGTGTCTGATACTCGCCGGCGCCTGTGATGGCCTGGGGCCCCACCGCGCAGCGATGATGGCTTCGCTCGAGATTGCCCTGAATGCGGCCGAACAACAGGGGCGGGATGCCGCTCTTGGCCAGGACGACCTCTTCGGGGGTAGTGGCGGCGGGGTCTACAAGCCGGAATTCGTGCAGGTGGAGCACTGGCCGAGCGAGCGGCAGCTGGAGGGGGAAAAGGAGACTTTGGGCCTTTATCTGACCGGACATCCGGTGGATCGCTACGCCGAGGAGCTGCAAGGCATCACCGGCTGCACGCTGGCCGATCTGAAGCCAGGCGAGGACAAGCCGGTCCTGGTCGGCGGACTCATCGTCGGCGTGCGCGTCATGAACACGCGCCGCGGCGACCGCATGGCCATTGTGACCCTGGACGATCGACGCGGACAAATGGATGTCGTGCTTTTTGGTGAGGTTTTCGGGCGATATCGGGAGCGGGTGACCAAAGACGCACTGGTGGTGATCAGTGGTCGCGTCACCACGGATGATTACTCCGGTGGCTATAAAATGACCGCCGATGCCATCTATAATATGGACGAGGCCCGTGCGGAATTCGCGCGCAGGCTCGTTATTGAATGCGATACCCGGGCCCATGGCGCGTCTTTTGCCACGCAGCTGAAGGAAATCCTTGCGTCCGTTGCGGGGTCCGGCCGGTGTCCTGTTGTCGTGCGCTGCCGCCTGCCCGAGGTGGTGGGTGACGTGGTGTTTGGTGACGAATGGCGCGTCGTTCCCAGCGAGTCGATGCTGCGGCGTCTGGATGCACTTGCGGGCGAAGGGCGTGTTCATCTTGTCTATGCGGACGGATAGGGAATGAATCAGAACTACCTCGATTTCGAGCAGTCAATTGCGGACCTGGAAGCCAAGATCGAGGCGTTGCGGTTTCTCGACAGCAGTTCGGGGATAAACATCAACGAAGAGATCGTCCGCCTGCGCGCCAAGAGCCACCGGCTCACACAGTCGATTTTCTCCCAACTGACGCCCTGGCAGGTGTCGCAGCTTGCGCGTCACCCCCAGCGGCCTTATACGCTCGATTACGTGTCACGCATCATCACGGACTTCGAAGAGCTTCATGGAGACCGCCTCTACGGTGATGACGGCGCCATCGTGGCCGGCATCGGCCGGCTCGATGACCGGCCGGTGACAGTGATCGGTCATCAGAAAGGCCGTGACACGCGAGAGAAAGTCCGGCGGAATTTCGGGATGCCGCGGCCGGAGGGGTATCGCAAGGCGCTGCGGATCATGCGGCTGGCCGAGCGCTTTCACATGCCGGTCGTGACATTCATCGACACGATGGGTGCCTATCCGGGCGTCGGCGCGGAGGAACGGGGGCAGAGTGAGGCCATCGCCCGCAATCTGTATGCGATGGCGACACTAAAGACGCCGATCGTGAGCGCCGTCATCGGGGAGGGGGGATCGGGCGGCGCGCTTGCCATTGGCGTGTGCGACCATATGCTGATGCTGCAGTACGCCACCTATTCTGTGATCAGCCCCGAGGGGTGCGCCTCGATTCTGTGGAAGAGCGCAGAGCGGGCCGCGCAGGCGGCCGAAGCCTTGGGAATCACCGCAGAGAGCCTGAAACGGCTGGGCCTTATCGACGAGATCGTCAACGAGCCGCTGGGCGGCGCGCATCGCGATGTCGATGCGATGGCGCAGATGCTCAAAGTGGCGCTGCGCAGCAATCTGGACAAGCTCGCGGAGATCCCGATCGACGATCTGTGCGCGCGGCGCCAGTTGCGGTTGCGTCAATACGGGCAATTTGAAGAACATTGAATTTTCCGCAGCGCGCCTGCGCGACACGATGGTCCGCCTGGGGATCCGGGAAGGGACGCCGGTCTGTGTCGCCTACAGTGGCGGGCGCGATTCCCGTGTGCTTTTGCAAGGCCTGGCCGATCTGGCATGGAAACCGCTGCGGGCTTTGCATATCAACCATCAATTGCAGGCGCAGGCCGGCCTCTGGGGCGATGAGGCAATCCGGGTTTGCGCGCAGCTTGGCGTGCCCTGCACCGTCCGTACCGTGCACGTCACCGGACACCGGCGGCTCGGCCCGGAGGGTGCGGCGCGATCGGCGCGCTACGCGGCCTTTCGGGAGGCGCTCGCAGCCGGTGAGGTGCTGCTGCTCGCCCACCATGCGGACGACCAGGCGGAAACCGTCCTCTTGCAGTTGCTGCGCGGGGCCGGCATTGACGGATTGGTGGGGATGGCGTCCGTGATGCCATGGGCGCAGGGGCGGCTGGCGCGACCGCTGCTGGATGTGCCGGGGGCGGCGATCGAAACCTTCGCGCGCGCGCGCGGGCTTGCCTACATCGTCGATCCGAGCAATAAAGACACCCGCTACCGGCGCAACTTTTTGCGGATCGACATCCTGCCCCGGCTGCGGCGGCATTGGCCGGGCGTCGAGCAGGCCATCGGCCGCAGTGCCCGTCAATTGCAGCGGGCGCAAGCGGTGGGGCGTGCCTGTGATGCGATGCAGCGATGCGCCTGCGTCGAAGCGGACGGGGCGCTGTCGCTTGCGGTGTGGCGCAAGCTGGATACGCCACAAGCGCTGCATGTCCTGCGGCTGTGGATCAAGGATCAAGGGGGCGCGATTCTCTCCGAGCGGAGCCTTGTGTCCCTCGAGCACGCCCTGCGCGAGGAACCGCGCAGCCGCCAGCAGCGGATCGCGCTTGCCGGCGGGGTGGTGCACCGTTATCGCCTGCGCGCCTGGTGGGGCTTGGCCGAGACGGCGCCCTCCGGGGGGGATCATGCGTGGCGCCCGCCCGGGCCGCTTGATTGGCCGGAGGCGGGGCTGCACTGGTCGTTGCGGGCCGTCACCGGAGTGGGATTGGCGCAGACACGCGTGGGCGGGCGGCTGCTCGCCGTGCGATTCCGGCGGGCGGGTGAGAAGGCTTTCATTCCGGGGCGGGGCCACCGGCCGGTGAAGAAATTGCTGCAGGAGCTCGGCGTACCCCCCTGGCGGCGCCCCCATGTGCCGCTTGTATGGGATGGGGAGAATCTGGTGGCCGTCGGCTCCGCCTGGATCACGCCGGCCTACCGGGCGCGGCAGGGCGAGCCGGGCTGGGTCATCGACGCCAATGATCAGCATCGGGAGGTTGTGAAAAATGAGACCATCTGTTAGCGTGTCGGCCCATCAGGCGGCGCAGCCGCTCACCAGCCCACGATGACTAAATTTATCTTTATTACCGGCGGTGTTGTATCGTCACTTGGCAAGGGCATCGCGTCGGCGTCCCTGGCCGCCCTCCTCGAGGCCCGCGGCATTTCGGTCACCCTCCTAAAGCTCGATCCCTACATCAATGTGGATCCGGGCACGATGAGTCCTTACCAGCACGGTGAGGTGTTCGTAACCGAAGATGGGGCGGAAACAGACCTGGATCTGGGTCATTACGAGCGCTATGTGCGCACGACCATGAGCCGCTCCAACAACTTCACCACCGGCCGCATCTATGAGAACGTCATCCGCAAGGAGCGGCGCGGCGACTATCTGGGTGCGACCGTGCAGGTGATCCCCCATATCACAGATGAGATCAAGCGCTGCATCGTGGAAGGGGCGGGCAACGCCCAGGTGGCGATGATCGAGATCGGCGGGACGGTCGGCGACATCGAATCGCTGCCGTTTCTGGAGGCGATCCGGCAGATGGGCGTCGAATACGGGCACGACAACACCGTGTTTATGCATTTGACGCTCGTTCCCTACATCCAGGCGTCCGGCGAAATCAAGACAAAGCCCACACAGCATTCGGTGAAGGAGCTGCGCGGTATCGGCATTCAGCCGGACATCCTCCTGTGCCGGGCGGACCGGCGTTTACCGGACGATGAGCGGCGCAAGATCGCGCTTTTCACCAACGTGCCGGCACGGGCGGTGATTTCGGCCGTCGATGTCGACAACATTTACCGCATCCCGGAACTGCTTCACGATCAGGGACTAGACGACATCGTCGTCGAACAACTGCATCTGCCGGCGCAAGCGATCGATCTTGGCGAATGGAACAGGGTCAACGAGGCACTGGCCCATCCCGAAGGGACCGTCGAAGTGGCCATTGTCGGCAAGTATGTGCACCTCACGGAATCCTACAAATCGCTCTCGGAGGCCTTGGTCCACGCGGGTATCCAGACACGGCTGAAGGTGAAGATCCGCTATGTCGACGCCGAAACGATCGAGCGCGACGGCACCGCCTGTCTGGAGGGCGTCGATGCGATCCTGGTCCCGGGCGGATTTGGCAATCGCGGCACGGAAGGCAAGATTGCGGCGGTGCGTCATGCCCGGAGCGAGCGGATTCCCTATCTCGGCATCTGTCTTGGCATGCAGATTGCCGTCATCGAATATGCGCGTCATGAAGCAGGACTTGCGGGTGCGCACAGCACGGAATTTGAACGCGACACCCGCTATCCGGTGGTCTCGCTCGTCACGGAGTGGACGGACAGCGAAGGGCAGCGCGAGGTACGCGCAGCCGACACCGATCTGGGCGGCACCATGCGGCTGGGCGGACAGGCCTGCCACCTGGCGAAGGACAGCCGGGTTGCGGAGATCTACGGGCGCGAGCGTATTGTCGAGCGCCACCGCCACCGCTACGAAGTGAATAACGCCTACCGGCAGATCCTGATCGACAAAGGGCTGCGGGTGTCCGGAACGTCTCCGGATGGGGCTCTGGTCGAAATCATCGAGCTGCCGGATCACCCGTGGTTCATCGGCGTGCAATTCCACCCGGAGTTCACCTCGACGCCGCGTTACGGGCATCCTTTGTTTCGCGCCTACATCCATGCCGCGCGCCAGTACCGGGCCAAACGGCTCGAGGCGGGTGACGGAACCCGGGTGGCATCCGCATGAATCTCTGTGGATTTTCCGTCGGGCTCGATCAGCCGTTTTTTCTGATCGCAGGTCCCTGTGTCATCGAGTCGCGCACCCTGGCGCTGGAGAGTGCGCAGGCGCTGAAGGAATTGACGGCGCGCCTTGGCATTCCGTTCATCTACAAATCGTCGTTTGACAAGGCCAACCGCAGCTCCCACCAGTCCTTTCGCGGACCGGGACGGGACGAGGGCCTGGCGATCTTGGCCGAGATCAAATCCACCATCGGTGTCCCGGTACTCACCGACGTGCACGACGTCGACGAGATCGAGCCTGTCGCCGCCGTGGCCGATGTGCTGCAGACGCCGGCTTTCCTGTGCCGGCAGACGGACTTCATCACAGCGGTGGTCCGGGCGGGGCGTCCTGTGAACATCAAGAAGGGCCAATTTCTCGCTCCAGCCGACATGAAAAACGTCGTCGCCAAGGCGTATGCGGCCGGTGGCGAGGGCCGCGTGCTCGTGTGCGAGCGGGGGGCCTCGTTTGGTTACAATAACCTGGTATCGGACATGCGGGGACTGGCCATCATGCGCGAGACAGGGTGCCCCGTGGTCTTTGATGCCACCCATTCGGTGCAGTTGCCGGGGGGGCAGGGCAACCGTTCCGGCGGGCAACGCGAGTTCGTCCCGGTGCTGGCCCGGGCGGCGGTGGCGGCGGGCATCTCGGGACTGTTCATGGAAACACACCCGGATCCGGACAAGGCGTTGAGTGACGGACCAAACGCGTGGCCGCTTAACCGCATGGAGCCGCTGCTGTCGGTACTCATGCGCATCGATCGCGCGGTGAAGGATCATGGTTTTGATGAGGCGCGCCTGGCGTCCGGTTAAGGGAAAAAAGGGATGATGACGACAATTGCAGATGTGCGTGGCCGCGAAATCCTTGACTCGCGCGGCAATCCGACGGTCGAAGCGGAAGTGGTGTTGAGTTCGGGGGCGCGAGGCATGGCATCGGTGCCGTCAGGGGCCTCGACCGGCGTCCGGGAGGCCTGTGAACTGCGCGATCAGGATATGGCCCGCTATCAGGGCCGGGGCGTGCTGCGTGCCTGCGGTGCGGTCAATACCACCTTGAAAAGAGTTCTCGTCGGCCGCAAAGCCGACCAGGCGGACTGTGATCATGAGATGATCACAGCGGACGGAACCGCCGACAAGTCGCATCTGGGCGCCAACGCCGTGCTGGCCGTGTCGCTTGCGCTCGCCCGGGCGCAGGCCGCCGATGCCGGGCGGCCTCTGTATCGTCATCTGGGCAAGGGACCGTACGTTCTGCCGGTGCCGCTCATGAACATCGTCAACGGCGGCGCGCATGCCGACAACAATCTCGATCTGCAGGAATTCATGATCGTGCCCTTTGGCGCGCCGCGGTTTTCGGAGGCCTTGCGTTGGGGCGCGGAGATCTTTCATACCCTGAAAGGCATTCTGCGCAAGGCCAGGCTCGCGACCTCGGTCGGTGACGAGGGCGGCTTCGCCCCCGATCTTGCCAACAACGAGGCCGCCCTGAAGATCATCGTGGAGGCGATCCACGCCGCGGGCTACAAGCCGGGTGAACAGGTCGGTATTGCCCTGGACGCGGCCGTCTCCGGCCTTGCCTGCGCAGGCGGCTATGAGCTTGCCGGTGAGAAGCGCACGCTCGACCGCGACGCCCTGATCGCCCTCTATGCCACCTGGATGGACCGTTATCCGATCGTGAGCATCGAAGACGGCATGGGTGAGGAGGATTGGGAGGGTTGGCGGGTCATGACCGGACGTCTGGGCCGGCGCGTGCAGCTGGTTGGCGACGATGTGTTCGTGACCAACGAAGCGCTGCTGGCGCGGGGCATCGAGGAGCACGTCGCCAACGCCATCCTGATCAAACCCAACCAGATCGGCACGCTCACCGAGACCCTGGGCACCATCGCCCGGGCCCAGGCGGCCGGCTACGGCGTGGTCCTTTCGCACCGTTCGGGCGAGACGGAAGACACGGCCATTGCCGACATTGCCGTCGCAACCGGCGCAGGACAGATCAAAACCGGTTCCCTGTCACGATCCGAGCGCATTGCCAAATACAATCAGCTGCTGCGTATCGAGGAGTGGGAGGCCGCCAGCTGCCGGTACGCGCGTTCCGCAGGCGGCGCCTACTCGCCGCGCTGAAAAGCTTACGTTATACTGCTGTCATGAAGAGGTGGCTCGGCTTTGCCGTAATCGCCTGTGTCGTCGTCGCCCAATACACATTGTGGTTTGGGAGAGGCGGCGTTGTTGCGCTCATCCGCCGCGAGCACCACATCCATACCCTCCAGACCCGGACCGCCAAACTGCTGAAAAAAGACGAGGCGCTGGCGGCGGAGGTCAAGAGCCTGCAAAGCGGCACCGCCGCCCTCGAGGCCCAGGCGCGCTCGGGCCTCGGGATGATCCGCAAGGGCGAGACCTTTTACGAAGTCATATCCGGCAGTCCCCCGCCGGTGCATACCGCCTCCTGGATCGCCCGCTATCAGGAACTCGCAGCCAGGGGATAGGGCAGGTGCGTGAATTGAAGCGGTATACCCTGATATGAGACCACGGCGTCCTCGTGGCTGCTGATCTGTACGACTACGAGCAGCGCGACCTTGTCATCCGGCCCCATCTCCGCCGCAACCACGTGACCTGCCGGCTGTCCCGGCAGATTGGTCGCCTGTAGCGCGGAACCGGGCGCCGGTGCCGCGGGCGCGGCCAGGGAGGCCGCATACATGCGCTGTTTCAGGCGCCCCAGATAATGCATGCGCGCCACGATCTCCTGTCCCGGGTAGCAGCCCTTCTGGAAACTGATCCCGCCAAGGATGTCGAGATTGACCATCTGCGGCACGAACTCCTCGCTCGTCGCCGGGACGATCTCCGGGATGCCGGCGCGGATGTCCAGCCAGCGCCACGCCTTCGCGCCGATTTTCTGTTCAGGCGGTACCGCGGCCCACAGGCGGCCGATCCGCTCAGAGGGGCCCAGGATCCAGCAACGCATCCCGGCGGCCGCCGGGATGCGCGCGAGCAGGAGGCCGTCGGCGGCCGCCACCGCCCCGGAATCCGGCAGGGGCAGCGATCCGGGCAGGACCGGCGGATCGCCGGACACACCAAGAATCGACCAGCCGATGTCCTCCGTCAGCGTGACTTTGGCGCGCAGAACGTACATTTTCAGGCGCTTTAGGAGAGAAGCCGCCAGCGCGCGCGGCAAGACGAGCAGGTAATCGTCGCCGTCGGCCAGGATGCGGAAGATCGCAAGCAGGCGCCCTTGCGCGGTGCAGTAACCGCTCAATTGGCTGCCATGACCCAGCGCCTTGATGTCATTGGACAATTGACCCTGCAGAAACGCGGCGGCCTCCGGGCCGCGGGCGCGGATGATGGCCAGATGGGACAAGGCGCAGGCGACCGGCCCGCGGGCTGCTGCGACCCGTTCGGCGGCCGGCTGGCCATAATGGGCGATCTCTTCGTTCAGCAGGATACCGCCTTCGGCGATCAACCCCTCATTCCATTCCCCCGGCATCGGTTGCCCCCTATAATTCCGGTAACAGAGCTGTCTGATCATAACCAAAAATCGCCGCTGCCGGCAGAGGGACCCCGTGAATCAGGCCATGCGCCCCCGCGATTCTGGACTTTCGCACATGCGCCTTCCGATCGGGGCGGTGACGTCGATTCTGCACAGGATGACGGGCGTGCTCCTCATTGCGGTGGTTGCGGCCGCACTGGTGATTCTGCACCGGGCGCTTGGGTCCGTGCACAGCTATGGGGTGGCCGGAAGGGTGCTCGCCAGTCCCGCAGGCCGCATCCTTGGACCGGTCAGCCTGTGGATCACCGCCCACCACACCTACGGCGGGATCCGCCATCTTGCGCTGGATGCAGGTTTTGTGCGAGGCCGGCGCGGGGTGCGGCGGACTGCCGCGATCGTTCTGGTGGCGGCGCTTTGCACGGGGCTGGCCGCGGCGGTCTTATGGCCTTAGAGCGCCGCCTTTATGGGAGCCGCCGGACGGGCACGGTGGCATGGTTGTGGCAGCGCGTGACGGCGATCGTCATCGGCCTCGGCCTGCTGGCGCTAGGGGCGGCGCTCGCTCTGGCTGGTCATCTGCGCTATGCGGTATGGCAGGGCGTTATGGCCTCGTTTCCGGTGCGCATCCTGCTCTTTCTGTGGCTGCTTGCCATCGTCATCCATGCCTACCTCGGTATCGAGACGATCCTGAAGGATTACGTGCACGCGCCCTTTGTGCGGCTTGGCATGCAGGCGGGCGCACTGCTCGTGCTCCTTGGGCTGCTTGCGTTCGGCGCGATGGTGTTCGTGACATGGCGATGAAGCTGCAGCGGCGGCGCTTCGACTGTCTGGTGCTGGGTGCCGGCGGCGCCGGACTGCGCGCTGCGCTGCAGCTTGCGCAAGACGACGCGCGCGTGGCGGTCGTATCCAAGGTGTTTCCGACGCGTTCGCACACGGTGGCCGCCCAGGGCGGTGTCAATGCGGCATTGGGCAATGTCTTGCCGGATTCCTGGCACTGGCACATGTACGATACGGTCAAGGGCGGCGACTACCTGGGGGACCAGGACGCCATTGAATATCTGTGCCGCGCGGCACGCCGTCTCGTGATCGAACTCGAACACTACGGGGTGCCCTTCTCGCGCCTCGATGACGGGCGTATCTACCAGAGGCGCTTTGGCGGCCAGAGCCAGAACTTCGGCGGCGAACAGGCGGCACGCACATGCGCTGCGGCCGACCGCACGGGGCATGCGATTTTGCATGCGCTCTATCAGCAGAACATCCGCGCCAAAACGCACTTCTTCGACGAGTATTTCGCGATCGATCTGTTGCGTGATGCCGAAGGGCATACGCTCGGTGCGCTCGTGCTCGAAATCGAGACCGGCGAACTGCTGGTCATCGAGGCGAAGGCCACCTTGATCGCCACCGGTGGCGCGGGCCGCATGTACCGGACGAGCACCAACGCCCTGATAAACACAGGTGACGGGCTCGGCATGACGTTGCGTGCCGGTATGCCGCTGCAGGACATGGAGTTTATCCAGTTCCATCCGACGGGGCTCGCCGGCCTTGGGGTGTTGATCACCGAAGGGGCGCGCGGCGAGGGCGGGTATCTCGTCAACAGCGAAGGGGAGCGCTTCATGGACCGCTATGCCCCGCATGCACGCGATCTCGCCAGCCGCGACGTGGTGAGCCGCGCCATCCACGAAGAGGTGCACGCCGGTCGCGGATGCGGGCCGCGCAAGGACTATGTGGAATTGAAACTCGAACATTTGGGCGACGCGCTCATTCGCAAGCGGCTGCCGGGGATTCGTGAGACGGCGTTGCGGTTTGCGCACATCGACCCGGCGGTCACGCCCATTCCGGTCTATCCCACCGCGCACTACATCATGGGGGGTATTCCGACCAACCGCTTTGGCCAGGTCGTCGCGCCCGCCCGGCATGGACCAGAGGAGCCGCAGCCGGGTCTGTATGCCGTTGGGGAATGCGCCTGCGTGTCCGTGCATGGCGCCAACCGCCTGGGCGGCAATTCCTTGCTGGACATCATCGTGTTCGGGCGGGCGGCAGGCAACCATATCCTTGCCGGGCTGAAGGAACAGCGTTATCACCGGTCACTGCCAGAGTATGTGATCGATCAGGCCGTGGCGCGCGTGCGGCGGTGGGATCGGAAGGGATCGGAATCCGTGGAGGCGGTGGGACGCGATCTGCGCGCGACGATGGAGCGGTATTGTGGGGTGTTCCGCACCCAGGATGTCCTGGACGAGGGCATCCGGCGGATCGTGGAGATCCGCGAACGGATCGACCAGGCGGGTCTCACCGATCGCAGCCGCGTCTTCAATACCGCACGAATCGAGGCGCTCGAGCTCGAAAACCTGATTGATGTCGCGCTGGCGACGGTCAGTTCCGCCGCTGCGCGGACGGAGAGCCGCGGTGCCCATTCGCGGGTCGATTACCCGGAACGGGACGATGTGCACTGGCTCAAACACAGCCTGTATTTCCGCGAGGGCCGCACGGTCGATTACAAGCCGGTGCGCACGAAACCGCTCACGGTGGCGGCATTTCCACCCAAACCGCGCGTGTACTGAGGAGACGGTATGCGGTTTCAAATCTACCGGTATGACCCAGACGCCGATGAGGCACCGCGGATGATGTCCTATGAGATCACCATTCCGGCGGATACCCATATGCTGCTCGATGCCCTGCTGCTTCTAAAGGCGCAGGACGAGACGTTGAGTTTCCGGCGTTCGTGCCGTGAAGGAGTCTGCGGGTCGGATGCGTTCAATGTGAACGGCCGCAACTGCCTGGCCTGCATCACGCCTTTGAAAGGGCTGCGGGAGCCGGTCGTGGTACGGCCCTTGCCGGGCATGCCCGTGATCCGCGACCTGATCGTGGATCTCGAAGGATTCTACCGCCAGTACCGGGCGGTGCGCCCCTGGTTGAGTGAAGACGGGCCCGAACCGGAAATCGAGCAGCTGCAGTCGCCCGCCGACCGGGACCGCCTGGACGGCCTGTACGAATGCATTTTGTGCGCATGCTGCACGACGAGCTGTCCGTCGTTCTGGTGGAATCCGGAGGAGTTTCTTGGACCTGCGGCCCTCCTGCAGGCCTATCGTTTCTTGAGCGACAGCCGGGATCGGGCGACTGGCGCCCGCCTCGACGATCTGGAGGACCCTTACCGGCTGTTTCGCTGTCACACGATCATGAACTGCACGGATGTCTGCCCCAAGGGCCTGGATCCGGGCGGCGCCATCGGGCACATCAAGGCACTGCTTGCGGCGCGCAAGCTATGAATACGGACAATCGTTTGCGCTGGCGCTGCCGGCGCGGTCTTTTGGAGCTGGACCTTGTGCTGCAGGGCTTTCTCGACGGTGGCTGGGGCCGGCTGGCACGAGAGGAGCGGATCCTGTTTGGGCGGCTTTTGACAGAGGCCGACGCGGATCTTTGGCAATGGATTCAGGGCGCGCCCGCTCCCATCGAATATGAAGGCATTCTCATGTTGTTGCGGCACGTCGCGTGCCCAACGTCCAACCAGGAGACGATCGGAAACCATGATTGATCCGAAGCTTTTGCGTAGCGACCCGGAAGGGGTGGCGAAAATCCTCAAGCGGCGCGGCATGCAGTTCGACTGGCAGGTCCTGCGCGACTGCGAGGCACGCCGCAAGGCCGTGCAGCAGCGCGCGGAAGGCTTGCAGGCCGAACGCAATGCGCTGGCCAAGCGGGTGGGGCAGGCCAAGGCGCGCGCAGAGGATGTGACCCCGCTTCTGGCGGGGCAGGAGCAGCTGAGCCGGGATTTGGCGGCGGCACAGCAGGAACTGGAGACCATTCTGGAAAAGTGGCGGCGGCTCACCGAGGTGCTGCCCAATCTCCCGGCCGCCGACGTGCCCGACGGGACAACCGAGGAAGATAATGTCGAGATCCGGCGCGTGGGCGCGATCGCGGCGAAGGATTTTCCGGTACGCGATCATGTCGATCTCGGTGACCGTCTGGGCATGGACTTTGCGGCCGCCGCCCGGATCGCCGGCGCCCGCTTCGTCGTTTTGAGCGGGCCATTGGCGCGCCTGCAGAGAGCGCTTACGCAGTTCATGCTCGATCTGCATACGCGCGAGCACGGCTACACCGAAATTTATGTGCCCTACCTCGTCAACCGCGACAGCCTGTTTGGTACGGGTCAGCTGCCCAAATTTGCCGATGATCTCTTCCATGTCAAAGACGCCGGTCTGGCGCTGATTCCAACGGCCGAGGTGCCCGTAACGAACATGGTGCGCGATGCCATCGTTGCCGGTGCCGACCTGCCGCTGCGCTGGGTCGCCCATACGCCCTGCTTCAGAAGCGAGGCGGGATCGGCGGGGCGCGATACGCGGGGCATGATCCGCCAGCATCAATTCGAAAAGGTAGAGCTCGTGCAGGTCGTGGAACCGGCCGATTCCGCACGGGTCCACGAGGAGCTGACCGCGCATGCGGAGGAGGTGCTAAAGCGTCTGGATCTGCCTTATCGGGTGATGGCGCTTTGCGCGGGTGATCTGGGTTTTGCATCGCGCAAGACCTATGACCTTGAGGTGTGGCTGCCCGGAAGCGGCCGCTACCGGGAGATCTCCTCTTGCAGCAATTTCGGTGATTTCCAGGCGCGCCGTCTCAATGCGCGTTACCGGCAGACGGGACAGAAGCCGGAAACGGTACACACGCTAAACGGATCAGGCCTGGCTGTTGGCCGCACGCTGGTGGCCGTGCTCGAGAATTACCAGCAGGCCGACGGCCGCATCCGCGTCCCGGATGTGCTGGTGCCGTACATGGGAGGACTGAAGGAACTGGTGCCGGCGGCACCCCGCGCCTCTTAAGGCGCGGGGTGCGGCGGTTTACGTGCGGCGGCGGTAGTGGTCGATGCTGATGCAGCCGGCGCCGTGTATGGCGAGCTGCATCAGGCCGCCCGTGAATGCGAGCTCCGCCAGGGCCACGATGATGGCAGCTTGATTGTTCAAAACGTGGTGGAAGATGACGATCGCTGCGAGCGAAAAGACGGCAAGCACCGCAGCGGCGATACGGGTCATGAAGCCGAAGATGAGGCAAAGGCTGCCGAGAAGTTCCACGACGATGACCACCGGCAACAGGGCGGTCGATACGCCGAAGGCCGTCATGTAGGCGGCGGTCGCGTGATAGTTGGTTATCTTGCCGATGACCGCGTAGACGAATATGGACGACAGAAAGAGGCGGGCCACAAAATCCGCAACCGCCGTGCTTTGCGCTTTGGCTGACATAGGGTCTCCGGTAGGGGCCGGGTGATTCCGGTCTACTAAAGGCTAGGAACAAAACAGGGCGTTGTCCAGCGCAAGACGGGCGGTGGAATTTGTGTGCCGGTTCGGCGTCATGGGGTCGGGTGATTGTTCGTTGGAGGTGCGCGCATGCCGGCTCGGGATGCGCGCGGCTGCAAAGGGATGGCGCGGTGCAGCGGGGGCAGGCGGTGCGCGCGGTCCCCGCAAGAGGCGCCGCAGCCGATGCCGGCAAACGGCTTCCGTTGGCGGGTGCCACCGAGGCCCCCGGCGGGTGCCGTCCGCTTGTGCCAAGGAGCGTTCCGGCACATCTTCGGCCGCGGCAGCGGGGGGGCGGCCGGTGGCGGGTCTGCCTGGTCCATGCTTTAATGCCCCATGCGTGTGCGCCCGCCGATAAGTCATGTGATCACCCGCGTCTTGCGGTCGGTCAGGACTGCGCCCCATGCCCCATAGAAGCGGGCCAGGCGGAGGCTTTCCGGCTCCTTTTCCCGTGCGGGGCCTGCCGGGATGAGGCGCGAGGGGCGGGTGATCCTTTATGTTGCCGGTCTCCATGGGCCGGCGCCGGCGGCGATCGCCTGGCCGCGGACGCTTGCGCGCGCCTTGCGCCGCGCCCGGCGCGAAGCGGATGTCCATCAGGGACTCATCCGCCTTTTGCGCCTGTGCGGGTGGCCTGCCGATACCGGGCTTGCGGCCTTGGGGCGGGTGGGAGAAGGGGCCGCACCGGATGGGCGCTGGTGGATCCGCTGCGATCCGGTGCATCTGGCGGTCGATGGCGACCGGTTGTTGATGGCCGACAGCGAAACCCTGGGGCTGTCCGCCGACGAGGCGCGCCGGCTGGCAAAGGCGGTGGCACCGATCTTTGCCGACGAGGGGGGCATCCTTGAACCGCTTGCACCGCATCGCTGGTATTTGAGCCTGCCGCGCCCGCCTGCGTTTGCCGGATCTTTGCCATCGCAAGTGGCCGGCCGCGATGTGCACCCGCATCTGCCGGGCGGCGACAGTCGTTATTGGCGGGCCCGCTTGAACGAAGCACAGATGCTGCTGCATCAGACACTGGTGGGGGCGCATGGCGGCCAGGCACCCGGTGTCGCTGCCAACAGCATCTGGTTTTGGGGGGCGGGCATGCTGCCGGCGATCCTCCCGGCGGCGACCGTGCGCCACGTCTACACGGCCGATGTGGTGGCAGCCGGCATGGGGGTGTGCGGGGGTGCGCACGTGCACAGGGACCTGCCGGACGCGCGCAGCCTTGCGCTGGGGGAAGACCTGCTGGTGACTTTCCAGGGCGGCGAGGGACCAGCCCAGTACGGGGACGTGGCCGCCTGGGAGGCGTTTCTGCGGGCGTGGCAGGATACGTGGCTTGAGCCTTTAAAAGGCGCTCTGCGTGCCGGCCGCTTCCACGAACTGATCGTGCTGGGCGACGAAGGCGTCCGGTATCATTTGCAGCGGCGGGATGTCCGCCTTTGGTGGTGGTGATGGCCGACGACGACCCGATCGTGGCCGCGGTCATGCATCGCCTGTACACGGCACGCGGCGTCGTCGACTTCGGGGAATTCGAGGCAAGCCTCGATCGGCTGCTTGCGCCCGACCTGCTCGGGTTGCCGGAGGCGGCACAAGCGCTCGCCGGGGCCATGGCCCACGATGAATCGATCCTGATCATCGGCGACTACGATGCCGACGGGGCAACCGGTACGGCGCTTGCCATGCGCGGTCTTGCGCGCCTCGGCGCGCGGCGGCTGTCTTATCTGATCCCGGACCGGGCGACCGAGGGGTATGGACTGACGCCGGCGATCGTGGCGCGGGCCTGCATGAGCCGCCCGCAATGGATCGTGACTGTTGACAACGGCATCAACAGCATCGATGGGGCGCGCGCGGCCAAAGAGGCGGGTGTGCGGCTCATCATCACGGATCACCATTTGCCGGGCCCGGTGCTGCCGGTGGCGGCGGCCATCGTCAACCCCAACCAGGCGGGCTGCCCGTTTCCCAGCAAGGCGCTCGCGGGCGTGGGTGTTGTGCTCTATCTCTTGATCGCCATTCGCCGTATCCGCGGATGCGACGTCCCGCTGGCGGATCTTCTTGATCTGGTGGCGCTTGGCACCATCGCCGATTGCGTCCCGCTCGACGCCAACAACCGGCTGCTCGTGCGTCACGGACTGCGGCGCATCAATGGCGGCGCGGTGAATCCCGGGATCGCGGCGCTAATCGGAGTCAGCGGCCGGCGCCTGGGTGCGGTATTGGCCCAGGACCTCGGTTTTCAGATCGGTCCGCGCCTGAACGCCGCCGGCCGTCTCGCCGACATGGCCACGGGTGTGCGGCTGCTGTTGACCGAGGATGACGCCGAGGCCCAGGCGCTTGCCGCGCATCTGGAT
>JAJYPD010000021.1 GCA_021795715.1 Pseudomonadota bacterium
TGGGGCTCACGGAGATTTTTACCTACTGGGCGCCGCTTGATGAGCGGACGGCGTTCGCCGGCATCCGCTCGCTGCGGCCCGGGCATGTGGCGATTTTCTCCGCCGGCGGGCACGAGCGGCAGATGCTGTATTGGGATTGGGCATTTCCACCGCGCAGCTGCCATGACCGCCGGACTTTCGGCGAGTGCTTGTCCGGGCTCGACGATGTCCTCATGCGCTCGGTCCAGCACCAGACGCGGGCGGATGTTCCGGTCGGCGCCTACATAAGCGGGGGTCTGGATTCCGCCATGATCCTCGCTTACCTGCGCCGCTTTCAGCAAGGCCCGATCAGCACGTTTTCCCTGCGTTTTGACCGACCGGAGTTCGATGAGGGCGGATACCAGCAGAAGATCGTACGGCGCTTCGGGACGGACCACACGGAGGTGGTGATAGGGCCGACCGATATCGCCGATCACTTTGCGGCTGCGGTAGCCCACGCCGAGCTGCCCTTTCTGAGAACCGCGCCCGTGCCCATGATGCTGCTGGCCGCCGCCGTGCGCAAGGCCGGCCTCAAGGTGGTCATGACCGGTGAGGGGGCCGATGAAACGCTCGCCGGGTACGACCTTTTTAGAGAGGCGCGCGTGCGGCGCTTTTGGGCGCGTCAGCCGGACTCGACCATGCGGCCTGCGCTCCTTGCGCGCCTGTATCCCTACCTGCAGGATTCGCCGGCCACGACCGGCGCCTATGCACGGCGATTTTTTGGCCAGGATTTGTCGGGGCATGCCACGCCAGGCTTTGGACACTGGCCCCGCTGGCATACCACGCGGCGCATGATCAGCTACCTGTCGGCGGACCTGCGGGAGGCGGCAGAAAGCAACTATCGCGCAGCGCCCGTTGCGCATCTGCCGCCCGGGCATGCCTCATGGACTCCCTTGAGCCTCGATCAGTACGTGGAGGCGCACACTTTGCTTACGGGCTACCTGCTGAGTTCCCAGGGGGACCGCATGGCGCTTGCGCATGGTGTCGAAACGCGCGTCCCTTTTCTGGATCACCGCGTGATCGAGTATGCCAACGGCCTTCCGGGGCGCTACAAACTCATGGGTCTGCGCGAAAAATTCATTCTGAAGGAGCTGGGGCGGCGCATGGTGCCGGCGGCCATCTGCGACCGGGCCAAGCAGCCTTACCGGGCGCCCGACAGCAGCAGTTTCTTCCGCAACGGCGAGGCCGATCCACGCGTGGCCGCGGCCTTCGAGAAAAGAAAGCTCCTGGAAGTCGGATATTTTGAAGTCGAGCCCGTCGTTAAGCTGTTCGAGAAATGCAGGCGTGGTCAGGCGATCGGTTTTGCGGACAACATGGCGTTCGTGGGCATTTATTCGACACTTCTGTGGCATGAACGGTTCATGCAACACGCAGGCGCGTGCACGCAGGCGGAGCCGGCGGCAGCGCAGGCGGTTTGACGGGGGGCACACATGCTTGTTCATGACGGTTTGATTCACACCGCCAGTAAGTATCCGGGTCAGGAAGCGCTGGTATGCGGACAGAGGCGCTGGGTCTACGAGGACATCGACGGCGCAAGTGACTATCTGGCCGGGCATCTTGTGTCGAGCGGGTTGGAGCGTGGCGACCGCGTGGTCGTGTTCATGGACAACAGCGCCGAGGCGGTGATCGCCCTGTATGCCATTTTGAAGGCCGGTGGTGTGATGGTTCCCGTGAATCCGCTCACAAAGGCCGGCAAGCTCGCGTTCATTCTGCGTGACGCAGAGGCGTTCGGCCTGATCAGCGAGGCCCATCTTCAGGGGATATGGGAAGCGGCATGCGTCGAGTATCAGCCACGGGCGGTGATTGTCCGCGATGCGCGCGCACAGGATGCGGCAGCGGGGCGCGCGGATTTCTGGCAGGCCTGCCTGCAGGGACAAAAGACCATCGCGGCGATGATCGACCAGGACCTGGCGGCCCTCATTTACACATCCGGTTCGACCGGTGAGCCCAAGGGGGTGATGCTGTCGCATCTGAATATGGTAAGCGCCGCCGCCTCCGTGGGCACCTATCTTGGCCTGCGCACGGATGACCGTATTCTCTGCTGCCTGCCGCTTGCATTCGATTACGGCCTGTATCAGGTTTTGCTCGCCTTCCGCGCGGGCGCATGCGTCGTCCTCGAGCGGTCCTTTGCTTTTCCGGCCGCACTTTTGGCGACGATGGAGCGCGAGAAGGCGACCGTCTTCCCGGGCGTTCCGACCATGTTCTCGATGCTTCTTGGCATGGAAGGTCTCGTAATGGCGCATGATCTGCGATCGCTCAGGATGATCACGAACACGGCGGCAGCACTCCCGCCGAGCCACATTGAAAGGCTGTGTTCGCTGTTTCCCAATGCCGCGGTCTACTCGATGTACGGGCTCACCGAATGCAAGCGCGTCACATACCTGCCGCCGGAGGATATCCGGCGCAAACCGGGAAGTGTCGGGCGCGGTATGCCCAATCAGGAAGTCTACCTGGTGGATCCGGACGGCCGGCGTCTGCCGCCTGGATCCATTGGCGAGCTGGTGGTGCGCGGCAGCCATGTCATGCGGGGCTACTGGCGCCGTCCGGAGGAGACCGCCCGGAGTCTCAGGCCTGGCCGGATCCCCGGCGAACAGGTGCTCCATTCGGGGGATATCTTCCATATGGACGAGGATGGTTATCTATATTTCATCGGCCGGTCTGACGACGTGATAAAAAGCCGCGGTGAAAAGGTATGCCCAAAGGAAATCGAGAACTGCCTCTACGCCATGGATGGCGTGGTGGAAGCTGCGGTGGTGGGTGTCGATGACGAGGTTCTGGGACAGGCGGTGCACGCATTTGTCGTTCTAAGAGATCGTTCGTGCTGCACGGACCGGGACCTTCTGAGGCACTGCCATGCCCACCTCGAGAGCTACATGGTGCCACAGCACATACATGTCGTGCAGGGTCTGCCCAAAACCGACACGGGAAAGATCAAGAAGACCGGTCTGTGCGTGTCGGCCCTGAGATCGGCACAGGGCACCAGGCGGACCGTGTCATAGGTTTCATTCATGGAAGAGAACGCGGGGTGAACGGATATGACGGACATAAAAAGCAACGTGCGTGCCTACATATCAGAAAATTTTCTGATGGGCCTGAAAGACAGCGTCATCAATGATGACACCTCCTTTCTGGACATCGGCATCATCGACTCAACCGGTGTGATCGAGCTCATCACCTACCTCGAGGAAAGTTACGGGATTACCGTCGAGGACGTCGAAATGACACCGGAAAACCTTGACAGTCTGTCGGCCATAGAGAGCTACATCAGCCGTAAAACCATGGCCAGAGCGGCCGCCGTCTAGGAGAGTGCCGTGACCAACATGCGGTGTTCCGTGTCAGAAACCCTGCTCGATCTCGATTGTGAGGCGACGGTGCAGGCGATTTCCGCGCAGCTCAAGGAGACCATTGTGCGATTCCGCAGGCGCGGAGCCGTGGTGGCCGTGTCGGGCGGAGTCGACAGCGCCGTGTGCCTTGCGCTCGCCGCCCACGCCATCGGTCCGGAAAGGGTTCTTGCCCTTCTTCTACCCGAGCGCGAGTCATCCCCCGATTCCGAGCGCCTGGCCCGCGAGGTCATCGCAGTCCTCGGCGTACCGTATGAAAGGCACGACATAACCGCAGCCCTCGAAGGGCTTGGGTGTTACAGGGCGCGCGATGAGGCCATCTGCCACCTGATACCAGAATATACCACGGGCTGGCGCAACAATCTGGTGATCACAGGAGGCCTTTCCGGTCAATTCAATCACTTTCATCTCGTGGCGGCCGGCCCCGACGGCAGGCGTGTACAGTGCCGTCTGGGTCTGCGCGAATACCTGCAGATCGTGGCGGCCACCAACTTCAAGCAGCGTACCCGCAAGGCCATGGAGTACTACCACGCCGACCGCCTGAATTACGTCGTGATCGGAACACCGAACCGTCTCGAATACGACCAGGGATTCTTTGTGAAAAATGGCGATGGGGCGGCCGATATAAAGCCGATTGCGCAGCTTTACAAGACGCAGGTGTATGCGCTGGCCCGGTACATGCAACTGCCGGATGAAATCGTTGCATCGACCCCGACGAGCGACACATACAGCCTGCCGCAGGAACAGGAGTCGTTTTATTTTGCGCTGCCATACCAGCATCTCGATGTCGCGCTCTGGCATGTCGAAAACGGACGTGCGCCCGGCGAACTGGCCGATGTGCTTGGTATAGACGAGGAAGCGGCCGTGCGGATTTATGCCGACATCGCCGCCAAGCGCCGGACGACAAGGTACCTGCATGAACCGCCCGTGCTGCTTGCGGCGGGTGGATAGGGGGCAGAATGCGGTATGCCATGAAGATCGCCGTTGTGTCCGTGGCGCACGGTTTTACGTGGCCGGTGGCGCTCCCGGCGGTGCTTGGGCAGCGGGTCTTCCATTCGGAGCGCGCCTTTGATTTCTCCGCCAAACTGTTGAGTCTCATGCCCGGCCGCCTGGGGCAGTATTTGCGCGCCTCCTTCTACATGTTGACGCTAGACGAGTGCCATTACGACCTGGCGGTCGGCTTTGGTTCTTTTTTCGCGCACCCGACCGCTCGTGTCGGCCGGGGCGTAGGGATCGGTTGCTTCTCCATAATCGGCAGCGCCGAACTGGCGGACGGGGTGATGGTGGGGAGCCGCGCGTCGATTCTGAGCGGAAAATATCACCACGGCGGCGGAAACAGGCACCGTGATGTGCGCGAAAACCCCTTGCTTCTGGAAACCGTACGCATTGGGGAGGCGACCTGGATAGCTGAAGGTGCGCTGGTGATGGCCAATGTCGGCGCGCACTGCATCGTGGCGGCCGGAAGTGTTGTCACGAAGGCGATCCCAGACGGTGCGACCGCCGTGGGGAATCCGGCCCGTTGTGTACATTACGGTGAACGGACGGAAGCCGCAGTCGTGTAGGGCATGCGGACGCAAGGAGGAATGCAGGTGAGTCGGGCATGGTCCGTGATGCGCCAGGTCTCTGGCCGGGTGGGCAGGCGGGAATGCGAGGTGGCGTCGTGACGCTAAGAGAAATCGTACGTTATGCCGGCACGCTTTACGGGGCCAACGCGCTTGCATCGCTCATAACGCTTGGGATCACGGTTATGCTTGGGCGCGATCTGTCGCGGGCGGATTTGGGGTTGTATGGACTGTTTCAGGTCTATTTCCTGTTTGGATCCTACGCGACCAGCGCCGGTTTGCCGTCGGCGACCGTGAAATGGGTGGCCGGCCGCACCATAGATGATGGCGAATTTCTGCATTTCATTGTTGTGCGGCTTTTGGTCATCGCCGTGGTGCTGTACGCATCGGCCGCGGTCGCAGTCTGGCTGGGGGACACGATACTGGGTGCCGCGCTGTTTGCGCTGCCGGCATTCCATGTCTTCAACATCACGCTGTCTGCGGCCCGGGCCCGATTGAAGCGCCGCACCGAGGCCGGCCTGCTGGTGGCGGCGTCTTTGGCCACATCGCTGTGGATGTTCGTCCTGCTCGCCGACATGCACAACGAATGGGCGGCGATCGGCGGGCAGGTGATCGGCGCCTACACGACCGCTTTGGTGGTTTTGGTTGTGGCGCTGCGCTGGAAATTGCCGCGGCCAAAGCGGCCAGGCAACTGGCGGGCGGCATTCTGGCGCACGGCGCGGCCGGTGTTCCTGGGATCGACGGTGTTTGCCCTGGGAGATCTGGCGGACCGGGTTTTGGTGCAACACATGCTCGGACTGAAGGCCCTCGGGACTTATGTGATGGCGCTGATGCTGTTTGGCGTCCTGAACAAGCCCGTCCACATGCTCTCGCGTGTCCTTCTGTCGCATTTCTCGCAGGCGGCCGGCCGGGTGCCTGATGCCAAGGCCGGCGATATTGTCCGGCTCAACCTGTTTACGCTGCCGTTCATGGCGTTGATGGCGGCCGCGGCGCTCCCGTGGCTTTTGCCGTTTGTGGTGCACCGCAACTACGCGCCTGCCTTTCCGGTTCTGGCGGTGATGACCGCGGTCATCCTCGTCAAGGCGTTCGAGCTTGTGCATTCGACCCTTGCGGTCGCGCGGGACTCGGCCGCGAGCAATCTGCGGGCACAGTGCTTCGCACTGTTCGTGTACGCGGCTCTGATCATTCCCATGGTGCGCGGTTTCGGCCTGCTGGGCGTGGCATGGGCGGTGGTACTGAGATGGCTTGCGCTCGCGATCTTCCAGCGGCGGGACATGCTAAGGCGTGGCGTCCAGGTATTGCCGATGGGATTGTTGGCGCGGGCCGGGGCGGTGTACATGGCGGCACTGGCACTGTTTCCGGTTGCGCCGTGGTGGATGGGCATCACGTATCTGGTGGGCGGCGCTGTGGCGCGGCTGTGGAGCATACCCCAGGCCGTATCGCTGGTAAGCGGCCGTATCTGACCTGTTCTTAAGGAGGAGCGCGGATGTTTATGGATCCTGTGGCCCGGGCGCGTACCCGGGCCGGTCTCGGCCACAAGCCCTGGATGGCGGAAAGCGCCATCAGGACGCCTGTGGCCAGCTGGCTTACGCTCGCCTCGATGTTCGTCTACCTCGCCAAGGTGGGCAATCTTCCCGGCCTTGGCGGTTTCGATATCGGCAAGGTCCTGGTGGGCATGGCGGTTCTTGCCCTGTTGTTTGAGGGCGGCGGATGGAAGGAGGGTGTTTTCGGGCATCCTGTCATGCGGCCTTACATGGCCCTGTTTGCCGTCGCGCTTCTGACGATTCCAGATGCCGTCTGGCCGGGCGGGGCGGCCCGCTACGTATTCGGGAATTTCCTGAAGGACATTGTGCTCGTGGTGCTTTTGATCGTGACCACCCGCACGGTGGGGGATTTGCGGCGGGTTTTGTGGACCGTAATCGCCAACACCCTCGTTCTCGACCTGGTGCTTTTGCACTATGGGATACACCACATCACGACGATCCATCTGGGAAAGAACGGCATCGCGATGACATCGGTGATCGCCTTCGGCCTTCTTCTGGGCTTGCCAAGTCGTGGCATCGGTAGCGTGTTCCGGTGGGCTGCGGCGATCGTGCTCATCTATGCCATCTTCATGAGCGTATCCCGCGGGTCGTACATCGGCGTGTCGCTGGTGCTGGGGCTTTTTGCGTATTTCCGCTACGGGAACAAGGCCACGCTCGCCGTACTGAGTCTGGTGCTGTTTGTGGTCGGCATATACGTCTTTGGCCCGCCGCTCGTCCATCGCACAATGAACACCCTGATTCACATCAACAACGACTACAATCTGACCGCCCGCACCGGACGTCTCGCCATCTGGAAGCGCGGCCTTAGGATCATAGCGGCCCACCCCCTGGGTGTGGGTATGCGCAATTTTCCGATCGCAGAGGGGCATCTCGTCGAGAACGTTCTGGGCGAGCGGTGGATGGATGCGCACAACGCACTCCTCGAAGTAACAGCGGAGCTCGGCATAGTCGGCGGCATCATATTTCTGACGCTTTTGAAGCGGGCCATGCAGGCGGCCAGCCGCCTGAAGCGCGCTGTGAACCCGGAGCTCGCCGCCATCGGTCTGTCTCTCGTGCTGGCGTTGTTTGGGTACTTCATCACGGCTTCCTTCCTGTCCAAGGCCTACGCCGTGATCCTCTACATCCTGGTGGCCGCAATCGTTTCGGCCGATCGAATCAACAGCTATTCCACGACAAGGACCGGTGATGTCATATCTCGACAGAGTACGCAGGCGTGAGGGCCGTCTCGCGGACGTGCTGTACCGGTCCTACAAGGGTATCCAGCATGTCAATGTGCCGGCCATTCCCGGGCTCTACGCCATTTTGGAACAGGAGCGTCTCGCCCGCCGGCAGGTTTTCGGGTGGGTCCGGCGCAAGTTCTACGACGAGCCGCTCTTTCGCCGGCAATGCCGGACCTGCGGACCCGGACTGTGCCTGTATGACGGCATCCCCGCCGTGTGGGGAGGCCTCGAACTCTATATCGGGACCGGTGTGGTGATGCACGGCACCGCGACTTTGGTGGGCGCCAAGGTGTATGCCCATCCGCGTCTGGTGATCGGAGATCACAGTCATTGCGGTTCGGTGTTTTCGGCGGTCGCCGGCGCCGACATCATCATTGGATCCCATGTGCTGATCGCCAACCGGGTGAGCCTCATGGCCTACGACAGCCACCCGACGGACGCCAACGCGCGCCGTGCCGGCGAGCCGGCTCCGGCGGCAAGCAGCCGTCCGATTGCCATAGGCGACAATGCCTGGATCGGCATGGGCGCCATCATCATGAAGGGCGTGACGATCGGCGAAGACGCCATTGTCGCTGCCGGTTCCGTTGTAATCCACGATGTGGCGCCCGGCGCCATCGTCGGCGGCAATCCGGCCCGGCCGATCGGTCGCGTGCCCGGGGCCGCTGCCGATCGATGCCGGCCTGGAGGGTGACATGGGCGCGCCACAAGTAGCCACGCAGGCGTCGTTGCGTCCGCGTATCATTGTGCTGATTTCGACGCGCATAATCGGCGGACCGGCCAAGGGCCTTTTGCAGGTGATTCCGGATTTGCTGCGCCGCCGCTTTGACGTGATGGTCTGCACGTTTGCCGGCATCAAGGAGACGCCATCTCCGTTCATGCGGGCCTGCGCAGAAAGGCGCATTCCTTTGCACATTCTGCGGCAACGCTTTCATTTCGACTGGAGTCCATTACAGGAGATCGTCGGTTTGCTGGATGTGCCGCAGGCCGTCATCCAGACGCACGGCTACAAGGAGGCGGTATTTGGCCTGCTCGCGCGCAGGGCGTCCGGCAAGCCGTGGATCGCCTTTCAGCATGGCACGACGCAGGAGAATATGAAGGTGCGCCTCTATCACCGCCTCGATCGCCGCGTCACCTGTCATGCCGACGCGATCGTTGCGGTCTCCCGGGAGCTGGCCGACCGGCAGGTGGCGGCATCGGTCCGTGAGCGCTTGTGCATCATAGAAAATGCCATAGACAGGAGGCCGCAGGGGACCACAGGAAAGCGGCCGGCCCACGGTCCCTGGCCGGCCGGCGGCCCTGTGATCGGGTGCATCGGCCGGCTGAGTCCGGAGAAAGGACATGCGCAGCTGATAGCCGCCGCCCGCCGGCTCGCCGCGCAAGGCGGCGCATTCACGATCGTGTGCGCAGGCGACGGAGCCGGGCGCAGGCGCCTGGAATCCCTGGTGGCGGCCGCCGGGTTGCAGGCGCGGGTGCGTTTCCTGGGTCAGGTCGCGCGTGTAGATGAGGTCTACGCGACCCTCGACATGCTGGTCGTCCCGTCGCTCAAGGAGGGCATGCCCAACGTCGTCCTGGAGGCCATGCAGTTGGGTTTGCCGATTGTGTCGACGCGGGTAGGCGCCATTCCCGAGATGATCACAGACGGTGTATCCGGGCTTTTGGTCCCCGCCGGGGACGTGTCGGCGCTGGCCGATGCGATGGCCAAGCTCATGCGGGATCCGGATGGCGCCCGTGCGCTCGGCCAACGCGCCCGCGCGGTGCTGTATCCGCGCTTTGCCCCCGAGCAACGGCTGGCACGGTTTGAAGAGCTTTACGGCCGGGTTCTGGAGATGACATGACGCTTTTTATCGTTTCGATCAGTTTTATCGCCTACACCTATTTCGGCTATCCGGCGCTGCTGGTTCTGCTCGCCCGCGGCAAGCATAAGGCCGACCGGCCCCGGTTTGTGCCTCAGCCGGTGTGCGTGGTCATCCCGGCCTACAACGAGGGATCGGTGATCGCAGCGAAGATACGCCAGGTCCTGCAGTCCGCCTATCCGCGTGATCTTTTGCGCGTCCTCGTGGTTTCGGACGGGTCGACCGACAACACGTTGAGCGAGGCGCGCAGCGTCGCCGACAGCCGGGTCGAGGTTCTCGATGGCGGCGTCCGGCGCGGCAAGATGGCCACCTTGAATCTGGCCATGGAACTCGTGCGCGAGCCCTTTGCGGTCCTGACGGATGCGGGGGAGATGCTCGCTGAGCACACCATCGCGCAGCTCGTGGCGCGCCTGAGCGATCCCGGTATGGGGGCGGTGTCCGGTGAGCTGGAGCTTGTGTCCATGGGCAATGCGTTTAGCCGGACGCTCGGCGGGTATTGGCGGTATGAGCGCTGGATTCGCGCCCTTGAAGGGGATGTCGGGTCCGTGGTGGGGGCGACCGGACCAATCTACGCCTTGCGGCGCGCCTTGTACCGGCCGCTGCCGGCCGACACCATTCTCGATGATCTGGCGATCCCGCTCGAGGTTGTCGCGCAGGGCTACCGTGTCGGCTACGAACGCCAGGCGCTTGCCTTTGAGCGCGCCACGTTGAGAAGCGACCACGAGTTTGCCCGCAAGCGGCGCACCCTGGCCGGCAATTTCCAGACCCTGGTCCGCTACCGCCGCCTGTTGCGGCCCGGCAGCCCCATCGCCTGGCAGCTTTGGTCGCACAAGGTGTTCCGGTTGCTCGTGCCGTATGCGCTGGTCGGCGTTCTGTTCGGGGGGCTCATGTTGCCCCCACCCTGGGCGGCTTTGGTGACAAGCGGCCAGATCGCGTTTTATGGCGTCGCAGCCGCCGGTGCACTGCGCCGTCCGCGGCAGGTGTGGCTCAGTATCCCCTACACATTTTGCGTCCTCAATTGGGCGGCGGTGGTGGGTTCGTACTTGTACGTAACGCGGCAGGTCAGCGCGCGCTGGGAGAAGGTGAAATGACGCGCGGGCGGCTGTACGTGGCGACCGGTCCGGATTGGGGCCGGCATCCCAACAGTCTTTCCCACATTATGCGGATCGTAGCCGAGCGCGAGCCCGTGGTGTGGATCAACAGCATGGCCCAGCGCGCGCCGCGCTGGTCGCGCAGTGATCTGGCGCGGGCCTGGACGAAGGCGGTGGCCGCCCTGACCTCACGCACGCGCGGCCATGGCGGCTGGCCGATCGTTGTCCATCCGCGGGCCGTGCCATATCACCAGTTCGGGATGGTCCGCGCGCTGAACGGCTGGCTGGTGTCCCGTCAATTGCAGCCGGTTCTGGCCCGATTTCCGGACCGCGATGTCGTGTTCATCGCCACCAATCCGGCCGCGGTGTCCCTCATCGGCCGGCTGCGGCCTGCGGTGAGCATCTATTTCTGTATGGATGACTATGCGGCGATGCATGATTCGGATTCCCGTGTCATCGAAGTCTGTGAACGGCTTATGCTAACGCGCGCAGACGCAACCATCGTCACATCGCTTGAGCTTGCGGCGCGCAAGGGGCGGCCAGGCCGCCAGCCTGTGTACATGCCGCAGGGGGTCGATCTCGATCACTTCCGCGATCCCGGTCCGGTGCCAGCGGCGCTGGCGGACCTGCCGCGGCCCATCATCGGCTTTCAGGGGATCGTCGGTCCGCGGGTGGATATCGCCCTTTTTGAAAAGATTCTGCGCAGATTCCCGGAGGCCTCCCTGGTCACGGTCGGCAAGGAAGAGGTGGATTTGTCGAGCCTGCGGCAGTATCCGAATTTCCACGGCATGGGGGCGGTGCCCTACGAAAGCCTGCCGCAATGGATACAGGCATTCGATGTCGGGCTCGTCGCCTACAAGCCAGATGCCCATGTGGCAAGCGTCAATCCTTTGAAACTTCTCGAATATCTTGCCATGGGCCAGGCGGTCGTATCGACCGATATGCCGGAAATGGCCCGGCATCGCGACATGGTGGAGATCGCCACGGATCACGCGGGCTATCTTGCGGCCATCGCGCGCGTTCTGGCACAGGGGCCCAAGGATCCACACGCCTGCCGTCGCCGCAAAGCCTATGCGGCAGCTCACGACTGGCGCGAACGGGCCGGCCGGCTGCGTTATCTGTGCGACGAATTACTGAGCGGGCGCACGATCTATCGGACGCAGTGGAGCCCTTTGTGAGCAAGACCATGGAGGGTACGGACCGCAAGCGCGGTGCGCAAAGACGCGGAGTCTGGCGCGGCAAATGGGGCGGCGGTGTACGGCGTGTGGCCGGGCGCAGGGAGCGGTGATGGGGCATGGCGTCATCATAGAAGTCATTTACGCGCCTGTTGTGGGCGGTTCCGAAATGCTCGCCTTCAATCTTTGCCGGGATTGGCAGAGAAGCGGAATCAAGGCCCGCATCTGCTGCCTTTACAAGCGCGAAGGGGCCCTGATTGCCGCGTTCGAGGCGGCGGGGATTCCCTACGACCTTCTCGATGTCGGCGCGCTGCCGGTGTGGCGGCGCTGGATCCGGGTATGGCGGTATCTGCGGCGCGCGCATCCGGCCGCCATTCACGTGCACCACCTGAGTTCCCTCGTCAACGTATTGCTCCCTGCGTACCTGGCCGGCTGCTTCCGGATCGTCTACACCGAGCACTCGTCCTGGGGCATCGCCAAGACGACGTGGATGCGCCTTGCGTTGCCCGTCATCAGCATGTTCGTGCGGCGCTTTACCTGCGTATCCCGGGATCTGGCTGATGTTTTTCGTGCCCTCGGCGTTCCACGCCGCATCGTGACGATCTATAACGGGGTGGACGTGCAGCGGTATCACCCCAACCCCAGCCGTCCGGAGGTGTCGCCCGTTGTGCGTATCGGCGCAGTTGGCCGTCTTGTCGAAGAAAAAGATTATCCGACCCTCCTCAAGGCGTTCGCGCTGCTGAAGGATCGCGTGCGCTTCTTCGCCGAAATTGCCGGCGACGGCCCCCTTGCAGGCGACCTGCGCATGCAGGCGCGCGCCCTCGGTCTGGCGGATATCGTGCGCTTCAGAGGCCGCTGCGACAACGTGCCGGCGTTTTTGCGGGATCTGGACATTTATGTCTTGAGTTCGCAGCACGAGGGACTTCCTATTGCCATCATGGAGGCAATGGCAACCGCGCTGCCGGTCGTGGCCACGCGGATTACGGCGATTCCGGAAATCATAGAAGATGGTGTGACGGGAGTACTGGTCGAACCAGGAGATCCGCCGGCCATGGCGGAGGCATTGGCGTCGCTTGCCCGGGACGCGGGGCGGCGCCGGGATCTGGGAGCCGAGGCCATGCGCCGGGTGCGCGCAACCTACACGATCCAGCATACGAGCCGTTCCTATGCGCGCTACCTCGGGGTCGAGGGCAAGGACAAGGCGGCATCATGACAAACCGGAAAGGGGGGAGCATGGCAAGCAGGTGGCTCATAGCTGTTGCGGCCGTGTGGCTGTGCGGGCCGGCGCATGCCGCCGTGGCGGTGTGGATGACCCATGCGACACACAAGATCCGTCCGCAGGCGGGCAGGCAATCCGTGTCGGGCCTGTCGCTGTTTGGCGCGCGCGGTGAATATGTGGCCTACCAGGTGTCGGTCCGCTCGCCTTTGCCCCTCGTCGTCGAGCGCATAGTGCCGGGCGCGTTGCGTTCCGGCGCATCCGTGATTGGGCGCACGGAGATGACCGTGTACCGGGAGGCCTTCATCCGGACGATCCACCCAAGCAACATCGCGGCGGCCACCGGTCTTTGGCCGGACGCGCTCATTCCGACGGTGGACAACTACTACCATGAGCGGCGCGACGCCCTGCCATGGCACGTGCCGGCGCATTTTACCCAGAGTTTCTGGATTGATGTCTATATTCCCCGCGCGGCGGCTGCCGGCGTCTATGGTGCACCCGTTACGGTTGTCACCTCCGGAGACGGCGGCGTGGCGCGGCATGTCGTCCATGTCCGGTTGCGGGTGTTGGATTTTTCCATCCCAAGGACGCCTTCATTACCGTCTACTTTCGGTTTTGAAGGCCCGCCTCTGTCGCTGGTGTTTCGCGGCCACTACGGATTGCTGTCCAATGATCAACTCATGCGGCTGACGCGCCTGTTCAACGTGGCGGCCCTGAAAGATCGCATTGCCTTGTCGGGGGGATCGGGCATTCCGGCGCCCATGACCTACGCGGACGGACGCCTTCATATGGACTGGCACGAGTACGACGAAGAAGTGCGTCCGTTCATGGTGGGCTGCCGTGCGGCGCACGGCGCCCGCTGGCGTGTCACCGATGTGCGCTGGTTGAGTCACGTGTTTTATCACCGCATGCCGCCGCGCGAGCAACGGGCTTATTTTCGTGCGTGGGTCCGGCACTTTCGCAAGGAGCACTGGCCCGTGTCCCTGTACGCGCTGACTGTCGATGAACCGCATTCGGCGGCGCAATTTCGCGCCGCAAACCGGCGGGCGCGCGTCATCCACGAGGCGACGCGCGAGGTGGCGCCGCTGGTGACGACCGTGCACGCGGATCGGCTCGACGTAGGCAATTTCGGCATTCTTTGTCCGGTGATCAACGACGTCGACAATCTGGATGATGTGGATCGGCGGCCGGCCCTTGGCCGTCTCGCCCAACGCTATCATCTGAAAATCTGGTGGTATCAGTCGTGCATGAGCCATGGGTGCTGGGTGGTCGGCAAGCGCGATACGCTCGGCTGGCCGAGCTATATGATCGATCAGCCCGCCATATACAACCGGATCATGCCGTGGCTCACGTGGAAATACGCGATCCAGGGGGAGCTGTATTACGATACGGATATCGGCTTTGCCCGCGGGCGCAAGGATCCGTGGGTCGACCAGTATCATTTCGGCGGGAACGGGGACGGGACCTTGTTTTACCCGGGAACGCCGGCGGTCATCGGTGGACGGCGGGACATCCCCATTCAAAGCATCCGGCTCATGATGATCCGGGCGGGCTATCAGGATTACGAATACCTGCATCTGGCGTCAAGTCTGTATGGGCGGCCCCGTATCGAAAGGCTCGTAGGCCGGCTGATTGTCTCGACGCATGACTGGACGAAGAGCCCGCGCGCGCTGCGGGCCCTCAAGCGACGTCTGGGCCAGATGATCGAAGATCGTTTGCACTGAGGGAGGCATGCCCGATGCGGTGTGAGGCGCACGCGACCCGCGGCGCGATGATCACCTCGGTTATCCGGCAAAGGACTTGCAAAGGGCGCACCAAAACCGCGCGCAGCTCACGGCGCGCAGGCGGGCACATGGAGACGGCAGGGAAAGGCGCGCGCGGCCTGGTGACCGAAGGCCGCGCTGATGGTCAGGACTTCCCGGGTTTGGGCTCGGCGGGGTGTTCCCCATGGCGGGTGACGCCCTCGCGATGTTCGGCTTCGGCGAGTTCCCGCTCGTGGCCCGGGCGGCTGCGTTCCCAGCCACCATGCGAACTTTCGCCCCCCTTGCGGCCGATGGCGGCCATGTGTTCACGGTTTTGGCTGACCGCCTCACCGCCTTTGCGCCCCGCTTCGCGGGCCTCTTCGGGAGTGAACTCGTGGGCAGTCCCTTTCTCGTGTGCGGCCTTGCCGCCCTTGCTGGCGATTTCACGCTGCTTGTTCGCGTCCATCGCCGCGAACCCGCGCTTACTTTTGCGCTCATTCGGCATGAATAGGCTCCTTGGTATCGGTGGTGTATTGGACACCCGCAAGACAGAATGGGTGCCATGATTCACTGGCTGCGAGTCTAAGTGGCTGCACCTTAGGCCGTCATCAGACAAAGGCCTGATATTGCGGGGAAATAGGCCTTAAAACACTAAATATGGGGCTTTGGTCCGTCCCGCGCATGGACCGCGAAGGAGGCGGGGGGCGACCGCGTTATCGGCGACATCCACCCGCAAGGCAAAAAAAACCTCCGGGCTAGGGGGGGAAAGCCGGAGGCAGGAAAGGCCTTAATGGTTTAAGGCGCCGCTCAGGGAGGAGGACGAGCGGAAAGGCAATTATTGGGGAAAGCCCCCCTGCTCTCCCATCGGACCTAAGTCGGACGGTGGCCATCACCATGCGCGGCCGATGCGGATGCGGGTCTGGCCGCGGCGCGTTTCTGGTCCCATCAAGGGTCTTGCGACGATCGCATGCGATGATGCGCGCCATGTGTCTTGATTGCCAAGACGGCCGTCTGGGTCTTGCGCTGTCACCAGGCGCAGATCCCGGGCAAAAAGGGCGAGCCCCCGGCCCTCTTGTCGATGCACCGCTTTTTTGCGGGCGGACCTCTCCTGGCATGGCGCACAGGTCCCCAGGAAATGCCCGTGACCCGTCCGCCGCAAGGCCCCGCCAAAGACACGGTGGCGGGAGATCCTGCGGGGCGGGCCGGGTGGCCGGTGATTGTCAGGGTCTACTCCGGGAAAGGGCGCCTTGCCGGAACGGGATCCTGATCGGGAAGGGTTCCGCCGCGGGCGCCCGCCGGTCTGGTCGCAGCCAGGCCTACGCCGATGCCGAGTTGCGGGCGTCGTTGCCGCCGGCCAGGAAGTATTCCTGATACCAGGCGACGAAACGGCTGATGCCTTCTTCAACGGATGTCGATGGTCTAAAACCGAGATCGGCCGTCAGGTCATCGATGCTGGCGATCGTTGACGGCACATCCCCCGGCTGCAGCGGCAGCATGTCGATACGCGCCTTCCGGCCCAGGCAGTTCTCGAGCACCCGGATGTACTCCATGAGCTCAACCGGCCGGTTGTTGCCGATGTTATAGAGGCGGAAAGGCGCGTTGCTGGTCGCTGGGTCGGGGGTGTCCGTCGACCAGTGCGGGTTGGCGGTGGCCGGCTGGTCGATGACGCGCACGACACCCTCGACGATATCATCGATGTAGGTGAAGTCGCGCACCATGCGCCCCTGGTTGAAGACCTTGATGGGTTCGCCGTTTAGGATCCCGCGGGTAAACAGGAACAGGGCCATGTCCGGCCGCCCCCAGGGGCCGTAGACCGTGAAGAAGCGCAGTCCGGTACAGGGCAGGCGAAACAGGTGGGCATAACTGTGCGCCATGAGCTCATTGGCGCGTTTGCTTGCCGCATACAGGGACACGGGGTGGTTTACCGGATCATGCTCGCTGAAGGGCTGGCGTGTATTGGCGCCATAGACAGAACTGGATGATGCGAAAACGAAATGGCCGACACCGTGGTGGCGGGCCCCTTCCAGCAGGTTGACGAAACCGACGAGGTTGGCGTCGACATAGGCGTAGGGATCGATCAGCGAGTGCCGGACGCCGGCCTGCGCAGCAAGGTTCATTACGGCATCGAAGCGGTGCGCCTTGAACAAAGCTGCCATGGCGCCGCGATCGGCGATATCCAGCCGGGTGAAGGTAAACGTGGGAAAGGGCGCAAGGCGCGCAAGGCGTGCCTTCTTCAGTTCCACCGAATAATAGTCGTTCAGATTGTCGATGCCGACAATCTCGTCGCCTCGGGCGAGCAGACGAAGGGCGAGCGCGGAGCCGATGAAGCCTGCGACGCCGGTGATCAGAATCTTCATGCCGTCTTCCTGTTTTTGCCGGTTACAGGCGCCATACCGAGAGGCCGCGCATCTCCAGCGCCTGCTGGTCGAATTGTGACTTAACATCGACAAATGTGCCACGAGGCGCGATTTTGCTCGCCAGTTCAGCCGGGTCACGCCGGGTGAACTCCTGATGGGCTACGGCCACGACCATGGCGTCGGCGACCGGCAGCCGTTCCCAGGGCAGCAGAGTGATCCCGTATTCGTCCTCGGCCTCGTCCTGGGCCGGAACCGGATCGTGGACATAGATTTCGGCGCCATAGGAGCGGAGCTCATGGATTACGTCGATTACGCGCGAGTTGCGCAAATCCGGACAATTCTCCTTGAAAGTGAGTCCGAGCACATTGATGCGGGCGCCCTTGACCGGACTGCCGTTGCGAATCATCTGCTTGACGGTCTGTTCGGCGACATATTGCCCCATGCCGTCGTTGATGCGGCGGCCTGCGAGGATGACCTGGGGATGATAGCCGACCTTGTCGGCCTTGTATGTGAGGTAGTAGGGGTCGACGCCGATGCAATGGCCGCCCACCAGTCCCGGCCGGAACGGCAGGAAGTTCCACTTCGTGCCGGCCGCCGTCAGGACCTCCGCGGTGTCGAGATCCAGCCGGTGGAAGAGTATCGAGAGCTCATTCATCAGGGCGATGTTGAGGTCCCGCTGTGTGTTTTCGATGACCTTGGCGGCTTCCGCGACGCGGATGCTGGAGGCCCGGTAGACGCCCGCATCGATGATCGACTCGTAGAGGTCGGCGACGGCCGCAAGTGTCTGCGCATCGTCCCCGGATACCACTTTGGTGATGCGCGTGAGTGTGTGCTCGCGATCGCCGGGATTGATGCGTTCGGGGGAGTAGCCGACGTGGAAATCGCGCCGCCAGCGCAAGCCCGAGTGGCGCTCGAGGATGGGGGCGCAGATCTCCTCTGTGGCGCCCGGGTATACGGTCGATTCATAAACGACGATGGCGCCGGGCTTCATGTGTTCGCCGACGGTCCGGCTTGCCCGTACGAGCGGGCCGAAATCCGGTTGATGGGCCGCATCGATCGGTGTCGGCACCGCGACGATGACGAAATCGGCTTTCTTCAGGGCGGCCGGATCGGTGGTGACATCCAGGCGCGTCGCATCGCACAGTGCTTGGGTGCTGACTTCCCCTGTGGGGTCGCAGAAGTGCCGGTAGCTGTCGACCTTGTCCTGGTCGACATCGAACCCGACCGTGTGCCTGCGCCGGCCAAACGCGACGGCGAGCGGCAAGCCGACATAACCAAGCCCAACGACTGCCACAGTGCTCATAAGACCATCCTTGGATTGGGTGTTTTTCATTTTCCGGCGGGCCTCGCCCCGGCATGGAGAGACGTTCTTCAGGCCGCCACCCTACTGTTCAGGAAAGGCCGGCTCAATAAGGCTAAAGCAGGATGGTCCCTTGTCTGCGGGAGTTCCACCATCGGGCCCTTCGGTCAGGACAGCCTAAGGAAGGGCGGCATCATGGATATCCTCATCACCGGCGGGGCGGGTTTTATCGGTTCGCATCTGGCCGACCGGCTTGTTGAGCTGGGCCATCACGTGCGCATACTCGACAATCTCTCCACAGGCCGGATCGACAACCTCTCCGGGTCGGCCCGGGCCGCGGAGTTTCTGCCGGGTGATATCCGCGACCGGGCGCTGGTGAGACGGGCCGCCGAGGGGATATCCGTGATCGTACATCTGGCGGCGGTGGCGTCCGTGCAGCGCAGCATGGAAGATCCGCTGGGCACGCACGCCACCAATCTGGGCGGCACTTTGCATTGTCTGGAGGCGGCGCGCGAAGCGCAGGTGCCACGCTTCCTGTATGCCAGTTCAGCCGCCATTTACGGTGATTGTGCCGCGCCGCCAGTCGACGAGAGCGCTTCGCCCGCGCCGCTTTCCCCCTACGCCATCGACAAGTTGGCAGGCGAGCACTACCTGGCGCATTACCACCGGCAGTACGGCCTCAATACGACGGCCTTCCGCTTCTTCAACGTCTACGGGCCGAGGCAGGACGCGAACTCCCCCTATTCCGGCGTGATCAGCCGCTTCGTCGCCTGTGCGCGCACCGGCCTGCCGCCTACGGTCTATGGGGACGGCCGCCAGACGCGGGATTTCGTCTACGTTCAAGATCTCGTCGATGTGCTTGTGACCAGTATCGATCAGGAGGATCTCGCCGGTCAGGCGTTGAACGTCGGTACGGGCGTGGAATCGGATTTGCTGACCTTGTGGACGACCGTGCGCACCACTCTGGATGCGCCGGCGATGCCCCGTTTCGCGTCTGCCCGGTCGGGCGATATTCGCCGCTCATGCGCCCGCATCGAGCGTCTGCGACAGGGGCTGGGGTTTGTGCCGCGCACCCCCCTGGCCGAGGGTCTGCGCGCCCTTGCCGCGATCGACAGCGGTCCCCCGCGCGGCGCCCTCGTCGCTAATTGAGGGCGAGCGACAACAGATTCCGGTACTTGCGCACAAGGTCGCCCTTGCCGCCGAGAAGGTTGAAAGCCGCGAGCAGGGCCTTGCGCCCCGCGTCGTTGCCGAACTGGCGGTTTTCCCTTACCATCGTCAGCCATTGTTCCAGCGCCGCTTCGTAGCGCCCCGCCAGCAGGTAGCGGGCACCCAACCACTGGCGCGCCTGCATGTCGCCGGGCTGCGCCTGCACGCGTTTTTCCAGTTCGGCAAGCGGTGGTGCCACCACGGTCATGCGAACAAACTCGAGGCGGGTGAGCAGCGGCGCAAGATCCGGATCCGCACGGCCTGCCGCCGAGATTTTGGCAAGAATCTGCTCGGCTTCGGCGCCGGCACCCTGTTCGAGGAGCATCCGTCCCAGATGCGCGATGGCACGATCATTGGCGGCATCCTCCCCGTGAGCACGGCGCAGGATTTGGATGGCGTCGGTGACTTCACCCCGGGTTTCGGCCTCAAGGGCCTCGTGCACCAGGCGATCCGAGGGTCGGGCAATATAACGATCGAGCAGCGCGCGAATGCTGCGCTCTGGCTGGACGCCGACGAATTCGCCCACCGTCTCGCCGTTGCTAAAAAGCTTTATCGTTGGCAAACTGCGGATACCGTAGCGTGCGGCAAGTTCCTGCTGTTCGTCGCTGTTGACCTTGGCGAGAAAGAAGCGGCCCTGATAGTCCTCGGCGAGCTTGGCCAGTATGGGCATGAGCATTTTGCAGGGTCCGCACCAGGCGGCCCAGAAGTCGACGAGCACCGGCACGCTGCGTGACCGCGTGAGGACATCGGTTTCGAAGCTTTCTAGCGTGACATCGGCAGAGTGGGCGGAATGAGCCATCTTTGGTCCCCCTTTTGGGGTGACATGTGCGGTCTCACGGCGGGATTATCAAGGGCGGGTGCCCTGCGTGGCGGATGGCGCTCCCTAGGGGATTCGAACCCCTGTTACCGGCGTGAGAGGCCAGCGTCCTAGGCCACTAGACGAAGGGAGCAACGCGGCCGCAGGCCGCGAAGGCTGGTATTATACATATCGGTGGCTGAAAGAAAACAAAGCACATAACGTTTTTGTCATCGCCCGCCAGTCGGTCCGGAACGCGATATAATCGTCATGGATCCTCCGGCATCCCGGATCGGGCTTTTCTGTGCCCTGGACCGGCAGATCATTGATTCAACGAGGAGACTTTGAGCGAGACCCCTATAGAGCCGCGCGTCGTCGAGGCATTTCATTACGGTATCACCCCAGAGCGCATCAGTGCCCATGCCCGACAGGTGGTCGGGCGCCTTCAGGATGCCGGCTACACCGCCCATCTCGTGGGTGGATGCATACGAGATCTCGCATTGGGTCACGCCCCCAAGGATTTCGACGTGGTGACGGAGGCGCGTCCGGAAGAGATCCGGCTCGTCTTTCGCAACGCCCGGCTGATAGGGCGTCGCTTCCGGCTCGCCCACGTCCAGTTTGGGCGCGAAATTATCGAGGTGGCAACCTACCGGGCGGCACCGACGGCGGATGGCGGTGATGGCGACAACGTCTTCGGCACCATTGATGAGGATGCCCGCCGGCGCGATTTCACCATCAACGCGCTGTATTACGATCCGGTGGAAGGGCTGATCCGCGACTACGTCGGTGGCCTGGCCGACCTCGAGGCGCGGGTGCTGCGGGTGATCGGTGATCCGGAGGAGCGCTTTCGCGAGGATCCCGTGCGCATGCTGCGCGCGGTCCGCTTTGCGGTGCGCCTGCAATTCCAGCTCGCGCAGCATGATGACCGGCTGCTGGCGCGCCTCGGCCCTTTACTCCACGACATCCCTCCGGCCCGGCTGTTTGAGGAGGTGCTGAAACTCTTCCAGGCTGGCAATGCCGTGGCCAACTACCAGGCCCTGTGCGAGCATCACCTTTTTGGGGTACTGTTTCCGCCGTCGGCACCCTACGTGGGTCGTGACCATCGCGACAAAAGCGTGCTGATGCATGCGCTGGCGAGCACCGACCAGCGCATCACCGAAAGCAAGCCGGTGACGCCTGCCTTCCTGTTTGCGGCGCTGTTGTGGGATCCGGTGCACGAGGCCGCCATGGCGCTCATTGCCGATGGTGTCGCGCCGGCGGAAGCCTGGCAGCGCGTCGCCGATGAGACTTTGCAGGCCCAGCTGAAGATCATTGCCGTACCCAAGCGCTTTAGTGTTCCCATGCGGGAAATCTGGGCGCTTCAAAGCCGTTTCGATCGCCGTGGCGGGCGTCAGGCGTTTCGGTTTCTCGAAAGCAAGAGATTCCGCGCAGCCTATGATTTCCTGGGCCTGCGCGCACAGGCGGGCGGAGCCGATGAGGCTCTCTTTGATTGGTGGACGCGCTTCCAGGAGGTCGATGACAAGGAGCGTCAGGCCATGGTGGAGACCTTGAATGAGCAACCGGAAAAGCGCAAACGGAGGCGCCGGCGTTCGCGCCGTTCCCGCTGACGTCTTTGTCGGTCTCGGTGCCAATCTGGGTGAGCCGATGGCCACCCTGGCGGCCTGCCGGGCGCGCCTGGCCGCCATCGAGAATACCGAGCTCGTGGCCTGGTCGGGACTGTACCGGACCGCACCGGTTGGTTTTGCGGATCAGCCGGACTTTGTGAATGCCGTGTGCCATCTGCGGACCGGCGTGGAAGCCCAGGCCTTTGTCGCCATTCTGCTTGGCATCGAGCGCGATCTCGGCCGGGTCAGGACGGCCAACCGCAACGGCCCGCGGGTGATCGATATCGACCTGCTGTTCTATGCGGGGATCACCATGGAGGCCGAGCATCTCCAGCTTCCCCACCCCCGCCTGCATGAGCGGGGTTTTGTGCTGTATCCGTGGGCTGAACTGAGTCCGGATCTGGTGATTCCGGGGCGGGGTTCCATCCGCACCTTGCGTGATGGAATACAAAGCCAGCGGGTAGAGCGACTGCCGATCACATGGTAAGGGAGAGGGCGACCATGACGACCGTAGCGCGGCCGGCCCCGGCCTTGGGAAGAGGATTTGTTGCCATCGAAGGGCCCATTGGCGTGGGCAAGACGAGCCTCGCGCGCCGCCTGGCGGACGTGTTTGGCGCAGAACCGCTGCTCGAGATGCCGGAAGAGAATCCGTTTCTCCCGCGTTTTTACGAGAATCGCAAACACTTTGCGCTATCAACGCAGCTCTTTTTTCTCTTCCAGAGGCGGCAGATGCTCGACGACGTACGCCAGGCCCATCTCTTTAGCCGCGGTGTCATCAGCGATTTTTTGTGGGCCAAGGACAGGGTGTTTGCGCGCATCAATCTCAGTGATGACGAGTGGCGTCTGTACGAGCAGGTGGCGGGCACGGTGGAGACCGATCTGCCCGCACCGGAACTTGTGATTTTCCTGCAGGCGCCGGTCGAGGTGCTGTTCGACCGCATCCGGCGCCGCGGGCGCGGGTACGAACGGATAGATCGGGATTATCTGGCCGCCGTGGCCGCGGCCTATACCGATTTTTTCCATGGATACCAGGAATCGCCGCTGCTCATTGTCAACGCGGCGGAGGCCAACTTCGTGGAAAGCGACGAGGATTTGCGGTTTCTGGTCGATTATCTCGACAATGTCCGCAACGGCCGTCATTTCTTCAATCCCTTGCCATCGGGTTTCGCAGGATGAGACAGACAGACCATGCGGTTGTGACAGTGCCTTATCTGCGCACCATGAAGGCGGAGGAACGCAAGATCGCCGCCCTCACGGCCTATGACGTGTCGTTTGCGCGGATCATGGACCGCGCGGGCATCGATGTTGTCTTGATCGGTGATTCGCTTGGCATGGTCGTGCAGGGACACAAGACGACATTGCCGGTGACGCTCGCCGACATGGTGTATCACACACAATGTGTGGCGCGCGGTATCGAGCGGTCGCTGATCGTCGCCGACATGCCTTTTCTGACGTTCCAGGGGGGCATGGAGGACGCCCTGCGCGCGGCGGGGGCATTGATGCAGGCGGGCGCGCAGATGATCAAGCTTGAAGGCGCAGGGCCGGTGCTCGATACCGTGGCCTATCTGCATGCGCGCGGCATACCCGTGTGTGGCCACATTGGTCTTACGCCCCAATCTGTCAATGCGTTTGGTGGCTTCAAGGTGCAGGGGCGTGGCGCCCGTGGCGGTGAACTCCGGGTGCAGGCGCAAAAGCTCGCCGAGGCGGGTGTGGATGCGTTGGTGCTGGAGGCGGTGCCGGCGGCCCTCGCCGCAGAAATCACCCGCCATGTGCCGGTTCCCACGATCGGTATCGGTGCGGGCCGGGATTGTGACGGACAGGTCCTCGTCATGCACGATGCCCTCGGCCTGAATGCACGGGCGCCGCGCTTCGTGCGCGATTTCCTTGCGCAGGGTGGATCCGTTGAAGGAGCCTTTCGCGCCTATGCCGAGGCCGTGCGCGACCGGACCTTCCCGGCCGAGGCCGAGAGTTATCAATCATGAAGATCATCAGCGGCGCCGTGGAATTGCAGGCTGCGCGGCGCGCATGGACGGAGGACGTCGGTTTTGTGCCGACGATGGGCGGTCTCCATCGCGGGCATGCGGCCCTCCTGGCTCATGCACGCGCCCGCCACCGCCACGTTGTGGCCAGCATCTACGTGAATCCGTTGCAATTTGGTCCCCGCGAAGATTTCGCGGCTTATCCGCGCACGCTCGATGCAGACCAGGCTCTACTGGAGGCGGAGGGTGTGGATGTGGCTTTTTTGCCGACACAGGAGGCGATCTATCCGGCCGGGCCGGCCCGGCAGACCGAAGTGCGGGTGCCCGGCCTGTCGGACGATCTGTGCGGGAGATACCGGCCGGGCCATTTCGCGGGCGTGACCACGGTGGTTGCGCGCCTCTTTGGCCTGGTGCAGCCGACTGTCGCCTACTTTGGCAAAAAGGATTACCAGCAATGGCGGCTGATCGAGCGGATGGTGCGGGATCTGGCGTGGCCGATCATGGTGATTGGCGTCGATACCGTCCGCGAAGCCGATGGGCTCGCTCTCAGCACCCGCAATCGGTATTTGCATGCCGACGAGCGGGCGCGGGCGCCTTTGCTGGCCGAGCTGCTGCGTACGGCGGTGGTGGCGATACAGGCGGGGGATATCATCCCGGCCGTGGAGCGGACCGTTTTCCGGCAGCTTCAAGATGGCGGATTCGTTCCAGATTATGTGTCGGTGCGCCGCCAGCTCGACCTCGGTCCCCCGGAGGAGACGGACGATGCCCTGGTGATTCTCGCGGCCGCGCGCCTTGGTGCGGCACGCCTGATCGACAACCGGGAGTTCAGCCGCCTCGGCCCGGCCGGTCCTGCCGCTTTGCATGAGGCGGAGAAAGCGGGATAATGCGCCCTATGCAGAGAACTTTCCTCCACGCCAAGCTCCATCGCGTCCGCGTGACCCAGGTCGAAATCGACTACGAGGGCTCGGTGGCCATTGATGCCTTGTTGCTCGAGGCCGCCGGCATCCGTGAATACGAGCGCATCGACGTCTACAACGTGCGCAATGGAGAGCGCTTCAGCACCTACGCGATTCGCGGTGAACCGGCTTCCGGCATGATATCCGTGAACGGGGCGGCAGCTCACAAGGCCGCGTCCGGCGACATCCTGATTATTTGCGCTTTCGGCATACTAGATGAGCGGGAGCTGAAGGATTTTCGTCCCCGCCTGGTTTATGTAGACGAGGCCAACCGCATCATTCGCAGCGGTAACGCCATCCCCATGCAAGCGGCCCCCCTGCAAGCCGCCCGCTGAGGGGCGGATTACCCGCAACGCCTTCCCTCTTCCAGAAGATGGGGCCGTGAAGTGGTCCGGGACCGATCTGTTTTTTCTGCGGTTTGGTCTGGCATCAAGAAAGAGCCCGGCCAACACACAGCCGGGCTCCCGAGGTCTTCCTTACATCAGGTCGATGGGTTCTGCGTGTTCGACGTGTGTGGTGTCCACGTCACGCTTGGCCACGGACAGGATGGCTGCCACGATGGTTATGAGGAGCAGCGTCAGCATCACCGGTGCGAATCCGTGCAGAAAAGCGTGTTCCCGCACGGTGAGCGGAATGGCCTTGAAGGGGGTGCCCTTGAAGCCATGCGCGCTCACGTAGTGATTCTCAAGGGCGGTAAAGATCACGCCGGAGATGTCCACCCCGAAGATCAGCCCGAGGGCGCGCATCATATTGAGAATGCCGCCCGCCACGCCAAGCCGCTCCTTCGGAGCTGAGCCCATGATGGCCGAATTGTTGGGAGGCGTGAACAGCCCCATGCCGATTCCAAGCAGGATGAGCTCGCTGACGAGGAGGGTGATGTTGGGCGAATGGCCAAGGAAGATGAGCAGGAGCGTCGCCAGCGCGCAGACTGCCATACCCGAGGTGGTCATGATCCGTGAACCGACCTTGTCAGAGATGTGCCCTGCAAAGGGGGCAACGATGGCCATTGCCAACGGAATCGGTGTCAGGATCGTACCCGTGGCTGCGGGACCATAGCCCACGATCTTTTCCAGATAGAACGGCATCAGGAACAAAACCGCAAACAGCACGTAGTAGGACAACAGTCCGGTGAGGTTGCCGGCCGAGAACGCGTAGCGCTTGAAGAGCGAGAGGTCGATCATGGGGTGCTCGACGTGTGTTTCGACCATGATGAAGCCCGCCAGCAAGACCGTGCCCAGCGCGAAGTATGTGAGGATGATGGGCGACGTCCAGCCCAGCGCCTCACCCTCGTTGACTGCCAGAACCACGAACGCAAGGCCCGTCGCGAAAAGGGCGATGCCGAGGTAATCGATCTTTTCCTGGCGCTCGGCCTTCTTGGCCGCCGGCAGACAGTAGAGCGCGGCGAATGTGCCGAGGATGCCGATGGGGACGTTGACGTAGAAGATCGAACGCCAGCCGATCGCTGAAATCAGGAGGCCGCCGACGAAGGGCCCGATGGACATGGCGATCGCCTGCACGGCGCCCTGGATGCCGATCGCCCGTCCCCGCTCGCTGGCGGGGAATGCCTGGGTGATCAACGCCACGGAATTGGCTTGCAGGAGGCCTGCGCCAACTGCCTGAAGAATGCGTGCGCCGACGAGGAACCCGGCCGACGGGGCCAAACCGCAAAAGGCCGACCCCACCGTGAAGACCACGAAACCGGTGTTGTACATCTTGCTGCGCCCGAAGATGTCGGCCAGCCGCCCAAACAGCGGCAGGAAGATGGTGAGGGTCAGCATGTATGCCATCGCCACCCATTCGATTTCGGCGAGGCTCACCTTGAAGGTCGTTTGCAAAGTCGGCAGTGCGACATTCACGATACTGACATCGAGAGCTGACATCGTTGCGCCGACCAATACGGTCGACAGGATGAACCAGCGCCATTTGGGATGCGAACTGAAATATGGGTGGGGAAACTTCGAATCCACGTCTCGTCCTCTCTGAAAAATGCTCAAGCGCCCCGCCCATCGTCAAAAGCGGCACCGCGGAACTCTAAAACCGCGCGAACACACTGTGGCTGGCCGGTCTGCTGCTTAGAATCGATCCGCCCGCCGACTTTCGGCGAGGAACCGTTGCTCGCGAATTTGGACGCGATTGGGTCGCGCAGTATACGCGCCTCGGCCACGACGCGCCAGACGCCGGAGGGGGCCGTCCACGCCTCGATCCATAGATTGTGTTGATGCGCAAATCGCCTGTATCGGAGTCGCTTATGGCAAGACAATGTCTTGGCGGGGCGGGTCGTTGTGTTCGCGCAACCTGAAGGGGGCCTGCCTTAAGCAGGCGTATTAGTTGGGGGAGCCGTTCGATGCGCCCGTACTCTGTGGCCTTGAGAAGCCCCCGTCGAGGTGAACCGGGAAATGGGTGAGGCGGTGCTGGCCGCGATGCGCGCCCTCTTGCGTCGATAGCTCAGGGGCGGGTCGGCTGTCGTCTCCGCAAATCAATGCGTGCCGGAAATCCGCAATGGCGCGATCGACCCGGGCGGAATCCAGCACGCCCCGGGAGGGCCGCATGCCCTCTGGCGGCACCAGCCGGTCTTTTGTCTCCGGCCCGGCCAACTCTCGCTCCGGCCGGAAGCACAAGGGGTGGTCCAGGAGGCAACAAATGGGCGGAATGCCGCGCACGTCCACACGGCGCCCTCTATCGCTGGCTCTTTGCCCAGATCGCCGTTGATGGGTTGACGTTGGATCTCGATTCCACCGTCATGACCCGGTATGGCCAACAAGAAGGGGCTACCCGTGGATATAACCCCAGCAAGCGGGGACGGGCCTCCCATCATCCCTTGATGGCCTTTATCTCGGATGTGCGCATGATCGCCAATTGCTGGTTGCGCCCGGGTAACAGTCACACCGCCCACAACGCCTCGGCGTTTCT
>JAJYPD010000022.1 GCA_021795715.1 Pseudomonadota bacterium
ACCCACTGCACCAGAAAGATGACAAGGATGCTTCGCGGGCTCGCCCCGAGCGTGCGCAAAATGGCGATATCGGCGCGCTTGTCCGTCACCACCATGACCAGTGTTGCAACGATGTTAAAGGCGGCCACGGCGACGATCAGCAGCAGGATGACGAACATCACCACTTTCTCGGTTTTCAGGGCATGGAAGAAATTCGCGTGCTCCTCGCTCCAGTCCTCCACGGAATAGGCATCCGGCAGCCGGGTGGTGAGCGCACGCCGGATCTGGGGCGCCCTTTCGATATGCGCCACCTTCACGCGCACGCCGCTCACATCCGTCCCCAGCCGGTAGAGCGCCTGTGCATCACGCAGATTGATCAGCGCAAGACCCGCATCGTACTCGTACATCCCCACGTCGAAGATGCCCACCACGCGGAAACTGCGCAGCCGCGGCAAAAATCCGGCAGGCGTCACCATGCCGCCAGGAGCGACCAGCAGCACGTGCGACCCCAGCGTGGCGCCGAGCCGCCAGGCGAGATAGCGGCCAAGAACGATGTCGAAATGACCTGCCCTCAGGGCGCCGAGGCGCCCCGCCACCATGTGCGTGGCGATCGTCGACACTGTGCGTTCGGCGCTTGGCAGGACGCCACGGACGATGGCTCCGCTCGAATAGCGGCCATGCACGAGCAACCCCTCGCCGCGCACGTACGGGGCGGCCGCCACCACGCCTGGCTGGCGCGCGACGAACGCCGTCAGCGGCCGCCAGCCTGCGATGTGCCGCTCGGGTCCGGTGATGGTGATGTCCGAAATCACGCCCAGAATGCGTGTGCGCAAAGTCCTCTGGAAGCCGTTCATGACCGACAGCACCGTGATCAGCGCCATCACGCCAAGCGCGATGCCCATCATCGAGGTCATCGAAATAAAGGATATGAAATGATTGCGGCGGCGCGCCCGCATGTAGCGCAGGCCGATCAGGAGCTCGAACGGGCGTATCATACGGGGCGCATTAGACCACAGGGTCGGCAGAATCACCACTGCCCCGCATCGACGCGGCCAGCCGCGCAAGGCTCGCCCGTAACGCCTCGTCGTCGACCGCCGCGGCCAGCGCCTCGACGCAGTCGGGCGCCGAAGGGCATCGCAGGGGCTCTGCACAGGTCCGGGGCACGGCCGCGCCCGGCCACGGACGCGGGACGATCTCCTGCAAATGGCGCAGGCCCGGAGCTTTGCGCAGTGCCTGCACAAGACGCGGCTGTTCCTGCCGGAGCCGCGCACTGAAGGATGAACCGGGTACGGCGACGAACAAACGGCCACGGCAGTAGCCGAGCGGATGGGCATGACCGAGCGCCCCCGTGGCCACCGCCGCCCAAAGAGGCGCCAGTGCGGCGGCGGTCATGAGGTCGTCGGGGGCCTCGGGCATGATACGCTTCAGGAGAAGGCCGATCTCTTCCATGGCCTAGTATGACGTCTCAAGGACCCGTTTGCCTACGCCAGGACCTGTCGACCGATGACCACACTGGATGCCGTTTTACAGGATATCGACCAATGCGCGCAGCGTGCCGGCCGGCCGGCGGGCCGCGTGCGCCTTATCGCCGTGAGCAAGGGTCACCCGCCGGGTGCCCTCGCAGCGCTTGCCGCCCAGGGGCAGCGGGCATTCGGGGAAAACTATGTACAGGAAGCCATGACCAAGATCCCGCTTTTCGCAGACGCCGGTCTGGAATGGCACTTCCTGGGCTCTTTGCAGCGCAACAAGGCGCGCTTTGTGGCCGCCCATTTTGACTGGTTCCATTCTCTCGACAGCTTGCCGCTTGCCCGATCACTCGCCGGTCATCTGCAGGCCGCCGGACGCACGCTCGAGGTCCTGATCGGCGTAAACAGCCTCGAAGACGGCACCAAACAGGGCCTGACATACGCGGATCTGCCCTCTTTTCTGGAAGCCTTTCTGGCCGATCCGGCGCTCGCCTTGGTTTTGCACCTGCGCGGTCTCATGACGATCGGCCCGCATCCGGTCCAGGCCGCCGCTTCCGCGCGCTGTTTTGGCGGCTTGCGCGAGGCGCTCGAAGCCACCGCGCGCCGCTTTGCGCTGGCGCATTTCGATCAGCTGTCGATGGGTATGAGCGAGGATTACCGCATCGCCATCGCCGAAGGCGCCACCATGGTCCGCATCGGGCGCGCCCTCCTGGATGAGCGGCCGCGCAAGACTTAAACCTCCGGTCTTTGCATGCCGCGCATACCCACCAACGCGCAAAATCCCGTTCGTCTCAACGGCCGCCACCCCGTTGTGCCTGCGGCCCCCCGCACGCCCATCAAACCGTGGCGTCCGAAGGCGATGGGGCGGCCATTGCGCGCATGGGCGCACCGCAGCATGCCAAAGAGGATGCCGCAACGCACGACACCGCCCCGAGCGCTCGCGCCGCGTGTGGTCCGTCATCGCATCCCCCTTCGCCGCATTGGGGACCGGCGCAAAGGCCGGACCTCACACCCCGCAACACCACCAGAATGAATGGCATCGGCATCATGTCCCCCACCGGGGTCTGCCCGGACCGGGGCGCGCCCGGCGCAGGCCCTTTCATCGGCTGCACGCTCAAGGCAAGACGGCCACCCGCCCTGCCTGGCAGGAATCCGCCCCCGCATTACGCCGGGGCCGCCTATTGCTCGTGGCGCGCAACCCTCGTCGCCCCGAACGCCAGCACCGCGCCGCCGACGACGGTGGCGACGGTCATGCCCTGGTGCAGCCACAGTTGCTGCGAGACCGCCGCTGTCAGCACCTCGACGAGCGCGATCACCGCCGACTGGCGCACGGGCAACACGGTTACGCCATACTGCACCGCCACCGTGATGGCAAGGATCACGAGTCCGCCCGCACCGAGCGCGAGCCCCGCGACGGCCGCGGATGACACAGGCGGGGCAATGCCCGCGAACGCGGCCACCACCACCCCCAGCACCACCACCCCGAAAAACGTGGCCTGCGCCTTGGCGCCGATCGTGAGATGGCGATCGGCGCGAATGAGCACGTTGGCCGCCGCGAAACTGAAACCAGCAGCCAGCGCGTAGAGGTCAGCGGCGCGGATGACCAGCGCAGCCTCACGCCAGAGGATCATGAACATGCCGGCCACGGCGATCATGACCCCCGTCATCACCCGCCACCCGAGACGCTCGCCGAGAAATACCCGCCCAAGCAGCACGGCCCAGACCGGCGACAGATAAAAGAGTAATGTCACCCGCAGCACGTTGTCCGTCAGTACCGCGAGCACGAAACCGATGTTGGTGACCCCGCCGAGGAATGCAAGCGCCGCAAGCCGCGGCCAGCGCGCAAACGGGGTACGCACGACCGGACTGATGAGGACCAACGCGCCTGCATAAAGGAAGACGGTCAGCCACAAGCCGGACAGGCCGTGGGCGACGAAGAGCCGCAACGGGTACCACAAGACCCCCCAGGCGGCTGCGCCGCCAAGCAGCACCCACACCCCTCGCCCGTGTTTGGTCACAGCCCGCCTCTCCCGTATACTGCCCGCATTCCATATGCATGCATCATGATTTATGAACCCTGTGCTGGGCCGCCTCGAGCCCTACCCGTTCCAGAAGCTGGCTGCCCTGACCCAGGCCATCCAGCCGCCCGCGAAGCCTGCCATCAACATGGCCATTGGCGAACCCCGGGACCACACCCCCGCGGTGATCACCCAAGCCATCGAAAAGGACCTCGGAGCGCTCGCGGTGTATCCGTCGACGCGCGGCGAACGGCCGGTGCGCGCCGCCATCGCCGCCTGGCTCACCCGCCGCTACGCGCTTGGCCCCGGGCAACTCGATCCCGACCGGCACGTTCTGCCGGTCTCCGGCAGCCGCGAGGCGCTTTTTTCGGTGGTGCAGACCCGGATCGACACACGCGGCGGCCGCCCGCTGGTGCTCATGCCCAATCCCTTTTATCAGATCTATGAAGGGGCTGCGCGGTTTGCGGGCGCCGAGCCCTATTATGTGAACACCGACGCCGCCAACGACTACCGCATGGATTTCGCGGCCATCCCGGACACGGTCTGGGCGCGCACACAACTCGTTTTCATCTGCAGCCCGAGCAACCCGACAGGTCAGGTCCTGCGCGAGCAGGATTACACGATCCTCTTCGAGCGCGCCCGCCAATACGATTTTTTGATTGCCGCCGATGAATGTTACGCGGAACTCTACGAAGACGAAACCGCGCCGCCTATCGGTCTTTTGCAGGCGGCGGCCGCGCATGGTGTCAACGATTTCGCCCGCTGCATCGTTTTCCACAGCCTGTCCAAACGCTCGAGCGTTCCGGGACTGCGTGCAGGTTTCGTTGCTGGCGATGCCGAGTTCCTGAAGAGCTATTTCACGCTGCGCACCTATTACGGTTCGGCACCCTCCATGCTCGCGCAGACCGCGCTGGTGGCGGCACTGGCCGACGAAGAACATGTGCGCGCAAGCCGTGCCCGCTACCGCCGCAAGTTCGACGATGCGCTGGCCATCCTCGGCAGGCGCGCCAGGAGACCTGCGGGCGGTTTCTATCTGTGGCTTGCCACCGGCGGCGACGACGAAACCTTCGCCGCCGGACTCTACGCCGCCGAACACGTGCTGACTTTGCCGGGCCGCTATCTGTCGCGGCCGACCGCAGCCGGCGACCCGGGCGCGGGTTACGTGCGCATCGCTCTTGTGGGCAGCGAGGAGACGTGCCACGAAGGGATGCTGAGGTTGCGCAGTTACATGGATTCTTTGACCACAAGTTAGAGGTGTCATGGACATCACGATCGTAAGAGACCAGATTGAGCGCGCCTATGAACGGCGGACGGACCTGACCCCGCGCAGCGTGGAGACATCCGCGCGCGACGCCATCGTCCAGGTCATCCAGGAGCTGGACGCGGGCCGGCTGCGCGTGGCCGAAAAGACCGGCAGCCGCTGGGTCGTCCACGAATGGATCAAAAAGGCGGTCCTCCTTTATTTCCGCATCGAGGACAACATCCTGATCAAGGGCGGACAGACCCACTATTATGACAAGGTGCCGTCGAAATTCGCCGACTATGATTCGCACGCCTTCCGCGAAGGCGGCTTTCGCGTGGTGCCGCCTGCGGCCGTGCGCCGCGGTGCCTACATCGCCCCGCAAACGGTGCTCATGCCCTCGTACGTCAATATCGGCGCCTATGTCGACAGCGGCACCATGGTCGACACCTGGGCCACGGTGGGTTCCTGCGCGCAGATCGGCAAGAACGTCCACCTAAGCGGCGGCGTCGGAATAGGCGGCGTGCTCGAGCCGTTGCAGGCGGCGCCGACCATCATCGAGGACAACTGTTTCATCGGTGCCCGTTCGGAGATCGTCGAAGGCGTGATCGTCGAGCAGGGATCCGTCATTTCCATGGGCGTTTTCATCGGCCAGAGCACGAAGATCCTGCACCGCGAAACCGGTGAGATCACCTACGGCCGCATTCCCGCAGGCTCGGTCGTCGTCTCCGGCTCCCTGCCCGCAAAGGACGGCAGCCACAACCTTTATTGCGCCGTGATCGTCAAACAGGTCGACGAGAAGACCCGCAGCAAGGTCGGCATCAACGCGCTCTTGCGGGACATCTGACATGGACAACGTGGTCGCCCTGACACAGGAACTGATCCGCCGGCCCTCGGTGACCCCCGATGACCAGGGCTGCCAGACGCTTTTGCGCGCGCGCCTTGAAGCCTGCGGCTTTACCGTCGAATCGCTGCGCTTTGGCGCGGTCGACAACCTCTGGGCGCGTCATGGGCAACAGGGACCGCTCGTCACTTTCCTCGGACACACCGATGTCGTGCCGCCCGGACCGCTGGAGGCCTGGACCAGCCCGCCCTTTTCTCCCGAGATCCGCGACGGCGTGCTCTATGGCCGCGGCGCCGCCGACATGAAAGGTGCGGTGGCGGCCTTTACGCTCGCGCTCATTGCCTTCGTCGAGAAACATCCGGACCATCCCGGATCCGTGGGACTGCTGCTGACGTCCGACGAAGAGGGGGTGGCACAAGACGGCACGCGGCGTGTTATGGAGATTCTCGAGGGTCGCGGCGAGCACATCGATTACTGTATCGTCGGCGAACCCTCATCCTGCGAGCAACTGGGGGACACCATCAAGCATGGCCGGCGCGGTTCCCTTACCGGGATCCTCACCGTACACGGTGTCCAGGGGCACATCGCCTACCCGGAGCGCTGCGACAACCCGATCGCCCGGGCGCTGCCGGCGCTTGCCGAACTGGCGGCAAGTGACTGGGATCAGGGCAATGCCGACTTCCCCGCCACCCGGCTGCAGTTTTCCAACATCCATGCCGGCACCGGCGCCGACAATGTCATCCCCTCTCAACTGGAGACCGTGTTCAATTTCCGCTTCGCCGCCTCGGTCACGGCCGACGTTTTGCGCCGGGGGGTGGCGGCCGTTCTCGATCGGCATGGTCTGCGCTACGATCTCACCTGGCGCCTGTCCGGGCAGCCCTTCCTGACCCGCGAGGGTCCCCTCCTGGAGGCCCTGACCGAGAGCATCCAGGCGGCCACCGGCATCCGGCCGCAACGGTCTACGGCCGGAGGCACGTCCGATGGTCGGTTCGTTGCGCCCTTTGGCTCCCAAGTGCTTGAATTTGGACCGCTGAACGGCTCTATTCATAAGATAGACGAGGGGATCCCCGTGGCCGATCTGCCTCGTCTCCAAACCATTTACGAAGACGTACTCGAGCGCCTGCTGGTCAGGCAACGGCCTGATCTATAAAATAAAAGAGAGGGAGGAGCGAAGTGGACCTTATGCCGAGCCTGACCGTCAAACTGGACCACACCATCATCAAGCAGATCAACCTGCCGCAAGGGGATCTGTCGATTGGGCGGCGCGTCACCCACGGGCTGGTACTGGAAGACTCGTCAGTCAGCGCCGATCATGCCACCATCTTCACGGTTGGCCAGGATTCGTTCCTGAAGGACCTAAACAGCACCAATGGCACCTTCATCAACAACCGCCGCGTCAACAAGCATCACCTAAAGCACGGCGACACCATCGTCATCGGCAAGCACATTATCGTCTACGGGCATGACACCGCGGTCGAGAAGGCGGCAGACGGTCCGCAAGCGGCGGTCGAGGCGGCCCTGTTCGTCCTGACCGGACCCAATAGTGGGCGGCGTATCGATCTCAAGACACCCATTACCCACCTCGGCAAGACCGGGCGCCCTGCCGCGCTTTTGTCGCGCATAGGTGACCGGTTTACGCTCATGCCGGAAGAGGGCGCAGGCGAAGTCCTGCGCAACAACAAGCCTGTGCCAGCAGGCGGCATCGCCCTCGATTCCGGAGATCTTATCGAGGTCGGTGACACGAGGCTCCAGTTCTACCAACGCTAGGCGCTTGACCGCCTTGCACGATGAAAGTAGCTTACGGCTGCTAGGTGGCGGGGCGGGAGAAAACGCGGGAGTGAGAATGAATGGCTTGAACAGGCGGGGCTTGCGGGTGGAGTTCGCACAGACGCCCGAGGACATCAGGGAGTGCCAAAAGCTTCGCTATCAGGTATTCGCCCGCGAACTGGGGGCCGCCATCGGCGACCCGCGTCTCGAGACGGATAGCGACGCATTCGATCCCTACTGCCGCCACCTGGTCGTGCGTGAACATGCAAGCGACGCGATCGTTGCCTGCACCCGCATCTTGACGAGCGAAACCAGCGCGGCCTGCGGGGGCTTTTACTCCCAGCAGGAATTCGACTTAAGTCCCATTCTGGCTTTGCCGGGGCGCGTCATGGAGGTGGGACGCACCTGCGTACACGCCGATTACCGGCGCGGTCCGGCGATCGCCTTGCTGCTCGCAGGCCTTGCCACGTTCATGCATGAAAACCGCTGTGACTATCTCATCGGCTGTGGCTCCGTACCCTTGTCGGCGGACCGTGAGTGCGCACTGCAGACCGTGGCTCACCTCATTGCCATCTATGGCAGTCCACCGCACCTGCGCGTGAAACCGCGCAATCCCTTGCCGGTGCCCTATGCCGACGAATCCGTGTGCGCAGGCGCCGACGGGGCTGCGCCCGCGCTGCTTCGCGCCTACATGCGGCTTGGCGCCTATGTGTGCGGAGCCCCCTGCTTCGACGCCGACTTCAACGTCGCCGATGTCTTTGTGCTTTTGCTGCGCAGCCGCTATGACGGCCGTTACCTGGAGCGTCTGCTCGGGCGCTCGCTCAAACAACGCGTCGCGTGAAACTGCCGGGAGGAGGGATTGCGCGGCTTGCGGCACTGGTCGCACATACCCTGCTGGGGGCGACCATTGCACTCATCGTGCCGGCGGGCGGCCTGACCGACAGCCGCAGCGGGCAGGCGGTCGTGTGCTGGTGGCACGCGACGCTTTTGAAGATTCTGGGCCTTAGACTGCATGTGCTCGGGACACCGGCACCGGCACCCGCCCTGATCGTTGCCAACCACGTCTCCTGGATCGACATCGCCGCCATCGGTGCGGTCACGCCCGGACGCTTCGTCGCCAAGGCCGAGATCCGCGACTGGCCGTTGATCGGCTGGCTTGCGGCCCGCGCCGGCACCCTCTACATCCGCCGCGGCGACCGCCGCGCCTCCGCCGCGGTGGCCGACCAGATCACGCAGGCATTTTTGCGTGATCAGTCCGTGATCCTCTTCCCCGAAGGCACCTCGACCGACGGCCGCGACGTCCACCCCTTCCACGCCCGACTCCTGACGCCGGCCATCGAGGCCGGATGCCCCGTCCAGCCGGTGGCCTTGCGCTACCCGGGCGAGGACGCCGGCATCCATCCCGCCGCACCCTTCATCAACGATGACACACTGCTTGCGCATCTCTGGCGTCTGTTGCGGGCGCGCGGCGAAGTACACGTCGAGCTATGCTTTTTTGCCGCCGAGGCGTCGGCGCACATGGATGCGCGCGATCTCGCCGAGCGCACGCGCGCCGTCATCCGCCACCACATCACAGAGACGGTGGCCTAGAACACCCGCACGGCGCGTGTGGTGGTCCCGCCCAACCGCCCAGCCCGGCGGCGCAGACGGCGGGCCTGCCGCACGAGCGCGCGACATCGGCCTGAGCTGACGGCAATGCGCGGTCAAACGCGCCCTGCGCGGCAAAACCAGCGGCCACAACGGCTGTCAGTGCAGCGGCCGCCAAGGCCGCCAGAAATAGACGCATGGTCATCCTCGCTTGAGCGGCCATGATACCCGATTGAGCGCGCGCGGCACCGAGACCCTCGTATCGGCGAATGTAAATGTGCGTTAAAGCGCCCACAGGAACGGCATAGCAGAGTATTCTACGGTCATGCGCCGGATACTGGTGGTGGACGATGACGCGCGGCTGCGCGAACTGCTCACGCGCTATCTGACCGAACAGGGGTTTGCGGTCGATGCCTTGGCGGATGGATCCGGCATGGACAAGGCCCTGTCGCGCCGGCTCTATGACATCATCATTTTGGACATCATGCTGCCGGGTGAGGATGGGTTGAGCCTGTGTCGACGACTGCGTGCCAGCGGGCGCGCGCTGCCGGTGCTGATGCTCACCGCCAAGGGCGATGAGGCCGACCGCATCAGCGGGCTCGAACTGGGCGCCGACGATTATCTCGGTAAGCCGTTCAACCCGCGTGAACTCGTCGCCCGCGTCAACGCCATCCTGCGCCGCCAAGGCAACCCCCCCACCAATCAGATCGCGTTCGGACCCTTCGTGCTCGACATCCAGGCGCGCCGGCTCACCCTGGACGGCAAACAGATCGACATCACCACCGCCGACTTCGAGCTCCTGCGCGTCTTTGCCACCCATCCGCACCAACCGCTGTCACGGGACACCCTCATGCAACTTGCGCGCGGACGCGATTATCTGCCCTTCGACCGGTCCATCGATGTGCGTATTTCACGGCTGCGCCGGGTGCTGGAACACGATCCGGCCCATCCGCAATGGATCCAGACCCTGTGGGGATCGGGATACGTCTTTACTCCTCCGCCGGGTTGATGCCATGTGGCCCCGCACGCTTTTTGGCCGGACTGCGCTCATCATCGCCGTGGCTTTGCTCATCGCCCAGTCGACGTTCATCTGGCTTGCGCATCTGTCTTTCAGTCCGCTGCGCACACTGCAGCTCACATCGCTCCTTGAAAACAGTGCCGCCGTGACATCGGCGGCCTTGCGTACACTATCACCGGGAGAAAAGCAGGCCTTTTTGCGCAACCTGAAAACGCACGGTTTGCGCGTGACCACACGCAAGCCGGCAGCCGGCGGTGAGCCCGCACCGTTTTTTGGGCCGATCGTGCGCGCCCTCGGGCAACACGGTTACCCGGCCGTGGCCGCGCCGACATCCACGGGCGTGCGGTTCGGCATCCGGCTCGATGACCACCACTGGATCACGCTCGTGGTGCCCGGCAGGCCGCCGGTTTTGCCCTGGCCGCGCCTGGGCTTTCTGGCCATCGGATTGATCGTCACCGGTGTCGGTGCGCTCTTGCTCGTGCGGCGCGTCAACCGCCCGCTTGCGGCGCTGGCCGCGGCGGCGGCAAGCTTTGGTGAGGGCCGTGACCCCGCGCCCCTGGCGCTCGACGGTCCGACCGAGATCACGCGCGTGTGCGCGGCCTTCAATCGCATGACGGCCGACGCCCGCCAGCACGAGCGCGACCGCGCCCTGCTGCTCGCCGGCGTCTCCCACGATCTGCGCACACCCCTTGCGCGGTTGCGCCTGGCTGTCGAACTGCTGGATGCGGACGGGGAATTGCGCGAGGGGATGATTCAGGATATCGAGGAAATGGACGACATTCTCGCCGAATTCCTTGCCTACGTGCGCCATGGCGTCGGAGAACATGCCGTCACGGGCGACCTGAACAGTCTCGTCGAAGATGTGGTCGCGCGCTACGCGCGGCGCGGTCTCGGCATCCGTTTTATGCCCTCGGCGATACCGGCGTTTCCCTACCGGCCGCTTGCGACCACACGCCTTGTCACCAATCTCGTCGACAACGCCTGCCGGCACGCCGGCGGGCAGGACATCACGGTCATGACGAACTGCTCTGCGGTTTCTGCAGAGATCCTCATCGCCGATCGGGGTCCCGGATTGAGTGCGGCGCAAAGGGCCCGCTTCGCCCAAGGATCGATCCCCGGGGAACCGCATCGCCGCGGACTGGGGCTTATCATCGCGCGCCGTATCGCCGAAGCCCAGGGGGGCGGGCTCGCCTTAGAGGAACGGGAGGGCGGCGGACTCCTCGCCCGCGTCCGCCTCCCGCTCGTGCCGCCCTCAGTCGAAGGCGCAGCCGGTACGCAGACCCATGGCCTTCAGGATCTTGGCAAGGGGACAGAGACCGGTGAATGACGCCTGCAGCAGATTGGCACCGACGAAAGCGGTCAGCCACAGCCAGTTCGGCGATTCGAAATGCGCAAGCGCAAGGCTCGCAAGCACCACGGTTCCCGCAAACCCCATGACGGCACGATCAACGGATAGCATGAGATACACCCTCCAAATGGATAATAGACCCTGTTTAAACCAGTCTATCAGCATTTCCTTATAATCGCCATAACCCGCCCCAGCCGCAGGCGGCACCCGCTCTCTGCCCTTTTCTCCCGACCGCCGGCGGCTTTTTCCCGATCCCCCTAGAACCGGCGATGCGGCCAAAAACATGCGCTTTGGGCAGACCCGCCCGGATGCGCACCGGGCGGTCACACCCCTATGACACCATCCGCAACAGATCCGGCCAGGGATGCGCCGGATCGGCAATGGCGACAAAAGAGGGATTCAATTGGCGGGGATCTGCGTAGACCAAAGGAACGCGGCCCACCGTCCAGACCACACCACCTGCCTCTTCGACGATGCACTGACCAGCCGCCGTGTCCCAGGTGTGCGTCGGCCCAAGCCGTGGATAGATGTCGGCGAGACCCTCAGCCACGCGTCCGAACTTCCACGCAGAACCGAGTGCGACACGCTCGATGGGTGCACCGGGTGCCGCCAGCGATGCGCACACCTTCGCCACGGCATCGACACCATGGCGCGCACTGCCAATCAGCCGCACGGCACCACCTGCATAACGGGCCGTATGAATCGCGCGCTCGCGGCCCCCTTCGCTTTTGTAGGCGCCCTGTCCGCGGCTTGCGTAGTAGGATGCGCCCGTCACCGGCACATGCACGACGCCGATAACCGGGCACCCGGCCTCGATCAGGGCAATGCTGACGACGAAGGCGCCGGTGCGCGCCACGTATTCCTTTGTGCCATCCAATGGGTCGACGGACCAGTACCGCTCACCGGTGATTTCGCCACCCTCTTCCGACGCGATCGGAATACCGGGTGCCGCCCGCGACAGTACCGCCGTGATCGTGGCGTGCGCCGCATGGTCGGCGGGTGTGACCGGACTGCCGTCTGCCTTTAGTGCCACCGTGCTGTCCTGCTCATAACGCTTCAGAATCTCCGCCGCGGCGGCCGTTGCGGCTTCGCGGGCCGCGGCAAGTTCCGATTGATACATGATCCTCCTGTCCGGTCGCGCCGCGTAACCGCCCGCGCCCACCCTTCTCGTCTATAAGGTCACACAAATAACAGATAACGGCGCGCCCTGCCACTCCCTGATCACCGCGCGGCGACGGGCGACAGCCGGTCGTGCCGCCGTCTGCCGATGCCGCCCGATCAGATCCCGACTGCGGTTTTCCGCACCCGCGATACAAAACCCCACATTCCGCATGGATGAAATCCCCGTCTGCTGCGTCCTACACCTATGCGGTCTTCCTTCCACCCCACGGCCTGCTTGCCGGCACTCTTCGATTCATTTTGCACAATGTCGCACTTTTCTTGTGTAAATGGTGCCCGGCAGGCGTTCATGTTTCCAGTTCCCACATCCATTCCAAACATGTTGAGCGCACCCATCATCTGAGAAGGCTGTATTTTTGCCGTTGATGTTATAGAATGATCGCATTGAACCGTGACATGGATCCCGGTTTGATCGGCCGATGCCGTGCCACGGAGTGCACAGCCCACGCCGACGATCATTCATCTATCAAAGGGTATATATAAAACCATCATGAAAATTACTGCAGCAACCCGCGCCCTAACCGCACTGGCCCAGGAAACCCGTCTCGGCATCGTCCGCCTTCTTGTAAAAGTCGGACCGGATGGACTCGTGGCCGGACAGATCGCCCAGCGCCTGAAGCTGGCACCGGCGACGTCCTCGTTCCATCTGTCCCAGCTGACCCAGGCAGGGCTGATTCAGCCGACCCGTGAAGGACGCTCCATCCGTTATGCGCCCGTCCTGTCGACAATCAATGAATTACTGGCATTTCTCGGTGAAACGCTAAGCGGCGGCCCCACGCAGAAATCGGCGGCCCGCAGCCCCGTCAAGGCCCTCACCAAGAAAGCCTCGGCGAAAAAGGCCGCGCCCAAGAAAAAGGCGGCCCGCGCGTGAAGGCCGGGCGGGCGGCGCTGTTGCCGCCCGCCCCCGCCCGCATCTGGACACTCAATGCCCGGCCGGGGTCAGGATGACGACCTTGATGTCACGCTGGCCCATCAGCTGCAGGGTGGTCTGTTCGTAGGCGCACAGTCCGCCCTGCGTACGGAACAATTTGGTTCGCGGCTCCCGGAATGTCACTTCGCGCATGCCCCAGCAGGCGCAAAATTCCGTGCTCGCGGCGCTCAGCCTATCCCGCAGCGCCACGTACAGTGCATCGCCCTCGAGATCGTGTGCGTCCGTTGCAAACTCCGCCACCAGTCTTAGGGCCCGCTCTTCCCAGTCCACGATGCGCAGCCGGGCCTCCTCGGTCAAAAACATATAGGCAAGCAGATTGCGTTCGCGCGCATTGGGACCAAGCCACGCAGGAAAGAGCGACGCGGCCTGCGCGTTCCACGCCACCGCCGTCCAGTGTCTGTCGAGACAGTACGCGGGCGCCAGAATCTCCTTCATCATGGCCGGGAGCACGGCGGGCGCATCAAGAGGCGTGGACGCGCGGCTGACGCCGCCTGCCAGGTCTGCCAGATATTGCCGCTCGGGGTCGCTTAGGATGAGCACGTCGGCAAGCCGCGCCAACACCGCCGCCGACACCGCCTCCGCCCGGCCCTGCTCGATCCATGTATACCAGGTGACACTGATATCTGCCGCGGCGGCCACTTCCTCGCGCCGCAACCCCGGCGTGCGGCGCGCCTGGCGCGTCCGTGAATCAACGCGGATCCGTTCGCGGGCGTGCCGGAGAAATTGCCCCAGTTCCTTGGCTTTCATGGCACACGCAGACTGTTAGTGGTGATACCCGTATCTGTGCTCATCTTGTTCCGATCTGGTCACCCTCTTACCCTTGTGGTCCATTCCATTGCCGGAGCTCCGTCATGCCGCACAAAGACGCCGTCACCCAACAGTTCGACCGCACCGCAGAATCGTACCGCACAAGCGCCGTCCATGCGCAAGGATCGGATCTCGCGCTGTTTGCCCGTCATGCGCAAGCCGCACGCCCACAGAGGGCGCTGGATGTCGGCTGCGGCGCAGGCCACGCGGCCTATGCCGTCGCCCCGTTTTGCGCCGGGATCGATGCCGCCGACGCCAGCGAGGCCATGCTCGCCGTCGTCGCCGACGAGGCGCGCCGCCGCGGCCTTGCGCATCTGCGCACCGTGTGCGCGCACGTCGAGCAATTGCCGTATCCTGACCGGTCCGTCGACCTCGTCACCTGCCGCTACAGCGCCCACCACTGGGCCGATCTTGGCGCCGGGCTTAGGGAGATTCACCGCGTCCTGCGCCAGGGCGGCCTTTTCCTCGTCACCGATTCGGCGGGCGCCGACGACGCGCTCACCGACACGCACATGCAGACGGTCGAAATCCTGCGCGACCGGACTCACGTGCGCAGCTACAGACTTCCGGAATGGGAAGAAGCGCTGCGCCAGCACGGTTTTACGGTTGAGACCAGCGAGCGGATGCGGGTGCGCCTCACCTTCGCCGACTGGGTGGCGCGCGCCCAGACCCCCGCCGACCGCGTGACGATCATTCGTGACATCCTGACAGAGGCTCCTGCGGAAGTGCGTTCCCGTCTCGACGTACAAAACGACGGGTCATTCCTCCTCGATGTAGTCACCCTTGTGGCGCGCGCGTAGGGACCGGTCCCCGGCATCGGCGACCGTATTGGCAATGGCGCCGATGCCTGCGATCTCGATGCGCACATGATCACCCGGTTTCAGATAACGCGCAGGACGCGCGCTCATGCCGACGCCCGCCGGGGTGCCGGTCGCAATGACATCCCCCGCCTCCAAGGTCGTCAGGGTCGACAGGATACTGATCAGCGTCGCGACATCGAAAATCATGTCGCTCGTGCTGCCATCCTGGCGCAGTTCGCCATTGACCCACGTGCGGACGGCGAGCGCCTGCGGATCGGGAATCTCCTCGCGCCCGACAACCGCAGGGCCCATGGGCGCAAAACCGTCGGCCACCTTGCCGGCAAGCCACTGGCTCGTCCGAAACTGCCAGTCACGGGCGCTGACATCATTGATGATCGTGTAGCCGAACACGGCATCGAGAGCCTCTTTTGCGGACACATCGCGCACCGTGCGCCCCATGATCACACCAAGCTCCCCTTCGTAGTCGAGCGCGCCGCAGCCGCGTGGCCGCACGATGGGATCCTCCGGCCCGCTGATGCAACTGTTCCATTTGGCAAAGAGCGGCGGCGACACCGGGTCTTCCTGGCCGATCTCGCGCGCATGGGCCCGGTAGTTGAGTCCGATACCGATAAAGCGCATGGGATCGTTGAGCGGCGCATGCAGGCGCACGGTGTCCCATGCCAGTTCGGCCGTCTGCGTGTGCGCCGGCAGCCACGCGGCAAACGCACTGGCCTGCGCGCACCGGATCCACTGCGCAAGACTTCCCGTGACGAGCAGCGCCGCGATCTTTTCATCCTCCACGCCGCCTGCGCCACAGTAACGCGCATAGGCGCGACTGAGATCGATGACACCGTCCGCACGAACGATCCCAAGCCGCGGCAGACCTGCGGCATCACCCTTGGCCGTATAACGTACCCAACGCATGTCCACCCCCTCGTGCGAGCATCCATGGGCCTTTTGATCGCATTCGTATCACGGATGCGAATAGGCCACATAACATTGTCGAATATCTGAGCGCTTCCTTATTCCGCTATTAAAACAATTCAATAGCAAATCGCTGCCGGCTGCTTAAACTCCTTGTCTTACTGTCCGCTGGAGAAAGCCGTCGTGTCCAAGGCCCCAAAAATCGAAGACCACAGCAAACAGGAAATCAAGTATTCCACATGTTACATGTGCGCCTGCCGCTGCGGCATCAAGGTCACGATCGAGGACAACAGGGTCCGGTTCATCCAGGGCAACCGCAATCACCCCATCAATAAGGGGGTTCTCTGCGCGAAAGGTTCGGCGGGGATCATGAAGCAATGCTCGCCCGCACGGTTGCGCAACCCGCTGCTGCGCCGGCCCGGCACGGAGCGCGGCGCCGGGGACTTTATCGAAATCTCCTGGGACGAGGCGCTAGACATGCTCGCCAAACGCCTCGCCCACATTCGCGCCACCGACCCCAACAAGCTCGCCTTCTTTACCGGCCGTGACCAGATGCAGGCGCTGACGCGGCTGTGGGCAGAGCAGTTCGGGACACTGAACTGGTCGGCCCACGGCGGCTTCTGCTCGGTCAACATGGCCGCCGCCGGCCTCTACATGCTGGGCCACGCCTTCTGGGAATTTGGCGATCCCGACTGGGATCGCACCAAGTACTTCATGCTGTGGGGGGTCGCCGAAGATCACTCTTCGAACCCCTTCAAGATCGGTATCGAAAAGCTCAAAAGCCGCGGCGGCAAGTTTGTCGGCATCAATCCGGCGCGCACCGGCTATCAGGCGGTCGCCGATGAATGGGTGCCGATCCGTCCGGGCACCGATGCGATGCTTGCGCTCTCCATGATCCATGTGCTGCTGTCGCGCGAGCTTTTTGACTGGGACTTCCTTGTCCGCTACACCAATGCGCCGTTTCTGGTCGTGCAGACACCCGGCCAAAAAGGCGACGGGCTCATCTGGCGTGATGAATCCGGTGCACCGCTCGTCTGGGATCTGAAAAAGGAAGACTTCGTCAGCGGCCTTGAGCCGCATAGTCACCCGGCGCTTTTTGGCGAGCACACGACCCCGGACGGCCGCACCGTAAAGACCGTGATGAGCCTGCTCGCAGAGCGCTACCTGTCGGCGCGCTTTGCACCCGAAAACGCCGCCAAGATCTGCGGGGTACCGGCGTCGACCATCGAGCGGCTGGCCCTTGAAGTTGCGCATATCGCCTTCAAGGAAAGCATCGAAATCGACGTGCAGTGGACCGACTGGGCCGGACGCAAGCACGACAAGTTCATCGGCCGCCCGGTGTCCATGCACGCAATGCGCGGCATTTCGGCGCACTCGAACGGTTTTCAGGCGGCACGCGCCATCCATTTGCTGCAGATCCTCCTTGGCACCATCGACTGCCCCGGCGGTTTCCGCGCCAAAGCCCCTTATCCGAAGCCGGTGCCGCCGCCGGGCAAACCCGCCAAGCGCGCGCGGCCGAACACGCCGCTCGATGCCCATCCGCTGGGTTTTCCGACTGCGCCTGAAGATCTGGTGATCGATGAGAGCGGCCGCCCGCTGCGCATCGACAAGGCCTACTCGTGGGAGGCGCCGATTGCCAACCACGGACTCATGCACATGGTCATCACCAACGCGGTAAATGGCGACCCGTACAAGATCGACACCCTCATCTTCTTCATGGCCAACATGGCGTGGAATTCTTCGATGAACACGAAGAACATCCAGGACATGCTGCGCGACAAGGATGAGAACGGCGAATACAAGATTCCGTTTTTGGTGGTCGCCGATGCCTTTCACTCGGAGACCGTCCACTTCGCCGATCTCGTTCTCCCGGACACGACGTATCTCGAACGTTACGATGCGATCTCCCTGCTGGACCGGCCGATTTCCGAGCCGGATGCCATCTGCGACTCGATCCGCCACCCCTTGCTCGATCTGGATCGCAATGTGCGGCCCTGGCAGGAAGTGCTCATCGATCTTGGCGGCCGCCTGAAACTCCCGGCCTTCACCCATGCCGATGGCACACCCAAATACAGCGGCTACAAGGACTTCATCATCCACTACGAGTCGCAGCCGGGCGTGGGTTTCCTTGCCGGCTGGCGCGGCAAGGACGGCAGCCAGTCCTTGCGCGGCGAGCCAAACCCCGATCAGTGGGAACGCTACATCGAAAACCAGGGATTTTTCCAGTACCACCTGCCCAAAGCGATGCGCTACTTCCGCTTCGCCAACAAGGAGTATCTGGATTTCGCCCACGAGGTCGGCTTCAACAAGTCGGCCGACCCCATCATCATGGAACTCTATTCGGAGGCCATCCAGCGCTTCCGCCTCGCCGGTCTTGGCCTCTATGACGGACCGCAACCACCCAACGCCGTCGACCGCGAGCGACTCGTCACGTATTTCGATCCGCTGCCGGACTTCTATGAGCCGCTCGAGCAGCAACGCATCGACAAGAACGAGTATCCGTTCTTCGCCGTCAACCAGCGGCCGATGATGATGTACCACTCATGGGATTCGCAGAACGCGTGGCTGCGCCAGATCATCGCCCAGAACTATCTCTACATGAACCGGGTCCGTGGCGAGAGCCTCGGCATCAAGGACGGCAGCTGGGTGTGGGTCGAATCCCACAACGGCCGCATCCGCGTGCAGGCCAAACTCATCGAAGGCTGCCAGGAAGATACGGTGTGGACCTGGAACGGCATCGGCAAGCAGTCCGGCACATGGGGGCTCAAACCCGACGCACCGGAGGCCACCCAGGGCTTCCTCATGAACCACCTGATCTCCGAACTTTTACCGGCGAAGGAAGGTGAACGGCGCCTGACCAATTCCGATCCGATCACAGGCCAGGCAGCCTGGTATGACTTGATGGTAAAGGTCACACCGGCCGCCCCTGGCGAGGAAGGCGTCTGGCCCACATTCGCGCTGGTGTCGCCGCTGCCGGGCGCCGAAGCGAAACCCGACATCCTGCAGTACAACACCCGCATCCGGAAACAGGGTTAGGAGCTCTTATGCGACTGGGATTGGTCATCGATCTGGATACCTGCGTGGGCTGTCACGCCTGCGCGACCTCCTGCAAGGAATGGAACACGAGCTCCATCACCGCACCGCTTACGGACTATGATCCGTACGGCAAGGAACCGTCCGGCGTCTGGTTCAACCGTATCCGGCACTACGAGGTGGGGGATTATCCGAACAACAAGACCATCAACTTCCCGATGTCGTGCATGCATTGCGAAAACGCCGAATGCGTGACCGTCTGCCCCACCGGCGCCTCCTACAAACGCCCCGAAGACGGTATCGTCCTGGTCGATCAGGACAAGTGCATGGGCTGCAACTACTGCTCCTGGGCCTGCCCCTACGGCGCGCGCGAGCTCGACCGCGAATCCGGCACGATGAAAAAATGCACACTCTGCGTCGACCGCCTCTATGACGAGGCCCTGCCCGTCGAAGAACGCAAGCCAGCCTGCGTGCTCGCCTGTCCGGCGCACGCGCGCATGTTCGGTGATCTCGACGACCCGCAAAGCACGGTGAGCCGCGCCGTGCGCGATCGCGGCGGTTACGCGCTGATGCCGGAACTGAACTACAACCCGACCAACCATTACCTGCCCCCGCGCACCCGCGCGCCGGTTCCCACCAACGATCTGGGCCGGCCATCGCTTGCACGCAAGGTCAAGGAATGGGTCAACCGTGTCATTGAACGATAACACCCAGGGAGATTGCCCATGAAACCGTCCCTCGCCGTGATTTTCCTCACACTGTTTTCGGGCAGTGGCTTTGGCCTGGCGGCATTGCTTGCGCTTGACAATGACTTTCGCATCAGCGGCGGCTTTGGGCCGCTCATGACCGCCATCCTCATGGTCTGCGCCCTGGCACTCGTCACCGCGGGCATGATCTCGTCGACGGCGCACCTGGCAAACCCCAAGAATGCCTGGCGGGCCTTCACCCGCTGGCGTTCCTCGTGGCTGTCGCGTGAAGGTGTGCTGGCGGTACTTTTCTATCCGTTTGCCGTTGCCGATCTCGGCTGGGTGTATTTCAGTGACAAGACCCACAGCCTGGTGGTGCTCTTCCTAAGCAACACCGCAGCCCTCATCGGGCTTGCCACCATCTTCAGCCAGGGTATGATCTATGCGTGTTTGCGCACCATCCGTCAATGGCATACGCCGCTCGTGCCGGCCAATTTCTACGCCCTGGGTCTTGCCGTCGGGGCGTCGATCCTGGCGGCCGCACGCATTGCGACCGGCGGGCCCGACGGCGCCATCGCCAGCATCGCAGTGGGTCTTTTGCTGATCGCGGCTGTCTTGAAGGCGATCTACTATTTCTGGATCGGCAAGCCAAGCGGCACCACCATCCAGACCGCCACAGGATTCAATCGCGGTACCGTGCGGCTTCTCGATCAAGGCCACACCTTCGGCACCTTTCTCACCCGCGAATTCAGCAACTGCGTCACCAGGGCCGCTGCGTACCGGCTGCGCATCGCGGTCTTTGTGGTGGGCTTTGCCGGACCGCTGGCCTTGCTCACACTGAACCTCGAGCATAGTATCGGGTCGTGGGCCGTGGTCGCGCCGGTTCTGGCCCTCCTTGGTATCGGTGTCGAGCGTTTTCTTTTCTTCGCCGAGGCTCAGCATGTCGTCAACCTCTACCACGGCCGCATGCCTGCATCCCTGCCGAAGATGCCGGAATTCATGCGCCGCAAGGCCCCCGCGGCCACACCCCTGGTCGTCCACTACGACAAGGGCTAGGGGTGTGCGCGCGGGCTGCAGGGTCAGGAGACTCTCGCATGAACGATGACTCAGGGCGCTTCACGCATTTCGATGCGCAAGGCGAAGCCCGCATGGTCGATGTGAGCAGCAAGGCCATGACCGCCCGCAGCGCCACCGCCGAAGGCCGGATCGGGATGGCCGCAGCCACGCTCGCCGCCATCCGCGCCGGCACGAGCCGCAAAGGTGATGTGTTGGGGGTGGCCCGGATCGCGGCCATCCAGGCGGCCAAACGCACCGAGATGCTGATTCCGCTTTGTCATCAAATTCCGCTTGCCGGTGTCGATGTCGCCTGGGCGTTCCTAAACGACGTCACCCTCTGCTGCACGGTGACGGCCCGCACGGTGGCAGCCACCGGCGTGGAAATGGAGGCCCTGACGGCCACCAGCGTGGCGCTTCTTACCGTCTACGACATGTGCAAGGCCGTCGACCGCGGCATGACCATCGGCACCATCCGCCTCCTGCGCAAGGAAGGTGGGCGTTCGGGCGTCTGGAACCGGGAGAGTGTCTGATGTCCGTGGTGCCGGATACGCTTCCTTTGGGTGACCGCTTCGGGCGGCACATCACTTATCTGCGGGTGTCGCTCACCGAGCATTGCAATCTGCGCTGCCAGTATTGCTCACCCGCGGAGGGTACGCCGCGCTTTACGCGGGCCGATCATCTGCGCCCGGCCGAACTCGACACGCTACTCAGCCTTTTTCATACGCTCGGCATCCGCCATATGCGCTTTACCGGCGGCGAACCCCTGCTCTATCCCTGGCTCCTGGACCGTGTCGCCCATGTGCGGGCACTGGGCGTGGCAAAGGTCAGTCTCAGCACGAACGGCTATCTTCTGGACCGCCTCGCCCGTCCCCTGGCAGACGCCGGCCTCCACCGCCTCAATGTAAGCCTTGATAGTCTCGATCCCGCGCGCTTTGCCGACATCACCCGCGGCGGGGATCTCGAGCGCGTCAAGCGCGGGCTCTTCGCCGCCCGTGCCGTGATCCCGGCCATCAAACTGAACGTGGTACTCCTGCGCGACAAGAATCTCGCGGAAGTTCCGGCGCTCGTGGAATTTGCCCGCGCGGAAGGCTTTGACATCCAGTTCATTGAAACCATGCCGCTGGGCGTTGCCGGCAGCGACAGCCGGAACACGGCCTACGCGAGCGTCGAGGAGGCCCGCGCGCTCCTCGCTGGCCACACGGAACTTCAGGCCATTGCCGGATCGGGCGACGAGGGCCCTGCGCGGCGCTTTACCATCCCAGGAAGCGGCATGCGCATCGGCTTCATCAGTCCCATCAGTGAAAATTTCTGCGCAGGCTGCAACCGGCTGCGGCTGACGGCGACGGGCCGCCTTGTCTATTGTCTGGGGCAAAGCGATAGCGTCGACCTTCTACCCCTTTTGCGGGAAGGACGCGGCCTGGAGGATCTTGCCCGTTTCATCCGGCAGAAGGTCTGGCTGGAGAAACCAGAACGCCATACCTTCAATGACGATCCGGAACGCGCCGCCCCGGTCTACATGATGCGGCTTGGAGGCTGATATGGTGACCGTGCGCTGTTTTGCAAGTGTGCGTGAAGCGCTCGGGTTGTCCCTGTGCACATATGCCCTGGAAAGGCCCATGAGCGCAGAAGCGGTGCTCGCGGCGGTCGCAGGAGAGCGCTTGAGCACCCTGCCGACGCGCCCCTTGGTTGCCATCAACATGCAGCACGGGCGCCTCGAAAGCCTTGTCCACGATGGCGATGAGCTCGCCTTCTTTCCCCCGGTGAGCGGCGGCTAGATGATCGTCCGCGTACAGGCCGAAGATTTCGATCCGGAGCAGGAAGCGCAGGCACTGGCTGTCACGGGAGCCGGTGCGCGGGTAAGCTTTGTCGGCACCGTACGGGATTTCAACGCCACGGCCCGTGTCACGGCCCTTGAGATCGAACACTACCCGCGCATGACGGAAGCAGAACTAACCCGCGTGGCACACGAGGCGCAACGCACATGGGGTCTCCTGGATGTCCTCGTCGTGCACCGCTACGGGCGCCTTCACGCCGGCGACCGCATCGTTCTGGTCGTCACCTGGGCCCTTCACCGTAAAGCCGCCTTTCGCGGGTGCGAGGAGATCATCGATGTTCTGAAAACCCGTGCGCCTTTCTGGAAAAAGGAAATCACGGGCGACGGCGACATCTGGATCGAAGGCGAAACGCCCCAGACATAGAATCGTTCCAGGTTCTGACCGATGGCGCCTGCGGCCACACCGGAAATATCCTTCTTACCTCTTCCGCATATCCAGAATCATTCTAAAATGTAATATTTTCTGGTGAATCATCCCAAAAAAGTGCGTCTTTTTGCCCCGTGAAGTCCCGCGACCGGTTTTCTTATGCTGAAACTGCCGCTAAAATACGCCCACCATTTTGCTCATATCCAATCAGATTGGTCTGGTATTCAGCTTGGATTGCCTCGGCGCCATACCTGAAATCGTGCCGATCGTACAGGGGAACCACATGGATCAGTCGAAACGCTATGCCGATCTGTCTCTCAAAGAGGCTGATCTGATCGCCGGTGGCGGGCACATTCTTTGCGCCTACAGCATGAAGCCCAAGACCGGCTATGGCTACCTAGAGGCCGCCGCGCATTTTGCCGCCGAATCCTCCACCGGCACCAACGTGGAAGTTTCGACAACTGACGACTTCACGAAGGGCGTCGACGCGCTTGTCTATCACATCGACGAGTCCAAGGGCGACATGCGCATCGCCTACCCGCTCGACCTCTTCGATCGGAACATGATCGACGGACGCATGATGCTCGCCTCCTTCCTGACGCTTACCATCGGCAACAACCAGGGCATGGGGGATATCGAATACGCCAAGATGGTCGACTTCTACATGCCACCCCGTGCCATCCAGCTGTTTGATGGCCCGGTCAAGGGCATCAGTGATCTGTGGCGTATCCTCGGCCGTCCGGTCGAAAATGGTGGCTATATCGCCGGCACCATCATCAAGCCAAAGCTCGGCCTGCGTCCCGAGCCTTTCGCGGAGGCTGCCTACCAATTCTGGCTTGGTGGTGATTTCATCAAAAATGATGAGCCACAAGGTAACCAGGTCTTCGCCCCGGTCAAAAAGACCATCCCGCTCGTCTATGACGCCATGAAACGCGCCATGGACGAAACCGGAGAGGCCAAGCTCTTCTCCATGAACATCACCGCAGATGATCACTATGAGATGTGTGCGCGCGCGGATTTCGCGCTTGAGACCTTTGGTCCCGACGCCGACAAGCTCGCATTTCTCGTCGATGGTTATGTGGGTGGCCCCGGCATGGTCACTACGGCCCGTCGCCAGTACCCGAACCAGTATCTGCACTATCACCGCGCAGGCCACGGCGCCGTGACTTCGCCAAGCTCCAAGCGCGGCTATACCGCCTTCGTGCTCGCCAAGATGGCGCGCCTGCAGGGCGCCTCCGGGATCCATGTGGGCACCATGGGCTATGGCAAGATGGAAGGGGAAGCCGACGACAAGGGCATCGCCTACATGATTGAACGCGACAGCGTCGATGGCCCCGTATACCACCAAGAGTGGTACGGCATGCGGCCCACCACGCCGATCATCTCGGGCGGCATGAACGCGCTGCGCCTCCCGGGCTTTTTCAGAAATCTTGGCCACGGCAACGTCATCAACACCGCCGGCGGTGGCTCCTACGGTCACCTCGACAGTCCCGCCGCAGGCGCCCGCTCTCTGCGGCAGGCTTATGAGTGCTGGAAAATCGGCGCCGATCCGATCGAATGGGCCAAGGAGCACCGCGAATTTGCGCGCGCCTTCGAGTCCTTTCCGCATGACGCCGATAAGCTTTTCCCGGGTTGGCGGAACAAGCTCGGCATACGAGCCGCCTGAAGCCTTTGTCGTGATCTCCGGAACGCCCTGCTTTTGCAGGGCTTTCTTTTTTGCCCCTGTTGAATTCCAAATGGGAACCGATTGAGACTTGACGCCCTTTCGGATTTACCCAAGCGGCGCTCTTGTGGCGTCCGGCGGCAACCTCCAGGAGGTCAATTTTCCTCGAGCGCCAACCACAGCGCCTCGGAGGACTCGTGTCGGGCCTGCAGGGCCTGCCTTTCCGCCACCAGCCGCCGCGCCTGATCAGCGGCCCGCTGATACAAAAGGGGGTCGGTCAGTTCCCGATCGATCTCCTTGAGCCGCATCTCGATTTTGGCGATCTCAGTCTCGAGCTTTTTTTGTTGGGCTGCCTTGGCCTTCAGGGCGGCTGACGCCGAACGGGGTTTCGCGGGATGCCGGGTGTAGGGCCGCATGGTCGCCGCGCCCTGCCGCGCGAGCGCAAAGCGCTGATAATCCGCAAGATCCCCATCGAACACCTGCGCCTGTCCGTCCGCCACAAGCCAGAGGGTATCGACACAGCCACGAATGAGATGCCGGTCATGGGAGACCAGTACGAGAGCCCCTGTATAATCCTGGAGAGCCAACATCAGGGCATCACGCATCTCCAGATCGAGGTGATTGGTGGGCTCATCCAGAACCAGCACATGCGGCCGCAGCCACGCAAGGCCGGCCAGGACGAGACGACTCTTTTCGCCACCCGAAAAAGTACCGACGGCCCGGTCCATGGTGGTTGCTCCAAAACCGAACCGGCCCAGATAATTGCGCAAGGTTTGCGCTTGCGCCTTGGAATCGAGGCATGCGAGATAGGTCAGGGGCGTATGCGCCGGATCCAGCTGCTCGAGCTGGTGCTGGGCAAAATAGCCCACCGCGACACCTGGCCCACGCTCCGCTTCCCCTTCCTGCGGGGCCAGGATCCCGACCAGGAGCTTCAGAAAGGTGGATTTACCCGCACCATTGGGACCCACCACGGCGACGCGGTCTCCGGGTCCGATGGTAAGATTCACCTTTTGGAAAAGCGGCGATCCGTCTCCGTAGGCAAAGCTGGTCCCGCGCAAGGCGAGCAGCGTCTGCGGGGCGCGATCGGGACTCTCAAGACGCAATGTATAACTGCTGTCAGCCTGAACCTCCGCAATGCGCGTCATGCGCTCCAGCATCTTCAGGCGACTTTGGGCCTGACGAGCCTTACTCGCCTTCGCCCGGAAACGGGTAACGAAGCGCTCAAGCTCGGCGATGCGCTCTTGCTGACGGGCGTGCGCCGCCTCTTGAGTGGCCAGCGCCTGAGCGCGACGGGCTTCATAGTCGTCGTATCGACCGGTATAGACCGTAAGCGCCCCGTGCTCGATATGAGCAATGCGGTTCACCACGGCGTTCAGAAAATCGCGGTCGTGAGAGACCAGGATAATCGCGCCGTCATAACGCGCCAAATACTGTTCCAGCCAGGCGATGGCCTCCAGATCCAGATGATTGGTAGGCTCATCGAGAAGCAAAAGATCGGCGCGGCGCATCAGGGCACGGGCGAGGTTTAGCCGCATGCGCCAGCCGCCGCTCAGTACCGAGACTGGACGGTTGAGGTCAGCGTTTGCAAAACCGAGGCCGGAAAGGAGCTGAGCCGCCCGGGCAGGCGCCGCAAAGCCCGCGATTTCCTCAAAGCGCGCCTGCGCTTCGAAGTAGCGCTTGTCCACCGTAGCCCCATCCCCAATAACGGATTCGAGGGCACGCAGCTCCACATCACCATCCAGCGTGAAATCCAGCACCGACCGCGCGCTCGTGCTTAGTTCCTGCTCGACCTGGGCGATGGTGATCCCTGTGTGCCGGTTCACTTCGCCCTGATCCGGCTCGATTGTGCCGGCAATAAGACGCAGTAAGGTCGATTTACCGCAGCCATTGCGGCCGACAAGACCGATCCGCTCCCCACGGAAAATCTCAAGTGCCACATCGGTGAGAAGCGGGTGCCCCCCTTGCTGGTAGTGCAGAGCGCGGATCGTCAACATCGTGCCATTGTAACTGCTGCAACCACACAAGGCGACGACGCTCCCAGCATTTCTCAGCCAGCGGACGTACGCTTAGCGCCTTTGCGCAGGGGGGATATTCAGGTATGATCCCCGACCACACGGGGCGTAGCGCAGCCTGGTAGCGCACCTGAATGGGGTTCAGGTGGTCGGAGGTTCAAATCCTCTCGCCCCGACCAATAAATCAAG
>JAJYPD010000023.1 GCA_021795715.1 Pseudomonadota bacterium
GAACGGCATTCAATTCCGCCGATGGATCGTGATCAATCATGGACTCAGTACCCGGCAATCATTGTCCCGGATGATAGATTTCGGATACCGGAAGGATACGAATTTTCCGACTGACATCCTATTTATCGCGCAGTTCGTTTCTCATAGAGGGACGAATTGAGCGAAAAACATCGATATTTACTGCGCAACAAATTGGTTTTACCGTCTGGGGCCATGCGGATATGACGGTAAACGCGGATGCCGATATTTCGAGGAAGAATCCACCGTCAGATTTACCGTCAAATCTTCGCGCGATGCAAGCGCCCCGGCCACGAGCGGAAACGTACAAAATCTTTCGATATCAATCGCTTGCCCTCGAAAGTCCGTGTCGTTGATGATGTATCAACGGTCGTCATCGACACTTGGCAAGTATTTGATACTTAATAGGAAACTTTCAAGGCCAAGAAACCCCTCACTCCCACTCGATCGTCGCCGGCGGCTTTCCGGAGATATCGTAGACGACGCGGCTTACGCCGCGCACTTCGTTGATGATGCGATTCGACACACGACCGAGCAGCTCATGCGGCAAGTGAGCCCAGTTCGCCGTCATGAAATCGACCGTCTCGACTGCGCGCAACGCGATCACAAACTCGTAGGCACGTCCGTCACCGACGACACCGACCGACCGCACCGGCAGAAACACGGCGAACGCCTGGCTCACCCGTTCGTAATAACCGGCCTTGCGCAGTTCTTCTATGAAGATCGCATCCGCCCCGCGCAGAATGTCCGCGTAGCCCGGCTCGATGGCGCCGAGGATGCGCACTCCGAGGCCCGGTCCCGGGAACGGATGACGGTTGATCATGGCCGCCGGCAGTCCGAGCGTCAGCCCGATCCGCCGCACCTCGTCCTTGAACAGCATGCGCAGCGGTTCCAGAAGCTTCAGGTGCATGCGTTCCGGCAACCCGCCGACGTTGTGGTGGGATTTGATCACGCGGGCCCGGCCGCCGGGCGCACCCGCCGACTCAATCACATCCGGATAGATGGTGCCCTGCGCCAGCCAGCGTACGCCCGGGAGCTTGTGGGCCTCTTCCTCGAACACGCGGATGAAGGTCTCGCCGATCACCTTGCGCTTGGCCTCCGGGTCCGACACACCCCTCAAGGCGTCGAGAAACCGCCGCTCGGCTTGCACGCGCACCACATGGACACCCAGATGGTTGGCGAAGGTCTCCATCACCTGGTCACCTTCATTCAGGCGCAGCAGGCCGTTGTCGACGAACACACAGGTCAGGCGATGACCGATGACACGGTGCAGCAGCAGCGCCACGACCGAGGAATCGACACCACCCGACAACGCCAGCACCACCTCCTCCTCGCCGACCCGCGCACGGATGTCCGCTTCGATGTCGTGCACGATGGCCATGTCGTTCCACCGGCGCGCGCATCCACAGATATCATGGGCGAAGCGTTCGAGGATCCGTTGACCTTGCCGCGTATGCGTGACTTCCGGATGAAACTGCAGGCCGTAGTACCGGCGCTTTTCGTCGGCGATGGCGGCCAACGGCGCGTTGTCGCTCTCGGCAATGGCAACGAAGCCGGGCGGACACACCTCGACGCGGTCACCGTGGCTCATCCACACATCGAGGTAGCGATCACTCTCTGAGCCATCATTCATGCCATCGAGCAACGGTGAGGCGGCCAGCGGCCGCACACGCGCATGTCCGTATTCCCGGTGCGGCGCCGCACCGACCCGCCCACCCAGTTGCGCAGCCAGAACCTGCATGCCGTAGCAGATGCCGAGCACCGGCACCCCGGCGTCGAACACGCCGGCGGCCACCCGCGGTGTACCCTCCACGTTGACCGATTCGGGACTGCCGGAGAGGATGATGCCGCGCGCCCCAAAGGCCAGCACCCGTTCGCTGGTCGTATCCCACGGCTGGATCTCGCAGTAGACACCCGCCTCGCGCACGCGCCGGGCGATCAACTGCGTGTACTGGGAGCCGTAATCGATGATCAGGATGCGCTCGATCCGCGCATCGTCCCCGGAACTCTTGCCGTTGGTGTCAGCCACGCTGGTAGTTTGGCGGTTCTTTGGTGATGGTCACGTCGTGTACGTGGCTTTCCTGGACACCTGCGCTGGTGATGCGGACGAATTTCGCATGGCCGCGCAGATATTCGAGATCGCGGCTGCCGGTGTAGCCCATGCTGGACCGCACCCCGCCCATCAACTGATAAATGATGTTGACCAGCGATCCGCGGTAGGGGACACGACCCTCGATGCCTTCTGGCACGAGCTTGTCCGGCGCCCCGTCTTCCTGGAAATAGCGATCACTGGACCCCTCCTGCATGGCGCCGAGCGATCCCATGCCGCGGTACGTCTTGTAGGAACGGCCCTGATACAGCTCCACCGTACCCGGTGTCTCGTCGGTGCCCGCAAACAGGCTGCCGATCATCACCGTATGTGCGCCGGCAGCCAGCGCCTTGGCGACATCCCCGGAAAAGCGGATGCCACCGTCGGCGATCAGCGGCGTCCCCGACACCGCCAAGGCCTCGGCGACATTGTCGATGGCCGTGATCTGTGGCACGCCCACGCCTGCCACGATACGTGTCGTGCAGATGGAACCAGGCCCGATTCCGACCTTGACGGCGTCGGCACCCGCATCGACCAGCGCGCGCGCCCCGTCACCGGTCGCCACATTGCCGCCGATGACCTGGGCGTCGGGATAGTGCTTCTTGATCCAACGGACGCGGTCGAGCACGCCCTGCGAGTGTCCATGGGCGGTGTCGACCACCAGGACATCCACCTCGGCCTCGAGCAGCCGCTCCACCCGCTCTTCCGTGCCGGCGCCGACACCAACGGCTGCACCCGCCAGCAGGCGCCCCTTGCCGTCCTTGACGGCATTGGGCTTTTCCGTCGACTTTTGCACATCCTTGACCGTAACGAGACCTTTCAGGCGGAAATCATCGTCAACGACCAGCACCTTTTCGATGCGATACTGATGGAAGAGGCGCAAAATTTCCTCGCGGGACGCCCCTTCCTTCACGGTGATGAGCCGCCCCTCGGGCGTCATGATGTGCTCAACCGGCTCGCCATAGCGGGTCTCGAAACGCAAATCGCGGCTCGTCACGATACCGACCAGGCGCCCATCCCGTGTCACAGGCACACCCGAAATGTGGTGCTGGCGCATGAGGTTCAACACCGCCTTCACCGTCACGTCCGGACTCACCGTGATGGGGTCGCTGATCACGCCGCTTTCAAACTTCTTGACCCGCCGCACCTCATCTGCCTGGCGTGCCGCGGTCAGATTCTTGTGGATGATGCCAAGCCCCCCTTCCTGCGCCAGACAGATCGCCGCCCGCGCCTCGGTGACGGTGTCCATGGCGGCTGACAACAAGGGAATGTTCAGGCGGATGCGGCGGGTCAACTGGGTATGCAGGTCCACATCGCGCGGCAAAACAGTGGAGTGGTCGGGGAGGAGGAGGACGTCGTCAAACGTCAAGGCTTCTTGGACGATACGCATGCCCCATTATACGCACTTGCCTAAAAGACGTAAACGCCCGCACGCCGCGCCGGAGCCTTCGGCTATTGCTTTTCGGTCGCGACCTGCTAAGTCCTATAACAGTAAGAGGACGGTGGCCGATACGGGGTCTGGAAACGATGTCTAAACACGATATGCTCCTCATCTGGACGCTCGCCTCCCTCGCGGGCTGTGCGGCCCTGCCCCCTGGAGCCGCACCGTCGGCCCGGCAGGCGAATGCCGAGATCCGGGCCGCGCAGGCGGCGGTCCGCAAAGCCCGCATACACGGCTTTCTGTGGACTTCGACCCCCCGCCTGCTCATCCGCGCCGCCCGCCTGCAGACCCACCACCATTTCCGTCAGGCGGCGCATCTTGCAGCCGAAGCGCAGATCCAGTGCCGGCTGGCCGCAAAGCAGCATGCCGCCAACCGCCGCGCACAACCGTTCTACCCGCCGGCCTACCGGGTGCTGCCCAGGCAGCTGTGGCCGCCCGGCACACCCGGCTCCTGATTTCGCCGCGGCCGCGTTTCGGGGTAAGGTACTCCCCATGAATGATCCCTGGTCGGCGCCGGGCGCGGCGCGCACAACGGTCTATACGGTCGCCCGCCTCAATCAGGAGGCGCGCACACTCCTTGAGGATCACTATGGCCGCATCTGGGTCGAGGGGGAAATAGCTGACCTGTCGCGGCCGGTCTCGGGGCATCTGTATTTCGTTTTGAAAGATGAGCGGGCGCAGGTGCGCTGCGCGCTCTTCCGGGGCGCCCAGCGGCTCTGCTGTCCTGCCACCAACGGCCTGCGTGTCCGCGTGCGGGCACGCGTCAGCCTCTATGAGGGGCGTGGCGAGTTTCAGCTCATCATCGAGGAGATGGAGGATGCCGGCGAAGGCGCACTGCGCCGCGCCTTCGAGCTTTTGAAACAGCGCCTGGCCGCCGAAGGCCTGTTCACGCCTGAACGCAAGCGGCCGGTTCCGCGGCGGATCCGGCGCATCGCCGTCATCACTTCGCCTGACGGGGCGGCGTTGCACGACATCTTGATCACCCTGAAGCGGCGTTTTCCGGCCATCGCCCTGCTCGTGTATCCGGTACCCGTGCAAGGAACGGAAGCGGCGCCGCGCATCGCCCAGGCGCTGGCGCTGGCGAGCGATCGGCAGGATTGCGATGTCATCCTCCTCGCCCGCGGCGGCGGCTCGCTTGCCGACCTGTGGCCGTTCAACGAGGAAATCGTCGCGCGCGCGATGGCGGCGGCCCGTCTGCCGATCGTGACCGGCATCGGTCACGAGATCGACACCACCATCGCCGATCTCATTGCCGACCAGCGCGCCCCCACACCCACTGCGGCGGCCGAATTACTGAGCCCCGACCAGGCCTTGTGGGAGGTCCGTCGGGCCCAGGCCAGTGCCCGTCTTACCCGCCTTTGCGAGCGCGCCCTGGCCGAACGCAGCCAGCATCTCGATGATCTGCGCCGCCGCCTGCGCCGCGCACTCCCCCATCCGCTCGAAAACCTGCGCCATCGCTGGCTGCAAGACCACCAGCGCCTCGCTGCACGTTCGCCCATGCGCCGGGTGGCTGACAGCCAGCTGCGTTTGGCGCGCCTGCGCCACGCGCTCGCCGAGCGCCTGTCGGCCCGGTTGCGGACCGGCCGTCTGCGTCTGCAGGCCGCCCGCGAGCGTCTGGCCCGCCACCACCCCCGCGATGCCTGGGAGCGGCTGCGTTTGCGTACAGATCCCCTGCGCGCGCGTCTCCTGCGCACCCTGCGCGAGGCCCTGCGCACACGGGGCGCGCGCCTGCAGCATGCCCGTCAGGCACTCGCCCTGGTTGGTCCCGCGCAGGTGCTCGCGCGCGGCTATGCCATCGCCAGCCGTGATTCCCACATCATCCGCCGCGCAGCGGACGTGCAGCTTGGCGACATCCTCGAACTGCGGCTTGCCGAGGGCGTACTGTCGGTGCAGGTGATCAACCGAAGTGATTCTTGAGAAAACGGCGCTGCCGGCGGCGTTTGGCTTCCTGGCGGGCGGTGGGCGCAGGCTTTGTGCGCTGCGCAAAGGGGTTTTCGCCTTCGCGAAACTCGACCTCGACGGGCGTGCCCTCCAGATGAAAACGCTCACGGATGCGCTGCGCCAGATAACGCCGCCACGCCTCCGGTGTCTCACTCACCAGATTGCCGTGGACGATGACCCGCGGCGGATGCTTGCCGCCCTGATGGACGAATTTCGGTTTGATACGCCGTCCGCGCACGATTGGCGGCGGTGTCGCCGCCACGGCTTCCTTCAAAATTGCATTCAGCTTCGGCGTTGGCAGCACGCGCCCGCCTGACTGATAGGCGCGGTCAGCGGCGGCAAACAGCGGTCCGATGTGCGCGCCCGTCAGAGCCGACACGAAGTGCGGTGGCGCAAACGACAGGAAAGGCAATTTGCGCTGCAATTCCCGCTTGATCCATTCGCGCCGCGCCGATTCCAGCCCATCCCACTTGTTGACGACGAGCACGATGGCGCGGCCGCGGTGCAGGATCAGGCCGGCGAGACTGACATCCTGATCACTCACTTCTTCGCGCGCATCGAGAACGAGCAGCACCACATGCGCCTCGTCGATGGCCTGCAGCGTCTTGGCGACGCTGTAGCGCTCCAGCGGATCGGCGACATGGCTGCGCCGGCGCACGCCGGCGGTGTCGATCAGCACGTACGATTTGCCGGCGCGCTCAAAGGGAATATGGATGCTGTCGCGCGTGGTGCCGGGGACGTCGGAGACCACCACCCGCTCCTCGCCGAGCAGCGCGTTGGTCAAGGTGCTCTTGCCGACGTTCGGCCGGCCGGCCAACGCGATGCGGATGCCACCTTCGGCCGCCACCGCTTCGTCTTCACGCGGAAAGGGCGCGAGGCTCCTTGCCATCAGCGCCTCGACGCCCTGCTGGTGGGTCGCCGACACCGCCATGGGCGCACCCATCCCGAGCGCATGAAATTCGGCGACCGCGATATCGCCGTCGAGCCCCTCGGTCTTGTTGACGGCAAGTACCACAGGCCGGTTCAGGCTGCGCAACTGGTGGGCGATCGCAAAATCGAGCGGCATGGGCCCGCTGCGCCCGTCGGTCACGAAGATGACGACATCCGCCTCGATCATCGCAACACGCGTCTGCGCCATGATGAGGGTCGTCATGGCATCGGCGTCGTCTACGAGTCCGCCGGTGTCGACCACGAGATACGACCGGCCACCCACCCGGCCGTCACCATACTGACGGTCGCGGGTAAGCCCCGGCATGTCGGCGACGAGCGCCTGGCGGCTGCGTGTGAGCGCATTGAACAACGCGGACTTGCCGACATTGGGGCGTCCGACGAGGACTACAACCGGCTTCATGTGCTGTTTTCCTGCATGCCTTCAAGCGCCTGCGCAAGCCCGGCGCAGACGGCTGCGCACCCGCGGCCAGGAGACCGCCCAGGCGGGCGCCACAACGCCCGCGGTGTGTTTTTCAATGCGCGCCCTGTCCGTCCCTGGGCTTGAACCGCAAGGCCATGAGCTTTCCGCTGGTCGACAGGACGATGACATAGGGCAAATGGCTTGGGACATGCACCACGAGGGGGGCGGCACGGACCGCTTCGTCACTCACCCGGTAGCGCGCCATCAACCGGCCGGTACGGCGCGACAGCCACTGCACGTAGCCTGCGTAGTCGCCTGCGACCACCGCCGGGCCCACGAGCGCCGGCGCGCCGAGCCGCCGGTGGAGCAGCGCCTTCTGGTCCCAGAGCGTGCCGCCGGTTGCGTTCGCCAGCGCGACCATGCGGCTATCGGCCGCAACCACATACAGGGTGCTTGCGCCCAGGGCCATGTCGCGATCGCTCGACAGCGGATGGCTCCACAGGATGCGTCCGGAGCGCGCGCTCATCGCCGCCACGCTGCCATGGTAGCTGTCGGCATAAACGAGGCTCCCCGAGACGATGGGCGTACCCACATCGACGAGGCGCGCGATCTCGTCCCCGCCGCGCGGCTGGGCGATGAGGCCGGTCCAGAGCCGCCGGCCGTTCTCAGTGCGCAGCGCAACCACCTCGCCATTGGCATAGCCTTCGTAGAGCACGCGGCCCCGCGCCACCGGACGCGCGCTCAGATACAGTTGCAGCGACGGCTGCACATGTGACGCCTCCCACAGGCTGTGCCCATGGCGCAATCCGAAGGCGCTGACACGCCCGTCGAGCGTCGCCACATAGACCGCATCGTGGCCGACCGTGGGCGGTGCCCACACCTGACTCGGCGCCTGCGCCTTCCAGACCACCGCGCCATGGGCGCTGTTTAGGGCGATGAGCCGCCCCCGCCGCGTGCCGATCACCACCAGACCCTGGCCGACGCCGACGCCGCCCGTGATCCGGTAGGGCAGGTGCCGGCTCCAGATCTGGTGGCCCGTGATCGCCTGGTAGGCGGCGACCCGTCCGCCCTCATTGGCCACGTAGACGATACCGTGCGCAAGCGCCGGCTGCAGATCGAGCTCATAGCCACCTGCGCCATTGCCGGTGTCATGCGACCAGACGGCGTGGACGGCCAGTCTCGGCTTGAAATGCGTGAGTTTGGCCGGTGGCGCCAGATTGCTGTGACCACCGCCGAACAAGCCCCCCATGCCGCAGCCCGACAACAGCAAAGCCGCCATGAAAAGCGCAAGAATCCTCATGAGGCCACCGTCAGTTGCGCGCGCTCCAGTTCCAGCACCTGGCGCATCGGCGATTTCTTCGACATCAGGGCGATGGCTTGCGTATAGGCGTGCGCCGCCTGCCGCGGGTGGTGCTCGGCGGCCAGGATCTGGCCGCGCAGGGCCCATACCTGGCCTTTGAAGCCCGGCTGATTCCCGATGCGTGTCCACCGGTAGGCCTGGCGGGGGTGGCCTGCGGCCACCAGCAAGGCCGCCATGCGCAATCGCGCGACGGTCTGCACGACCTTCGGGCGGCCGTAGTGCGCCGCAAACCGCAGGGCCGTTTCCGCCTCCGGGATCTTGTTCTGGTCATTGGCGACACGCGCAAGCAGCAAGGCACCCAGACCCGCATAAGGCGTCGAGCCGTAATGTTTTTCCAGTTTCCGGCCGGCGACGGTGGCCAACCCGTAGCGGTGTTGCATAGTGGCGCCGAGCATCTCGTTGTACAGGCCGGCGGCGTAGGCCGCCTGCCGCGCCTGGTAGCGCCAGTAAAAATACCCGCCACCGGCGGCAATGATCAGCGCAAACAGGCCGTAGACCACACGATGGCCGTGCCGACCCGCAAACTCCTTGATGCGCTCGATTTCGCTCTCGTCGCTGCTCATTCCCCCTCCCGTTGTCCTCTCAGCCGGGCGACGACAGCCAAGACCGCCTCACTCCAGGCAACCCGTGCGCCCGCTGCGCCCGCGCCGTCGAGTTCGATCTCGTCGCCTTGCGCATAAAGTGTCATGCGCGCCCCGCTGCTTTGCGCCCGCTTGATCTGACTCTTCACTCCGGCCGGCCCCAAATACACCTCGACCGCAAACCCGTGTTCGCGCAGCGCCTCGGCAAGCGCCACGGCTTTGCGGCGCGTCGGCGTCCCGGTGATCACGAAGACATCGAGCGGCGCCGTCTGCGGCCAGCGCGTGACCAGTGTCACCAGCCGTTCAAGACCGAGCGCAAAGCCGACCGCCGGCGTGGCCGCCCCGCCCAGTTCCTCGACGAGACCGTCATAACGGCCCCCCGCGCACACCGTCGCCTGCGCGCCCAGCGCATCGGACACCCACTCGAATACGGTGTGCGTATAGTAATCCAGGCCGCGCACGAGCCGCGGCGTGACCGTGAATGCCACACCGGCCTCGGTGAGCTGGTCTGTCAATCCCTGGAAGTGCGCCACCGCCTCCCCGCTCCAGTAGTCGGCGAGTTTCGGCGCGGCATCGAGCAGGTCCGCCAGAGCCGGATTCTTGCTGTCTAGGATGCGCAGCGGATTGCGCTCAAGCCGCCGCCTCGAATCGTCATCGAGATCCGCGGCGTGACGCGCGAGATAGTCGACCAGCGCCTGCCGGTAGGCCGCGCGGCAGGCCGGCGTGCCAAGCGAATTGACGAGCAGTCGGGTCTTCACCCCGAGCGCGCGCCACAACCGTTCACCGAGCAGAATCATCTCCGCTTCGATATCGGGCCCGGCCATGCCGTAGGCCTCGACGCCGAGCTGATGGAATTGCCGGTAGCGGCCCTTCTGCGGGCGCTCGTGGCGGAACATGGGACCTTGATACCAGAAGCGCTGTGTCTGGTTGTGAAACGCCCCGGCCTCGATACCGGCGCGCACACAGCCCGCGGTTCCCTCGGGACGCAGGCTCAGACTATCGCCGTTGCGGTCGACGAAAGTGTACATCTCCTTTTCGACGATGTCTGTAACCTCGCCGACTGCGCGCGTGTACAGTTCGGTGTGCTCAAGGAGCGGCAGACGGATCTCCTGATACCCATAGCCCGCAAACAGCGTGCGCGCGCACGACTCGACCGCCGTCCACATGCGGGCGTCGGCGGGTAGCAGGGCTCGGACGCCGCGAACCCCAGGAACTTGCCGGCTCAAAGGATCCTCAAGACACGACTTTGATGGGGATGACCGGCGCGCCGCCGCCTGCAGCCCGCGCCTTCAGCCGTTCACGCACCATACGCTCGAGGGTATCGACCAGATCTTCGTTGGCGACCTTGCCGCTGGGACGTCCGTCGATATAGAGAAGATTCGGCGATCCGCCGGCCAGACCGACCTGGACTTCCTTGGCTTCACCAGGTCCATTGACGACACACCCGATGACCGCCACATCGATCGACTCCTGGATGTCCTCCAGGCGTGCCTCAAGGGCGCTTGCCGTGCCGATCACATCGAAATTCTGGCGCGAGCAGGACGGACAGGCGATCAGATTCACCCCGCGGCTGCGCAGCTTCAGGCTCTTTAGGATCTCGAATCCGACCTTCACTTCCTCCACCGGATCGGCCGCCAGCGACACGCGCAGGGTATCGCCAATGCCGTCGGCCAGCAGCATGCCAAGGCCTATGGCGGATTTCACCGTGCCGCCGCGCAAGGCGCCGGCCTCGGTGATGCCCAGATGCAAGGGTTGCTCCGTCAGGGCCGCAAGCTTGCGGTAGGCCTCCACCGCCATGTTCACGCCCGAGGCCTTCACGCTGATCTTGTAATCACGAAAGTTCAGGCGCTCCAGGATCTCGATATGGCGCAGGGCGGATTCCACCAGGGCATCCGCGGTCGGCTCGCCATACTTCTTCTGCAGCTCTTTTTCGAGCGAACCGGCATTGACGCCGACCCGGATGCTGATGCCTTTGTCCCGCGCCGTCTCGACAACCTGTTTCACACGGTCTTCGCGGCCGATGTTGCCCGGATTGATGCGCAGGCAATCGGCACCGAATTCCGCCACCTGCAGCGCGATCTTGTAATCGAAATGGATATCGGTCACCAGGGGCACTTCGACCTGCTTGCGGATCTCGGCGAAGGCCATCGCCGCTTCCATGGTCGGCACCGAGACGCGGACGATGTCGGCGCCGGCGGCGACCAGGCGGCCGATCTGTGCCACGGTGGCCTGCACATCCGTGGTTTCGGTATTGGTCATGCTCTGCACGCTGATCGGCGCATCACCGCCCACCGTCACACGGCCCACCCGGATGGGCCGGCTCTTGCGTCGCACTATCTGGGTCGTCTCATGCATTGTTGTTATCCTGGCTGTGAACCAACCTGTAGGTGCAGCACCTGTCCCGACCGCGCACTCTTGGGCAGACGGACAGCGTGGCCGTCGAGCGCGACATGCACGCCGACCGGATTGCCAAACGACACCCGAAACGGAGGTGTACCGGCCACCTGCACGGCCTGTCCCGGCTGCAGCAGTTCATAGGCAAGCTGCCGCCCGTGCGCATCATAGACGGCCAGCCAGCAGTCCGTCTTCGTGGCCGATACCTGCAATGTCGCCTGCGGGCCGCCGGGCACCGGTGCCGCCGCCTGAGTGCCGCCGGCCGCCTGAGTGCCGCCGGCTAAGCTTACCAATCCTCCGGGGTGGGGTACAGCGCTACGCGCCGCGGTTTTTACCGCCTGCGGCGGCGCCTTGGCCGCCTGCACGGGCATCGCCGCCGGGGGCTTGCGCGCCGTGCCGATCCGTTTCTCGCTCACCTCCCTGCCGAGCGGGAAACGGCTCAGTTGCCCGGCCGTTTTGCCGGGGACGGTGAGGGACTGAAGGCGCGGCGGCAGACCGGCGTGGGCGGTCAGCGGTTGGGCCGATGACACACGCTGTTCCCTGTGCGCGCTGCGATGTTCGGCGCCGCGCCACCAGAGCGCCAGAAAGACGATGACCACGACGAGCAAGACGAAGACCGACCCGCCGATCGCCCCGCCCTTGCCGGTCCGCACCGGTATCGGCTCCTCGGAAAAAACCGGCACCACCGGCGGTATCACCGGCCGCCCGAGCTCTTCGCTGGACAGACCGAGCAGCTGCCCATAACTGCGGATATAGCCGCGCACGTAGGCGGCCGGCGGCAGTTCGGCGGCCCGGCCGGCCTCCAGGGCCATGACCTGCGCACGCGACAGACGCAGTTTCGCCGCCACCTGCTCGATGGACAGGCCTGCGGCCTCCCGGGCCTCGCGCAGACGGGCGCCGATTCCGCTCAGAGCCAGTTCTTTGCCATCAGTTGCCAAGCAGTTTTCCCTCGCGTTGCAGTCGTTCCACCCAGTGTGCTTCGGGCGTTTTCGCAAAACCGGCAAGCAGCCGTGTCGCGCAGTAGCGAACGAGATGTGTGTCGTGCGTGGCCCGCCCGATGCGCACCCCAAGCGCCAGCGCGCGGGCGCTGCGCGCCGTGTGCAGGTAGCGGCGGATGTCTGCGCGCGCGGCGCGGTCGTGATGCTGTTCGTAGTGCACCTTGGCCAGATAATAGAACGGCTCGGCCATCGCCGGCGCCAGCGCCTGCGCCCGGTGGAAGTAGTGCACGGCCTGTGGCAGGTCCGGTACCTTCAGGAGACAAATCCCCATGTTTTCATCGGCCAGCTGCGGGGTCGGATAAAGCGGCGAGGCCAAGGCGGCATGAAAATGGCGCAGCGCCGCCTTGATCTCGCCATGCGAGCAGAGGAAGGCGCCGTAATTGTTCTGCAGCGATCCGTCGTGCGGATGGTGCTTTAGGCCCGTCCGGAAATAATGACGCGCCTTGCCGGATTCACCCAGCCGCTCCTCGACCAGGCCCATGGCGTTGTTGGCGTTTGCGTTGTGCGCGTCTGTGCTAAGCGCCATCTGCAGCTCGTGCCGGGCAAGACCCAGCTGTCCCTGCCGCAGATAGGCGACCCCGAGGGCGGTGCGCAATCCGACAAGACGCATTTGCCGCGCAGTCAAAGGCGGCGAACCGGCGCACCCGGAGAGGAGCGCGCCCCCGATTACCGCCACGATGACCGCCCGCCTAAACCGCATGGATGCGCACGACCTGGCGGGGCCGCTCCCGAACCACGCCAGCGAGCTGGCCACAAGCCGCCTGAATACCGTCCCCCCGTGTCCGCCGGGTGACGGTGACAAGCCCCGCCTGCAACAGGATATCGCGGAACCGGTCGATCACAGCCGGCGCCGAACGCACGAAACGCGTCCCGGGAAACGGATTGAACGGGATCAGGTTCACCTTCGCCGGTACCGTGCGCAAAAGGCGCGCCAGCGCGTGTGCCTGATGCGGATCGTCGTTGACCCCTGCGAGCATCGCATATTCGAACGTGACACGGCGGCGGGGATCGCCGCGCACATAGGCCCGGCAGGCCCCGAGCAGTTCGGCGATGGGGTATTTGCGGTTGATCGGCACGAGCGTGTCGCGCAGGGCGTCATCCGGGGCGTGCAAGGACACGGCGAGACTGACCGGCGCCCCCTCCTGCAGGCGCGCCATCGCCGGTACGATCCCGGAGGTGCTGACGGTCACCCGCCGCCGTGACAGCCCGTAGGCGTAGTCATCCAGCAGCAGCGCGATCGCCGGAATCACCTCCTTCAGATTCAGCAGCGGCTCACCCATGCCCATGAAGACGATGTTCGAGATGACGCGTTCGGGGTGCCCGAGCACGCGCCGCAGATGGTGTTCGGCAAACCAGACCTGACCGACGATCTCGGCCGCCGTCAGGTTGCGGCTGAAGCCCTGCTGGGCCGTGGCGCAAAAGGCGCAGTCGAGCGCGCAACCGACCTGTGAGGAGATGCACAGGGTGTTGCGGTCGGTTTCCGGGATGAAGACGGTCTCGATGGCGTTCCCGTCGGCCAGTCCGAGCAGCCACTTGCGCGTGCCGTCAGCCGACACGTGCTCGGCGCGCAGTTCCGGCGTGTGCACGGCGGCGACCGCCTGCAGCCGCGCGGCCAGCCCCTTGCCGATATTGGTCATCGCCGACCAGTCCGTTACGCCGCGCTGATGGATCCAGGGCAGGATCTGCTGGGCACGAAACGCCTTTTCGCCGAGGCCGGCCATGAAAGCCGCCAGGCCCGCGCGATCGAGACCCATGACATCGACGGTACCCACGTCCTGCAGAAATCCTCCTTACCGCGTGCGCGCCCAGATATCGGTCGTCGCAAAGAAATATTGGCTCTCGATGCGGGCATTGTCCACCGAATCCGAACCGTGCACCGCATTCTCGTCGATACTGGCCGCAAAATCCGCCCGGATGGTGCCGGGTGCGGCCTCCTTGGGATTGGTCGCACCCATGATCTCACGGTTTTTGGCCACCGCGTTCTCACCCTCGAGCACCTGCACCATCACCGGCCCCGAGCACATGAAACTGACGAGATCCTGGAAGAACGGGCGCGCCTTGTGCACGGCGTAAAAGCCTTCCGCCTGGGCCCGCGTGAGATGCAGCATCCGCGCCGCGACGATCCGCAGACCGGCTTTTTCGAAACGCTGATAGATGGCGCCGATGGCGTTTTTCGCCACGGCGTCTGGCTTGATGATCGACAACGTCCGCTCGATGGCCATGCCCTTCCCTTTATCTGGTAGATTCTAGAAAAGCCGGCATTCTAACGTCTAGTCGATAGGACGGCAATTTCCACCTCCCCCACCCGCCGCCCGGCACCTTCGGTCAGCCCCAGGGGCCCGGGCGGCCGAAAGGGCGGTTAGCCGTCTGCCTCGCTGATCCAGGCCATCTGGATGGCCTCGAGGATCTTTTCGCTCGAGCGCTCCGGAGCGTCGTCGAATCCGTCGATGCCGAGCACCCAGCGGTGGAGGTCGGTAAACCGCACGAACTGCGGGTTCACGTCCGGATGCTGTTCGCATAGCGCCAGGGCGATGTCCTGCGTATCCGTCCACTTCAGTCCCATGGCCCCTCCCGTGGCACCGGCTTCGCTGCGCATCAATGATGCTCCGATACCATGTTGATCGTGTATTTTGGGATCTCGATGACCAGATCCGCGTCCTGGACTTGCGCCTGGCAAGACAGCCGTGACTCCGGCTCCAGCCCCCAGGCCTTGTCGAGGAGATCCTCTTCCTTATCCTCGGCCGGCGCAAGCGAGCGAAACCCCGCGCGCACGATGACATGACAGGTGGTGCAGGCGCATGACTTCTCGCAGGCATGCTCGATGGCGATGCCCGCGTTGAGCAACGCGTCGCAGATGCTGACGCCCGTCGGCGCCTCGATGTCCGCACCCGCCGGACAGATCGCCTCGTGCGGCAGCACCCGCAGCCGCGGCATCAGCGGAACTCCTGGATGGAATGACCGGTCATGGCCCGGCGCAGGCCCTCATCCATGCGCCGCGCCGCGAAGGCGGCACTCACCCGGTCGAGCGCCTCAATGGCCCGCCGGATCGCCGCCACGTCCCGCTTGTCGCGCGCCGCGCGCAGCGCCTGCGCCTGCGCGGCGATGACTTCGCCCTCGCCCTCTGCGAGCAGCCGTCCATCGGCGGCCACCGCCGCTTCCACTGCGTCGATCATGCGATCGGCCTCGACCACCTGCTCGCGCCATTCACGCTCGGCCGCATCGTGGGCGGCATGGGCCATCGATTCGCTCAGCATGCGTTCGATGTCGCCGTCTGTGAGTCCGTAGGAGGGTTTGACCGTGATCTCGCTTTCCGCGCCGCTTAGCAGCTCCCGGGCGCTGACGCTCAAAAGTCCGTCGGCATCGACCTGGTAGGTCACGCGGATGCGCGCGGCACCGGCAGCCATCGGCGGTATGCCGCGCAGCGTAAAACGCGCAAGCGACCGGCAGTCGGCGACCAGATCCCGTTCGCCCTGCACGACATGCACGGCAAGCGCCGTCTGGCCATCCTTGTAGGTGGTGAACTCCTGGGCCCGTGTGGTCGGGATGGGGGCGTTGCGCGGGATGATACGTTCCACGAGCCCGCCCATGATCTCGATCCCAAGCGACAAAGGAATCACATCGAGCAGCAGCATGTCCGCCGCCCCCGCGTTGCCGACCAGCAGATCGGCCTGGCGCGCCGCACCCACAGCCACCACCTGGTCCGGATCGATGTCATAAAGCGGTGCCTTGCGAAACAGGCTTTCCACCCGTTCCCGCACGCGCGGCGTGCGCGTCGCCCCCCCGACCAGCACCACTTCGGCGATATCGGCCACGCGCACACCGGCGTCCTTCAAAACCCGCCGGCAGGGGCCAAGCGTGCGTTCGATCAGCGGATCGATGAGGGCGTTGAGTTCACCGCGCGAAAGCGTCCCCGCAAAGACGCCGGGCACGTCGATCGATACCGTATCCTGCGTGGTCAGCTGCTCGCGCGATGCGCGTGCCGCGCGCAGCAAAGCCCGTGCGCTCTCCGCCGATGCCGCCGGTTGGCCGCGCGCCTCCAGCTCGGCTGCCACCACGGCATCGAAGTCATCGCCGCCAAGCCGCGCATCGCCGCCCGTGGCCAGGACTTCGAAGACCCCCTGGGAAAGCCGCAGCAGCGACACATCGAACGTGCCGCCGCCGAGATCGTAGACACAGTAAAGGCCCTCGGGCTGCCGGTCGAGGCCGTAGGCGATCGCCGCTGCGGTCGGCTCGCTCAGCAGACGCAGGACATTGAGTCCGGCGAGCCGCGCCGCGTCCTTGGTCGCCTGGCGCTGGGCCTCATCGAAATACGCCGGCACCGTGATCACGACACCGGTAAGCGTCCCGCCCAGCGTCTTTTCCGCGCGCGCCTTCAAGGCCATCAGGATGTGCGCCGACACCTCGACTGGCGTCTTGTCGCCACCGGCCGTTTTCAGCCGTACCATGCCCTCGCCGTCGGCGAGCGCATAGGGCAGCGCGCCGACCTCGTCCCGGCCGCGCCCCATCAGGCGCTTCACCGAGGCAATCGTGTTCAGCGGATCGGCGACCTCAGCCGCCTGCGCCACATTGCCGACGGCGACTTCGCCGCCGCTTAAAAAACGCACCACCGAGGGCAGAAGCACCCTGCCCGCCTCGTCTGCGAGCACCTGCGCGATGCCGCCGTCCACCGTGGCGATGAGCGAGTTTGTCGTGCCCAGATCGATGCCTGCCGCAAGCCGCCGGGCATGGGGCATGGGGGACTGTCCGGGCTCGCTGATCTGTAACAGGGCCATATTACCTCATATCTCCAGACGCGCTTCGTCGAGTTCGTCACCGAACCGGCGCAGGAACTGCAATTCCCGCACAAGCCGGCGGGCCTGCGCATGGCCGGCCGCGCCCGCCGCCAGCTGCCCGGCGAGTTCCTGCTCTTTGGCGGCCATCAGCGCCGCCCACTCTTGCGTCAGGGAGGCCATTTGCGCGGGATCCTCATGGCCTGCCTCGAGGGCTTCCCGCCACTCCATCTGCTGGACGAGGAACGCAGGGTCCATGACGGTGTCCGTCTCCTCTTCCGTCGATACCCCCGCAAGTTCCAGCAGATAGCGCGCCCGGGCGATGGGATCCCGCAAGACCTTCAGGGCCTCGTTCAAGGCGGCACTCTTTTGCACGGCCAGCCGCCGTTCCTGCGCGCTGCCCTGCGCAAAGCGGTCCGGATGGCAGGCGGACATCAGCTCGCGGTGGCGCCGGGCAAGCTCCCGCTCGTCGACCTGGTAGCCGACCGGAAGACCAAAGAGCTCAAAATGATTGTCCGCCACACACCACTCCCGCCCGCGTCGTCACACGCTGAAACTCTCTCCGCAGCCGCAGGTGGCCTTCTGGTTCGGATTGTTGAACCGGAATCCCTCGTTCAGGCCTTCGCGCGTGTAATCGAGCTCTGTCCCGTCGAGATAGATGAGGCTTTTTGCGTCGACCAGAACCTTCACGCCGTGGCTTTCAAACACCTGGTCTTCCGGTGCGATGAAATCCGCGTATTCGAGCACATAGGCCATGCCCGAACAGCCGCTGGTACGGACACCCAGGCGCAACCCCTCCCCCTTGCCGCGCTTCTCGAGCGAACGGCGGACATGCGCTGCGGCCTTTTCGGTCAAAATGATCGCCATCGCCGCGCCCCTCACGCCGCGTCCGCGCTGTCGCCGCTCTTCTTGCGGTAATCGGCGATCGCCGCCTTGATGGCGTCCTCGGCGAGCACCGAGCAGTGGATCTTCACCGGCGGCAGCGCCAGTTCCTCGGCGATGTCGGTGTTCTTGATCCTGCCGGCCTCTTCCAGGGTCTTGCCCTTGACCCATTCCGTCAAAAGCGAGCTCGAGGCGATCGCGCTGCCGCAACCGTAGGTCTTGAAGCGCGCCTCCTCGATGACCCCTTCGTCATTGACGCGGATCTGCAGCTTCATGACGTCGCCGCACGCCGGCGCTCCGACCATGCCGGTGCCGATCGATGGATCGTTCTTGTCGAACGAACCGACGTTGCGCGGGTTTTCATAGTGATCCAGGACTTTCGTGCCATATGCCATGTCTTTCTCCTTCCCATCGAACTTAATGAGCGGCCCACTGTACGGAATTCAGATCGACGCCTTCCTTGTACATCTCCCACAGCGGAGACAAATCACGCAGTTTGCCGATCTTGTCGCGCAGCAGCTGGATCGTGTATTCCACGTCCTCTGCCGTGGTAAACCGCCCCAAGGTGAAACGAATGGAGCTGTGCGCCAGTTCGTCGTTGCGCCCGAGTGCGCGCAACACGTATGACGGTTCGAGACTCGCCGAGGTGCATGCGGAGCCCGACGACACCGCGAGCTCCTTTAGACCCATGATCAGGGATTCCCCCTCGACGAAATTGAAACTCACGTTCAGGTTGCCTGGGATGCGCCGTTCCATGTCGCCGTTGACATAGACTTCCTCGATGGCCTGACAGCCCTCCAGCAGCCGGTCCCGCAACCGGCCGATGCGCTCGGCCTCGCTTGCCATCTCCTCGCGCGCGATCCGGAACGCCTCGCCCATGCCGACGATCTGGTGCGTCGCCAGCGTACCCGAGCGCAGACCCCTTTCATGCCCGCCGCCGTGCATCTGCGCCTCGAGGCGCACCCGCGGCTTGCGGCGCACATAGAGGGCGCCGATGCCCTTGGGGCCATACACCTTATGGCCGCTCAGAGACAGCAGATCGACGCCAAACGCGTTGACATCGACCGGCACCTTGCCGGCGCTTTGCGCGGCGTCGCTGTGAAAGAGGATGCCGCGCGGGCGCAGCATCTTGCCAATCGCGGCCAGATCCTGGATGACGCCGATTTCGTTGTTGACGTGCATGACCGACACGAGGATCGTGTCCGGACGCAGCGCCGCCTCAAGCTGCGCCAGATCCACGAGGCCATTGGGCTGCGGATCGAGATACGTGACTTCGAAGCCTTCGCGCTCGAGCTGGCGGGTCGTATCGAGCACCGCCTTGTGCTCGGTCTTTACGGTGACGATGTGGCGGCCCTTGCCCTGGTAGAAATGGGCCGCCCCTTTCAGGGCCAGGTTGTTCGATTCCGTCGCACCGGAGGTCCAGACGATTTCCTTCGCATCCGCCTGGATCAGGGCGGCGACGTCAGCGCGCGCCCGCTCCACCGCCTCTTCGGCGTGCCAGCCGAAGGCATGCGAGCGCGAGGCGGGGTTGCCGAACTCGCCGTCGAGCGTAAGGTAGCGGCACATCGTCTCGGCCACGCGCGGATCGACCGGCGTCGTTGCAGAATAATCGAGGTAAATCGGCTTTCTCATGCCCGCTGCTCCCATCAAACCCATCCATTCTGTACTTCGACCGCCACGGCGCCGCGCTGCGCCTGACGCAACACGACCTCCTGCACGCCGGGCTCCGTGACCAGATCGGCGAGAGTGATCCCGTCGAGAAATTCATAAATGCGCCGCGAGAGCTCCGTCCACAGCTGGTGCGTCAGACAGCGCTCCTCGCCGTGGCAGTTTTCCTCGCCCCGGCAGCGGGTGGCGTCGATGTCTTCGTTGATCGCCATGATGATCTGCGCCACCGAGATTCCCGAAGCCGGCAGCCCCAGACTGTAACCCCCGCCCGGGCCACGGACACTCGACACCAGACCCTTGCGCCGGAGCTTGGCAAACAGCTGTTCCAGATAGGACAGGGAAATCCCCTGGCGGGCGGCGATGTCGCCGAGCGCCACCGTAGTCTCCTGCTGGTGTACGGCCAGATCCAGCATCGCGGTCACGGCATACCGGCCTTTCGTGGTCAATTTCATAATACGCCTCGCGTCAGATGCCCCGTTACCCTGCCATACCTGACTATTTTAGTCAACTATTCTCCGGTCCCGCAGGCCCGTTTTCCTCCGGCGCGCCGGTCTCATCGAGTGGCGCAATGGTGATGCCCGCCTCCCGCAGTTGCTGACAGACCCGCTCCATGCGCCGGTCCGTGCGGTGCAGATGGTCGAGCACCCGGTCGATGGCCTGCGCCACCGGGTCTGGCATCTGCGGCATCTGCCCGTAGGCATCAAAACCGATCTTCTGGGCGAGCGCTGCGCGCGACCGCTCGCGCTCACCCTTGACCACCACCCGCCCGGGAATCCCCACCACCGTGGCACCCGCCGGCACATCCTTGACCACCACGGAATTGGAACCGATGCGCGCGCCATCCCCGATCACGATGGGCCCGAGGATCTTGGCGCCGGCACCGACCACGACATTGTTGCCAAGCGTCGGGTGGCGCTTGCCCGCCTTCCAGGTCGTCCCGCCCAACGTCACGCCTTGATAAAGCGTGCAGTCGTCACCAACCACTGCCGTCTCGCCGATGACCACCCCGAATCCGTGATCGACGAAGAACCGCTTGCCCAGCCGCGCGCCCGGGTGGATCTCGATGCCGGTCACAAGCCGCGCCAACTGCGCAATCATCCGCGCCAGCCAGTAAAGCCGCATCACCCACAGGCGGTGCGCCACGCGATGCGCGCCGAGCGCGTGCACGCCCGGGTAGAGGGTCAGGATTTCCCACGGTGAGCGGGCCGCTGGATCGCGTTCGAAAATGCTGGCAATATAGCCCCGCTTGGTCACCATCGCCCCCCGGTCGTCGTTGTCGCCCATTTAGTCATTCCTGACTAAATTTGTCAAGTATTTCCCCGGGGGCGGCCGTCCGGGGAAATGGCCGTCAGGATCCCCCGCAGGATGTTGATCTCGTTCTGATCGGGTGTCGCCCGGCGAAAGAGCCGCACCAGGCGGCGCATGAGCTTGCGCGGATGGGCCGCGTTCAGAAAGCCGATATCGATCAGCACCGTCTCCAGGTGCGCCAGAAACCGGTTCAGTTCGTCTTGGGAAGCGGGCGTGTGGTCCGCCACGGCCACCACGCCGCCCAGCTGCTGTTTGCGGATCTCGTAGCAGAGCACCTGCGCCGCCGCCGCCAGATTCAAGGAAGGAAACGCCGGATCCACCGGGATCTGCACGAGCCCGTGCGCGAAATCGACATCCTCGTTGGCAAGCCCGCTGCGTTCTCCGCCAAAAAGCAGCGCCACCTCGTGTCGGGCGGCCGCCTCCCCCCACAATGCGGCCGCCGCCTGCTCGGGGCCCAAAACGGGCCAGGCGATCTTGCGCGTGCGCGCACTGGTGGCCAGTACGCGCGTGCATGGCGCCACCGCAGCGGCGACGCTGTCGACCACCTGCGCCGAGGCGAGGATGTCATCGGCACCGGCGGCGCGCGCCACCGCCTCGGGGGAGGGAAACTGCAGCGGTGCCACCAACACCAATGACGACAGACCCATGTTCTTCATCGCGCGCGCCACCGCCCCGATATTGCCGGGGTGCTGGGGGCGCACGAGGACGATGCGGATATGGGCAAGACTCATGGAGATTTCTCGTGTATGCGGCGCTATGGGCCCCAAGGATAACATGCCGGCGCTTTGCGCCGCGGCCAAGGGCCGCTACAATGCAGCGCTTTCGGGGGTTCCGATGCAGCCAATGCTCAACACCGCCGTCAAGGCGGCTCGCCGTGCCGGCGCCGTCATCGTCCGCGCCATGCCGGACATCGACCGGCTGACGATCGAGAACAAGGGACGGCACGATTTCGTGAGCGAGGTCGACCGCCGCGCCGAAGAGACCATCATCGACGTCATCCGCACGGCCTATCCCGACCACGCCATTCTCGCCGAGGAAAGCGGCCGCAGCGCGGGCAATGAGTGGCAATGGATCATCGATCCGCTCGATGGCACCACCAACTTCCTGCACGGCTTCCCGCAGTTTGCCGTGTCGATCGCCTTGCGCCACAAAGGCCGCCTCGAGCAGGCGGTCGTCTTCGATCCGGTGCGCGACGAACTCTTCACCGCCGGTCGCGGCGCAGGCGCGCAGTTGAACGGGCGCCGCATCCGTGTCAGCCGCGTGAGTGAACTGGGTCTTGCCTTGCTCGGGACGGGATTTCCCTTCCGCGAGACCGACGCCGTTGACCGCTGGATCCAGATCTTCCGGCGCTTTGCGCTCGCCACGAGCGGCATCCGCCGGCCGGGATCGGCGGCGCTCGATCTCGCTTATGTGGCCTGCGGCCGTCTGGACGGCTTCTGGGAAGCGGGCTTGCACCCGTGGGACATGGCGGCCGGCATGCTGCTCATTCGCGAGGCCGGCGGCCTGACCGGGGACCTCTTTACCGAAGGGGATCCTTTAGAAAGCGGCTGTATTCTTGCGGCCAACCCACGCATCTACGCCCTGATGCGCAACGCCATCGACCAGCTGCCCGGAGAGGCCGCCCGCTAACGCGAACCGGTCGAGTCCGCCGACGCGGTCGATGCGTTCCAACGGCAGGTGCAGCGCCTCGCGTCCCTGCATTTCCACGCGCAGGCTGCGCCCGGCGGCCACGCGTCCCGGCGGGGCGAGCAGCGCCACCGGTCCGCCCTGCGCGGGCTCGATGAAGATCACGGCAAACGGGAAGGCGTGGCCGTGCCGGGCCACGCCGCTGTGCGCCGTACCGAGGATTTCCACGCCGATGGCGTATTCGCGCGGCCGCACACGCTTAAGCCAGCGCACCACCGCCGCCTGCCAAATGCCCGGCCCCATCGACTCGCACACGCCCACAAGCGAACCGGGGCGTGGCGCGCGCCCCTCAAAGCTCGTTCCGCCGCTCGTAAGCCACAGGCCGCTGCGTCCGGCGTCGCGTATCCGCCAACGCGTGATCGGCACCGATCGCCCGCCGTCCTGCCACGCGGTATCCAGATCGACGTAGTGCCGCGCGTCCTTCCGGCCGGCGACCGCGTGCAGCGCGGTAAATCCCGAGCACAGCAACCGTTCCCCGGAGAGACGCACGCGCGCCCCGCGCACCTGCGGTTCCGGCCGCCACGCCGATGCCAGTGCCGCCAGCAGATGTTCGGCGACATCCGGCAAGACCCCGTGCGTCCACACCGGCGGCAGCGCCCCCCGCTCGCGCAGCGCCGTGCGCAGACGGCCCACCTCGGCGATGAGCGGCCGCGTATCCAGGTAGTAGGCCTTCAGTGCGCCGCCCCCGAGCCGCGCCGGGGTGTCGTTTAGCGGCTCGATGCGAAAGCCGCTCGCCGCCGGCAAAACGGCCAGTCCGCCGACCTGCGCGATCAGCGCCGTCACCAGATCGATCGCCCCCGGCGCCAGCGCATACGGATCGGCAAGCCCAAGGAGGATGATTCCCTTGTACGCGGCATCGATGGCCCCATCGGTCTCCGGCTCGACGCTGCCGTACAAGGCATGGATACGCCGCCACAGGCCCGGGGGCACCGGAAGATAAGAACGGTAGGCGCAGCGCACGACTTCCCCGAGATGGACGAGCGCCCCCAAGGCGGCGCGCGCGTGCACGTCCGGCCGCCCCCCGAGCCCGATCGCCATCTCGTAGCCGTGGGCCATTTCCGAGTTCACGAGCGTCAAAAACGCGATGCGGTCCGCAGGCACCCCGGGGCGCCGCAGGGTGGCTGCGAGATTGCGGATGGATTCTTCGTAACAACCGAGGAGGGAGACGCGCACGGACGGTTCGGTCACCGTCTTGTTCAAGGCGCGCACGGAGTGGGCAAGCTGCTGCAAGGCGCGCGCGGGCTCAGCCAGCGGCAATGCCCCCAACCACTCTTCCAGCCGTCGCTTCCGCCATGACAGCCGCCCGACATCGAGGTCCGTGAGGCGCACCATGCAAGCATCTCCTTGAAGCCCGCTCGCACCATACTACGCCCTGGATGAGCCCGCAAGCAAATGCCATACCAGCGGCCCGTGCGCCTTATAAGGGCGCAGCCAAGAGCCGGTCGATACCGCGGGACCGCCAAACGGCGCGCATCCGCCGATTGCGCCCGTTCGGGCCGTATCGCGAAGTCTGCGCCGCGATTCCCCGATCCGGCCTGCCTTAAGGACTCTCTTGCAATTTGCACCAGGCCGCCGCCCCACGCGCAGGGATGCGCGGACAGGTGTTCAGCGGCGCCCTCTTCGCCTAAGATAGCGCTTTTTTGGAGAGCCCCCATGGCCTACGTGGTCACTGAGCCCTGTATCAAATGCAAGTACACCGACTGCGTGGAGGTCTGCCCGGTGGATTGCTTTCGCGAAGGGGCCAATTTTCTTGTCATCGACCCGGATGAATGCATCGACTGCACCCTGTGCGTCCCCGAATGTCCCGTCAACGCCATCTATGCCGAAGACGAGGTCCCCGACGATCAGCGCGACTTCATTGCGCTAAACGCCGAACTGGCCGCCGTCTGGCCCCCCATTCTCGAACAGAAAGAGGCCTTGCCCGATGCGGAGACGTGGCGCGAGGTCAGCGACAAGCGCGGCCAGTTGCAGCGCTGACGGGCGATGCCCCGCCGGCCTATGCGCCTGAGCGCGCCGGCACCGATCACCGACGCGCTGCGCGCGCGCCGGCCCGATCTCTGGTACAGCCTGCTGTATGCGCCACCGGATGCGCGCACGGCCCTCATAGCGGTCTATGCGCTGTGCGCCGAGCTGCTGCGCATCGCCCGTTATCCGGGCATCACCGAAATCGCCGCCGTACGCCTCGCGTGGTGGGGTGAGGAACTCGCGCAACCGCCCGACCGGGCGCAGCACCCGCTGACGCGCGCACTGTACGAAGCGGCCCCGTGGCTTGCCGCCGATCCCGCGCTTCGCCGTTTTCTGGAGGCGCTGCGCAAGGAACAGAACGCAACCCCCTACGCCACGCCTGCCGACCTCGCCGCCGCCTGTTGTACGGCCTGGCAGCCCGTGGTGGCCCTGACCGCCCGTATCCTGGGCGTTGGCATCGACGCGGCCTTCCTCGATGATCTCGCCATCGGCCTTGACCTCACGCAGCGCCTGCCGGATCTCGGCCGCGGCCTGCTGCGGCCGGAGCCCGCCGGCTTGGACGACCGCGTCACCGGGGCGCTGGCTGCGCAGGCCGCCTGGCATCTTGCGCAGGCAACAGGCCCCCTTCCGCGCGTACTCGCAACGCAGGTCCGCTTTGCGCGCGCCCTCCTCACCGAATGGCGGCGGAGCCCCGCCCGTCCCCTGGGCACCCGCATCACCCTCACACCGATGCGGATGATCTGGATTGCAACCTTTATGCGCGGATCGTGAGCATCGTCGCGATCAGGCGGTCTTCGAGCTCGATGCGCCGTGCCAGCGCCTCACCCAGGACCGACAGGTCACCTGCCAGCCGGTCGATCTGCTCGCAGTGATCGGCGCAGTCGTACTTGTCATTGAAGACGATCGCCGTTTCCGTGCAGCTTTCGATCTGCCCATACAGTTCGCCGGCCAGCGCAAGCACCGCCTGGCGCCGCTCACTGCCGTTGATGATGCGTTCGTAGAGAGAAAAATGCGCAGCGCTGATGTAGTCGATCAGCACCTGACAGAACTCCTGCAGTGTGCGCCGCGCGTCCCCGCCCCCTGTAAAGGGTTCGAGTCCGGCCACACGGCAAAACAGCACCAGCATCTGGCGCCGTTCCTCGAGCATCCGGCCAATCATCGCCCGGCCCTGCGCGCGCCGGTCTAGGACCGGTTCCTTCACGACCACCATACCGTTTCCTCCTCCCTGCCCATCTTTAAATATAGATTTTGTGTATAGGACTATAAGGGAGGCTCGCGGCGGCCGCAAGCGTCAGAACGGCAGCCCGGGTAGGCGGCCCTTGAACCGCGCGAGCATCTTGCGCATGTCGCCCTTCCCGATCTGTTTCATCAGCCGCTGCGCCTGGGCAAACTGCTTGAGCAGGCGGTTGACTTCCTGCACCCCGGTGCCGGAACCCTGCGCGATGCGCCGCTTGCGCGATCCGCGAATGATGTCGGGGAAGCGGCGCTCGTGCGGTGTCATCGAATTGATGATGGCGATGAGCCGCCCGGTCTCCTTGTCGTTCAATTTTTCGCGCGCGGCGGCCGGGATCTCCCCCCCGCCCGGCAGCTTGTCGAGCAGGCTTGCCATGCCGCCCATGCGCTCCATCTGCAGCATCTGCTCGCGGAAATCCTCCAGATCAAAACCGCGGCCCTTCTTCAGTTTCTGCGCGAGACGTTCGGCGCTTGCCCGGTCGACCTTGCGCTCGGCCTCCTCGATCAGGGTCAGCACGTCGCCCATGCCGAGGATGCGCGACGCCAGGCGGTCCGGATGGAAGGGTTCCAGGCCGTCGAGCTTTTCCCCGACACCGAGAAACTTGATCGGC
>JAJYPD010000024.1 GCA_021795715.1 Pseudomonadota bacterium
CCGAATCTGCCGCTTCTGCCTGCAGGTGTATCTTGTAAAGTTCCACCTGGGTCTGGTTGGCGGCTTCGGAAAATGCGTTCCAAAGCGTTTCCTCGATCAATGACACATCGAATCCCAACCAATCCTTCAGTTCCTTGCCGCCATCATGCAGGTACTCCGCCGCATGGGCGAGATCCCGCCGAACCGATCCTTCAAGTTCCGTCCATTCCGTTTCGCCCACCTTGTTGCGCGCCACCTCGCTGCGCATACCGCTGATGAGATGGTACAAGCCGGCGCCGGTGTCGCGCGCCTTGCGCAGGGTCTTCTGCAGAAGTTCCCGATAGGCCTCGCCCATGGTTTCCAGTTCCTCAGATGACTCCGTGCCTTTCATGGATCCCACCTCCGCCGATTCACGACATGTATCCAATATTGTGGCGGATTCTCCGAGACACGCAACCGTGCGGATGCGCCATCCCGTGATGTGAGCCGCATCCCTGCCCAGGATTTGCGCAATGAGCCCGCGCAGCCGTTCCGAACCGAAAGTGCGCAATTCCTTGCGGGATCAATGCCCCGTGAACAAAAAGCGGCCGCGCGAAGAACGCCCTGGGGGCCCAAAACAACAAGGCCGCCGTGGACCTGAAATCCACGACGGCCTGAACCGGACGCTTGCCCGGGAGGGGATGACCCGTTCCGCTTATGCGGCCTTGACTGTATGAGCGGCGGCGGAAGCGGCCGGGGCCGGGTGCATCGGTGCCGCCATCGTCTGGTGTGGCATGGCGATGGCGGTCCGCTGGTACAAACCGTGAAACATCCACATGGTCAGACCGATCATCACCACAAAAAGCGGCACGAAGAGAATCATGGCCACCGTGTGCCAGATCTGCGCTTTCGACCAGTTCATGTGCAGCAGCAGATAGGCCTGTACCAGCACCGCGACCAGTGCCAGCAGGCTCGTCCAGCCGACCAGGCTCCCTGCCGGTAACGAGTTGTCCCGGGCAAGCCACAGGGCGGCTGTCATGACCAGTACGGTGATCAGGAAGTTGGCGACATACCCGGACAGGCTCGCCTGGTGGACCTCCGGATGATGCAGAGGATTCTCGGCAGAATGCGTCATATAACCTTTCCTTGCAGGTAAACGAATACGAAGAGGAACACCCAGATCACCGCCTGGAAGTGCCAGAAAATGCGCAGATTGATCAGCCTGTAGACGACATTGCTGGTAAATCCATCACGGCCCATCTGCATGAGCATCACCAGCATCCAGAGCACGCCGACGACGATGTGCAGTGCGTGGTAAATGACCAGGGTGAAGACGATGGACAAGAAGCCATTCAGCTGGGGCACGACCCCCTGGCTGAACAGATGCTCGAGGTCGCCGGTCACCATGTTCAAGAAGATCACGCCCAGGATCGTGGCAACGATAATGCCGATCGCCACACCCGTGCGGCTTCCTTTCTTCAGTGCGACCATCGCGTACCCATACGCCAGCACGCTCGCAAACAGGACGATCGTGTCCCGGTAGGCGGCCTGCGCGTCAAACACCGACGCCAGCATCGATTTGCTGGTCAGGCCGGCATTGTGCGCAAGCACTCCGAAGGCCGCGAACAACGCCGCATACACCATGGCATCGGTCAGCATGTACAGCCAGAACCCGAAGGTTCTCGTGCCCAGCGCGTCGTGCCCGGCGGCGTCGCCCTTTTCCCACAGCACCGTTGAACCGGGCTGCATACGCGTATTTGTCGATGCACTCATGAATCTCTCACTCCACTGCTCGAATGTCGGTTGGCCCCGGCTCGCCGCCGGGCTGTCTGTCATCCTGGATGCCGTCTCATCCCCGCGCAGGTGATGCCAGGGCATCCTGTGCGGCACGCTCGACGCCGGCGACCGTTGTCGCCGGGATCACCTCGTCGGTCTTGCGCGCGAACGAGCGGAGGATGATGACGAGGACGACAAGACCGAGGCATGCTGCAGCCAGCCACCAGATACGCCAGACAAGCGCGAAGCACAGGGCAAAGGAGAGGGCCCCCAGCAACACCGGCACACCTGTGTTACGCGGCATATGGATGTCCTCGAACGACTCGTTGCCGAGGTTCGCCATGCCGTGTTCCTTCCGCCATGCCCATTCGTCACGCGCATGCACGCGCGGGATGAATGCGAAGTTGTAGGCCGGCACCGGCGAATGGGTCATCCACTCGAGATTGCGGGTCGTGCCCCACGGGTCGGCACCGACGCGATTCTTCATCCGGTCGCGCAAACTGACGTAGAGGTGCGCCACGAAAAAGCCCAGGGCGACCACATAGAACGCCATGCCGACGAGCATGACACGCAGATACGGTGCCCACTGGGTCACGGGGACGTAGTCCAGGCGGCGGGTCATACCGGCAAAACCGAGTATGAACATGGGCACGAACACCCACGCGGTGCCAAGCACCATGAACCAGAAAAACCACTTGCCCCAGCGCTGTTCAAGCTTGAATCCGAACACTTTTGGAAACCAGTATTCGACCGCGCCGAAAATGCTCGACGCAATGAGCAGCACCATCATATGGAAATGCGCCACCACAAACACACCGTTGTGCCACATATAGTCGCTGGCGGCAAACGCATTCATCATGCCTGTCATGCCGCCGACCAGCAGCAGGAACAGCGCAAGGAGTGCCCACAGCATGGGCAGCTCGAACCGGACGCGGCCACGATACATGGTAAAGATCCAATTGAAGACCTTCACGCCGGTGGGGATGCCGACCAGCATGGTTGTCACACTGTAAAAGCTGTTCACGCTCGGCTCGGCCGCCATTGTGAAGAAGTGATGCAGCCACACCCCCCAGGACACGCCGCCGATGGCAAATGAGGCGACCACCATGGTGGCGTAGCCAAAGAGCGTCTTTTCGGAGAACGTCGGTATGATCTCCGACATCATGCCGAATGCCGGAAGGATCAGAAAGTACACTTCCGGATGGCCCCAGACCCAGAACAGGTCGTTGTAGAGCATGAGGTTGCCGCCCTGTCCGGCCGTGTAGAAATGTGTGCCGAAGTAGCGATCGAGGCCGAGAAGCGCCAGGCTCACCATCAGGACCGGGAAGGACGTCAGCGCGATCAGGTTCGTGCTGAGTGACGCCCAGGTGAAGATAGGCATGCGCATCCAAGTCATGCCGGGGGCGCGCATTTTCACGATGGTCGCAATCAGGTTAATACTGCCCATCGTGGTGCCGATGGCGCTCAGCTGAAAGGCCCACATCCAGTAATCGACACCCACTCCGGGGCTGTAGGGCAACTCGAAATAGGGAAGGAACCCGTACCAGCCTCCGTGCGCGAAGTTGCCCACGAACAGCGACAGCATGACGAGCGCCGCGGCGGCCGCTGTCAGCCAGAAGCCGAGTGCGTTCAGATAGGGATACGCCATGTCGCGCGCACCGATCTGCAGCGGCACCACGATATTCATGATGCCGACCAGTAGCGGGGTCGCAGCGAAGACGACCATGATCAGTCCGTGCGCCGTATACACCTGTCCGATATGAAATGGTGTCAGGTAGCCGTGCAGGGCGCCGAGATAGCCGGGCGAGTGGGGTCCGACCGCCATCGCCTGCTGGCTTCTGATCATGAGGGCATCAATGAACCCCCGAAACAACATGACGAGGCCCAAAAGACAGTACATGACGCCGATCTTCTTGTGATCGACGGTGGTGAACCACTCCCGCCACAGGTAGGGTCCTGCGCGGAAATAGAAAACCGCACCCACGATCGCCAGGGCGGCGATCATGGCAAACAGGAACGTACCGACCAGGATGGGATTTTGGTACGGGATGGCCTGCAGGGACAGGCGCCCCCAGACGGGATTCCACGGGCCTTGCAAATGCACGAACATAATCAATATTCTCCTGCTTTGACGTTCGCCTGTTGTTTCTTCATGTATCGCACCATGTTCTCTGTCATGGCCATGGGCGTCCGCCATACTTTCCCTGACATCACTTCCCTGACCACATAGTCCAACAGACCACTCTGTACGCGACCGAACACCATCCGGTGGTGATGGACGGCGAGGTATGGCTTGGCGAAGCGGTTGAAATCCGCGTAGGTCATGGTCTGCGGTGCGGCCTGCGTCTTTTTCACCCACGCTGCAAACTGTGCCTTGGTCACCGCCTTCGTCTCGAAATTCATCCAGGAGAGGCCGGCACCGCTGTAATCCGCCGAATAACCGACATATTGTCCGGTCTTGTCGGCCACGAGGGCTTGCTTGGTGCGCATACCCGGCATGACATCGATCATGCCAACGAGCTGCGGGATGATGAAATCATTGACCACGGACGTGGATGTCAGCCGGAAGCGGACGGGCACCCCGGCCGGAATGACCAGACGATCCACCGAGGCGATCTTCTGTTTCGGATAAATGAACAGCCAGCGCCAGTCGGTGGCGATGACATCCACGTCGAGCGGTTTGCCGGCTGCCGTGCCCTTGCTGGAGATGGCACCCGGATTGTAAGGGTTGACCTGGTAGATAGCCTTGATCGACAGATAAGAGAGGACGCCGACGGTGATCAGCGGAATCCCCCAGACAATGGCTTCGATGAGGTAGGAGTGGCTCCACTCGGGACGATAGTCGCCTCCCCCACCCTTGCGATAGCGCCACATGGCCCAGATCGCCAGCAACGCCGTCGGAATGATGATGAGCAGCATGATGCCCACGTCGAGGTTGAAATAGTGGTATGTCACCTGCGAGATAAGGCCTTTTGGCTCCAGCAGAAACAGACCGCTTTTTGAACAGCCGCTTAGCATCAGCAGCAACGGCGCGCACAGGGCTTTCAGGGCCCCTTTAATGCCTCTCTTGGACATGCTATGTGATCCCGTGACCAGACTTGGACTGTTGCCGTCACCCGCCGCGGACCCAATCCGCGATGACTCCGGGTAACGTCCCTAACTCTTAATAATGAAGAACACTTTTTCCGGAACGTCCAGGTCGCCGGCCCCCAGCGGGTCCGTGCCACCCTGAACTGTTGTGATTCCAGCCCTTAAAAAGCGTACAGAGGGTAACAGCCTCACCCGGGAACGGCCTTTGACTTGGATCAAATCTAAGGGATTTTCTGTAGCGGCACAGGGCACGGCGCTGGCGGCCGATGGGCCCTTCCCGGCGGCGCATCGATCCGGTCCGGGAGGCGCCACGCAGGGTCCCGCACGGCGTGCCGCCTGATCCCATGCCACCCGTCCCCGAAGTCCCGTTGGGCGCATTGCGGCGGCGTCCGCTATACTCAAAGTCGACCGAGACTACCATGGAGCTTTGTTGCGCAATGAGCAATGTCAACTTGACCACCTACACAAAAAACCAAGAACTGGCCTTTGCGTTACTGCGCCTGCTGTTTGGGGCAATCTGTCTGATCAACACGGCTCTCGAGGCCAACGGTCCCTATGTGGCGGGGTTTCTGGACAGCATCATAAAGAGGGAAAAGGGCCAACCGGCCGTCTTCCACCAGTATATCCACGCCATGGCAGCGGTGGTTTCCGCGCTTGGCTCCGACAATGTCGCGGTGGTCATGGTCGTGATCAACGGCCTGCTCGCCCTGTCGCTCCTGACCGGCGTCGCGCTGCGCCCGTTCGCGCGCCTTGGCATCCTCTACAACCTGGTTCTCTGGTCCACGGTCGGCGGATTTGGAGGGCCGTACACGGCGGGCGCCACGGACCCCGGTACCGCCATCGTTTACGCACTGGTTTTTCTGGCCATCCTCTCCGTACCGTGTGATCGGCGACTGACGTGGGCCAAGCCTGCACAAACGGTCATCGGGACCCATGCCATTGAGGCGATCCGGGTCCTGTTTGGCCTCTTGTGGGCCTTTGATGCGTTCTGGAAATGGCAGCCGGCATTCCTTTACCACAGTCTCTCCTATCTGCAGGCCTCTGAGGTCGGCCAGCCCGGGTGGATCGTGCGCTACATAGGCATCGCCATCAAGGTGTTCGGCGCTGTAGGGCCATTACCCTTTGGTATTTTCGCGGCGGCAGCCGAAACGGTGCTGGCTTTGAGTCTTCTGCTAAAGCGTGGCCAGAACTGGTTTTTGCCCATCGGCCTCTTTTACTCCTTTGGGGTGTGGACGACGGCGGAAGGCTGGGGCGGACCCTATGCACTGGGCAGCACCGGCAATCGTGGCGACGTCCTGGGAACGGCGAACATCTACATGGTCGTCTACCTTTTTCTCATGGTCGCCTACATGATGCGCGAGCCGCGTGAGGCGCACTGAGACCGGCCCCAACCACGCGCCGGCCGCAGAACCGGTCGCCCACGAAGGCCGGCCCGTCCGGCCATCCGCATGCACAGGCGGACCGCCCGGTCCGTCTGTTCTGGTACTCCGTCGTCTTTAGTCTTCCGCTGACGGCGTTCTTGAGCTAGTCTGGCCGCAAGCCCGCCAATAGAACCCTTCCGTCAGGCAAACGGCCACAGGCTCCGGCCTGCCTGCGGCGGCGACCGAGGAATACGGACATGTCCGGAACCTACCACATCATCGATGTCCGGCCGGTCATACCGGCGCGCCTGCACAGACTCCCGGAGCTCGCCGGCAATCTGCTCTACAGCTGGAATCATCAAATTCGTTCCCTGTTCATCCGCTTGGATAAACGCCTTTGGCGCACCTGTGGGCACAGCCCTAAACTGCTGCTTCAGCGGATACCCCAGACGCGGCTGGATGAGGCCGCCTTGGATCATGTTTTTCTCGAGGAATATCAGCGCGCCCTGTCGGTTTTTGACAGTTACCGGGCGGACCGCCGCCACCGGACGCCTGCATGGTTAAGCCCCGCCGACGGGATTGCCTATTTCTGTGCCGAGTTCGGTATCCATGAGAGCCTGCCCATCTATTCAGGCGGCCTCGGTATTCTCGCTGGCGATCACTGCAAGGCGGCGAGCGATCTCGGTCTGCCCTTCACCGCCGTGGGTCTTCTCTACCGTCAGGGCTACTTCAGCCAGACCATCGATCAGCACGGCAGTCAGGTGGCCCGGGATACGCGCAGCGATTTCGACGACCTCCCGATCAGCGCCGCGCAAGACGCCACCGGCAACCCCTTGTTCGTGTCCATGCGCATGCAGGAACGGGAACTGCGCCTCAAGGTCTGGGTCGCCGAAGTGGGCAACATCCGACTGTATCTGCTGGACAGCGACATCGAGGGCAACGACCCTACCGACCGCACGATCACCCATCAGCTCTATGGCGGAGACCGGCACACGCGCATCCAGCAGGAGATGGTGCTCGGCATAGGCGGCGTCCGCGCCCTGCGCGCCGCCGGCATCACACCGGCTGCCTGGCACATCAACGAAGGCCATTCAGCCTTTCAGCTTCTTGAGCGCGCACGGGAACTGGTGCGCGCCGGCATGGACTTTGACAGCGCCTTTGAACTGACGGCGGCCGGCACGGTCTTTACCACCCACACGCCGGTGGCGGCCGGACACGACATCTTCGATCATGCGCTCATCGAGGCCTACCTGGGCAGTTACATCGGCGAACTCGGCATTCCGCTCGCCCGTTTCATGAGCCTTGGCAGCAGCCCGACCAATTCCGGCGGATTCAACATGACGGCGCTTGCGTTACGCGGCTCGCGGCAACAAAACGGTGTCAGCCGCATTCACGGCGCGGTGGCATCTGCCATGGAGGGCTACGTGTGGCCGGAAATCCCTCATGATGAAAACCCCTTGCGCTACGTCACCAACGGCGTGCATGTGCCGACCTTCCTTGCCAGCGAATGGTCGGAACTTCTCGATATGCGCCTGGGTAGCGGCTGGCGCAACGAACTTGTGAACAGGGATTACTGGACACGCATTGATGCCATCCCAGACCATTCCTACTGGAGTCTGCGGCGGGGCTTGAAGGCGGAGATGCTGGCGGCCGCCCGCGGGCGCCTTGGCCATCAGTACCGGCGCCACGGGGCCACCGACTCGGCCATCAAACGGGCCTGCCGCTATCTGAACGATGACCAATGCAATCCTCTGGTCCTCGGTTTTGCACGCCGCTTCGCGACCTATAAGCGGGCCACACTGGTCTTCTCCGATCCGGCGCGGCTTGCACGCCTGCTGTCGGATCCGGCGCGTCCCACCCTGCTCCTTTTCGCCGGCAAAGCGCACCCTCACGATCTGCCCGGCCAGGAGTTTCTGCGGGCCATCCATGAATTTTCGCGCCGTCCGGAGTTTGAAGGGCGAGTCGTTCTCCTGGAGGATTATGACCTGTCGCTGGCGCGCAAACTCGTCAGCGGTGTCGATGTGTGGCTGAACACACCGCAGTATCCTCTCGAGGCGAGCGGCACGTCGGGCCAGAAGGCGGCGCTAAACGGTGTCCTGAATCTGAGTGTCCTGGACGGCTGGTGGGGCGAGGGGTTCCATGGCGACAACGGCTGGGCCATTGCCCCTTGTATGAGCACTGATGCCGCTGAACGCGAGCGTACCGAGGCGCAAGAACTTCTGGACATCATTGAACGGGAAATCCAGCCGCTCTATTTTGCCCGTGAGGGCCAGGGCCATTCTCCCGGCTGGATCCGGCTGTCGAAAAACGCGATGAAACAGGCGATTCCGGTGTTCAACGCCGAGCGGATGGTGCTTGAATACCTGGAGGATTTCTACCGGCCCGCCATGCATCTGGCACGCGCGCTGGGCGCGGATCATGGCGTACGGGCGCGCTCCCTCGCCGACTGGAAACAGCGCGTGACCGCCGCCTGGCCGCATGTGCGCGGCCGCGCGGTCGGCGACATTCCGCGCATCACCGTCGCCGGCCAGTCCCTTACGATGAACGTCGTGCTCGACCTGAACCGGCTGGCGCCGGAGGATGTCGTTGTCGAATGCGTGATTTATACCAATGACGATGCAACCGGCAACAAGACCATGCATCAGACGCTGGCGCTGACACCGGAAATGGGCGAGGGTCAAGGGCATCTGTACCGGCTCGTCTTCACCCCCGATTTTTCGGGACGCCATTACTATCGCCTGCGTATGTATCCCTATCACCCGGATCTGGCGCACCCCTTTGAGCTTGGACTCATGACGTGGCTTTAATCCGCCGCTGATCGCTCACGATCATAGATCCGCATCATGTGGCGCAAGCGTCCGGCCAGATCGTCTGGAATATCTGCCCACGACAGCCGATAGGCCCAGTTGCCGCGTGCGCTGCCGGGTGTGTTCATGCGATGCGCCGAATCCAGCGCCAGCAAATCCTGCATGGGGATCACCGCGAGATCGGCGACCGACGCCATCGCTGCGCGCACCAACGCCCAGGGCATCGATTCGTGCCCGCCAAGATATTCGTGTACCCGCTGCTGAAGGCCGGGCGCAAGGCCGGCAAACCAGCCAACTGTCGTATCGTTGTCGTGCGTACCCGTGTACACGACGGCATTGCGCACATGATTGTGGGGCAGATAGGGGTTGCGGGCGTCGTCGCCGAAGGCAAACTGCAGCACCTTCATGCCGGCAAACCCGTGCCGGTCGCGCAACTCCGTCACCGCATCGGTGATGACACCCAGATCTTCGGCCACCACCGGCAGATTGCCCCACAGTTTTTCAAGACTGTCCAGCAACATCTGCCCGGGTACCCTGTCCCAGTGCCCGGCCGCGGCCGTCGGCGCGCCGGCTGGGATCTCCCAGCAGGCCTCAAGTCCGCGAAAGTGATCGATGCGCAACAGATCAAACAGCGCGAGCTGGGTTTTCAGGCGCTCCCGCCACCAAAGGAACCCTTGTTGTTCCATGACATCCCACCGATACAAAGGATTGCCCCATCTCTGTCCATCGGCAGAGAAGTAATCCGGTGGAACTCCGGCCACCACCTCGGGGTGGCCGTGTGCATCGAGGCGAAACAATTCCCGGTGTGCCCACACATCTGCGCTGTCGTGCCCGACAAAGAAAGGCATGTCCCCGAAAAGCAAAACGCCCTTGCTGCGCGCGTAGTGGCGCAAATCCCCCCACTGATGAAAGAAAAGCCATTGCCAGAAGCGCTGCCGCCGGAAGTCGGCGCTCGCGCGCACCGGCGCAAGCGCCTGTTCCTCGCGGTCACGAAGCGGTTGCGGCCATTCCCACCACGGCCTGCCCCCTTCACGCTCCTTTAACGTCTGATAGAGGGCATAATCATCCAGCCAGCCGCTTTGCTCGGCCAGAAAGATCTCGAGCTCCTCCGGCAGGCCGCGCGCCTCGCAGAACGCAAAGGCAGCCTCGAGGCGCTCCACTCCCTGCTGCGCGGTTAGCTCCTCCGGCAGGCAGGCCGGCAGCGGTTCATCGCTTACGCACGATGGATTTCCCGCATGTGCTGATGCCAGATCGTAGGGTGAACCGCCGTGAGACGGGCCGATCGGCAGCATCTGCCAGACGGACAATCCTGCCGCCTGGAGAAAATCAATAAAACGCCGCGCCGATCGCTGCAGCCCGGGCTGGTAATCGTCGTGCGGCAGGGATGCGAGATGCAAAAGGACGCCGGCTCGCCGGTGCCCCCCGAGAATACCCTTGTGTCTGCGGTTCACGCGGGTCCTCCTTGAAATTCTCCGTGTGTGGCGCGCATGGTGCCGCCGCGCGCGGGCTCACCATGTCCAGTCCCCAGAGCCTGTTCGAGGCAATCCGGTGGCGGCACACCGATCAAGGAAAAGAGATGACGCAGATGCGCCCGGTACAGTGCATCGAAAGTCGCCACGGACTGCGGCGGATTGTAGTCGCCATACCACCAGAACCAATCCGACCCTTCGCAGATCATCAGCTGCTGATCGATGGCTGCTGCTTGCGCTGGCGTCAATGTCCGCTCCTTGAGCGCCTCATCGACTGCCTGTTTGGCGCGCACCAGCTGTTCCCATGCGCGATTCTTGTCCTTGGATCCGATCCATGTCGAAAACGTGCCATATACCCAGCTGCCCGCCACCAGCTGTGGCAACGGATGCGGTCTTGCGCCGTGATCGAGCACGTCGGCGAATGTGCCAAGCGACAGGATCGGATGGGTGCTTAGCCGCTCATAGAGGGTGTTCAGGAAGTAAAATCCGTTGTGTGCGTAATATTCCCAGGCGTTTTCGCCGTCGAGAATCACGGGGATGACTGTTCCCTCTGCGTGATTCATCGCCCGTATACGTGTCTCTATGGCGCCCACGAGGTCATTTACGGCGTCCTCGGCGCGCCACTCGGCATAACGAAAGGCGATGCGGTCTGACAGGTCATCGTCACGAAAGAAGCATTGCACGCGTGTGTCGTGGATCCGAAATGGTCCAAGCCGGACGGCGCCATCGAGTTCCTCCCCATTGAGGCTGTGCGTCAGCACCGCGCCGCCGCTTGCCGTCCATTCGATGTCCAGGTCGTCGAGGAGATGCAGGGCCGCGGTGCTGATGCCGCCTTCCGGCAGCCAGCAGCCCCGTGGGGCCCGGCCGAAATGCCGCATGAAACTCGCATGGCCCGCCGCAAGCTGGACCCTTGCGCGCCCTTGCCCATCCGGGTAGGCGTCGCCCGGTGGCAGCTCGACTTCCGGTTGCGCCTCTTGGGCGACTGTCCAGTCAATGAGAAGCGGCACGAGGGGATGTGCATAGGGGCTGAAGGAAAGCTCCACCCGCCCCTCGTCCTGCAGCGCCCGATAGCGGCCAAACAGCCCATCCAGAAGGTCGCCGATCACATCGATCATTTGCCGTGCCTCGGCCTCGCCAAACCCGTGCGCCTTCTGCAGCAGGGCCTTGACGCGCTCGTCGTTGCGCCGGACCGTCTCGCCAAGCCAGGCGAGGTGATACCAGATGAGCAGATCGCGCAGGAAATCGTCGTTGATATAGGCAAGCGCATCCCGATGCGCATCCAGCCAGTCGACCATCTGCGTCAATTGCGCATACATCGGCCAGGGCTCTATCAACCGTTTGCGGTTGGCGCGCAAACAGAGCTTCATGAGCGCGAGGCGCGCCGCCGCCGTGGCCGGCAACTCCCCGGCAAGACTCGCGAGCAGCGGATCGCGCAGCGGCGCGCCCTTTGCGCGAAACTCACGGATCTGTTCGATGTAATCGGCCAGCTGGTCCAGCAGCACCGGCACGAAATTGATTACCGCACGGGCCGCCTTCACCTGTTCGAGATGCGCCACCATGTCCACGTAATCCTTGATGGCGTGCAGATACACCCACGGCTCCTGATAGATACCGCTATCCATGAGCTGGTATTGCGGCTGATGCATGTGCCACATGAGAACCACTTTGACGCGGCTGTCAGCGGACATGGTGGGGCGCCTGGCCGAGCATCTCGGGTGTCACCAGCACGACACCCTCCTCAGTTACGTGGAAGCGCCTGGCATCCTCCCTGAGATCCTCGCCAATCACGGTGCCCGGCGGGAGCTTGCAATCCTTGTCAATCACCGTGCGGCGCAGCCGGCAGTGGCGGCCGATATCGGCGTTGGGCAGAACCAGCGAGTCGATGACCTCGGCATAGGAATGCACCACCACCGCAGAAAACAGCAGTGAGCGGCGCACGAGCGCACCAGAGATGAGACATCCACCAGATACCATGGTGTCGACCGCCATGCCCCGGCGGTCATCGTCATCGAACACGAATTTGGCGGGCGGCAGTTGTTCCTGGTAGGTCCATATCGGCCAGTCCGGATCGTAAAGATTGAGGTCTGGTGTGATGCCCACGAGTTCCATGTTGGCGCGCCAGTAGGCATCGACCGTACCCACATCGCGCCAGTAAGCCTGCTGATGCGTACGCAAATCATGGAAGGGATAGGCTGCCACGCGATGTTCCTCCAGCGCCCAGGGAATGATGTTGCGCCCGAAATCGTGGGCGGATTCGGGACAATCGGCATCTCCGATCAGCGCCTTGTAGAGAAATTCGGTGCTAAAGACATAGATGCCCATGGACGCCCGAACGACATCCTTGCCGGGACGGCAGGGTACCGGACTGTCTGGCTTCTCATGGAAATTCAGCACCCACCCGGACTCGTCTGTCTCGAGCACGCCGAAGGCCTTGGCGTCCTTCAGCGGTACATCGACCGCGCCGATGGTCAGATCGGCACCCATCTCGACGTGCCGGGCAAGCATCGGGCCGTAGTCCATTTTATAAATGTGATCGCCGGCAAGAATCAGCACATAGGCCGGGTTGTGTCCGCGGATGATGTCAAGATTCTGGTAGACGGCATCAGCCGTGCCGGCATACCAGGACGCTTCGATGCGCTGCTGGGCGGGCAGCAGTTCGACGAATTCACCGAATTCGCCGCGCGACCAGCCCCAGCCGCGCTGGATGTGCCGGATGAGCGAGTGCGCCTTGTACTGGGTGAGTACACCGATGCGGCGGATCCCCGAGTTTACGCAGTTGGACAGGGGGAAATCGATGATGCGGAACTTGCCGCCAAACGGCACGGCGGGCTTGGCGCGCCACAATGTCATCGGTCCCAGGCGGCTCCCGCGTCCGCCGGCAAGTATCAGCGCCAACGTGTCGCGTGTCAGGCGGCTGACGAAACGTGATCCTTGTCGATTTGCCATGACCTTCCCCCTTTTTGTCGTTGTTCTTGCGCCGCGACTCCCCGCCGGGGTCAGCGCCTCGTTTTCATCGCAATGATCTTCTCATAGAGCGCCAGGTAACGCGCCGCGCTGTCCTGCCAACCGAAATCGCGGCTCATGCCGTTGCGCTGCAGCCGCACCCATGCGTCTCTGCGACGGTAAAGCGCCAAGGCCTTTTCCAGGGTCCGCCACAGACTGTCCCCGTCCACCTCTTTGAAAAGGAAACCCGTTGCCGTCGCCAGGGATGACTCGTCCTCATAAGCTGTGATGGTGTCGCGCAGGCCGCCGGTCGCCCGCGCCACCGGTGGCGTTCCGTAGCGTTGGCTGTACATCTGATTGAGTCCGCAGGGTTCAAAACGCGAGGGCATCAGGAAGATGTCCGCGCCGGCTTCGAGCTGATGGGCGAGCCCCTCGTCGAAGCCGATGCGCACGGCTACCGCCGAGGGATATCGCGCCGCGAGTGCGGCGGCCATCTGCTCGAGCGGGCGGTCACCGTTGCCAAGCAGAACGAGTTGCGCACCGGCGCCGATCAGCCGTTCGGCCACCTCGACGACGAGGTCCGTCCCCTTTTGCCATGTCATCCGGCTGACCATGGCGCACAGCGGTGCGTCGCCGCTGGCATCGAGGCCCAGCGTCTGTTGCAGAAACCTTTTGTTTATGGCCTTGCCGGCGAGATGATCTCGATCGTATGTCCGTGCGATCCGGCCATCTGCCGCCGGATTCCATTCCGCGGTGTCGATGCCGTTGCGGATGCCGGACAGGTCCTTGTGCCGCGCCTGCAGCAGGCCCTCCATGCCAAACCCGAATTCCGTGGTGGTGATCTCTTCTGCGTATCCTTCGCTGACCGTCGTTATCGCGTCGCTGTAATAGAGACCTGCCTTCAGGAACGAAAGCCGGCCGTAAAATTCCGCGCCATCTGGCTGATAGCTTGCCGGCGGCAAACCAAGCGCAGCAACCGTGTCGGAGGGAAAGCAGCCCTGGAAGGCCAGATTGTGGATGGTCTGCACCATCACGGGACATTTTCCGGAAAAGCGCAACCAGAGCGGCACAAGTCCCGCGTGCCAGTCATGCGCATGCACGACGTCCGCCTTCCAGCCAAGCGGCATCTGCGCCCCGGCAACGATTTCCGCCGCTCTTTTCCCGAACCAGCCAAAGCGCATGGCGTTGTCTGCAAAATCGTGCCCATCGCCGTCCTGGTAGAGCCCGGGCCGATCAAACAGATCCGGGCGGTCGAGAAGCCAGACCGTGACCCCTGACGGGAGTCTTGCTTCGCGCACGACACCATCTGCCAGTGTCGCGATCACCGGCCACTTGCCGTCGGGCTGCGGTACGCTTCGATAGTGCGGCAGAATCACGCGCACGTCTGCGCCTGCGCGGACAAGTGCCCCGGCCAGTGCGCCGACCACGTCTCCGAGTCCACCGGTCTTTGCCAACGGCGCACATTCTGCGGCCACCAGTGCCACCTTCAGTTGACCCATCCCTCCTCCCACATCCCCTTGCGCCCGCCGGCCGGCAGGCCCCCTTGCACGGTTCAACCCTGGGCGGCGTGCCGCGCGCCCATATAGCGCGCGAGCAACCGTTCGGTAGAGGGATCGTGACCTGCGCCCACGGCACCCGTCTCCATTTCGCGGATGATCTGTCGCGCCATATCCTTGCCAAGCTCAACGCCCCACTGGTCGAACGAGTCCACGCCCCAGATGGCACCCTGCACGAACACACTATGCTCATAAAGGGCAATGAGCGCCCCCAGCGTGCGCGCGTCCAGCCGCTGTCCAAGCAGCATGTTGGTTGGCCGGTTGCCTTCGCAGGCCTCGAATTTCGCGCGGGATGGCGACACGCCAAGCGCACGCAGCTGCTCGCCCGTACGCCCGAAGGCGAGCGCCTCGGCCTGGGCAAAAAGGCTCGCCATGAGCAGGTCATGACTTTTATGATAACGGCTCAACGGTTCCATGAACCCGATCATATCGCATGGCACGAGGCGTGTCCCTTGATACAACAGTTGATGAAATGAGTGCTGCCCATCGACACCCGGTTCACCCCAGACTATGGGTCCAGTATCGACCTCGACCAGTTCCCCGCCTGCATCGACGCGCTTGCCGTTGCTTTCCATGGTAAGCTGCTGAAGGTACGCCGGCAGCCGCGCCAGTGCGTGCGCGTAGGGCAGGATGGCAAGTGTCTCGGCGCCAAAAAAGTTGTTGTACCATAACGATATGAGACCCATGATGACAGGCATGTTGGCATCGAGGGGCGCACCCTGAAAGTGCTCGTCCATCGCCCGGGATCCGGCGAGCATCTGTGTGAACAGATCGCCGCCGATGGCCACCATGGCGGCCAGCCCGATCGCCGACTCGACCGAGTAACGCCCACCTACCCAGTCCCAGAAGCCAAAAATATTGCCCGCGTCGATACCAAACTCCACCGCGGCCCCGACGTTCGCCGACACCGCCACGCAGTGGCGCGCCACTGCCGTCTGGCTTCCCAGGCCTTCGATAAGCCATTCGCGTGCAAGGCGCGCATTGGTCAGGGTTTCGAGCGTCGTGAAGGTCTTTGACGCGATAATGAACAGGGTCTCGGCAGGATCTTTGCCCTGCAGGGCGTTGGCCAGTTCCGCGCCGTCTATGTTGGCGACGAACGAGCAGGTCAGACCTGCGAGCGCGAAAGGTTTTAGCGCCTCGTACACGAGCTGCGGCCCCAGAAACGATCCGCCAATGCCGATGTTGATGATATGGCGGATCGGCCGGCCCGTGAAGCCGCGCCAGGTGCCGCTTCTTATGTCCTGCGCGAACGCGCTCATGTGATCGAGAACCTCATGCACATCGGGTACGACGTTGTGGCCGTTGGCGCAGATGATCGCATTGCGCGGTGCGCGCAAGGCGGTGTGCAGAACCGGCCGGTCCTCGCTGGTATTGACGTGCGCACCCGACAACATCGCATCCCGCTGCGCCTCCACGCCCCGTTCACGGGCGAGGTTCAAAAGGCCCGACAAGCTCTCGTCGTTGATGCGGTTTTTCGAATAATCGAGAAAAAGGCCGGCCGCTTCCAGCGTATAGCGCTTTGCGCGTCCGGGATCCTCGGCGAACAGATCCCGCAGGTGCCGGTTCCGGATCCTGTCATAATGTGCCCGCAACGTCTGCCATGCCGGCAGCATCGTCAGATGTCCCATATGCTTTCCCTCGCCTGATTTATGGTGGTTCCTTCCCATCTCCCCTTATACGCCGGGACCGAAAAGACATACGGCCACGGGAAAGCTGGCCAGACATTCTCTTAGCGGCCAATGCGGTGCCACCTTCATCGTCTGTCCTGTCAACACATCTTCATACGGTCCTGGCGTCTCCACCTGCAGCGTCGTGTCTCCCCACGTGCCTGCCTCGATTTGTCCGCTCAATGCGTCCAGCAACGATGCCGCCTGGCAGGGGACGACAACCAGCAACCGCTGGTCTTTGAAGCTGCGCATGAACGCGACCACCTGCGCGCGGCGTTCCCCCAGGACCTCCACGCCCCGGTAGGTCCCCTCGCCAAAAAGTCCGGCATGGCGGCGGCGCAAGCGCAGGATCTGCCGTGTCACGTAGAGCTTTGCAAGACCTGATTCGATATCACGCAACAGCGCCTGCAGGTCTGCGCGGCGCGCATCCGGAGGGCGGGCGGCAATCGTGGCGGCGGCCTGGGCCATATGATGCCGCCGAACGTAGTCGATTGGGCGGCGGTTGTCTGGATCAACCAGACTGAAATCCCATATTTCCGTACCCTGGTAGATATCGGGAACCCCGGGTACCGTCAGCTTCAATGTCGCCTGGCTCAGGCTGTTAAAGAGACCAGCCCGCACGACCGGCCCGATGTGGGTGTCGATATGAGACACAAAGGGGCTCACCGGATCCGTGCACAGCGCCTGATTGATGAAGTCCGCAACACATTTTTCGTAGGCTGCATCGGGGTTCAACCAGTTTGTGCGCAACTTGGCCTCGCGCATGGCCTTGGTCATGTACTCCTGCATGCGTTCCCGCACATCCCCCAGGGCGGTGGCGGACAGCGGCCCAAGCGGCCATATGCCGATCAGCGTCTGATAAAAAAGCATCTCGTCGGCCGGGCTTGGTGCCGCATCCGTGCGCAATGGGGCGTTCATGCGGCTCCATTCGCGCACCCACACGCCCCACTCAAGACCCATTTCCGACAGGACGTTGATGCGCGCGCGGGTGTCCTCGCTGCGCTTGGTATCATGCGACGATGTACACAGCATGGTGTGGGGAAAGGCGGTCAGACGCTCCTCGTTGGCGTGGTGAAACGCCTCTATGCTGATACCGAAATGGCTCGGATCGCCCCCCACTTCATTCAGAGACACAAGCCGGTTGTACCGGTAAAAAAGGGTATCTTCGAGCCCCTTGGCCATCACCGGCGCCGTGTATTGCTGGAATCGCATGGCAAAACCGAGCGCGGCCTGGGCGTAGGCATCTGTCCACTGCGCCCGGTCCGCCCGCAACAGCATCCGCTCGATGAAGTCGAATACGCTGAGGTCGGCGGTACCGTTGCGGATCTTGGCGCGCGCGACCGCCTGCTGGATGTAGGCTGCATCGGTTGCGCTCGTCTTGTCGTTCGTCATGTAGGTTCTGTACACGGGGAAGCATGCCACCACATCGAACAGCGCTGACGCGAGTGCCGTCCGGGTAAAATCGCGCGTATGACGGTCCGTTTCCGCCAACTTCTGGAGCATGTTCGTCAACACGAAAAGCTCGCCTGCGAGCGCTGTGCGCATGACGAGACTCTTGCACTCGTACAGACTGTCTTCAAACTGCAACTGGGCACCGACGAATTCCTGGTAGACCGCCGTCAGAATCTCGCAGCCTGCCCTGTTCACGAACAAATTACTCACAAGGGCCGTGAAGTCGTACCCGGTGGTGCCATGGATGGGCCATGCGCCCGGCACCTGCTCCTGGCGGGCGAGAATCTTTTCCGCAACCACATAAAGCGCGCGCCCGCCGGCGGGCGGCGAGGCCGTTCCCATGGCTTGGGCGGCGGCATCCTGAAGATGCCCGTAGTAGGCTCCCGGATCACGCAGACCGTCGGGATGGTCGATGCGCAGGCCGTCGACATAGCCGCGCGCGATCCACGCCAGGATCAGGCGGTGCGTGGCCGCAAAGACCTCGTCGTCCTCCGCGCGCAGTGCCACCAGTTCATTGACGTCAAAAAACCGCCGGTAGTTGATCTCATAGCTTGCCACGCGCCAGGAGGCGACCCGGTAGGCTTGCCGTTCGAGCAATTCATGCAGGGGGTCGAAGCTTTGTGCCGTACCTGGAACCCCGCAAAAAATCGCCACGACGCGCTCGATGTAGGCCCGCAGCGCCGCGCTTGCACCGACCAAGTGCTGCAGGCTGCGCTTGTGCCGCCGGGACAGGTCCGCGCGTGCATGCCGCGATCCGCGATCGGTGCGGGTGCGCGCCGGGAGCATCTCGAATTCACGCACAAGTGTCAGTAACTTATCCCGCATGGGCGCAGGTACGGTCTGTGCGAGAAGCGCGGGATCGTGATTCAGGATACGCGGGTACGTGCCTGGGTCGACGGGAAGCCGGTGGTCGTAATAATGGACCTGAAAGCTGCCGGCCCTCTGATCGAACACAAGATGCAGATCGCCCGCCTCCAGGATCGTTCCATACTGGTCGCCCAGTATGGGCATCAACACCTTACCGGCGTATTCCGTTCTGGGCGGATCCCAGTCGATGTCGAAATAATCGGAAAACAAGGATGCCTGTCCATGCTCCATGACATCCTGCCACCAGATATTCCCGTAGCCCGCGGTACTCATGTGGTTGGGGACGACATCCAGGATCTGGCCGATGCCGAAGGCGCGCAGCTCCTGCATGAAGCGCCGATGGTCCTCCTCACTGCCGATTTCGGGATTGATGCGGGCGTGATCGGCAATGTCATAACCGTGCACGCTGCCGCGCCGCGCGCGCAGATAGGGCGAGGTATAGCAATGACTGACGCCAAGGTCGGCCAGGTAGCCGACCAGACGGCTCGCCTCCCGAAATGGAAAGCCCGCGTGGAGCTGCCAGCGGTAGGTTGCGGTGGGAATCGTGATCGGGCGCGCAATCATGCAGGCTCCGGGGCGGGGACAAGGCGCCACACGACGGTCCACGGACCGAGTCCACCGGTGGGCGGGGGGTCTTGCGGCCAGCGAAACAGAATGTCCCTGCCGGCCACCGGATCCGGGACCTCGCGCCCGGTCAGATTGGCGAGCACCGAAAGCGTGCCGCCATCGGCAAATGTCCACGCGGCCTGTATGACTCCGTCGGCCAAAACCCGGCTGGTGCGCGTCACGATCCACGTCTGCTTGAGCCGTGGCACCACGAAATCGGCGCGCCGTGCCAGCAACGTGCTGTGCAGGTCAAGCCACGCCCTGGCGGCCGGTGTCCCGATCTCCTCCCAGGCCAGGCGCGCGGACAGGAACGTCTCTTGCGCCAGCGGGTCGGGTATGCGCGCAAGCGCCGCCCCGTGAAATTGCGGAAAGGCGGCAAATTCCTGCCGCCGGCCCTGATGCACCGCCTCGGCAACATCCGCCGAGAAATCGCAGAAAAACGGGAAAGGCTGCCGGCATCCCCACTCCTCACCCATGAAGAGAAGCGGCGGCGACGGCGCAAGCAGCAACAGCACCGTAGCGGCCTGCACCGCGCACTCATCGGCCAGGCGGCTGATACGCTCGCCCATTGCGCGGTTACCGACCTGATCGTGGTTCTGGAGAAAAAAGACAAACGCGGCCGGCGGCAGATCGGCGCTGGGCTCGCCCCGCAAGGCGCCGGACCGGTAGGATGATGGCTCCCCCTGATAAATGAAACCCTCGCTCAGTCCTCGCGCAAGTTTCTGTGCCGGCTGATCCCGGTAGTCGGCGTAATAGCCGCTGCATTCTCCTGTGAGGAGAACATGGAGGGCGTGGTGTACATCGTCGTCCCATTGGGCCGTGTAGGCTTCCACGCCATTGTCTGGCCGCCGGCGCAAATAACGGGCCTCATTGCGGTCATTTTCCAGGATGAGATGGCAATGCCGTCCTGTCACCTGGGTACGGATCGTTGCAGCCAGTTCCGCGAGGATATGGCAAGGACTGCCGTCGGTCATGGCATGGACGGCGTCGAGCCGCAGACCGTCGATGTGATATTCCTCGAGCCAGTAAAGTGCGTTGCTGATGAAGAACTCGCGCACCACCGCGCTGCCCGCCCCGTCGAAGTTGATCCCGTCGCCCCATGGCGTCTTGTGTCGTGACGTGAAAAACTGCGGCGCGTACAAACCGAGATAGTTGCCCTCGGGACCGAAGTGGTTGTAGACGACATCCAGGATCACCATGAGACCGAGCGCATGAGCCGCCTGGATGAATCGTTTCAGATCCTCCGGACGGCCGTAGCGCGCATCCGGCGCAAACGGCAACACACCGTCATAGCCCCAATTCCAGCGTCCCGGAAATTCTGCTATCGGCATCAGCTCGATGGCGGTCAAGCCCAGCCTGGCGAGGGCGGCAAGATGCCGCTGTGCCGCCGCGAAGGTTCCCGCGGCGGTGAAGGCGCCGACGTGCAGCTCGTAGAGCACCGCGTCCTCCCACGGCCGCCCCGCCCATGCCTCATCCTCCCAGGCGAAAGCCATGGGATCGATCACCTCGCTGGGTCCATGTACATCCCGAGGCTGAAAGCGCGATGCCGGATCCGGCACATCGAATGGGCGCCCGTCAATCCGGTAGCTGTAATGGTCGCCGGCCTGCAACGCGGTGGTGGTGAGCGTAAAAAATCCCCCGGTGGATTCTTCCAGCACGGCATAGTCGACCGACGCGCCACGCTGCATACCCACTTCGACCGTACGCGCCGCCGGCGCCCACAAGGCCAGGCGTACGCTGCCGTCGGCCTGCACGCCCGCACCAAAGCGCATGTCAGACCGCCGCCGTACATCCCCTTTTGCCGTCGCGCCTCTCGTTGTCATCGTCGCGGGCTCCCCTAATCCAGTCCGGCGCGCCGCTCGCTCGGTTCCCGCAACAGCACCACCGTCCGGCCTTCGAGAGGGTAGACCCCGCTGTCGAATACGGCGCGGAACGGTCCAATGTCGGCGGCCCGGCTCGTATCGATCTCAACCTGCCAGCCATCGCCACGATTGGGTGGCAGCGCAAACGGAATGCGTTCGTGATGGGCATTGATGAGCAGAATGAAGTCGACGTCGTTGATGGGCCGGCCGCGCTCGTCGTACTCAGTCAGGCCCTCGCCGGCCATGAACACGCCGAGGCATCGTGCGAACTGCTGCTGCCATTCCTCATCGGTCATTTCACAGCCGTCTGGCTTTAGCCACATGATGTCCTTGATGTTGCGTCCCCGAATGCTACGGCCCTGGAAAAAGGAACGGCGACGGAACACCCGGTGTCCCTGGCGAATGCGGATCAGATGTTGAACAAAACGCAGGAGATTCTTTCCCTCCTCATCCAGATCCCAGTTCACCCACGTGAGTGGATCATCATGGCAATAGGCGTTGTTGTTGCCATTTTGCGTCCGCCCCAGTTCGTCTCCTCCCAGTATCATGGGTACGCCCTGGGACAGGATGAGGGTGGCAAGCATGTTGCGTTTTTGCTGGTTGCGCAGGGCCCGGACGGCAGGATCATCGGTCGGTCCCTCGACTCCGCAGTTCCATGAAAGATTGGCATCCGTCCCGTCGCGATTGTCCTCGCCATTGGCCTCATTGTGCTTGTCGTTGTAGCTCACCAGATCCTGCAGCGTAAATCCGTCGTGCGCAGTGATGAAGTTGATGGATGCGTACGGACGGCGGCCGCTGTGTCCGTAGAGATCGCTCGATCCCGTCAAACGGTAGGCAAGGTCGCCGATGATGCCGCCCTCACCCCTCCAGCAGGCCCGTACCACGTCCCGGTAGCGTCCATTCCACTCGGTCCATCCGATCGGGAAATTACCGACCTGATAGCCACCCTCGCCAAGATCCCAGGGTTCGGCGATGAGCTTGACCTGTGACAAGACAGGGTCTTGATGGATGATGTCAAAGAAGGCGGACAGACGATTGACGTCGTGCAGCTCGCGCGCGAGCGTCGAGGCCAGATCGAAGCGAAAGCCGTCGACGTGCATGTCGAGGACCCAGTAGCGCAGCGAGTCCATGATGAGCTGCAGGACGCGCGGATGCTGCATATTCAGCGTGTTGCCACAGCCCGTGAAATCCATGTAGTAACGCAGATCGTCAGGGTTTAGCCGGTAATACGATTGGTTGTCGATGCCACGGAAAGACAAGGTCGGACCCAGGTGGTTGCCCTCGGCGGTGTGGTTGTAGACGACGTCGAGGATGACCTCGATGCCGTGCGAATGCAGGGTCTTGACCATGGTCTTGAATTCGGCGACCCCGCCGGTGGCGGAATAGCGCATGTCCGGCGCGAAAAAACCGATGGAGTTGTACCCCCAGTAATTGCGCAGACCCCGTTCGATGAGCGGACGATCGTCGACAAAGGCATGCACCGGCATCAACTCGACCGCTGTGATCCCAAGCGACTTCAGGTGCTCGATCACCGGTTCCGAGGCCAGTCCTGCATAGGTCCCGCGCAGGGCCTGGGGCACCTTGGGGTGCAGATAGGTGAAACCCTTGACATGAAGCTCATAGATCAGTGTTTCGTGCCAGGGCGTGCGCAGCAGGTGATCATCGCCCCAGGTAAAGGCCGAGTCGACCACCAGGCACTTGGGCATGTCGGCTGCGTCATTGGTGCGGTCGAAGGACAGATCGGCGATCTTATGGCCGACCTTGTAGCCGAAATGACTATTGCTCCAGCGGATGTGGCCGACGATCGCCTTGGCATACGGATCGAGCAGAAGCTTGTTGGCATTGAAACGCTGGCCCTGTTGCGGGTCATAGGGGCCGTACACGCGGTAACCATACAGCCAGCCGGGTCGCGCCTGCGGCAGGTAGCAATGCCAGACCTGGTCGGTCTGCGAGCGCACCGGCAGCCGCGCCCGCTCGCGCCGGCCTCCTTCGCCGAACAGACACAGCTCCACACCAGCGGCATGTTCCGAGAAAAGCGCGAAATTGACCCCCTCGCCGTCCCACGTCGCGCCCAGCGGGTAGGGTTGACCAGGCCACACAGCGACTTCATCGGTCATGACGCCACCACCCGCCAAGACCAAACGTCCGGACTTTCATCGACTTCCCGCAAGCTCTCCTCCCGCTTTCGCCATCGAGCATACTGCCCTCCCGGACCAACCGGCCTCGGCCAAACGGCTCTTGCTTTTTCCCGGGCGCCGTGCCCCTCAGGACCGTCCTTCGCGCGCCCGGTGTTCCTCGATAAAGTCCGCCAGTCCGCGCAACGGCACATGCACCCATTGCGGCCGCTGTTCGATCTCGTAGCGCAGTTCGTAAAGGGCCTTTTCCAGCATCAGCAGGCGTAACCAGCTTTTCGCCTCGGCAAAGCTGGGCCACAGGGATAATCCGGCGGTCGCCCCCTCATAGGCGGACAAAAACCGTCCGGCCGCCATCTCTTCCCAGGCCCGCATCGCCAACGACAGTTCGCCGTAGGCCAGCTCCGGTCCGGTCGTCACGTTGGCTGATGCTGTATAGGCTGCGTAGTTGAGTGAGCGCAGCAGTCCCGCCACGTCGCGCAACGGCGAATACTTGCGGCGCCTGTCTGCAAACGAACTTGTCGGCTCGCCTTCGAAGTCGATGATCACGAAGTCATTTTGCGTAACCAGCACCTGGCCAAGATGGTAGTCCCCGTGCGTGCGCGTCCTTTGGCCCTGGATGATGCGCGGCATATCCTCGCCAAGCAGCTGGTGCAGCCGCGCGCCCTGTGAGGCCACGAAGATGGCGAGATCGCGGCCCGCCGGCGGCAACTGTTCGCTATGCCGCGCGAGCAGGCCGAGGGTGGTATCAATATCCGCGTCGACCTTGACGTGCCATGCCTGCACGTCGGCCATGCGCAGCGGCTCGGGATCGAATGCCGGATCGCCCGTCGTCTGCGCAAGTGCGACGTGCAGCTCGCCGGTGCGGCGGCCGAGGGTCTCGATGAAGGCGCCGTAGGCACCATGCTCTGCCTCCCCCTCCACATGGCCCGCGGCGGCCAGGTCCAGGTATTGCTCCAGGTAGTGCACGGTGTAATCCCACGCATCTCCCTGGTTTTCCACGAAGGGCTGCAGGATCGCAAGCGACGTCGGCTGGCCTGCGGCGTCGAAGTAGTCCATGTAGGCAAAGATCGGCACGATCCGGTCAAAACCTGCGACCTCGGCAAGGAACTGACCCATTTCACGCTCGGGATTGATGCCTTCCTGAAGTTGTCGGTAGCACTTGAGAAAGAGTCTGCCCCCTAAGGTCACCACACTGTTGCTGCTTTGCACGCTCGGGGGGCGCACCGCGAAATCCTCGGCGTGCGCCACATAGCTTGGGTCGGCGACGGCCGTCCAGCGCCAGCGCACCACGCCGTCGCCGGCGTTGCAGGCCTCCCCGTTGCCCGCCGCCTGCAGCATTGCCCGGCAAAAATCCGGATCTGCCATGGCATCACCGACCAATCCGATATCGGCCTGACGGCGCACGCGGGCAATGGCAAACGGTGTCAATGCCTCCATCCGCTCCTGCCGCTGGTTCTCAAAGAGAAGCGACAGCGGCACGAAGTAGCAGCAGACTGTGCCCAGCTCGTCCGTCACCTCGACCAGGGCCAGAAGCCATTCCTCGCGATCCCGACCCCAGACGCACGACACCTTGAGCCGGGCCCAGGCGATGTTGCGGCTCTTTGCGCCATACCAGCGCTGGTTGTGCATGAATCGCGGCAAGGCCTCCCGTTCAAACTGTTTGCGCACATGGTCGGCAAGCGCCGCCCGCCAGGGCACCACCTTGTCCCGAAAAAGGGTCCGCCAACCATCGAACAGAACGAGCAAAGGCAATTCCTCCGGCGCCAGGCGCTCTTCGTGCCATGCCGGCACCTCTTCGCCCCGCGCGAGCCGAAACCAGTAGAACCCATGCCCATGCAGGGTCAGGAGGTAGGGTAAGGTACCGATGGGTGGAAAGACGGCACGGCCGATCAGCTCTACCGGTATGTAACCCTTGTACGCGCGCAGATCGAGCTCGACGGGCTGTGCCGAACGCGCCAGGTTCGCCACACAGAGAATGATCTCGTCTTCGTAGGTGCGCAGATAGGCAAGTATCTTCCGGTTGCCGGGTTCCAGGAAGTCCAGTGTCCCGCGACCGAACGCCCGGCTGCTGCGGCGCACCGTTAAAAGCCGCCGCATCCAATTTAGCAGCGACGAAGGATCGCGCGTCTGTGCCTCGACATTGACTGATTCGTATCCGTACACAGGATCCATGATCGGTGGCAGGAAAAGCCGTTGCGGATCGGCACGCGAAAAACCCCCATTGCGGTCTGGACTCCACTGCATGGGCGTGCGCACGCCGTTGCGGTCACCGAGGAAAATATTGTCCCCCATGCCGATTTCGTCGCCGTAATAAATGATCGGCGAACCCGGCATCGACAAC
>JAJYPD010000025.1 GCA_021795715.1 Pseudomonadota bacterium
ATCGCCGCCGACAGGCTGCCTGCCGCGCTGGCGGCGGCATTCGGCGCTCTGGCCGGGCGGCCGCCCGCGCAGGTGGAGGCGCCGGCCGTGACGCTGGCCGTGCCCGTACGGCCCGCCACCGAGTCGGCCGATCTCGCGGCCTTCCTGAAAACACCAGGCGGTGTCTTGTACCTCGATCTCTGGCTTGCACCCGACCACACCGTGCAGCGGGCCCACTGGAGCGGCGCCATCCAGGGTGCTGACGGTGCGCTTTTTGCGCAGATCAGCGAATCACTGATCGGCCGGCCGGTAACGGCCATCGAGGCCACACTGGCCGCCTCCATCGAGCCGGCCCCCGACCTGTTGCGCATCACGCGTGACGACCTCGTGTACCTCGGGCGGCTTGCCAGCGGCCGCTACTGGCTTGGCGAGCGCCTGGGCCTTGAGCAGGCCAACCAGGTCACGGTCTTCAGCCCGCAGCGCCGACAGGACATCGAGGCGCTGCTCGTTGCCATCGACACGATTTTGCTGCCCTATTGTGCCAAGCCTGCATGGTGCAAATGGCGCCACCGCGACGGCTGTCCGGAGTGCGGACGGTGCGCCGTCGGTGATGCCTATGGGCTGGCGCGCGAACGCGGCCTGCAGGTCACGACCATCACCAATTATGAGCACCTGCGCACCGTCTTGTCGGCGCTCGTAGCCAACGGCACACAGGCCTTCCTGGGCGTGTGCTGCACGGATTTCTTTTTGAAACGCGATTACGCCTTCATCGAGGCAGGCATTGCCGCTCTTTTTCTCGACATCGGCGGCGAGACCTGTTACACGCTCCGTGCCGAGGAAGATGCGTATGCGGGACGATTCACCGCCGAGGCGGTCATGGATGCGGCCTTGTTCGGCCAGGTCCTGGGTCTGCGCGACCGCGCGCTCGACCGTAAGCCGCCCTCCGGCACCGCCAAGCGCGCCGTGAGCGCCCGCGGGCAGAACCGGCGGCCAAACACCGAGCGACCACCGGCCGCCGGCACGAAGCCAAGGCGGCGGCACGCCCCCGGACCGCAAGCGCGCTAGGAACGCGGCTTGGGGCGCACGACCGACAGGATTTTGTCGAGCAGCTTTTGCCGGCGGTAAAGCGCCTTGTCGAGAGCATGGCGCAGATGAAGACCCAGAGCCGTGTCGCCCTCGATGGCGAGACGCCGGTCGAAAAACAGGGCATCTGCGTCCTCGGTCTGCAGCAGCAGGGCCAGGAAGGAGGCGGCGTCGCCCCGGATGCAAACCTCCCACGGCAACGCCGGAGCCGGCCACAGGCGCCCCATGTGGATGACGAAACCGAGCTTGATGGACGGCTGGGTGAATTCAAGACAGACGCGCCGGCCCGACAACGGCATGAGACTCGAGTCCAAACCCAAGGCGATATTACCGAGCGTGGCCGTCGCGAGCGCAAGGAGCGGCACCGGCACGATGTCCCCACCGACTTCGACGAGCCGTGTGGCAAAAGAAAAAGGCGAGCGCGTTTGTGTCAGCATGGCGCCATTATGGGTCCCGCCCCCCGGGCGCTTATTGATCCCGGTCAAAATCCCGTTGCCTTATATCAAAAGTCCCCCGGCCATATGTTGCTAGATTTGCACCGTGCCCTTCGCCGACATCCGAGAGTTCTTAGCCGAACTGGAACGCCAGAATCTCCTGAAAAGGGTAAAGGCGCCCGTTCGTTCGCATCTCGAAATCACCGAAATCTGCCGCCGCGTGATCATGAAGAACGGTCCCGCCGTCCTGTTCGAAAACGTCGACCAGGGAACGATGCCGGTCATCGGAAACCTCTTTGGAACGGTGGAAAGGGTCGCGCAGGCGATCGGGGCGCGCGACATCGACGGATTACGCCAGATCGGCCAGATGCTTTTGCAGATCAAGGCGCCGACGTGGCCGCACGGGCTCCATGAGGCCGTCGATCACCTGCCGGTGTTAAAGCGCCTGTGGACGGCGCGCCCGCGGGTGGTGACCGACGCCCCGGTCCGTGAATGCGTCGTGGAAGGCGGCGACGTCGATCTCGGATCCATCCCCATCAGCCACTGCTGGCCGGAAGACGCAGGGCGCCTGCTCACCTTCGGTCTCGTCATCACGCGCACGGGTCTTGATGGCCGGCACAATGTGGCGATCTACCGCCAGCAGATCATCGGCCGCAACCGCTTGATCATGCGCTGGCTCGCCCACCGCGGCGGGGCCATGGATTTCGCCCACTGGCGCGAGCATTTTCCAGGCAAACCCTTTCCGGTGGCCGTGGCCATCGGGGCCGACCCGGCCCTGACGGTCGCGGCGGTGGCACCGGTCCCGGACACGTTATCCGAATATCAGTTCTCGGGGCTGCTGCGCGGCGCGCGCACCGAAGTGATCCACACCGAGGCCGGCCTCCTGGTCCCGGCGCGCGCCGAAATCCTGCTCGAGGGTGTGATCCACCCCAACGACATGGCCCTTGAGGGCCCCTTTGGTGACCACACCGGCTACTACAACGGTCAGGATGAGTTCCCGGTCATGACGGTCACGCGGATTTCCCACCGCCGGGCGCCCATGTATCACACGACGTACATGGGCCGCTCACCCCATGACGAGCCATCGGTGCTGGCCATGGGTCTAAATGAAGTCTTCGTGCCCCTTCTGCAACACCAGTTTCCGGAGATAGTCGACTTTTACCTGCCGCCGGAGGCGTGCTCGTACCGCATTGCCGTTGTCAGCATCCGCAAACGCTATCCGGGCCACGCGCGGCGCATCATGATGGGTATCTGGTCGTATCTGCGCCAGTTCACTTACACGAAGTTCGTCATCATCACCGATGACGACATCAACGTCCGCAACTGGTCCGAGGTCATCTGGGCGCTGGTGACCCGTGCCGACCCCGCCCGGGACGCCCTCATCCTCACCGACACCCCCATCGACTACCTCGATTTCGCTAGCCCTTTGCCCGGCTTGGGTGGCAAAATGGGTCTTGATGCGACCATGAAGAAGAGCCCGGAGACCACCCGCACGTACGGGCGTCCCATCCGGTCCGATCCGGCCACCCAGGACGTCGTGGCGACGATCTGCCGGGAACTCGGCTGTTAGTTGACGGAGATCAAGGTAAAGGCCCCGCCGCATCTCATACTTCAATTCATGGTGATGGACTTATGAACGGTACACTGGATGCGGCGCTGGTGGCGGCGTATGGCAACTCCGCCCCCCGGTACACTTCGTATCCGCCGGCGACCCAGTTTCACAGTCAGTTCGGGGCAGGCGAGCTCGCCGACGCCATCGGCGCCCATGACCCGGCGCAACCTTGGTCGCTGTATGTCCATATCCCCTTTTGCGCATCGGTCTGCTACTACTGCGCCTGCAACAAGATCGTCACCAAGCACACGGAGCGTTCCGGGGCGTACATCGCCCGCCTGGGCGAGGAACTGAAGTTGTTGGCGCCGCTGCTCGGACGGCGCCCGGCCCTCAAGCAGCTCCACTGGGGCGGCGGCACGCCGACCTTCCTCAGTCAGGATGAAATGCGCGTACTCATGGGCTTGATCGCCGAGCGGTTCGCTCTCCTGGAGGGCGACGAGGGCGAGTACTCCATCGAAATCGACCCGCGGCACGCCCCCGACGACACGCTGCATCTCCTGCGCGCGCTCGGCTTCAACCGCCTGAGCTTTGGCATCCAGGACTTCGATCCGCGCGTGCAGACGGCCATCCATCGCGAACAGCCCTACGCGCTCGTGGCACGGGTGTTTGCCACCGCCCGCAAGCTCGGTTTCCAGTCCTTGAGCACGGACCTCATCTATGGGCTGCCCCATCAGAGCCGCGAGAGCTTCGCGCAGACCGTGGAACAGTTGCTGACCCTGTCGCCGGAGCGGATTTCCCTTTTCAATTATGCACATCTGCCCGAACGCTTCGCGCCGCAGCGGCGCATCCAGGCCGCCGATCTGCCGGCCGCCGACGTCAAACTGGGCATTCTCGGCGACACCATCGACCGTCTGCGGGCGGCCGGCTATGTCTATATCGGCCTCGACCACTTCGCCAAGGCCGACGATGAGCTGGCCGTGGCCCAGCAGGAGCGCACACTCGGACGCAACTTCCAGGGATACACCACCAACGGCGGCCTGGACGTGCTCGGCATTGGCGCGTCGGCGGTGAGCCGCATCGGCAACGTCTACAGCCAGAATGCCGCGGATCTCGAGGAATACGAGGCGTCGCTCGACCGGCCGGCCCTTCCTGTCCGCCGGGGCTTCTCCCTGAATGGCGACGATCTTTTGCGCCGGGAGGTCATCACCGATCTGCTCTGCCACATGAATCTCGATGTTCCGGCGTTCGAGCGCAAGCACAATCTTTCGTTCCGGACCTATTTCGCATCCGAACTCATGGGCCTTGGGCCCATGCAGCACGACGGCCTGGTCGATATCGACGAAAATCGCATCCAGGTGACCCCGCGGGGACAGCTGCTGGTGCGCGCCATCTGTGCGGTATTCGACCGCTATCTCCGCGCGTCCAACCGGCGCCAGTTCTCCCGCGTGGTCTAAACCTGCCGGCCTTGCCTTGATACGGATCAATGAAACCCCCCCGAGGCGGCCTATCCTGTAGACTATGAAACCATTGAATCTGATGTCCCGACTCCCCCGACTCACCTTGCGCGGACGTTCCGTACTGCCGATCCTGCAAGGCGGCATGGGTGTGGGAATCTCCGCAAACCGCCTCGCCTCGGCCGTGGCGCGGGAGGGGGCGGTGGGCACCATCGCCAGTGTCGATCTGCGCCATCTGCATCCGGATATCATGAACCGCCTCAAGCGCTGCCGGGATACCAAGGATCTGCTGACCGGCAATCTGGAGGCATTGGATCGGGAAGTCCGCGCGGCGCGGTCCGCTGCGGGGCCGGAAGGCTTCATCGCCGTCAATGTCATGCGTGCCCTCAATCATTACGGGGAGTTCGTGCGCCAGGCGTGCGCAAGCGGCGCCAATGCCATCGTCATGGGGGCCGGGCTGCCGCTGGATCTGCCGGAATTGACCCAGGGACAGGATGTCGCCCTGATACCCATCCTGTCGGAAGAACGCGGCGTCGAAGTCTTGCTCCGCAAGTGGATGCGCAAAGGCCGGTTGCCCGATGCGATCATCATCGAACATCCGGGCCAGGCCGGTGGCCACCTGGGCGCCACGCGGCTGGCCGACGTAAGCGACACCCGCTTTGACTTCCGGCGGGTGCTGAAAGAGGCAGCCGCAGTCCTAAAGCGCCTCGGTCTGTCCGGCGAAAAGATTCCTCTTATCCCGGCGGGCGGCATTGGATCTTTTGCCCGCATCCAGGAACTCCTGGAATGGGGGGCCTCGGCCGTTCAACTTGGGACCGCCTTCGCCGTGACGGAAGAATGCGATGCCCATATCAACTTCAAGACAGTTCTGGCCCAGGCCCGCACGGAGGACATCGTGACCTTCATGAGCACCGCGGGTCTGCCCGCACGGGCCGTCCTGACACCCTGGCTCAAGCGCTACCTGGCCCGCGAGAACCTGCTGAAGGCGCGGGCCTGCGACGAACGTCACGGCTGCGCAAGCAACCTCGAATGCCTGAGTCATTGCGGCTTCAAGGACGGCAATCCCGATGCCGGACAGTTCTGCATCGAGACCCAGCTGGCGGCGGCGGCACGCGGCAACATCACGCAGGGATTGTTCTTCCGGGGCACTACGGTGCTGCCATTTGGCACCGAAATCCGCCCGGTCCACGATCTGCTGCATTACCTTCTGACGGGCCTGAAACCCGTGGCGTCGCCCATACCCGCCTGAGGGAATGCATGGTCTACCGCTATTATCTGGACCTGCGGTTTGTGCCGCCGGGCGTGCCGCCGCAGAGTCATGCCTACACCATCCTGCACAGACTCAACGCCCACGAAACACTCAAGATCTGGAGCCCCGAGGAGCCCACGCTCCTGGTCGCCCAACTCCAGCACCAGATGCGCCACACGCTGCTTACCTCCGTGACACGAGACGGCGACGGCTGGGCGATCACAATACGCGTCCGCGGCGACCGGGAACCCTTGCCGCTGGTTGATACTTTGCGCCGCGACCACGATCATATGGATCGCCAATTCGTCCACGCCATGCAGCTTTTGGCGGGCGATCGGCCGGCAGAGGGAGTGGCCGCCGTCACGCAGCTGCAAAGCCATCTGCGCGCGCACATCGCCATCGAAAACGAGCTTTTGGCGCCCCTTGGCCAAAAGGGCGCGCCGGAGGCCACCGGCCTCATGCTGCGCGAGCACAACGATCTGCTGGACCAGCTCGCCCTCATCGGCGAACTGTGTGACACGGCAGCCGAACCCCGCGACTTGGACACGTGGCTTGGCCTGCTCGCAGCCAGCCTGAACAAGCATGAATCCCGCGAGGAGTCCCTGCTCTTCCCGGAATGGGCCCGTGTCCTTGCGCGCAAACCGGATCAGGAGAACCTGCTCGCCGAAGTGCGCAGCCGTCTCGGCACACTCTCCGCCCCGGAGTCAGGCGCCGCGTAGCGGCGCATAAACGACGTAAAACAGCACCGCGCCATATTGGGTGAGGCTCCCGGCCAGAACGAACAGATGCCAGATCTCATGGGCATAGCGCCATTTTTCATCAAAGACGAAGAACAAGATGCCGACAGTGTAGAAAACACCCCCCGCCACAAGCCATTCCAGCCCCCCCACGGCGAGGTGGCGCATGAGCGGCTCGATGGCGATCACGATCAGCCAGCCCATGATGACATACAGGATCATCGACACGCGCCGCGTCCGCTGCGGTATGAACTCCTGAATGATGCCGAAAATGGCGAGCCCCCACAGCACCCCGAAAAGCGACCACCCCCACGGACCGCGCAGCGGTCCGAGCGTAAAGGGGGTATACGTGCCGGCAATGAGAAGATAAATGGCGATGTGGTCCATGCGCTGAAAGATTCGCCGCGCACGGCCCTCGAGCCCATGGTAGAGACTTGAGGTGATATAGAGAAAGACGAGCGTGGCGCCGTAGACACTGACGCCGGCGATACGCCAGGCGCCATCCCGCAAAGCCGCGAGCACAACCAGCACCACCACACCCGACAGCGCCAGCGCCCCGCCTACGATGTGACTGACGCTATTGAAGATTTCCTTGCGCTGCACGGTACCTCCCTCTGCGGCCGTGATTCCAGCCAGCCGGCGCAAACCTGTCCGCGACGGCCTCGCCAAACCTCCACCGGCCCGCCCTCAAGGAGCGAGCGGCCCTCCGAGGGGGATTGGAGGCGGGTACTCAGCGTGCCCGGGATTCCGTGAAGAAGCGACGCTCCTGGTATTCGCCCTTCTTGCCCTCATTGAACGAGGCCACAGGGCGATGGTACCCCATCACGCGCGTCCATACCTCGCAAACCTGACGCTCGGATTCGGACAAGGTCTCGTGCGTTTTCGCATCCTTCATGTCACATGCTTCCATTTTGTCTCCTCCTTTCAAGTATGGCCCTGGGCCCGGGCCTTGCGGCGTATCCATGCCTCCTCGTCACAGCGGGGGCAGTAATGATGTTCGCCGGCGAGATAGCCGTGCTGCGGGCAGATCGAAAACGTGGGTGTCACAGTGATGTACGGGATGCGAAAGCGCGTGACCGCGCGCCGCACCAGATCCCGCGCCACGGCGGCGCTGGACAGTTGTTCGTTCATATAGAGATGCAAAACCGTGCCGCCGGTATAGCGGCGCTGCAAGTCCTCTTGACGCTCCAGCGCCTCGAACGGATCGTCCGTGAAACCAACCGGCAGCTGCGAGGAATTGGTGTAGTAGGGCTGCGCCGCAGTGCCCGCCTGCAGGATACCGGGAAAGCGCTGCCGGTCCGCCCGCGCGAACCGGTAGGTGGCACCCTCCGCCGGTGACGCCTCGAGGTTGTACAGGTGCCCGGTTTCCTCCTGGAACTGCGCCAGCCTGGCGCGGACGTGATCGAGGAAGCGGCCTGCGAATGCATGACCCTCCTCGTGCGCGATATTGATCCGATCGGCGGTGAAATTGCGCAGCATCTCGTTGACCCCGTTGACGCCGATGGTCGAGAAATGATTGCGCAACGTACCCAGATAGCGCTTCGTATAAGGGAACAGCCCCTGGTCCATGTAATCCTGGATCACCTTGCGCTTGATCTCGAGGCTTGCGCGCGCAAGATCGAGATAGCGGTCGAGGTCGCGATACAACGCCACCTCATCGCCGCGGTGGAGATAGCCAAGGCGGGCACAATTGAGGGTGACGACGCCGAGCGATCCGGTCTGCTCGGCGGACCCAAACAGCCCATTGCCGCGCTTCAAAAGCTCGGTCAGATCGAGCTGCAGCCGGCAGCACATCGAACGGACCATGTGCGGCTGCAGGTCCGAGTTGACGAAGTTCTGAAAGTAAGGGAGGCCGTAGCGGGCCGTCAGCGCAAACAAACGTTCGACATTCTCGCCCTCCCAATCGAAATCCTTGGTCAGGTTGTAGGTCGGAATCGGGAAGGTGAACACACGACCCTTGGCGTCCCCCTTCTCCATGACCTCGAGATAGGCCCGGTTGATCATCGCCATTTCCGGCGCCAGATCCCCGTAGGTGAACGGCATTTCCTTTCCGCCGATCACGGGCACCTGATCACGCAAGTCCTCGGGGCAGGTCCAGTCGAACGTCAGGTTCGTAAACGGCGTCTGGGTACCCCAGCGCGAAGGAATGTTCAGGTTGTAAATGAGCTCCTGGATACACTGCAGGACCTCGTCATACTTCATCTGGTCCTTGCGTATGAAGGGCGCCAGATAGGTATCGAACGAACTGAACGCCTGTGCGCCCGCCCATTCGTTTTGCAGAGTGCCCAGAAAATTGACGATCTGGCCGACGGCGCTCGACAGATGCTTGGGCGGGCTCGCCTCCACCTTGTGCGACACACCATTCAGACCCTCGGTAAGCAGCGTGCGCAACGACCAGCCGGCGCAGTAGCCAGACAGCATATCAAGGTCATGGATATGCAGCGCGCCGTCGCGGTGCGCCTCGCCGATCTCCTTGGGATAGACGTGGTTCAGCCAGTAGTTGGCCACCACCTTGCCGGAAATGCTGAGGATCAGGCCGCCCAGGGAATAGCCCTGGTTGGCGTTCGCCTGGACCCGCCAGTCACGACGGTCGAGATATTCCTCGACGGTCTCTTCGACCTCGACCTTGACCTTGCCCTGCTCACGCGCCACCCGCCGCTTTTCCCGGTAGAGAATGTAGGCGCGCGCCGTATCCCGGTACCCTTCCGCCAGGAGTACGTCTTCGACGATGTTCTGGATGGTCTCGATGTCCGGACTGCCGGGCGGCAGACGTCCACACGCCATCCCGGCGAGACGGTCGGCCACATCGCCCCCGAATTCACCCGTCGAACGGCCGGCCCGCAGCAGCGCATAGCGGATCTTACTGGCGTCGAAGGGAACGGTGCTGCCGTCACGCTTGCGTACCGCCGATACGGTATTCTCCGCCATAATCGCTACCCCTTGTTATGAAGGTCAACCGTGGATACTACATCCTGAGGATAGCCGTCCATTGACTTCGGTCAAGATTTTGCAGGCCCTCTCCCCTCCGGGTCGCGGGGTGAAAGGGCGGGTACCGCCGTGGCGCGGTCGCGGCCGGCACGCGCAGCCGCCTCGCTCGGGCGTTGAGACGACACGGATAGGATGGGACGAGGTCGAAAAACACGGCGCACGTCCCTGTGCGCCCAATGCACCCACTGCAGACCGGCGATCTGGCGGCCAAACCGGGCCCTGACCAGATCGTCAAATCCATGCGCCATGGCAACCATGCGCAGCAAGGACAATCGATTCATCATACGAGGCTCCCGCACATCCATGTTGACCTTCGTCAACCTTCGCCCCCCGGCGGGCCGCAGCGGAAGAGGCGATACCCCCTGTGACCGCGCCACCAGCGCACCCCTGTCATCCGAACCGCCCCGATCTGTCACGGCACGATCATCCGGCCGCCGCACAAATCCCACAATACTGTCACACAGGCACGGCATAGTTCGCCCTTTACAAAAATCCGCTGACCAATATCCTTGGGAGGACTTCATCGTCATGCGTCGATCCACTTCACACTTCACCATGCAACCGCTGGCGCGGGCCATCCAGGTCGCGCTCGCCCTGTGCGCGACCTCTCTGCCGCCGCTGGCGCACGCCGGGACCGCCGTCCATGTCGGGCGCGTACAGGCCAAGGCGAGGAAGAAGGCACGGCAACTGCTGAAGGCCACCAACACCCGGCTCACACCGAAACAGATCCTGAAATCGACCCAGTCCGAACGGACCCTGGGGCACCGTGAAATCGCCGCCGTCGGCCCGGCGGCGGGCGCCGCGCAGGTGCTCGCGCAGGCTCCCGGCATCGCCGTGCGCGGCTATGGCGGCATCAGCGGCAGCGCCCGCTACGAAATCGCGGTGCGCGGCGTGAAGATCGGCTGGTCCAGCGTCAACGGAGATATCGAACGCAATGGCCTGACGGTCCTGTTCGACGGCGTCCCGATGAACAACCTCACCTCGCACAACGGCGGTTGGGATTCAAACGAGATTCCGATCCTTGCGCTCATCTCGGGCGTCAACGTGATCTACGGCCCCGGCAACCCGGCGACCCGCTGGTTCGACAGTGTCGGTGGTACGATCAATTTCGTGCCCGTCCAGCCTACGTCCAAGGCAGGCGGCCAGATCGGGCTCACCTACGGCAGCAACCAGACCGAAGGCGCCAATTTGATCTTGAACACCGGCACGCACAAGGGCTGGTCGACGGTACTCGCCTATGGCTTTAGCCGCAACAACACCTTCCGGACGGGCGCATTTGCCGCGCCCAGCCGGTCGTCTGCCTTTTTCGGCAAGACCGTGAAGACTTTTGAGAATGGGTCGTTCAGCGTGGGCGGCTATGTGGATGACACAAAGGAATTCCGCCCAAACTTCATACCGGTCAGTCCGATTTATGCAGGAGCAGGCGGCACGGCCGTCACGGTCGACGGCACACCCAACACCCCCCTCTACAGCCAGACCACCACGGGCTTTTATTCCTCGCTGCCGGAAGATGTCTGGTTTAAGCAGCTGACAGTCCGGGATCGGTTGATTTACGCGAAGCTAAAGCTCGATCTCGACCGCAACCTCACGTTGCACGACATGTTCTGGTACCGGCACGGCCATCGCATCCACTGGCGCGTCGACAACTACAACTACGGCGGCACGCCCCCCGGCACGGTCAATTCCGAGTGGTACTACCCGACATCAGACACCTATGGCAACCGCCTGGCCGTGGACTGGGCGCTGCCGTATAACCTGATCGAGGCCGGCGGATCATGGATCACGCAGACCTATAACACGCCTTACACGGGTTACAACGCGACATTCGGCACAAGCCCAAGCAACCCGGTGCAGTATAACAACGACACTATCGACAATACCTACCTGACCGGCTTCGTCCAGGATTCGATCTCGCCCATCAAGGCGCTGACCGTGACCCCGGGCATCGCCGCAGTGGATTTCCAGACCGCCTTCTATAACAACGGTCTGACCTATACGCCGCCGGGAGCCGTCAACCAGTCGATCGCGCCCAACGACAACAAGGTGTTCACGCGCCTTGAGCCGTCCATCGGCGCCCGCTGGATGGTATCCCCTCACTGGTCGATCTACGGCAACTGGGCCACGACCTACCAGAACCCGACGGACAACGCATTTGGCGCCTACAGCGGATCCAACGCCATCAATCTGTCGAGCCTAAAGCCCGTGAAGAGCGTAGACTATGAGATCGGCACGCGCTTTTTGATCCGGCGTGCCGCCCTGCTCAGGCACTTTGCGCTGAACCTGAACTTCTATCACGACGCCCTGAGCAACGAAACCCTGGCGACGTACATCTCCACGGGCGGCAATTTCGCCAACACGGAGTTTGCCAGCGCCAGCGCGACATACGATGGCGTGAACGTCTCGGTACAGGACAGCCCGACATGGCACTGGCATGTGTACGCGAACGCCGCCTTTGCGCGCGCGCACTTTGATTCCTATGTGCCAAGCGGCAGCAGCACGAACTACGGCGGCTACCCCGTGTCCTACAGCCCGCGCCTGACCGCCACCGCGGGGGTCAACTACCGTGTGGTGGCGGGCTCGGTCCTGGTGTCTCCAGGCCTCATGGATCAATTCACGGGCACGCAGTATCTCTTTGACAACGTCACGAATGCCCCGACCAACAATGTGGAGATGCCGTCTTACAACGTCATGAACGCGCAAGTAGCCGTCCGGGCCGCAGCCCAGGTGGCCGGACTTTCGTCGGTCACCGTGACGGTGGGTGTGACCAATTTGCTGAACAAGCACTACAACCCGATCGAGTACATCACAAGCGGCGGCTACTTTGGCGGCAACAGCGCAGGCGCGATCCTTGCCGATCCGGGTGCGCCGCGTCAGTACTTCCTCAACCTCTCCGCGAAATTCTGATCATCCGTCTCTTCCTCGATGCCCGGGCAGTTCCTGCCCGGGTTTTTTTGTCTGTTGCGCGCCGGCCAGGGCGCTTATCCCGAAAGAGAGGGTGCGGCACACAACCCTGCTCAGCGAGCCGCACCAATGATAGACTGGCTCATCCGCAGACGGCGTCGCGGCACGGACATCTCCGCTACGGCGCCGGCCTGATCAGATAGTCAACGCAGGAGCGCGTCATGACCGATACCCACTCCGACTGGAGCCTCATCACCCGCCTCGCGCACTGGGGTCTTGCCCTCACCATCAGTGCACAACTCCTATCAGGCCTGTTCGTCGCCGACCCACACACGCGCCTCTACTTCTATTTTCATGAGTATGATGGGCTGGCAGCGAGCTTCTTCATCCTGGTCGCATGGCTATGGGCTTACGCGAATCAGGAGATCGGACTCCTGTTTCCGTGGAACGCAGCCGGCATGGCGGCGGTCAAGGCAGACATCCGCGCCCTCGCGCACAAAAGGACGCTGCCGCCAGGCGGCCAGACAACGGGGCTTGCGAGCTTCGGCCACGGATTGGGCCTGCTTGCCGTCACAGTGATGGCGATGAGCGGCGTCTGGATCTTCTTCATCATCCCAGGCGGCCATGGCGCACAGGCCGCTTCAACGGATTTCCGGGCGTTCATGGAGGTCAGCGCCATTCACACCTTCACCTCCTATCTGGTCTGGGTCTATTGGGTGGGACATATTGGCTTTGCGATAGCCCATCAGCTCGAAGGCACACCCATTTTCCGGAACATATTCTGGCGGCCGGCCAAGGACGCCGGGCGCTGACTTGCATGGGGAAAGGGCTTGCGGCCGCGTTGATCGCGGCCGGGCAAGGCCCGTGAGCGGCGTTGTGGCTTTGCGGTTGCGCGATATGGGTCTGTGCGGCCGATAAACGGATTCGGTGGGCGCAGCGCTCAGCCGCCAAGGCCGCTCACGGCCGCCCGGCACAGGGCGATCAGGGAGCCCACCCACGGCGCCAGCACGATCATCGCGGCGCCATTTAGGCTCAAAATCCAGCGCAGATCCCGCGCTGAACGCAGCGGCATCCCATCGGCGGGCGCATCGAAGTACATCAGCTTTACGACACGCAGGTAGTAAAAGGCGCCAATGACCGAAAACAAAACGGCGGCAATGGCAAGCCCGTAGAAGCCCGCGCCCACGGCGGCCTGGATGACGGCAAGCTTGGCGTAAAACCCGATTGTCGGCGGAATCCCTGCCATGGCGAACATAAAAAGCAGCATCATGAACGCAAACCACGGACTCCGTTGATGCAACCCCTTCAGATCCTCGAGACGGTCGGCCTCGAAGCCGCGCCGTGACATGAGGATGATGACGCCAAAACCCCCGATCGTCATCAACGTGTAGACGATCGCATAGAACATCGCCGCCGCATAGCCGCTGCTGCGCGCGCTCAGGATGCCCAGAAGCAAAAATCCCATATGGGCGATCGTCGAATAGGCCAACATCCGCTTGGTGTTGGTCTGGGCGATGGCCACCATGTTGCCGATGGCCATGGACAAAACGGACAGAAGAATCAACATGTCCTGCCAGCTCGCGGCCAAACCATGCAGGCCCGCGATGAGCAGGCGCAAGAACAGGGCAAAGGCCGCGATCTTGGGAGCGGCACCGACGAACACCGTGACCGAGGTGGGCGCACCTTCGTACACATCGGGAATCCACATGTGGAACGGCACGGCGCCGAGCTTGAAGGCGAGTCCCGCCACGACAAACACAAGCCCCAGGGTGGCCACCAGGTCACCGGGCGCAAGCGACGGCAGCACACGGGCCACGGTGGCGATCTCGAGACTGCCGGTGGCGCCATAGAGCATCGACAGGCCGTAGAGAAGCAATCCGGATGCGAGCGCACCGAGCACGAAATATTTCATCGCCGCCTCGCTCGCGGTGGCCGAATCCCGTTCTAGGGCCACCATCGCGTAGAGGCTGAGCGACATGAGCTCAAGTCCCAGATAGAGCGCAATGAAATGCGCGGCACCGATCATGACGCACATGCCAACCACCGCCAGCAGACCCAGCACGAAATATTCGCCCTTGAAGAGACCCCGCTCGGCGATGTAATCGCGGGAATAGGCGAACACGATGACCGTCAGCAGACAGACGAATTCCTCGAGCACCCGCGTCAGGCGGTCTGCCATGAACATGCCGTGCATGACCACGCCATGGAAACGCTCGTGCGCGGCGAGGAAGGCCGCACCCACAAGCGCCGCCTGCGACAGCCAGTAGAGCAGGCCCGCACGGCGCGGCGCAAGAAAAACCTCCGCGAGGAGCACCGCGCAGGCCATGACCAGCAGAAAGATCTCGGGCAGTACGGGTCCGATATGCAGCATGACGGCGGTTTCCTATGGTGTGCCCGCGAGCGCGACACCCGGGCGCGCCAGCAAATGATGGACAGAGGCATGCATGACATGCAGCAAGGGTTGCGGCCACACGCCCAGCAGGAGGACGGCCGCCGCCAACAGGGTCAGGAAGGCCGTCTCGCGGCCGCTCACGTCCTGCAGACTGTCGATCGTCGCCTTCGTGACGGGTCCGAATATGACCCTTTTGTAGAGCCAAAGCGTGTAGGCCGCTCCGGACAGCAAAGTGGTCGCAGCGAGCGCCGAGTACCAGATATTCACCTTGAACGAGCCCAGAATCACCATGAACTCACCGACAAAGCCCGAGGTGCCCGGCAGACCGGAATTGGCCATGGCAAACAGCATCATCAGCGCGGCAAACACCGGCATCCGGTTGGCGACGCCGCCGTAGTCGCGAATCTGACGCGAGTGCAGCCGGTCGTAGAGGACTCCGACGCAAAGGAACAGCGCCGCCGACACGAATCCATGGGAGATCATCTGCACCATGGCGCCATTGGCGCCGAGACTGTTGAACAGGAAGATGCCCATCGTCACAAAACCCATGTGCGAGATCGACGAGTAGGCAATCAGCTTCTTCATATCCTCCTGCACCAGCGCGACCAGGCCGATGTAGACGATGGCAACCAGCGAAAGCGCGATCATCATTCCCGCCAGTTCATGACTTGCAAGCGGCACGATCGGCAGACTGAAACGCAGGAAACCGTAGGTCCCCATCTTCAGCATGATTGCCGCCAGCACCACCGAACCGCCCGTCGGTGCCTCGACATGCGCATCCGGTAACCATGTGTGCACAGGCCACATCGGCACCTTCACGGCGAAGGCGATCAAAAACGCCAGGAAGATCCAGATCTGCGCCGGCTCGCTGAGCGGCAGATGGTAGAGCGCCGTAATGCGGAAACTGTCACCGGCCTGCCGGTAGAGATACAGCAAAGCCACCAGCATCAACACCGACCCCAGGAAGGTGTAGAGGAAGAACTTGATGGTGGCGTACACCCGGTTGGGTCCGCCCCAGATACCGATGATCAGGAACATCGGAATCAGCATCGCTTCCCAGAACACATAGAAGAGCATGGCATCGAGGGCGCAAAAGACCCCGATCATAAGCCCCTCCATGATCAGGAAAGCGGCAAAATACTCGGCGACGCGTTCCTTCACGCCCGACCAGCCCGCGATCACGACGATCAGGCCGATGAGGCTCGTCAGCAACACGAGCGGCAACGAAATGCCGTCAATTCCCAGCGCATAGTCGATGTGGAACGCCGGTATCCAGGGCCGGATGTCCGTAAACTGCATGGCGGCCGTGCCGCGCCGGAACTCCGTCCACAAAGGCAGCGTCAATAAAAAGGTCGCCGTCGACCCGAGCGCGGCGAGCGGCCGCACGAGGACCGGCCAGCGTCCGCCCGCGAACAGGATGACAAAGCCGGCTGCGACCGGAATCCAGATGACAAGGCTCAAGGCCAGATGATCATAAGCCGCCATGACGGTCATGATCCGTGCCGCAGGAAGAAGGTCATGAACACAAAAAGCCCCACAATGATGGCAAACGCATAGTGATAGACATAGCCCGACTGCAGCCGCCGCAGCCAGCGCGCGATGCGCGCGACCAACCGCGCCATACCGTTGACCAGGGCCCCGTCAATCAGACGCACATCGCCCACTTGCCAAAACAGCCGGCCAGCCCCCCTTGCCGCGCGCGCGAAACCGTCGATGTACACGGCGTCAAAACCGTATTTGTCGCGCAGGATCGCATAGAGATAGTGCCAGCGTTCGGCGATCCGGGCGGGCAGCGCGGGCCGATGGATGTACAGGTACCAGGCGGTGAAGATGCCGGCGAGGGCCAGGTAGAGCGGAGGTGCCGTGAAGGCGCCGCCGATGAACGACAAAACGCCATCGTAGTGCGCACCAAGCGGCGCCAGCACATTGTCGGCGGGCCGGACCGATAGCGCCGTACCGAAGTAATGGCCAAAGAGCAGCGGCCGGATCAGCACCGCTCCGGCAACCGCCGCGGGGATGGCGAGCAGGATCAAGGGGATGGTGATCACCCACGGCGACTCGTGCAGGTGGTGGCGCGTGTGCTCATCCATGCGCGGCTCGCCGTAGAACGCCAGAAACACCATGCGAAATGTATAGAGCGCGGTGACGAAGACCCCGCCAAGCAGCGCGTAGAACGCGTAGCCGGCTCCCGGCAGCGTCGAATGGGACACGGCGTCGATGATCGCATCCTTTGAGAAAAAGCCTGCAAAGGGCGGAATACCGGCAAGCGCCAGTGACCCGATCCACGTGGTGATGAAAGTGATCGGCATGTACCGGCGCAGCCCACCCATCTTGCGCAGATCCTGTTCATGGTGAAGGGCGACGATCACCGACCCGGCCGCAAGGAACAAAAGGGCCTTGAAAAAGGCATGCGTCACGAGATGAAAAATCGCCGCCGCGTAGGCGGATGCGCCCAGCGCTGCCGTCATGTAGCCAAGCTGGGAGAGAGTCGAATAGGCGATCACGCGCTTGATGTCGTTCTGAATGATGCCGAGAAGCGCCATGAAAAACGCCGTGCTCGCCCCGATGATCAGCACGACCGTACGCGCCACCGGCGAGAGTTCAAAAAGCGGTGACATGCGCGCGACCATGAAGATACCCGCGGTCACCATCGTGGCCGCATGGATCAACGCCGAAATCGGCGTCGGACCTTCCATGGAATCCGGCAGCCACACGTGCAACGGCATCTGTGCCGACTTGCCCATGGCGCCCACGAACAACAGCAGGCAAATGAGCGTCATCAGGTGCCACGAGACACCGGCGGTGATCGGCACGAGCGCATGGCGCAAGGCGTCGGCATGGGCGAATACGACGGCGTAATCGAGACTGTGGAAGGCCATGAAGATGGCGGCGATCCCCAGTATGAAGCCGAAGTCGCCGAGCCTGTTGACGAGAAAGGCCTTCAGGCTGGCAAAGATCGCGGACTCGCGCGTAAACCAGAACCCGATCAGCAGATACGAGACGAGACCGACAGCCTCCCATCCGAAGAACAGCTGCAGGAAGTTGTTCGCCATCACCAGCATGAGCATGGCGAAGGTAAAAAGCGATATGTAGGAAAAGAACCGCTGGTAACCGGGATCGTCGCGCATGTAGCCGATGGTGTAGATGTGCACCATCAGCGACACGAAGGTCACGACGACCATCATCAGGACGGTCAGCGGGTCGATCAAAAAACCGATATGAAAAGAGGCGCCGTCGATCCGCGCCCAGGTGTAAATGTTGGCGTCGAAGGTGTGCCTGGCGAGCGTCTGCGGCAGGGCGTAGCCCACCGACAGCGCAAAGGCTGCCGCTACGGCAAGAATCGTCACCCAGTGCGCGCCGCGGCGCCCGAGCACGCGCCCGCCGAGGCCCGCCATCACGGCGCCGAGCAGACAGACGAGGGGAATGGCCAGGTACAGGCTTTGCGGCGACGGCATGGCTTATCCTCTCAGTTTGTCGAATTCATCGACGTTGATGGTCTTGCGGTTGCGGAACAGCACGATAAGAATCGCCAGGCCGATGGCCGATTCCGCAGCGGCGACGGTCAGGATGAAGAAGACGAAGACCTGCCCGGACGCACTCCCCAGAAAATGCGAAAACGCGATGAAGTTCATGTTCACGGCCAGCAGAATCAGCTCGATCGCCATGAGCAAAACGACCAGATTCTTGCGATTGAGAAACACGCCGACGATGCCGATGGCAAAGAGGACCGCACCGAGAATCAGGTAATCCGAAAGCGATACCACGACTGCCTCCCTTCTTATTCTCCGGTCTACGCCTTGGGTTCCGAAGGAATCTTCGGTTCCGCGGGCATCTTGATCATGCGCAGACGCTGGCGCGCGGTGACGCTCACCTGCCGGGCCGCATCCTGATACTTGGTGTCCGGCCGCCGGCGCATGGTGGGCGCGATGGCCGCGACGATGGCCACGAGCAGAATCACCGCCGCAAGCTCGAATGGATAGACATAGACGGTGTACAGCAGCCGGCCCAGGACACGTGTGTTGTCATAGTGTGGGCCGAAAGCGGCGGGCGCCGGCACGCGCGCAAGTCCAAAGCGCCGGGGCCCGACCACAAGGCCCATCTCGACTACCATGAGCAGCGCCACGATGCCGCCAAGCGGCAGATAGCGGACGAATCCTTCCTTCAGGGCGGCCAGATTGACGTCGATCATCATCACGACGAACAAAAAGAGCACCATGACGGCGCCGACATAGACCAGCACCAGCACGATGGCCAGGAACTCCGCCTCCAGGAGAATCCACAGGCTCGCCGCACTCACAAAGGCCAGCACCAGGAACAGAACCGCCTTGACGGGATTGCGAATGGTAACGACCATTGCCGCCGAGCTCAGCAATATGGCCGCAAACAGGTAAAACATGGCGACTTGGAAACTCATGCAGGTCCAGCCTTCAGCGATAGGGGGCGTCCGCAGCCCGGTCAGCAGCTATCTCTTTCTCGTACTTGTCGCCATGGGCAAGCAGCATCTCCTTTGTATAAAGAAGATCGCCACGCCGCTCGCCATGATAATCGATCACGCGCGTCTCGACGATCGAATCGACCGGACAGGACTCCTCACAGAAGCCGCAGAATATGCACTTCGTGAGATCGATATCGTACCGCGTCGTACGCCGTGTGCCGTCGTCGCGCGGCTCGGACTCGATGGTGATGGCAAGCGCCGGACAGACCGCTTCGCACAACTTGCAGGCGATGCATCGCTCTTCCCCGTTGGGGTAACGGCGCAGCGCGTGCAGGCCGCGAAAGCGCGGCGACTGGGGTGTGCGCTCTTCGGGATACTGCACCGTGATCTTGCGCGCAAACAGGTGGCGGCCCGTCAACGCCATGCCGCGCAGAAGCTCGACCAGCAGGAAGGTATTCAGATACTTTCGAAGAGCCTTCATAGAATCGCCCCGCTAGCGGTAAAACACGAAAGCCCAGGGAGTGAAGAAGATCACGACACCCATGACCGCGATCCACACCAATGTCACGGGAATCAGCACCTTCCAGCCAAGACGCATGATCTGATCATAGCGGTAGCGCGGAAAGGTCGCGCGCAGCCACAGATACAGGAACACGACCGCAGCCACCTTGAGCAGGAACCATGCCAGGGGCGGCAGCCATGTAAAAGGCGCCACATCGACCGGCGGCAGCCAGCCGCCCAGGAACATCGTGACCGTCAACGCCGACAGCAGCATCATGTTGGCGTACTCGGCGAGAAAGAACAATGCGAAGCTCATGCCGGAGTACTCCACATGGAAGCCCGCCACGATCTCGGATTCGCCTTCGGCCACGTCGAAGGGCAACCGGTTGGTTTCTGCAACACCGGCTATGAAATAGACAAGGAACAAAGGAAAAAGTGGCAGGAACAGCCAGTGCCAGAAACCGCCCGCCTGCACCAGGGCGATCTTGCGCAGATTCAGCGTTCCTGCCGACATGAGCACCCCTACGAGCGCAAACCCCATGGCGACCTCATAGGCCACGATCTGCGCTGCGGAGCGCAGTGATCCGAGAAACGCGTATTTGGAATTGGACGCCCAGCCGGCCACCACCACCCCGTAGACGCCCATCGACGAGACGGCCATGACAAACAGCAGCCCGGCGTTGACGTTGGCGAGCACGAGCTTGTCGGAAAAGGGTACGACCGCCCAGGCCACCAGCGCCGGCATGATGGCGAGGACCGGCGCCAGGATGAACAGCGCCTTGTTGGCGCCGGTCGGGACGATGATCTCCTTTAACAGCAACTTGAGTCCATCGGCAATCGGCTGCAACAGCCCCCGCGGACCGACCCGGTTGGGTCCGATACGCACCTGCATGTAGCCGATGACCTTGCGCTCGGCGAGCGTGAGATACGCCACAGCCAGCATGAGCGGCGCAACGATCGCCACGATCTTGATGAGATCCCAGATGGCAACCTGGGACCAATGGGGCAGCCCGCCCCATACGCTGAGCAGTTCGCTCATACCGCCCCCACCGTGACTTCACCGCTCAGCGGCAATGCCGCCGTCTCCGGCAAGGCGGCCGGAATGAAGACGGCCCCGGCCGGCACCCGGTCATCGGCCGCCGCCTCCAGGCGAACCGTGGTCGTCCCCATGGTCACCACCAGCATGCTGCCGGGCGCCAAACCCCGCTCCGCCAGGTCCGCCGGCGGAAAATAGGCGGCCGGACGCGGACGGTCGGCCGTGCGCTGCAGCGGTTCGGCACGGCGGACGATCGTATCGGAATCATAAAGGGACACCGTCGCCACCCGCTCCAGAACCGACGCCGGCCGCGCGGGCGGGACGAACGTCCAGGGCGCCACCGGGGCGGGCTCGGTCCGCTGTATGCTGCGCAATTCCTGCAGAATCGCCGCCGCCGAGTCTAGACTGCATCCGTCGACACCCAGCCGCTCGGCCAGCACGCGCAGGATCTTCCAACCCGGCCGGGCCTCGGCCACCGGTGGTATGGCGGCGCGGAATGACTGGAAACGGCCCTCGGCGTTCACAAAGGTCCCATCGGTTTCCGTATAGGGCGCCCACGGCAGCACCACGTCGGCATAGTCTAAGGCTTCACCGCGGAATATCGACAGTGCAACCACGCAATCTGCCGCCTCCATCGCCTTACGGGCCCGCTCGCCATGGCGGCTGTCGAGTACCGGTTCGACATCGGCCAGCAAAAACGCCTTCTGGCTGCCATCGAACATCTCGGCGGCCGGCCGTCCGGACGTCGCGCGCGATCGCCCCATGGGTCCGCGATGCGGCAGCACACCGGCAAGCCATGCGCCGGCGCCATTGCCACAGGGCAGTTCCCCACACGGCGCCTGGATGACCTGGGCGATGAACCGCGCCAGGCCGCGCAACTCGGCAGCCTGCGGGTGCGTACTGGCAAGCGCCCCCAGCAAAACCGCGCGCCTGCGCCCGCCGCACAAAACCTCGGCAATCGCCTCCTCCGCGGTTCCCGGTGCGCCCACATCCGTCAGTGCCCGCAGTTCCGCCGGCAATTCGATGCGCATCCGCCGGGCCACCGCCCAAGCAACCCTCGCCGTCGTCTCGACCATGGCAGCGGGGGTGACGATTGCCTTGGCGGCCAAATCAAAGACGAAGGGAAAATCCAGAGGATTGATGGCGGCGATGCGTGCCCCTTCGAGAAAGGCCTTGCGCAGACGGTGCCCCAGCAGCGGCTGCTCCTTGCGCACATTGCTGCCGATCAAAAGCGCCGCATCCACCCGCTCCAGATCCTGAATGGCCTGCCCAAGCCCCGGAAAGAGCGGCGCGCGGGTGTCGTCACGAAAATCCAGTTCCCGCAACCGATGATCGATGTTGTCGGAACCCAGGCCGCGCACCAGACGCTGCAGCAAAAAACCTTCCTCGACCGTCAACTGGGCCGACGCAAGAGCCGCGAACGCCGCCGGCCCGTGGCGGCCGATGGCGCCGCGCAGGCCTTCGGTGGCCCGGTCCAGGGCGATTTCCCAATCGACCTCACGCCATACCCCGCCGTCACGCACCAGCGGCGCCTTGAGCCGCTCCCCGCCATGGAGGGCCACGTAGCTGAAGCGGTCGCGATCGGCGAGCCAGACTTCGTTGATCGCCTCGTTCTCCCGCGGCAGGATGCGCATCACCTTGTTGCGCCGCACCTGGACATCGAGGTTGGTGCCGACGCAGTCATGCGGGCTCACCGACGGCTTGTTGATAAGCTCCCAGGGCCGCGCCGTATAGCGATAGGGCTTGGAGGTCAGCGCGCCAACCGGACAAAGGTCGATCATGTTGCCAGACAGCTCCGAGTCGACACCCGCCTCGACGTAGGTGCCGATGCGCATATGTTCGCCACGGCCGGTCGCACCGAGTTCCATGATGCCGCCGATCTCCTGGCCGAAGCGCACGCAGCGCGTACAATGGATGCAGCGCGTCATTTCCGTGGAAATCAGCGGTCCGATATCCTTGTCTGCCACGATCCGCTTCGCTTCCTGGAAACGGGACACATCGCGGCCGTAGCCCACGGCCAGATCCTGCAGCTCGCACTCGCCGCCCTGGTCGCAGACCGGGCAGTCCAGCGGGTGATTGATGAGCAGAAATTCCATGACACCCTTCTGGGCGTCGGCGGTCTTGGCCGATTGCGTGAACACGCGCATCCCTTCGGTCACGGGCGTCGCGCAGGCTGGCACGGGTTTGGCGACCCGCTCCACCTCGACCAGGCACATGCGGCAATTGGCCGCCACCGAAAGCTTCTTGTGGTAACAGAACCGCGGAATATAGATGCCCGCCGCCTCGGCCGCCTCGATCACCATGGCGCCCTCTTCGACCACGAGCTTCTTGCCGTCGATTTCGATATGCAACATCGGCTTTCCTCGCTACGCGGCCGCGGCGACCTGGCAGGTCTGGTGGTGAATGTGGTACTCGAACTCCTCGCGGAAGTTCTTGATGAAGCTTATGACCGGCGTCGCGGCGGCGTCACCCAGGGCGCAGATGGTGCGTCCGTCAATCTTGCGCGCCATGTCCGCCAGCAGATCCAGATCCTCGGGGCGCCCCTGCCCATGTTCGATCCGGTGCAAAACCCGCGCAAGCCACCCCGTGCCTTCGCGGCAGGGCGTACACTGACCGCACGACTCCTCATAATAGAAGTGGGAGATCCGCTCCAGCGCCCTGACCATGCAGGTATGGTCGTCCATGATGATCACCGAACCGGCACCGAGCATGGTGCCGGCCTTCGACAGCGAATCGTAATCCATGGTGAGGTCCATCATGATCTCGCCACGGACGACCGGCACCGATGATCCGCCGGGAATCACCGCCTTCAGTTTACGGCCGCGCCAGATTCCGCCCGCCATCTGGAGGAGCTCCGCGAACGGCATGCCAAGCGGCACTTCGTAATTGCCCGGCCGGTTCACGTGACCCGAGACCGAGAAAATCTTCGATCCGCCGTTGTTGGGCTTGCCGATGCCGAGGAACCACTGGCCGCCATGCAAAAGGATCGACGGAATCGAGGCCAATGTCTCGGTGTTGTTGATGGTGGTCGGGCGTCCATACAGACCATAGCTCGCGGGGAAGGGCGGCTTGAAGCGTGGCTGTCCTTTCTTGCCCTCGATCGATTCAATGAGCGCCGTCTCCTCACCGCAGATGTAGGCGCCCGCGCCGCGATGCGTATGCAGTTCAAAATCGATGCCCGAGCCCAGGATGTTCTGGCCGATGAGGCCGGCGGCGCGGGCTTCGGCCAGTGCCGCCTCGAAACGCTCGATCGGCTCGAAAAACTCGCCGCGCACATAGTTGTACCCGACCGTCGCACCGATCGTGTAGCCGGCAATCGCCATGCCCTCGATCAGCGCATGCGGGTTGAAGCGCAAAATGTCGCGATCCTTGAAGGTTCCAGGTTCCCCCTCATCGGAATTGCAGATGATGTACTTCTGGCCCGGCGCATTGCGGGGCATGAAACTCCATTTGAGACCCGTCGGGAAACCGGCGCCGCCGCGTCCCCGGAGGACCGCCTTCTTCACCTCATTGATGATCTCGTCCTGGGGCTTCTTCTCGGCGAGAATGCGCCGCCATGCCTCGTAGCCGCCTGCGCTCTGGTAGGTTGCCAGCGTCCAGGGCCTATCCAAATGCATGTTGCGAAAACACACTTCATTTGTCATCGGCTACTCCAGCTTGTCGAGAATCTCGTCGACCCGCCCGGGAGTGAGATTCTCATAGTACGTCTTGTCGATCATGAACATCGGTGCACCGCCGCAGGCCGCCAGGCATTCCACCTCCTTCAGGGTGAAGCGTCCGTCGGGCGTGGTCTCGCCAAAACCGATGCCAAGCCGCTTTTTCAGATGGCTCGCGATATCGTCACTGCCCCGCAGGAGACAGGAAATGTTCGTGCACAGGGAAATCTTGTGCCGCCCCACGGGCTTGAGATCGTACATGGTGTAGAAGCTCGCCACTTCGTACACCTGGATCGGCCGCATGTCGAGCAGGCCCGCCACATAATCCATGAGTGATACGGAAAGCCACCCGTGCTCATCCTGGGCGATATGCAGTGCCGCCATCACGGCCGACTGTTTGTGCTCCGGCGGATACTTGGCGATCTCCTGATCGATCTTTGCGCGTGATTCCTCTGAAAGCATCGGTCCTACCTGTCAATCTCGCCAAATACGATGTCCTGTGTTCCGATCACCGCCACGACATCTGCGATCATGTGCCCACGGACCATTTCATCGAGCGCCGCCAGATGCGGAAAACCCGGTGCCCGGATCTTCAGCCGAAACGGCTTGTTGGCACCGTCGGACAGCAAATAGATGCCAAACTCCCCCTTGGGATGCTCGACGGCGGCATAAGCCTCGCCGGCCGGCACGCAATACCCTTCCGTAAACAGCTTGAAGTGATGGATGAGGGCCTCCATGTCCCGCTTCATCTCCTCGCGCCGTGGCGGAACGAGCTTGTGATCGTCGGCTATGACAGGCCCCGGATTGGCGCGCAACCAGTTGATGCACTGGCGGATGATGCGGTTTGACTGGCGCATTTCCGCCACCCGCACCAGATAACGGTCATAGCAATCACCCTCGACGCCCACCGGGATGTCAAAATCGAGCCGGTCATAAACCTCGTAGGGTTGCTTCTTGCGCAGATCCCATGCCACACCCGAACCGCGGAGCATCGGTCCGCTAAAACCGAGCTGCAGGGCGCGCTCCGGCGACACCACGCCGATACCGACCGTCCGCTGCTTCCAGATGCGGTTGTCGGTCAGGAGCGTTTCATACTCGTCGACATAGCCCGGAAAGCGATCACAGAAATCGCTCAGAAAGTCGAGCAGGGAACCGCGGCGATTGGCATTCATGCGCTCGACGTCCTTGGCGCCGTGCCAGCGCGAGACGCTGTATTGCGGCATGGTGT
>JAJYPD010000007.1 GCA_021795715.1 Pseudomonadota bacterium
TCCACTACCCCGGATTCACCGAAGACGACGTCAGCTACCGCTATGGTGGCGGTCACCCGATCCCATCCCGGGGCAATACGAAGTTTTTCATGATAACGCCCGTACATTGTGGCTGGATAAGGTGAATCAACTACGGAAATCGGATAGCCGTTCAGGGCTCTGGGGTTGCGCGGTTAGCGAGCAGTGCGAGCATTTGGGCCTGGGCGTCCTGCAGCCGTTTGCGGGCATGTGTGCGCCGATAGTTCCCGTCGGCGGACAATATCCACGCCCTTTCGTTGTCCTTCAGGTAACGCTTCAGGTCGCGCAGGACGCGATCACGCAGGCGCGGATGTGAAATGGGAAAACAGACTTCCACGCGGCGGAAGAAGTTACGTTCCATCCAGTCGGCGCTTGCCAGATAAACCTCCTTCCGGCCGTCGTTGCGGAAATAGTATGCGCGGCTGTGTTCCAGAAAGCGGCCGACGATGGAGCGTACCTGGATGTTGTCGGAGACGTCCTTGATGCCGGGCCGCAGGCAACACATGCCGCGGACGATGAGCTGGATGCGCACGCCGGCCTGTGCGGCACGGTACAAGGCCTGGATGATCTCGGGCTCGGTTAGTGCGTTGACTTTAATAATGATATGGGCCGCCCGTTTGGCTTCGGCGATCGTCTGTTCACGCTGGATGAGCGCGAGAATGCGTGCATGCAGGGCGAAGGGGGACTGGATGAGCCGATGCAGGTGCGCGCTGGCGCCGAGACTCGTCAGCTGCTGGAAGATGTGGTGTACATCCTCGCCGATTTCGGGATCGCAGCTAAACAGGCCGTAATCTGTGTAGGCCATTGCGGTGCGCGGGTGATAATTGCCGGTGCCGAGGTGCACATAGCGCCGCAGGGTGGTGCCTTCGCGCCGTACGACGAGCGCCATTTTGGCGTGCGTCTTGTATCCCACCACGCCGTACATCACATGCGCACCCGCCTCCTGGAGGCGATTGGCCATGGCGATGTTGGCCGCTTCATCAAAGCGTGCCCGGAGTTCGATGACGACCGTGACCTCCTTGCCGGCCTGGGCCGCCGCCACCAGGGCATCTACGATTTTTGACTCGGGTCCGATCCGGTATATTGTTTGCTTGATGGCGAGCACCTGGGGATCGGCGGCGGCAGTGGCGATGAATTCCGTCACCGGCACGAATGACTCGAAGGGGTGGTGGAGAAGGATGTCGTTGCGACGGATGGCGGCAAAGATATCACGCGGCTGGGAGACGGCGCGCGGGATCCCCGGGACGAAAGGCGCGAATTTGAGATCGACGCGGTCGATCCGGTCGTAGATTTCCCCTACGCGATTCAGATTGACAGGACCGTTGACGGCATAGAGGCTTTCCGGTCCAAGACCGAAGTGGCGCAGCAGGAAAGCGGCTGTCTGTTCGGGACATTCCCGCGAGACTTCAAGGCGTACTGCATCTCCATAGCGGCGGGAGGCCAGTTCCCCCTGGACTGCGCGCAAGATATCATCGACCTCCTCGTCTTCGACCGACAGATCGCTGTTGCGGGTGACCCGGAACTGGTAGCAACCCGCGACGCGCATGCCCGGAAACAGTTCGTCGATGTAGGCGTGAATGACCGACGACAGCAAGACGAAGTCGTAGGCGGCGCGATCGGTGTGCGGCAGGGCGATGACGCGGGAAAGCGCCCGCGGCGCCTGTACGATGGCCATCCCGCCATGACGGCCAAATGCGTCCTTGCCCTCGAGCGGCACGATGAAATTCAGGCTTTTGTTCAGGATGCGCGGAAAGGGGTGGGCGGGATCAAGCCCCAACGGACTCAAAATCGGCGCCAGCTCCGCGCGGAAATAATGGCGCAGCCACGCGTCCTGCGCGGGCGTCCAGTTGTCGCGCTTGATCAGACGTATGCCGCGTTGGGCGAGATCGGGAATGAGGAGTTCGTTCAAAACGCGATACTGGTCGGAGACGAGATCGACCACCTCTTCGCGCACGGCATCGAGTATGTCGAACGCCGGTTTGTCGCCGGCGGACAGGGGTGCCGCCTGCAGTTCGGCGCGCTGCTTGAGTCCGGCGACCCGCACCTCGAAGAACTCATCCAGATTGGTGCTCGAAATGCACAGGAAGCGCAGCCGCTCCAGCAAAGGGAGCCGGTCATCCTTGGCCTGTTCGAGCACCCGGCGGTTGAAAGCGAGCGCGCTCAATTCGCGATTGAGGTAAAGGTCGGGGTGCTTGAGGTCGGCAGGATGCATCGGATTTCCGGGTGGCCGGGCCTTCCCACCCGGGCGGAAACGCAGTGGAAAATACAAACAGTCTAGCACGATTTGGAGCGATACATGGCAGGACAGGCGGATGAAACAGGGGGTGCGCGCCCTGACGGGGTGATCGGCAACCATGAAACACCGATGGGGATGGACCCGGGGCAGACGGGGGCGCTCACGGCGCTCTCGTGGTTGCATTTCCTGAACGATGGTGCGGCCAACTTCCTGCCAGGCATACTGCCGCTTTTGCTCTTGTCACTTCACCGGTCGCCTGCACTGGCCGGTGGCCTCATGGCGGCGCTTCTGATCGGTCAGGGTCTGCAGCCAGTTTTTGGTTATTGGGCTGATCGTATCGGGGGCCGCCGGCTGGTGATGGGCGGGTTTCTGGGGACGGCAATCGGCATGGGGCTGATCGGGGTCAGTACGGGATTCGTGCCATTGCTGGCGGCGCTGGCTCTGATCGGCGTCGCCAATGCCGCCTTCCACCCCCCGGCGCTGGCCGCGGCCCGTAGCCTCGAGCGCGCATCCCGCAGTCCGGGCCGTTCGGTGTCGGTATTTCTGGTAGGCGGGGAACTGGGGCGCGGATTGTCCCCCTGGCTTGTCACATTGGCTGCGGCCGGGTTCGGCCTGGATCATCTGTGGCTGCTCTCGATCCTGAGTGTGGCAAGCCTTGTGGTGTTGCGCCGCTATATTCCGGTGCTGCCCGTCTCCGCGCGCCACGAGCGGCCGTTGCAGTGGCATGGCAAGGCCCGGCCACTGGGCGCGCTTGTCACATTTGCCACGCTGCGTTCGCTCGTCAGCTACGCCCTTGTCACTTTCCTGCCCCTCCTTTGGCGCCAGCAGGGCGGCTCTGTTCGCACGGGGGCACTGCTCATTGCCGTCATCATCGTGGCCGGTATCATCGGCAACCTCGGCGGACCGGTGCTTGCCCGCCGTTTTGGCCGCCAGCCGCTGCTGGCTGGGTCCCTTCTGCTTGTGGCGGGGCTGCTTGCGGCGACCTTGTCGGCGCCATGGGTGTTTGCGTGGCCGCTCCTTGCGGGCGTCGGCATCGCCCTTTTTGCGCCGATTGCCGTTACCGTGGTCGCAGGCCAGGACATTTTTCCCGAGAATCGCAGTCTCGGCGGAGGGCTGGCCCTGGGGAGCGCCAATGGACTGGCCGCTCTGGCCATGATCGCCCTCGGGGGCTGTGCCAAGATATTCGGACTCGAGGCGACCCTATGGGTCACCGTGGGTCTTGCCGCGCTCGCGGCGGGAGTGGCCAAAAGCGGCGGACTGACACCGGCCCCATAAAGGCCGGGTGCTGTCGCTATCGGGCGGCGGGGCATTTCGGTTATGCTCGCGATTTTGGGAGAACCCATGGAAGACCTTGCCGGACTCGAACAGCAGTTGCGCGATCTGCGGGGTCGCGTCGACACCCTTCGGGGGTATCTTTGACCTCGAGAGCAAAAGCGAACGGCTGGTAGAGGTCAGTCGCGAACTGGAGGATCAAAATATCTGGGGCCAGCCGGAGCGCGCGCAGGAACTGGGCCGGGAGCGCGCACGGCTGGGCGCGGTGGTGGAGACTTTCCGGGAGCTCGATCGCGGTCTGGGTGAGGCCGCGGAGTGGCTCGCGCTCGCCGCAGCCGAACACGACAGCGCCGTCCTTCCCTCCATCGGGGCGGACCTGGCGCAGCTGGCGGCACGCCTCGACCGGCTCGAATTCGAGCGCATGTTCAGTGGCGAACAGGATGCGGCGAATGCCTTTCTGGACATCCAGGCTGGATCCGGCGGCACCGAGGCACAAGACTGGGCGGAGATGCTTTTGCGCATGTACCTGCGCTACGGGGAACGCCGCGGCTTTGTGACCGAACTGGTCGAAGTGTCGGCGGGTGAGGTCGCAGGCATCAAGAGCGCCACGATCAAATACACCGGACCTTATGCCTACGGGCAATTACGCACGGAAACCGGGGTGCATCGACTGGTACGCAAGTCGCCCTTCGATGCGGGCAACCGCCGCCACACTTCGTTTGCATCAGTGTTCGTGTATCCGGAGATCGATGAGAGCGTGGAGGTGGACATCAATCCCGCCGATCTGCGTGTCGATACCTATCGGGCAAGTGGCGCCGGCGGACAGCACGTCAACCGCACCGATTCGGCGGTACGGATTACGCATCTGCCGACCAACATCGTCGTGCAATGCCAGACTGACCGCTCCCAGCACAAAAACCGGTCTTCCGCCATGAAAATGCTGAAGGCCCGGCTGTACGAGGCTGAGATGCACAAGCGCCGCGAAGCGCAGCAGCGGCTGGAGGAGTCCAAGTCGGACATCGGCTGGGGCAGCCAGATCCGGTCCTATGTTCTCGACCAGTCGCGGATCAAGGATTTGCGCACCGGCGTGGAGACGGCCAATACACAAGCGGTTCTGGATGGCGACCTGGACCGTTTCATCGAGGCGAGTTTGAAGAGCGGATTGTAAGGGGGGCATGGTGACCGAACACGAAGAGGCGGCCGAAGGGGCGGCTGAAGAGGGCCGGTATATCGGGCAAAGACGCGAAAAGCTAAGCGCCCTGCGCGCGGAAGGTCCTGCTTTTCCCAATGATTTTCGGCCGAACGCGCGCACCGGCGCGCTGCTTGCCCAATACGCGGATGCCGGCAACGATGTTCTCGCACAGGTTGCACCGGTACGCATTGCCGGGCGGTTGATGAGCAAGCGCATCATGGGGCGCGCAAGCTTTGGGCACGTCCAGGACGGTGAAGGCCGCATGCAGGTTTTCGTCGAGCGTGACAGCATAGGCAAGGAAGCCTATGAGCACTTCAAGCACTGGGATCTCGGTGACATCATCGGTATCGAGGGTCCGCTGTTTCGTACAAAGACCAACGAGTTGAGTGTTCGTGCCGAGAAGCTGCGCCTGCTTGTAAAGAGCATCCGGCCGCTGCCGGAAAAATTCCATGGTCTGACTGATCAGGAAATGAAATACCGGCGCCGGTATCTGGATCTCATCATGAATCCAGCTACGCGGGCGCTTTTCCGTCGCCGCGAGGCCATCATTGCCTATCTCCGTGAATTTCTGCGTACGCGTGGTTTCGCGGAGGTGGAAACGCCGATGATGCAGGTGCTGCCGGGCGGCGCGACCGCGCGGCCGTTCGTCACGCACCACAACGCCCTCGGAATCCCGCTGTATCTGCGCATCGCCCCGGAGCTCTATCTAAAACGGCTTGTTGTCGGCGGCATGGAGAGGGTTTTCGAGATCAACCGCAATTTCCGCAACGAGGGATTGAGTACCCGCCACAACCCCGAATTCACCATGGTGGAGTTCTATCAGGCTTATGCGGATTATCACGACATGATGGATCTCACCGAGGAGTTGATGCGCGGCCTGTGTACGCATGTGCTCGGTACGACCGAGGTTCCCTATCAGGGTGAACGTCACGATTTCGGGAAGCCCTTTGCACGGCTGACGATCGAAGAGGCCATCCGGCGGCAGCACGCGCAGGCGCCGGCGGATCTGCGCGATGGTGCGGCATTGCGGGTGTTTATGGATCATCTCGGTATCGTGGAACCGGCGGCACTGGGCGCGGGCGGCCTGCAGATGGCCATTTTCGAAAAGACGGTGGAAGCGACGCTCAATGAACCGACATTCATCACGGCCTATCCCGCCGAAGTGTCGCCTCTTGCGCGCCGTAACGACGCGGATCCCTTCATCACCGATCGCTTCGAATTCTTTGTGGGTGGCCGCGAAATCGCCAACGGCTTTTCGGAGCTGAACGATCCCGAGGATCAGGCGCAGCGTTTCCGCGAACAGGTGGAACGCAGGGGGAGCGGAGACGACGAGGCCATGCACTATGATGCCGATTATGTGGAGGCCCTGGAATACGGCATGCCGCCCACCGCAGGCGAGGGCATCGGTATCGATCGGCTGGTGATGCTCCTGACCGACGCACCGAGCATCCGCGACGTGATCCTTTTCCCGCATCTGCGCCCGAAGGATCATGGGTGAAACACCGGTTGTCTTCCTCATGGGTCCCACTGGGGCCGGCAAGACCGCGGCGGCATTCGCGATCAGCGCGCGCCTGCCGGTCGAAGTGATCAGTGTCGACGCGGCGCAGATATACCGCCATCTTGATGTCGGCACAGCCAAGCCCAGCCGTGCCGAACGGCGAACCGTGCCACACCATCTGGTCGACATCTGCCATGTCTCGCAGACCTACTCCGCCGCCCACTTCGTCGCAGATGCGGGTGCGCTCATCGGTGCCTGCCTGCGCCGGGGACACATCCCGCTTCTCGTCGGCGGCACGAGCTTTTATTTTCATGCCCTGGAACACGGCCTGCCGCAAACGCCTCCGGCCGATCCTGTGCTGCGCCAGCAGCTCGCGGACCGGGCCGCGCAGGAGGGTTGGGCGGCGCTGCACGCCGAACTGCGTGCGCGTGATCCGCAGGCCGCAGCGCGCATCGCGCCAACCGATCCACAGCGCATCCAGCGGGCGTTGGAGATTGTGCTGACACAGGGACGCATCCCTCCACGTTCGGCGGGCAAGGGGCTTTCGCGCCGTATCCTCAAGCTGGCTGTCGCTCCCGCAGACCGCGCCGTGTTGCATCAGCGCCTCGGCGTCCGATTTCGACGGATGCTGGCGCGCGGCCTTTTGGAAGAGACCGCTTGGCTCCTGGAACAAGGGCTTGATCCGGGACTTCCGGCCCTGCGTCTGGTGGGGTACCGGCAGGCAGGAGAATACCTGCGCAATAAAATCCAGTATAATGAGCTGGTCGAGCAGGGGGTGGCTGCCACGCGGCAATTGGCGAAGCGGCAATTGACTTGGTTGCGGGGCGACCCCGAAGTGTGCTGGTTTGACAGCACGAAGTGCGATGTTGGTCCCCTGTGTGCAGACAGTATTGAGGCTGCGGTGGTAGGCAGGGATGCAAAGTACTGAGCTCTCGCTTGCGAGCCGTAATAAGTTCACGCCATATAAGAACAGGAGAACTGTCATGAGTCAGCATAAAGGGCAGGCCTTACAAGACCCTTACCTGAACACGCTGCGCAAGGAACGCGTCCCGGTGTCGATTTTCCTTGTCAACGGGATCAAGCTGCAGGGTCAGATCGAATCCTTCGACCAGTTTGTCGTGCTGCTCAAGAATTCGGTCAGCCAGATGATTTATAAGCATGCCATTTCGACGGTGGTGCCAAGTCGTCCGGTGAAATTCGCTTTCGAGATGGAAGAAGGCGAGAAGGGGATTGGCAACGAGTAATCCAGGCAAGACCGCAGCAAGGGAACAGGCGATCCTCGTCCACTTGCAGCTTGCGGACAGTGACAGGCAAGAGGATCTGGAAGAGTTCCGGCTGTTGGCGCTGTCTGCCGGCGCCGATATCGCGGCGGTCATCACCGGCACGCGCGTTCACCCCGATAGCGCCACCTATGTCGGCTCGGGAAAGGTCGAGGAGATTCGGCAGAGCGTTATGGCAACGGGCGCCGAACTGGTGCTCGTCAACTCCGCTTTGTCGCCGGGCCAGGAGCGCAACCTGGAAAAGGCGGTCGGCGCGCGGGTTCTGGACCGGACCGGCCTCATCCTCGACATCTTCGCCCAGCGCGCCCGCTCGCATGAAGGCAAGCTGCAGGTGCAGCTGGCCCAGCTCGAGCACCTTTCCACGCGCCTGGTGCGGGGGTGGACGCACCTTGAACGGCAGAAGGGCGGCATCGGCCTGCGCGGACCCGGCGAAACACAGCTGGAAAGCGATCGCCGCATGATTGCAGAGCGCATCCGCACTTTGCATCGGCGCCTCGACAAAGTGCGCCAGCAGCGTGGTGAACGGCGCCGTTCACGCGCCCGGTCCATTGTGCCGACCGTGTCGCTTGTCGGCTACACCAATGCCGGCAAATCCTCCCTGTTCAATGTCCTGACCGGCGCGGCGGTCTATGCGGCAGACCGCCTGTTCGCGACGCTCGATCCCACCATGCGCCGCGTCGATTTGCCGGGATCGGTGGCCATGATCCTGACGGATACGGTGGGCTTCATTCGCCATCTTCCACATGGACTGGTCGCGGCCTTTCGTTCCACGCTGGAAGAGGTGCAGTTTGCTGATTTGCTGCTGCACGTCGTTGATGTCGCATCACCGGAGCGTGAGGAACACAAGGCGGAGGTCGAGGCCGTGCTGCGCGAAATCGATGCGCAGCAGGTGCCTGTGCTCGTAGTGGCCAACAAGATCGACCTCACAGGTGAGGCGGCGCGCATTGACAGGGCCGCCGACGGCACACCGATCCGCGTGTTCGTGTCGGCACGGACGGGTGCGGGGCTCGATCAACTGGCCCAGGCGATCAGCGAGCGGCTGACGCACCATCGGGTGCGGGCGGTGGTGCGTCTTGGCCTCGGCGAGGGGCGCATGCGGGCACAGCTCTATGCGCGGGCTTTTGTGGTGTCGGAAGTCATCGCAGACGATCATCTGGTATTGACGCTGGAAATCGAGCGCAGCCAGTGCCGCTGGCTGGCCGAGCAACAGGGATTGGATGCCACCTTTCCCTTCCCCGATCCGCGTGTTGCCGATGGGCTCCCATGAGCCTAGAATGGCCCGTTTTGGCGAGGATGCACACACGTGGGCTGGAATGATCCAGACGGAGACCGTGATCCCTGGGGCCGCAAGGCCGGTCCAGGCGCATGGGATCTGGATGCACATGTGCGCAGGCTGTGGCGACGGACGCGGCGGTTTGGTCATAGCACGCCGCCGCCATGGGTGGTGGTTGGGGTCATCCTTGTCGCCATCGCCATGTGGTTTGCGAGCGGTTTTTATGTCGTGCCGGAAGGCAGCCGCGCGGTTTTGCTGACGCTGGGTCGCGAAGTGCGCGAAGTGGGTCCCGGCGGGCACTGGCATTGGCCGCGGCCGCTGGGCAACGCCCGTGTCGTCAGCGTCACGCGCATCCATGTCGTGACCATAGGCTACGGACCCGATCAGAATCTCGTTTCCAGCAATGCCGCCGCGCCCCCCGAAGGAACCGTGCTGACCGCGGATCAGGGGCTCATTCATGTGCAGTTCGCCGTCCAGTACCGCGTGCGCAATGCGGGCGAATATCTTTTTGCCGTCGACCATCCGCGGCAGACGATCGCCGAGGCGGGGATGGCAGCCATGCGCGAAGAGGTGGCGCGATCGGCGCTGAGCGCCGTCGAGACACACGGGCAACGCGCGGTGGCGCGGGCCGCCCAGGACATTCTGCAACAGACCCTGGACCTGTATCACGCCGGCGTCCAGGTGATCGGAATCCGGATTCAGAAAGTGGTGCCACCGCAGGTGGTGAGATCGGCCTTCGAGCGGGTTCTGAAAGCCCGCCAGGATCGGGACCGCCTGATCAGCGAGGCGCAATCGTATGCCAATGGCATTCTGCCCAAGGCGCAAGGCGAGGCCATCAGCGAGATCGACGAGGCGCAAGGGTACGCAGACAAGGTCATTGCCCGGGCGCGCGGCCGCACGCAACGCTTCACGGCCCTGGCAGACGCCTATGCCAGGGCGCCGCTTATCACACGTCAGCGCCTCTTCATTGACGGCACGGGGCGCGTGCTGCGCCATGCCCGCAAGGTGCTCGTGACGACCAAGGCGCCGGTGGTCGTGCATGTGCGGACCACAGGGCAGAGCACGCCGCCGGCACCCGGCGTTTCTGCAGAGGCCAAACCATGACCCGGCGCGTGCACCATGCGGTGGTGGCGCTGGCGGCCGTCATCCTCCTCGTTGCCCTGAATGCCACGCTCTACACGGTGCGGGAGGGCCAGGTGGCCGTGGTGACGCGCTTTGGACGGGTAATCCAAGGTGGCGTCAGCCCGGGCCTGCACGGCAAAATCCCGTTTGCAGACAGTGTCCATATTTTCGATGGGCGGCTGCGGACACTGCTGGTGACGGGCAAGGCGGTGCTGACCCGGGGCAAGCGGCGCGTGAAGGTCGATACTTACGTGAAATGGCGCATCGCCGACGCGCGGCGATATCTGGCGGCCGTGGGTGGCGAACGCCGTGTGGCTGAAGAGCGGCTGCAGGAAGTCGTGGCGAGCGCACTGCGCAATGCCTTCGGCGGCAAAAGCCTGCAGGCGGCTGCGGCGGGCCAGGGCCACCGGCTCGTGGCAACGGTCGACCGGGATGTCGCCGACTACGGCATTCGTGTGGTGGACGTGCGGCTGGTGCGTATTGGCCTCAGCGGCGGCATGATCAGCACCCTGGACAAAAAGATGGAAGGGGCACAAATCGCGCAAGCCCAGAAGATCACTGCGCAGGCGATGGAAGACGCAGAAGCCATACGCGCGCAGGCCGACCAGAAGCGGGCCGCGGTTTTGGCGGATGCTTATGTGAAGGCCGAAAAGATCCGGGGTGCCGCCGATGCCGAAGCCACCACGCTCTATGCGGCGGCGTACGGACGTCATCCGCACTTCTTCGTGTTCTATCGCAGCCTGCGGGCCTACGAGAAGGGCTTCGCCAACGCTCATACGGTTCTCATTCTGGGCCCGGACAGCGATCTTCTGCGCTATCTGCCGATCGCCGGACGCTGACTACCCATGCATGCTGCCCATCGGGAGGAAAAAAACGCGTGAAACGCGACCGCTGGTTGTTGCCAGACGGCATCGAGGAGATGCTGCCGCCCGCTGCCCGTCATGCCGAACGGGTGCGGCGCGCACTTCTGGATCTGCTGGATGGCTGGGGTTACGAGCTCATCATGCCACCCCTGGTCGAGTATCTCGAATCGCTGCTTACGGGCGTGGGCGAGGAGCTTGATCTAAAGACATTCAAGCTGACGGATCAGCTGACGGGCCGGATGATGGGTGTGCGGGCGGACATGACGCCACAGGCGGCACGCATCGATGCACACTATCTGCGGCGCGAGGAGCCGGTGCGGCTTTGCTACATGGGACCCGTGCTGCGCACGCGGCCGGACGAATTCGGCGGCGCGCGCGAACCGCTGCAGATCGGCGCGGAACTGTTCGGTCAGGCCGGATCGCGGGCCGATGGCGAGGTATTGCGGTTGATGCTGGCGGTGCTGGAGCGGGCCGGATGCCGCGATCTCCATGTCGATATCGGCCACGTCGGCGTGTTTCATGCGTTGACGCGCGCCGCCGGCATCGACAAGACCGGCGAAGGGGAGCTCTCGCAGGCGTTGCATCGCAAGGCCAAGCCCGAAATCGACGCATTACTGGACGGCTGGACGCTTGCGCCGGCGCAGCGCGACAGTCTGCGCGCGCTGGCCGACCTGCACGGCCCCCTCGAAGAGTTGCCCGCGGCGATGGCGCGGTTGCAGGCCGCCGGAGAGCTGGTGCGGGCGGCCATTGGTGATCTGGCCGCGGTGGGACAACGCCTGGCGCAGCGGCACCCGCATGTGCGCTGGCATTTCGACCTCGCCGAGCTGAACGGCTACAGTTACTATACGGGTATCGTCTTCGCCGCCTACACGCCCGGTTATGGGCAGGCGGTGGCTCAAGGGGGGCGTTACGACGAAATCGGCCGCGCATTCGGCCGGTCCCGGCCAGCGGTTGGATTCAGTGCGGATCTCCGTGTGCTGTTGCGACTGCAGGGTCATCCCGACCCGGCGGTCAAGGCGATTTTTGCGCCTTGGGGCGACGACGACGGGCTCTTGGCCGCCATACGGGGCCTGCGCGAGCGGGGGGAACGGGTCATTGAGGCTTTGCAGGGTGATCCTGGCGAAGCGGCGCGGATGGGCTGCGATCGCATGCTCACCGAGCGGGATGGCCAGTGGACAGTGACAGTGATGAAGGGGCACTAAGAGGACTATGGGTAAAAATGTGGTAGTGATCGGGACCCAGTGGGGGGATGAAGGCAAGGGGAAGATCGTCGACCTGCTGACGGACAGGGCGCGTGGCGTCGTCCGTTTCCAGGGTGGACACAACGCCGGCCATACGCTTGTTATCGGGCAGCAGAAGACGGTGCTGCATCTCATCCCCTCGGGCGTCCTGCGCCCAAACGTCCGGTGCTACATCGGCAACGGCGTGGTCCTCGCCATTGATGCGCTGTTCGCCGAGATCGAGGAGCTCGAGGCGCGCAATGTGCCGGTCATGGACCGCCTGCGAATCAGTGATGCCTGTCCTCTCATCCTGCCACATCACATCGCAGTCGACGCGGCCCGGGAACGGGCGCGCGGCGCAGCCGCGATCGGCACCACCGGCCGCGGCATCGGTCCGGCCTACGAGGACAAAGTCTCCCGCCGCGGCCTGCGCCTGGGCGATATCTTCGATGAGCAGGGATTCGCCGACAAGCTGAAGGATGTGGTGGCCTACCACAATTTCATGCTGGAACATTTCTTCAAGGCGCCGACGGTCGATTACAGCAAGACCCTGGATGGGGTTATGCGATACCGCGATCGGCTGGCCCAACTCGTATGTGATGTACCCGAGGCGCTTGATATCCACCGGCAGCGCGGGGAATCGCTGCTGTTTGAGGGCGCACAGGGCACGTTCCTGGACATCGACCATGGAACCTATCCGTTTGTGACCTCGTCGAACACCAGTGCTGGCGCAGCCTCCACAGGCGCGGGGGTCGGTCCTCGGGAACTGCATTACGTTCTTGGCATCACCAAGGCCTACGCCACGCGCGTGGGGGCCGGGCCGTTCCCCACCGAGCTTTTCGACGGTATCGGTGAACAGCTGGGCGCGCGTGGGCAGGAGTTCGGTGCCACCACCGGCCGCAAGCGGCGTTGTGGATGGTTTGATGCCGTGTCGGTGCGGCGTGCCCGTCAGATCAACGGATTTTCAGGACTTTGCATCACCAAGCTGGATGTGCTGGACGGCCTCGACACCGTGCGTATCTGTGTCGGCTACGAGCTCGATGGAAAGGTGCGGACGACGCCGCCCACGTCGGCCGAGGCGCTCGGACGCTGCGTGCCGGTGTATGAAGATATGCCGGGCTGGAAGGAATCGACGGCCGGAGTACGCTCGCTCGCCCAGTTGCCCGTTCAGGCGCGCCGCTATCTGGACCGTTTAAGCGAACTGACCGGTTCGCCGATCGACATCGTGTCGACCGGTGCCGAGCGCGATGAAACGATCATCGTACGGGATCCGTTTGCTGCCAATTGAGAGGGAACGTCGGGTGGTACCGAGGAGAGGACTTGAACCTCCACGGGGTCACCCCCACTAACACCTGAAGCTAGCGCGTCTACCAATTCCGCCACCCCGGCCCGGCGTTCCAAGGCCGCGCACTTTACCGAGAATACATGACGATGTCAACGCACAATGAATCAGGTGAATTTGTCGATCCGATGGCTGCACGCGAAGCCCAGACCTACGAGTTCCCCGTACCGAGCCGCGAAGCGGTCCTTGCTTATTTGGGTGCACAGGCCGAGCCCGTGCCCCTCCGCCAGCTTCTCGAGGCATTGCGGGTATCCGGGGAACGGGACATCGAGTCCTTCGGTCGCCGGTTGCGCGCCATGGAGCGGGACGGCCAGATCCTGAAGAACCGTCGCGGACGCTATGGTCTCGTGCAGCGCATGGATCTGATTCCCGGCCGCATCATCGGGCATCCGGACGGTTTTGGTTTTTTGTCGCGCGACGAGGAAAACGAGGATCTGTTCATCCCGCCAAGCGAGATGCGCAAGGTCATGCACGGGGATCGCGTGATGGCACGCATCGCGGAAATCGATGCCCGGGGGCGTGCTGAGTGCGTCATCGTCGAAGTGCTCGAGCGCGGCCAGCAGTATGTCGTCGGACGCTACAGCGAGGAGCGTGGTCTGCGGTTCATAACGCCCGACGAGCGCCGGATCGCACGGGACATCATGGTCGCCGAGGGCCATGAGGGAGGCGCGCGGCCGGGGCAGATCGTGGTCTGCGAGATCCTGGAGCAGCCAACCTTTCGCACGCCGCCGATCGGCCGCGTCACCGAGGTGCTCGGGGACCGGGCCGCCCCGGGCATGGAGATCGAGATCGCCGTGCGCAAGTTCGGGTTGCCGCATGTGTTTCCGGAGCCTGTGAGTGCGGAGATCAGCGGCCTGCGGACGAGCGTCATGGCTGAGGACTGGGCCGGCCGCGAAGATTTGCGCGCCGTGAGTCTCGTCACCATCGACGGCGAGGACGCCCGCGATTTCGATGACGCCGTGTTCTGTGCGTGCGAAGCACGGGGCTGGCGGCTGCTGGTCGCCATTGCGGACGTGGCCCACTACGTGAAGTCCGCCACTGCGCTCGACGCGGAAGCGCTCGAACGCGGTAATTCCGTGTATTTTCCGAAATCCGTCATCCCCATGCTGCCCGAAGTGCTGTCGAACGGGTTGTGTTCGCTGAATCCCGAGGTCGACCGGCTGTGCATGGCCTGCGAAATGCACATCGGGGACGATGGGGAGATCCATGATTACCGCTTCTTCGAAGCCGTCATGCGGTCCCAGGCCCGGTTGACCTATACGGAAGTCGCGGCGATTCTTGCCGGGGACGAGGCGCTGGCGCGACAGCGTGCCGCCGTGCTGCCGGTGCTCGCCGAACTTCATGCCCTCTACAAGACGCTCCATGCGACCCGGGTCAGGCGGGGCTCCGTGGACTTCGAATTGCCGGAGACACGCATCGTGTTCGATGCCAATCGCAAGATCGAACGCATCGAGCCCGTCATCCGCAATGATGCGCACCGGCTGATCGAAGAATGCATGCTGGCTGCCAACGTCTGCGCGGCCCGGTTCCTGGTGGAGCAAGGCATGCCCGCGCTGTTTCGTGTCCACGCAGGCCCGACCGCCCAGAAGCTAAACGATTTGCGCACCGTGCTCTTTGAGCTCGGATTGACTTTAGGGGGCGGAGAAAAACCGACAGCGCGCGACTATGCCCGGCTTCTCGCGGAACTGCCGGAGGGGCCTGAAGGGCGGCTGATCCAGACCATGTTGCTGCGCAGCCTGAGTCAGGCGGTCTATAGCCACGAGAACATCGGGCATTTTGCGCTCGGCTATGAACATTATGCGCATTTCACATCGCCGATCCGCCGCTATCCCGACCTGATCGTGCACCGGGCCCTGAAAGCGCTCCTGCGCGGCAGCCCGAAACCGGATGCGGCCGCCATGCGCGCCTTGGGCGAGCATTGCTCGTTTGCCGAGCGGCGCGCCGATGAGGCCACGCGCGATGTGGTCCGCTGGCTCAAGGCCGAGTTCATGCAGGAGCGCATCGGTGAGGAGTTCGAAGGTGTCGTGAGCGGTGTCACCGCTTTTGGCCTGTTCGTCGAGCTCGCCCAGATCTATGTGGACGGCCTTGTGCACATCTCTGTTCTTGGTAACGATTACTTCCATTTCGATCCGAGCCGCCACCTGATCGCCGGCGAGCGCACGGGACAGCAGTATCGTCTGGGGGATTGCGTGCGCGTACGCCTGCTGCGCGTCGATCTCGACGAAGTCAAACTCGATTTCGAGCTTGTCGAGAGCCAGGCGGCACCGCCTGCCACCACCCGGTCCACGCGCAACCGGCGGCGGCGCACCCGCCGTGCCTAAGCAGGATGCCTGCGATCTCGTAGCCGGTGTGCACGCGGTGCTGGCCGCTTTGCAGGAGGCGCCGGCGACCATCGACGGGGTTTGGATCGATCGCGACCGCCGGGATGACCGGATATCCGCCATCGTGGGTGCCGCCCGCGCCGGCGCCGTGGCTGTCCACCGGGTGCCCAAGACCGCCCTGGACCGCCTTGCCGCAGGCGTTGTGCACCAGGGCGTGATCGCACGCCGCCGGGCACAGGCGCGGCCATCGGAAACGGATTTGCTGGCGCTCGTGGCCGCGGTGCCGCGCCCCCTTTTGCTGATCCTCGATGGTGTGCACGACCCCCACAATCTGGGCGCCTGTCTGCGCACGGCGGAGGCCGCTGGCGCCCAGGCGGTGGTGATGCCCCGCCACGCGCGCGCACCCTTGTCGGCGGTGGCGGCGCGTGCCGCCTGTGGCGCAGCGGAGCGCCTGCCGGTCTTCGAGGTGGCCAACCTCGCGCGCACGCTCGACCTTCTGAAGGAGGCGGGCGTCTGGCTGATGGGGGCGAGTGCCGATGCCCCGGTGAGCCTCCATGAGGCCGATATCCCGCAGGCGGTCGCATTCGTGCTCGGCGGGGAGGGCGCCGGACTGCGGCGGCTGACGCGCATCTCCTGCGACTTCTTGGTGCGCATTCCCATGCACGGACAGGCCGAAAGTCTGAACGTGTCGGTGGCAGCCGCCCTGTGCCTGTACGAGGCGGTCCGCAGCCGCAGTGCCGAAATTGCGTTGGCGGCGCGGAAGCCCTAGAATAGGCCCGCTTCCTTGCCTTCGGCAGCGGGTCGAAGGCTTTACAGCCATAAGGGGCTATGATGCGTCATTACGAGATCGTTTTTTTGGTCCACCCGGACCAGAGTGAACAGGTTCCCGCCATGATCGATCGTTACCGGTCGATCATCGAGGGCGGCAAGGGCCTCATCCATCGCCTCGAGGACTGGGGCCGCCGGCAGCTCGCCTATCCCATCAACAAGGTTCACAAGGCGCATTACGTGCTGATGAACGTCGAGTGCGATCCGGCCGTCTTGCAGGAACTCGAAACCGCCTTCCGCTTCAGCGATGCCGTGATCCGCACGCTGACGCTCGTGCGCAAGGAGGCGGTGACCGCCCCCTCGCCGTTGGCGAAAGAAAACCAGGACAACGCCAAGGCGCCCCGTCCGCGCGCTGATGAGGAAGGGATCGAGCGGGAAGCCGCCGATGCCGCACCATAACCATGGGGGACTCCATGTCTCGTTTTTTCCGTCGTAAGAAATTCTGCCGTTTCACCGCCGAAGGCGTTGTCGAGATCGACTATAAGGATCTTGCCACCTTGAAGGCGTACATCACCGAAACGGGCAAGATCATTCCGAGCCGCAATACCGGGACACATGCCCGTTACCAGCGGCAGCTCGCGCGCGCGGTGAAGCTTGCCCGCCATCTGGCGCTTCTGCCCTACAGCGACGCTCACGATTAATAAGGCGACGTTATGCAAATCATTCTTCTGGAAAAGGTCCGCAATCTGGGCGATCTGGGCGACGAGGTGTCGGTGAAGCCCGGCTTCGGGCGCAATTTTCTCATCCCGCGCGGCAAGGCCGTGCGGGCCACGCCGGAAAACAAGGCCAAGTTCGAGGCGCAACGCGCCGAGCTGGAGCGCCAGCAGCAAGAAGCCCTGAATCAGGCCAGGGCGCGCGCCGAGCAGGTTGCCGGAGCGACCGTGCAGATCGTGCGCAAGGCCGGTGACGAGGGCAAGCTCTTTGGTTCGGTCGGTACCGCCGATATCGCCAGTGCAGTGGCGGCGGCCGGCTTCCAGGTGGCCAAGTCGGAAATTCAGCTGCCCAACGGGCCGCTCAAGGAAATTGGGGATCACGAATTGCACGTGAGCCTGCATCCTGAGGTGTCCGTCAACATCATCGTCTCGGTGGTCGGCGAGAGTTGAGGGAGGGGGCCCGCGGGCCTTCATGATGGAAAAAGGCGCAGGCCTGTCAGCGGCACGGGATACGGCGGAGGCGCGGTTGCGGCTTGCGCCGCAATCGCGTGAGGCCGAGCAGGCCGTGCTGGGGGGGCTGTTGCTCGATGCGCGGGCCTGGGACCGCATCGCAGACCGTCTCACGGTCGAGGATTTTTACCGCCGCGAGCATCAGCTGCTGTTCCGGGCGGTCGCGCACCTGAATGCCAACGCGCGTCCGGTGGATGTGGTCACGGTGGCCGAGCAGCTCGGTGACGAGGACCTCGCGTTTATCGGCGGTCTCGACTACCTGGCCGCCCTGGCGGAAAACACGCCCAGTGCGGCCAATATCAGCGCCTACGCCGATATCGTCCGCGAGCGGGCCTTGATCCGCCGGTTGATCGACACCGTAAACGAAATCGGCGACAAGGCGTATCGGCCCGATGGCCGTTCGGCCGCCGAACTGCTCGATTATGCCGAACGCGCGGTGTTTGCCATCACCGAGGTGGGCAACCGCAGTGGCGGCTTCCGGCCCCTGAAGTCGCTCCTTACGGCGGCCGTCGATCGCATCGACGCGCTGTTCCGGTCCAATTCCACGATCACCGGCGTACCCACGGGATTTGACGACCTAGATAGCATGACGTCAGGGCTGCAACCCGGTGATCTCGTGGTGATCGCCGGGCGGCCCTCCATGGGCAAGACTGCTTTCGCCCTGAATATGGCCGAGCACGCGGCGGTCGGGGCCAAGGCGCCGGTGGCCATTTTCAGTCTCGAAATGCCGGGCGAGCAGCTCGCCATGCGTCTTATGTCGTCGCTTGGGCGCATCAACGCGCAGCGTCTGCGCACCGGCAAACTGCACGACGAGGACTGGCCGCGCCTGACATCGGCGGTCGGTATGCTGGCGGAGGCGCCCGTGTTCATTGATGACACGCCGGCGCTGACGCCGCTGGAACTGCGCGCGCGCAGCCGCCGGCTCATGCGCGAGCATGGCCTGGGCCTCGTGATCGTCGATTATCTGCAGCTCATGCAATCAAGTGAGAGCACGGAAAACCGCGCCACCGAGATTTCCGCCATCACCCGCGCCCTGAAAAGCCTGGCAAAGGAGCTGCATGTGCCGGTGATTGCCCTGTCGCAGCTCAATCGCGCCCTCGAGCAGCGGCCCAACAAGCGGCCGGTGATGTCGGATCTCCGTGAGTCCGGTGCCATTGAACAGGATGCCGACGTGATCCTGTTCATTTACCGCGATGAAGTCTACAACCCCGAAAGCGAAGACAAGGGCACGGCGGAAATCATCATCGGCAAGCAGCGTAACGGCCCCATCGGACAGGTGCGGCTCACCTATCTTGGCGAATACACGCGTTTTGAGAATTTCGCCCCCGCAGCCTATGCGGGACCCTATGCATGAGGCCGGCCTGCGCAATTCTCGATGCGGCGGCGTTGCGCGCCAATCTCGCGGTCGTGAAGCGGCGCGCCCCCCATGCCCGGGTCATGGCGGTGGCCAAGGCAAATGGCTACGGGCATGGACTCGTCTTTGTCGCCCGGGCGCTCCGGGGCGTTGATGCCTTCGGGGTTGCGAGCCTTGAAGAGGGGCTGGAACTGCGGGAGGCAGGGATCTGCGAAGGCATCTGCCTGCTCGAAGGGTTTTTTGATCCCGGTGAGATCGGCGCATTGATCCGGTTTGGTCTTACACCGGTCCTGCATGAGGATTATCAGATCGAGGCGCTGGAAGCCTGCCATCTGGAGGGGCCGCTTGATGTCTGGATCAAGATCGACACCGGCATGCATCGTCTCGGATTTCCTCCCGGCCGGCTGCCCGAGATCGTGGCCCGCCTTCGTCGCATCCGGCTCATCCGGCAGGCCGGGGTGATGTCCCACCTGGCGGCTGCCGATGATCAGACTTCACCGGCGACAAAACGACAGATAACCGTCATGACGGACGCGTGCGGCGGGCTTGTCAAGAAAAGTCTGGCCAACTCGGCGGGCATTTTGTGCTGGCCGGAAAGTCATGGTGACTGGGTACGGCCGGGGTTGATGCTCTATGGGGCGTCCCCGCTGCCCGGCCAGACGGGGAGTGAGCTCGGGCTTTCCCCGGTGATGACTCTGAAAAGCCGCCTGATCAGCGTGCGGACACGCGATGCGGGAGACACCCTCGGTTATGGCGGAACCTACTGCTGTCCCGAGGAGATGCCGGTGGGCGTGGCTGCGATCGGTTATGGCGACGGCTACCCTCGGGAACTGGCGCCCGGCACGCCCGTGCGGATCCACGATCGCCTGGCACCCATCATCGGCCGGGTGTCGATGGATATGTTGAGCATCGATCTGCGTGGTATCCCGGGGGTGCGGGTTGGGGACGAAGTCGTTTTGTGGGGGAAGGGATTGCCGGTCGAACGCATCGCCGAAGCGGCCGGCACCATCCCCTACACGCTGCTTTGCGGCTTGACGCAGCGCCTGCCAAGACGCGAGGCGCCGTGAAAGGGCCGCGGATCCGCTACGTCTGCCAGGAATGCGGGGCGCAGGCATCCCAGTGGGCGGGACGCTGTGACGCCTGTGGCGCATGGAACACGCTGTCGGAGGTCGCCGCCGGTGATCACGCGCCGGCGGTCGCGAAACAGGCGATCGCGCTTGCGGATGTCGCGTGTGAGACGCTCGTTCGTTTCGCGACCGGCCTGTCGGAGCTCGACCGCGTCTTGGGGGGCGGCGTGGTGCCCGGATCGGTAATCCTGATTGGCGGTGATCCCGGTATCGGTAAATCGACCATCCTGATCCAGGCGCTCGCGAATATGCATGCGCAGGTGCGTGGCCTCTATGTAACCGGCGAGGAATCCGCCGCGCAGGTTGCGGCGCGGGCGCAGCGGCTGGGGCTCGATGCCCCGCGCCTCAAACTGCTGGCGGAAACGAATGTGGATGCCATTATCGCCTGCAGCCGTGTGGAGCAGCCCCGTATCCTCGTGATCGACTCCATCCAGACCGTATTCCTGCCGACGCTGCCGTCGGCGCCAGGCAGCGTCAGTCAGGTGCGCGAATCGGCGGCCCGGCTCGTGCGTTTTGCCAAGGATACCAATACCGCCCTCTTTTTGGTCGGCCACGTCACCAAGGAAGGGCAGCTTGCCGGACCGCGCGTGCTCGAGCACATGGTTGATGCGGTTTTGTATTTCGAAGGCGATAGCGGCAGTCGATTCCGTCTGATCCGTGCGATCAAGAATCGCTTTGGTGCGGTCAACGAACTGGGCGTGTTCGTTATGACCGAAAGCGGTCTGCGGGAGGTCGCCAATCCTTCGGCGCTCTTTTTGCGGTCGGGCGCTGACACCGTGTCTGGCAGCGTGGTACTTGCCACCCAGGAAGGCACACGGCCACTGCTTGTGGAAGTGCAGGCCTTGATCGACGAGAGTGTGGGCGCCAATCCGCGCCGCGTCGCTTTGGGACTCGACGGTCAGCGCCTGGGTATGCTGCTTGCCCTGCTGCACCGGCACGGCGGCCATGCCACCTATCGGCAGGACGTGTTCGTGAACGTGGCCGGCGGCATTCGTGTCAGCGAAACCGCCGCCGATCTTGCGGTTGTTCTCGCCTGCGCCTCAAGCCTTCTGGACAAGCCCTTGGGCAAGGATCTGGTGGTGTTTGGCGAAATTGGACTGGCCGGCGAGATGCGGCCGGTCCCGCGCGGCCAGGAGCGGCTGCGCGAGGCCGCCAAGCTTGGTTTTCAGCGCGCGATCGTGCCCCGCGCCAATCTGCCCAAGCGGGGGACCGACGTGGGTCTGAGCGTCACCGGCATCAACGGCGTCAGCGAGGCGTTGCGCCTGATTCGCGAAGAACACTGACCGGCTGCCTTCAGCGGCCGGGCCGGATCGGATGGGTCCGCCGCAACAGCGAGGTCGCGGCCACGTTGGTCAACAGCACCAGCAGGATGACCAGAAAGGCCGCGGCGAAGGCGAGTGCATGGGCCGAGCGGTAGGGCTGGTTGATGAAGCTCCAGATGACGTAGGTCAGGTAGCCGATCGGTTCGTGAATGAGCCGCCCGCTCCAGAGGAAATTCGACCATCCTGCCGTGTAGATGAGGGGTGCGGTCTCACCGAGCGAAATGGCCATCGCAAGCAGCGCGCCGGTCAGAATGCCCGGAAGGGCAAGCGGCAAGGCGATGCGCGTGATCACGGTGAATTCGCGCAGTCCCAAAGCGTAGCCGGCTTCGCGCAGATTGTTCGGCACCTGCGAGAAGGCGATCTCTGTAAAGCGCGCGATGTAGGGCACGACCATGATGGCGAGGGTGATCGAGCCTGCCAGCATGGAGAACTGCCAGCCCATGCCGATGACCAGCGTGACGTAGCTGAAGTAGCCAAGCACGATGGACGGCACCCCGGTCAGCACGTCATCCAGGAAACGCACCAGGCGTCCGAAACGGCCACGCCCGAATTCCGACAGATGGATGCCGGCCAGGACACCCACCGGCACCGCGATCAGCAAGGCGCCCGCCACCAGCACGAGTGTCCCGGTAATGGCGTTTAGCAGGCCCCCCGAGATGCCGTTGGTGACTTCGGTGAACAGCTTGAACGACAACGCGGAAAATCCCTTGGCAAGGACCGTGTACAGAATATCGAGCAAAGGCACGGCGACGATGACAAACGCAAAACCCGCCAGAATCCAGTTGATGCCGGACATCACCCGCCGGCGGGTGATGCGGGATGGCTTAAAGGGACGAGACATGGCGTGATGAACCGGTCAGGAAACGGGCCAGCATGTTGGTGATGACCGCGATGATGAACAGAATCAGGGCGATTTCCGCCAAGGATCGTACCGCCATTCCGGTGGGATCCTGCAGGGCGCTGTCCAACTGCGAAACGATAAACGAGGCCATCGTCGTGACCGGACTGTAGATATTGTTCGGAAAGTAGTTGAGGGCGCCACCGCTGACCATCAGCACGGCCATGGTTTCGCCAAGGGCGCGTCCGAGACCGAGGATGCAGGCGCCGATGATATTGCTGCGCACCATCGGCAGCATGGCGCGCCTGACCACCTCGAAATGCGTCGCACCGAGCGCATAGGCGGCTTCCTTGGTTTCCGCCGGAACCCGCGCAAGTCCGTCGCGAACGGTCGCGGCGATGATCGGCACCACCATCAACGCCAGCACGAGCGAGGCGGCGAGCAGGCCGTAGCCGCTGCCGATTGAACCGCCAAAGAACGGGATGATCCGGCCAAGCGAACCACGCAGGGCAGGCCCGATGTCGCGGGCGATGAGCGGGGTGAGCACCGAATAGCCCCACAGTCCGTAGACGACGCTGGGTACGGCCGCCAGCAATTCCACGATGAACGACAACACGGGGCGCAGGCGCGCATTCAGGCCCTCCGCGAGAAAGATCGCGACGCCGAGGCTGACCGGGATGGCGATCGCCAGCGCGATCGCGGACGTCGACAGCGTGCCGACTATGAAAACGAGAATGCCGTAGTTGGCGCCGATGGGCACCTGTTGGCCATGACGCTCGACGGGGTTGGCGTACAGATTACCGAGACTCCAGGTGTGTCCGCCAAGAAAACCGAGGCCGTTGAAACGGATGGCCGGCCACGAGTAGTGGGCCAGAAACACAAAAATGGCCACAAGGGCCAGGGGGATGAGGCTCGTTGCCAGCAGGAGCACCATCCGGAATGGTCGTAACGTCATGCACCCTCTAAGCCGTAAAGGATGCCAGGCACGCTCCCTGTGCCCGGACAATCCCACCCATCAGTGAATCTTTGCGATCTGCTCGCGGCTCAGCGCGGAGATGCGTGGCGGCAAGGCGATGAAGCGGACGCGCTTTAGGAAGCGCGGCGCATTGCCACCTTCGAGACTGACCGTCCAGTTCAGAAAGTCGCGCAAAGCCGTCGCTGTCGCGCCGTCGGCCTGACGGGCGTTGACCATCGCGTACTCATAATTGATGATCGGATACGACTGCTTGCCCGGGGCAAACACGAGACTGATACGTTCGTCGCGCGGTGTCTTTGCCACCAGCTGCTGCGCCGCTGGTTCGACCGTACGCGGCGTCGGCAGCAGGAATTGGCCGGCCCGGTTCTCGATCATTGCCGTACCCAGATGTGCGCGTTCGACCTCGCGGGTGAAGCTCACGCCGATGTAGGCGATGGAGTAGGGGGTCTGCGACGTGGCCTGTACCATGCCCGGATTGCCGATCGCGCCCAGGCCGCCCTGCACCGCGGGCCAGCTGATGGTCGTGCCATAGCCTACGCGATCATTCCACGTCGGCGTCGAGAACGACAGGTACTGGCTGAAGATGAACGTATCGCCCGAACCGTCAGTACGGTGAATCGGGGTGATGGTGTGCGCAGGCAGACGCACGCCCGGGTTCAACCGCGCGATGGCGGGGTTGTTCCAGTCACGAATCTGGCCGTCGTAGATGCCGGCGAGCACGGGTCCGTTCAGCTTCAGGTGGATATTGTTCAGGCCGGGGACGTTGTAGTTGATGGTCTGCGCCGAAATCGCCAGCGGGATATTCAGAATGTCCGGATTCTGCTTGACCTGCATGTCGCTCATGTAGGCGTCCGAAGCGCCGATCTGTGCCACGCCGGAGATGGCTTCGGCGATGCCCGTGCCGCTGCCCGTGCCCTGCGTATTGATGCGGACGTTCGACCGGATGTGGTGATAGACCGGTACCCACAGATTAAAGAGCGGATAGAGCAGGGTTGAACCCGTCTCCATGATGTTGATGGTCTTTGCAACGGCGACCGACCCGGCCCCGAACGTCCCGGCTGTGGCGATCAGCGCCGCCGCCATGGTGGTCCGGAGTCCTTGTGTCAGACAGAACTTTTGCATGTCTACCCTCAGATGTGTTGGCCAGCCCGCAGGCTAAGGCCTCCATATGTCAGTATCGTGACAGTTCAGCCCGTGACCGCGAGTGTAACCCATTCGACCGCCCGCGTCAGGTCCGCAGGAGGGGGATCCGCGTCGCCATTGCGCCACGCAATCCGGTCGTCCGCAGTCCCGCCAGGCCCCCCGGCGCCCGCCGCGCGACCATCGACAGGGCGGCCAGTGCGCCCAAGCCCGCTGCCGCGAGCATCATACTCCGATGTCGTGTCGTCCACACCTGGGGGCTGCGGCTTAAGGCCTTTTCATCGAAAGGTCCATGGGCGCCGTGATCACCTTTGACCGGTTTCCACAGATTTTCGGGTTGATTGGGGTCAACAAGTTCCCGGGTCTGCTGGATCCGGTAGCCCTTGCGGGCGAGGTAGCGATCGACGATTGCAGGCAGCAGCTTGTTGGCCAACACCGCAAATACCGTGGTGGCCCCGACTTCGATTTCGCGGCGGTCGTGACTTGCCGCCCAGACAACCGTTTCGGCAGCCGCCTCCGGCTGGTAGATGGGGGGCACGGGCCGGGCCTTGTGCGACATGCGGTTCCTGGTCCAGACAAATTGCGGGGTGTTCATCGCCGGCATCTGCACCATCGTGACGCGCACGCGGCTTTTGTCGTGGAGCAGTTCCGTGCGCAGCGATTCCGTGAAGGCAAGGAGGGCCTGTTTGGCCGCGCAGTAGGCCGCTTGCAGGGGAATACCGCGATAGGCGAGCGCTGAGCCCACCTGGATGATGGTGCCCCGATCGCGCGGCACCATGCGGCGCAGCGCCGCCATGGTGCCATAGACCGCCCCGAGGTACGTCACGTCGGTGACGCGCTTGATTTCGTCTGGCCGCATGCGCATGACCGGCGCGAACATCGAGGCCATGGCGTTATTGACCCAGACGGTGATGGGGCCGAATTCGCGTTCGACGGTGTCGGCTGCGGCCTCGAGCTGTTGGGCGTCGGCGACGTCAACCGGCACGGCGATAGCCCGTCCGCCGAGCGACTCGACCTCGCGTTTGGCCGCCTCGAGGCCCTCGTGCCCCCGCGCCAGCAGGCCGATATCGGCACCCTGGCGGGCGAAGGCGCGCGCGACGGCGCGGCCATGCCCGGCACTGGCACCGGTGATCACCACAACAGGACGTGAATGGGTCATAACGCCTCCTGAAAAGCCGTTGGTCTTGCGTGGGGGATAAGGATACGGTGGCAGTCTCCTATGGGCCGGCGGCAGGCAGTCCCCGCACCGGCGGCTTTGCATGACGCCACCACCGCAAACGATCACGGCGTGGGCACCCAGGTCATCTGCAACCTGCGATTCCCCGCACAGCGTGCGATCCTAGCCTGATTCGCCCGCGGCATTGATCCGGCGAAAGCAGCAAGGTGGCGCACGCGACGGCGGACACTGGCGGCACCCCGATGGGGGATGCGGCGGGGCCGATGCCGCTTTGCACGTTGCGCAGGCGCAAGCGCGCAGTTTAGAGTGCGGCTGTTCGGTGGCCAGGGCGTGGGATGATGGGATCCGGGAGCAGGAAGGCAGGCACAACGCACGGGGACTTCGATCGTCCGCTGCCAAGAGAAGGGACCGGCAGCGTCAAGTGGGATCGTTATCGCGACACCGGCATCATTCCACTTTGGGTCGCCGATATGGATTTTGCAGCGCCAGAACCGGTCGTCGCGGCAATCAGGGCGCGGCTTCAGCATCCCGTGTTTGGTTACACCAATGCCCCCGAGGGACTGGTTGAGGCGGTCTGCGCCCATGTCGCGAAAAGCACAGGTTGGTCGATCCGCCGGGAGTGGATCGTCTGGCTCCCGGGGCTTGTGAGCGGCCTGAACATCGCTGCGCGGGCGACGGGAGAGCCAGGCGACGCCGTGATCACGGCCACCCCGGTTTATCCCCCATTTTTGAGTGCGCCTGCACTCTCGCAACGGGAGCTCATCACAGTTCCACTCAGCCGCCAGGATGACGGCCGCTATGAGTGGGACTGGGACCGGCTCAATGCCGCCGTGACCCCGCGCACGCGGCTGCTCTTGCTGTGCAATCCGCACAATCCCGTGGGCCGCGTATGGACCGGCGAGGAATTGCGCCATCTGGCGCATTGGAGCGAGCGGTATGGCATTGCCATCTGCAGCGACGAAATCCACGCCGGCCTCGTGCTGGACACCGGCGTGCGCCATCTCCCGATCGCCATGCAGCACCCCGAACTCGCCGAGCGCAGCATCACGCTGATGGCACCCAGCAAGACTTTCAACATACCCGGTCTTGGTTTTTCGTTTGCGGTGATTCCGGGTGAATCGCTGCGGCGGCGATTCCGGGAGACGATGAAAGGGATCGTTCCGGACATCAACGTCTTCGGCTACGTGGCGGCACTGGCCGCCTACACGCAGGGGGAACCGTGGCGGCAGTCGCTCCTTGACTATCTGCGGGGTAATCGCGCGCGCCTGATGGAGGTTATCGCGCATCATCCGCTTCTGGCCGGCACACACCCCGAGGCCACCTATCTGGCGTGGGTCGATGCGCGCGCCCTGGGCGAGAATCCGCAGAAGATCTTCGAGAAGGCAGGGCTTGGCCCGTCGGATGGCCGTGACTTCGGGGCCCCGGGCTTTGTCCGTATCAATTACGGTTGCCGCCGGGCTTTGTTGGAGGAAGTCCTTGAACGGCTTGCGACGATCCGCTAGGCCCGCGCAGGCGCGCCCGCCCAACGCGACTGCGGGGCCGCGTCAGGCGCGCGCGGCGTCGAGCCGTGCCAGTAGCGCCTTGGCACGGTCGCGCCCGACGGCGAAGGCCTCTTCGACCGGTACAATCTCCACACCCGGATGCGTAGCCGCCCAGCTTTCGCCGGCCGCCTGCGAGGCGAAGAAGTGAACGTGGCAGCAGAAGGCCTGACGGATATCGGATGTTGCCCGGGGAAGGATCAGGGATACGGCCGCTGCAGCCGGTTGGATGTCGCGCACCGTCTCGGGTGTCACGGTCAGGGAGACCGGCGCACTGGTCGCCGGGCAACGCGACGCGACTCTTGCGCTCTGGCCGATCAGCGCGGGGAAAAACAGGGTGTCAAAGGCGCACCAGGTGTAGAGATGCCGCCCGCCGACGGAAAATCCATGCACCGTCTCGCGCTGTGTCAGTCCGTAACCGACGATGTTGCCGTCGCCATCGCGCTCGACAGCCGCCACATCGGCAAGCAGCTCTGCCACGTGTTCGGCGGTCGATCCGAGCGCCTGCGCAAGGGCGGCCGGCGCGACCGGACGCCCCTGGGCCAGCTGGCGCAGCAAGACCACAAAAGGTTTGGTGAAGTCTGCGGATCGTTCGGTGGTCGTCAACCGGGAGATGAGTTCATCCGTGCAGCGGATCACGCGGTCTCGCTGGCGCATCAGCGGTCCGCCTGGGTCATACGACCGGCATGCCTTCGTTTTCCAGCATGCGCACGAGACGAATCAACGGCAAACCGATGAGCGTTGTCGGGTCATCGCCTTCGAAGCGCTCAAGCAGGGCGATACCCAGACCCTCGGATTTGACGCTGCCGGCGCAATCGTAAGGCTGTTCCCGTTCCAGATAGCGCTCGATGCAGGCCTCGGACAGGGTCCGGAAGGCCACTCCGAATCGTTCGACCGTGGTCTGCAGGCTGCCGGTGCGGGTGTTCAGGACCGCAAGTCCCGTATAGAGCTGCGCAGTCTTGCCGGAGATCGCCATGAGCTGCCGTTTTGCCTCGGCAAAGTCGCCGGATTTGCCAACGATCTCGCCGTTGTAGTCGGCGACCTGATCCGAACCGATCACGAGCGCATCGTCGCAGCCTGCGCCGCCTGCCCGCGCCTTACTGATGGCCAGACGCAAGGCAAGATCGGGCGGCGCCTCGCGCGGCAGGGCGCTTTCATCGACGTGGGGCGCGCGTACCTCGAAGGGGATGCCGAGCCGCCCCAACAATTCCCGCCGGTACCGCGATCCGGAAGCCAGAATGAGCCGCATCAACCGATCTCGACCAAGGCCTCGTCCGGAACGACACTGTCCCCTTTTTTGACGTGGATGGCCTTGACGGTGCCTTTGATGGGGGCGGGTACCTCGTTTTCCATCTTCATGGCCTCGATGACCAGAACGGCGTCACCGGCATTGACCGTTGCCCCCAGCTGCACGACGACGTCCACGACCGTACCCGGCATGGCGCTCGTCACGTCGCCGGGTTTGCGGGCCTTGGGCCGTTCGCCGGGCTTGGTCGCCGCCGTCGTGCCCGCCACGGTCTCCGTGCCCACGGTGGGCACGATTCCGATGGTCTCGACCATGATTTCCTCGGGCATGCCGTCGACATAGACGTAGAACGGCCGCCGCTCCTCGTTCTTGTGACCGGCGCCCCGGATCTTGATGTTGTAGGTCTCACCGTGCATGGTGACATTGAAGTCGGTCGGCGCAAGATAACAGGGCGCAGATTGCGCCTCGGCCGGCGGCAGCAGATCCTCCGGATGCAGGGTACCTGTGCGCCGCTCATCCAGAAACGTCCGGCCGATTTCCGGAAACATGGCGTATGTCAGCACATCTTCTTCCGATTTCGCCAGATCGCCGATCTCGCGGCGCAAGCGCGTCATTTCCGGTTTCAGGTCATCCGCCGGCCGGTGGGTGATGACAGATTCGTTGCCGATCGCAAGGCGGCGCAGGCGTTCATCGACCGCGCCCGGCGGCTTGCCATAACGGCCCTGCAGATAAAGTTTCACCTCGTTGGTGATGTTCTTGTAGCGCTGCCCGGTGAGGACGTTGAAGACCGCCTGGGTGCCGACAATCTGTGAAGTCGGCGTCACGAGCGGCGGATAGCCGAGGTCGGCGCGCACGCGCGGGATCTCCGCCAGCACTTCATCCATGCGGTTTAGCGCACCCTGTTCCTTCAGCTGGTTGGCGAGGTTGGAGATCATGCCGCCCGGCACCTGGTTGACGTGGACGCGCGTGTCGACGCCCGTGTGCTCGCTCTCGAACTGGTGGTAACGCTTTCTGACCTCGCGGAAGTAGCCATTGACCCGTTCGAGGCGGTCGATATCAAGACCCGTGTCGTGCGCCGTTCCGCGCAAGGCCACGACCAGACTTTCGGTGGGCGGGTGACTGGTGCCGTTGCCAAACGAAGACAGCGCGGTATCGATCATGTAGCAGCCGGCTTCGATTGCCTTCCACTGACACACGGCGGCAAGGCCTGATGTCGCATGCGAATGCAGGTGCAGTGGAATGTTCACCGCCTTGACCAGCGCCTTGACCAGCGCGCTCGTCCGCGGTGGCGTCAACAGGCCCGCCATGTCCTTGATCGCGATCGTATGGCAGCCCATGGCCTCCAGTTCGCGCGCCATTTCCACATAGGCCGGAATGCTGTGCACCGGGCTGGTCGTATAGCAGATCGTGCCTTCGGCATGCTTGCCCGCCGCGATCGTGGCCTCGATAGCAACGCGCAGGTTGCGCATGTCGTTCATGGCGTCGAAGATACGGAACACGTCGACGCCGTTGGCGGCGGCGCGTTCGACGAAGGCGCGTACCACATCGTCTGAATAGTGCCGGTAGCCGAGCAGGTTCTGGCCGCGCAGCAGCATCTGCAACCGCGTGTTGGGAAGGGCGGCTTTCAGTGCGCGCAGACGCTCCCATGGGTCTTCTTTCAAAAAACGCAGGCAGGCGTCGAAGGTCGCGCCACCCCAGGCTTCGAGCGACCAATACCCGATGGCATCGAGGTCGGGACAGGCAGGCAGCATGTCTTCAGTGCGCATGCGCGTCGCAATCAGTGACTGATGGGCGTCACGCAGGATGACATCGGTGATCAAGACGCGATTTTTCGGCACGGTCTACCTGTTTGTTGTCTGATGCGAAGGCGGAATTATACCCATTCTCCCGGGCGCTGTCGTCAGTGCGGCCGCGCCCGGGTGCGCCGTCTACAAGCCATGATGGGCGGCGATCGCGGCGGCGATCGCGGCAGCCAGGTGCGACGTCGGCCGCCGCGCCGAATAGTTGATGAGCTCCGGATGCTGCTCGACGAACCCGGTGTCGAATTGTGCGGCGCGGAACTCCGGCGTCTTCAGGATTTCCAGGTGATAGGGGATGGTCGTCTTGACCCCCGACACACCCATGTCGAGCAGCGCCCGCCGTCCCCGCGCCAGGGCCTTTTCCCAGCTGAGCGCCCAAATGGTCAGCTTGGCGCACATCGAGTCATAATAGGGCGGAAACTCGTAACCGGTGTAGATGGCCGCATCGGTTCGCACCCCCGGTCCGCCCGGCGAGTAGTAGCGGGTGATGCGCCCGAAATTGGGCAGGAAGTCGTTTTTCGGATCCTCGGCGTTGATGCGGAACTGCACCGCAAAACCGCGCCGCTGAACCTCCTCCTGCGCGAACGACAACGGCTTGCCGCCTGCGATCAGAATCTGTTCCTGTACGATGTCGATGCCGGTGATCTGTTCGGTCACCGTATGTTCCACCTGAAGTCTGGTGTTCATCTCCATGAAATAAAAGTTATTTTTCTGGTCAAACAGGAACTCGACCGTGCCGGCGTTTTCATAGCCCACGGTCTTGGCCGCCATGACCGCCAGCTGACAGACCTGTGCGCGCTGTTCTTCCGTCAGCTGGGGTGACGGCGCGATCTCCAGCAGCTTTTGATGACGCCGCTGGATGGAACAGTCGCGCTCGAACAGGTGGACGATGTTGCCGAACCGGTCGCCGAGGATCTGGACTTCGATGTGCCGGGGATTGAGTACGCATTTCTCGATGAAGACCTCGGCCGCCCCAAAGGCCTTCGTCGCCTCCGACACGACCCGGTCGTATTGGCGTCTCAGATCCTCTTCGGAATCGCATCGACGGATGCCGCGCCCACCTCCACCCGAAGTCGCCTTGAGCATGACCGGATACCCGATGTCACGCGCGATGCGAACGGCGGTATCAAGTTCATAGACGTTGCCATTACTGCCGGGTACCACGGGAATGCCGGCCGCCATCACGGCCTCGCGGGCCAGGGTTTTGTCGCCCATGCGGCGGATGACTTCCGGCGAGGGTCCAATGAAGATGAGGCCGCGGCGCGCGCAGATTTCGGCGAGCTCGGGATTTTCCGACAGGAACCCGTACCCGGGATGGACCGCGTCACAGCCTGCGCTCACGGCGACGCTGGCGATGCGGTGGGCATTCAAATAACCGCCCACGGGGTCCGGGCCGAGATTGTAGGCCTCGCTCGCTTTCTTGACGTGCAGGGCGTGACGGTCGGCATCGGTATAGACGGCTACCGACTGGATGCCGAGCTCGGCGCATGCGCGCACAATGCGGACCGCGATTTCACCGCGGTTTGCTACAAGAATCTTTTTGATCACTCCCGACTCCACGGCCTGGTTGATGCGGCGAGGCCATTGTAAGGCTTCCGGCGCCTGTGTTCACCCCCGGCGCGCTTTTGACAGCCATGAGCGGCGTCTATATCATGGCGCATGCTTTTTGACCCCCTGGCCAAGGCCCTGGATCCTCAGCGCCTGGCGGAGAGCGAAGCGCGGTTCGAAGGCCGGATCGTGCTGCCGGCAGAGCGCCTGGCCGAGCTGGTGGAGGAAACGCCGGCGGACGTCTGGGTACGTCTCGCGTTCGACTGGGGTCCGCAGCACCGTCCGCGGGTGCGCGGCGAGGTCCGGGCGGAAGCGGCCTGTCTGTGCCAGCGCTGCCAGGAGCCGCTGCGTTGCGTGTTGCAAAGCAGCTGGGAGCTGATATTCGCGGCCTCGGATGAGCAGGCGCGTAGTCTGGGCGAGGAAGGGCTGGACTGTCATCATGAGACGGGGCCCTTGAACCTGGCGGCGATGATCGAGGACGAACTGATGCTGGCGCTGCCGATGGCGCCGCGTCACGAACCGGCCTGCGCGCCACTGGCGTGCGCGGGCCAGGCGCCGCATCCGTTTGCGGCACTGAAAGAATTGTTTGCCCGTGACGGGCACAATAAGTAAAAGACTGAGGACCGTGTAATGGCAGTACAAAAGAGCCGAAAGACCCCCTCCAAGCGTGGCATGCGCCGTTCGCACGATGCCTTGTCGAAACCCACCCTGTCTATCGAACCGACCAGCGGCGAAACACATCGCCGCCATCATATCAGCGCCGACGGCTATTATCGGGGCCGCAAGGTTCTCGATACCAAGGCGGACTAGACTCAAACCGGAGCGATAGTGACTACCACCATCGCCCTCGATGCCATGGGGGGTGATCATGGGCCGCGCGTGACGGTCCCGGCGGCGCTCGCGTTTCTGCGCGGCAACCAGGATGGGCGGCTCGTGCTCGTCGGGCAGCCGGAACCCCTGGAAGCGGAATTGCGGCGCCTCGGCGCGCGATGGGATGACCGCCTGCAGCTGCAGGCGGCCACCGAGGTCGTGCGCATGGATGAGCCCCCGGCACAGGCGTTACGCTCAAAGCGCGATTCATCGATGCGCGTGGCGGTCACGCTCGTCCGTGACGGCGTCGCCGATGCCTGCGTGAGCGCCGGCAACACCGGCGCGCTCATGGCCGTCGCCCATTTCGTCCTAAAAACCCTCCCGGGGATCGATCGTCCGGCGATCATGGCGGCGCTGCCGACCATGCGCGACCATGTCCATCTTCTCGACCTGGGTGCGAACGTCGAATGCACGGCCGAACACCTGCGCCAGTTTGCGGTGATGGGCGCGATCGTCGTGTCGGCGGTGGAGGGGCGTGCGCGGCCCTCCGTCGGCCTGCTCAACATCGGCAGCGAAGACATCAAGGGCACCGAAGTGATCAAGGCGGCGGCCGCCCTGCTGCAGGAATCGAACCTGAATTACGTGGGTTTCGTCGAAGGTGACGGCATCTACACCGGCAACACCGACATCATCATCTGTGATGGTTTCGTGGGCAACATCGCCCTGAAAACGAGTGAAGGACTGGCGCAAATGATCTCTCACCTGATGCGGCGCGAATTCGAACGCAACGTCGCCACCCGTCTGGCGGGTCTTGTCGCCATGCCCATCCTGAAGGCCTTTCGGCGGCGGGTCGACCCCCGCCGCTACAACGGGGCAACCCTGGTCGGTCTGAACGGTGTCGTCGTGAAGAGTCACGGGGGTGCCGATGTCCTGGGGCTGCGCAACGCTTTACAGGTGGCCCTGTCGGAAGGACGCAAGAAGGTGCCGGCGCTGATCCGGCGGGAACTCGAGCCGGCCCCGGAACGGGGGCTTGCGTGACCTACGCGCGTATTCTGGGAACCGGCAGTTATCTGCCCGAGAAGGTCGTCACAAACGACGATCTGGCCCAAATCGTCGACACTTCGCATGAGTGGATCTACAGCCGGACAGGCATCCGCGAGCGGCGCATCGCCGCCGAGGGACAGACGACATGCGATCTGGCTGAACAGGCGTCACGGGCGGCGCTGGCGGCGGCCGGCTGCGAGGCGGGCGACATCGATCTCATCATCGTCGCCACAACCACGCCCGACCGCATTTTTCCGAGCACGGCCTGTCTGCTCCAAGAGCGGCTCGGCAATCGTGGGGCGCCGGCATTCGATGTCCAGGCGGTCTGTACGGGCTTCATCTATGCCCTTGCCACCGCCGAAAAATTCCTGCGCAGCGGCAGCGCGCAGCGGGCGCTCGTGGTTGGAGCCGAAACCATGTCCCGCATTGTCGACTGGAATGACCGCTCGACCTGCGTGCTCTTTGGTGACGGCGCCGGAGCGGTGGTGGTGGGGATGGACGAGGAGTTCGGCATCATTTCTTCGCATCTGCACGCCGACGGCACCTACAAGGATCTGCTGACGGTCGCAGGCGGCGTGTCAGAGCACCCCGAAATCCTGCGTAACGGGGGTGCGCACATCCTGATGCGCGGCAACGAGGTGTTCCGCATGGCGGTGACGACGCTGGACAACATCGTCGAGGAAGCCCTCGCAGCGAGCGGCCTGGATCGCAAAGATGTGCAATGGCTTGTCCCTCACCAGGCGAACACGCGCATCATCGGTGCCACGGCCAAGCGTCTCGGCATGTCCATGGATCAGGTGATCGTAACCGTCGATCGTCATGGCAATACGTCGGGCGCATCGATTCCGCTGGCCTTTGATGTCGCCGTCCGCGACGGCCGCATCCGGCGCGGTGACACCGTGCTGATGGAAGGGTTTGGCGGCGGTTTTACGTGGGGTTCGATTCTTCTTCGGTACTGATGGCGTGAGAGGAGTATAGGGCATGGACAAGGCGGCAACGGCCTTCCTGTTTCCGGGACAGGGATCACAGGCGGTTGGCATGCTGGGCGCTCTGGCAGAACAGTATGAAAGCGTACGCCAGATCTTCGAGGAGGCCAGCGAAGCGCTCGGTTACGACCTGTGGAAGGTCAGCCAGGAAGGACCGGAGCAGCGGCTAAACCAGACCGAAATCACGCAGCCGGTGCTGCTCGCGGCTGATGTGGCGTGCTACCGGGTCTGGCGGTCAGCCGGGGGTCCTGCGCCCGGATGGATGGCCGGCCACAGTCTCGGCGAATATGCCGCCCTGGTGTGCGCCGGTGCCGTGACCTTGCGTGACGGCGCAGTCCTCGTCGCGCAGCGCGGCAAGCTCATGCAGGAGGCCGTGCCCGCCGGGCAAGGGGCCATGGCCGCCATTCTCGGCCTTGACGACGAGGCGGTCGTGCGGCTGTGCACCGAACAGGCCGGCGGCGACGTGCTGGCTGCGGTCAATTACAACGCGCCGGGCCAGGTGGTCATCGCCGGCACGAAAGGCGCGGTCGATCGCGCCATGGCGGCCGCCCGCGGCGCCGGTGCGAAACGTGCGCTGGCGCTTGCGGTGAGCGCGCCGTCGCACTGCGCCCTGATGAAGGGCGCCGCCGAGGAGCTGGGCGCTTATCTTGCGCGGATCACCATCCGTACGCCCTCCATTCCGGTCATCCACAACGCAAGCGTGACCGCGGAGACGGATCCGGACAAGATTCGGTCCGCCCTCGTAAAACAGTTATACTCTCCCGTGCGCTGGGTCGAAACGGTGCGCTTTCTGGCCGGCCAGGGCGTACAGCAATTTTACGAGTGCGGGCCGGGAAAAGTGCTGTGCGGATTGAACAAGCGCATCGTCGATTTTCCCTGTACACCGCTTGGCGCACCCGAGGACATGACCCAGGCGCTCGAGGCATGAGGACTGAACAGGCATGACGGAACTGGCAAACCAAGTGGCGCTGGTCACCGGCGCTAGCCGCGGCATAGGGGCCGCCTGCGCGATCGCGCTCGCCCGGGCGGGCGCGCAGGTCATCGGCACGGCCACGTCGGCCGCCGGCGTCACGGCGATCGATTCCCTTTTCGCCGAACACAAGCTCGCCGGGCGGGGGATGGTTCTTGATCTCGCCAGTGCCGCGTCCATCGACGAATTGCTGGATACGCTGGGGAAAAACGGCCAGTGGCCGACCATTCTCGTCAATAACGCAGGTATCACGCGCGACAATCTCGCGCTGCGCATGCGGGACGAGGATTGGGATGCGGTCATCGCCACCAATCTGACCGGTGTATTCCGGTTGACGCGCGGTTGCCTGCGGGCCATGACCAAGGCGCGCAAAGGCCGCATAATCAACATCAGTTCCGTTGTGGGCGCGATCGGCAATGGCGGGCAGGCCAACTATGCGGCCACCAAGGCCGGATTGGTCGCCTTCGGCAAATCGCTGGCGCGGGAACTCGGCGGTCGCAACATCACCGTCAACGCGGTCGCACCGGGTTTCATCGACACCGATATGACGCGCGCCCTGACCGAACAGCAGCGCAACGGGCTTCTCGGGCAGATCCCGCTTGAGCGTTTCGGTACGCCGGCCGACATCGCCCACGCCGTGACCTTTCTTGCATCGCCGGCCGCAGACTACATTACCGGCGCGACTTTGCATGTAAATGGCGGTATGTTTATGAACTGAGGATCGCCCGTAGACCGCGGCTTCCCGCAAGATCAAAGAAAAGGAAAGTAGACTTTCCGGGCCGGTGTATGGTAACTATGCGCCGCCCGAAAAAGGCACACAACGACTGTCTGGAGGATTGAACATGAGCAGTATCGAAGAGCGCGTCAAAAAGATCGTCATCGAGCAGCTGGGTGTCAGTGAGAACGAAGTCACCAACGACGCCTCGTTTGTCGATGATCTTGGCGCCGATTCGCTCGACACCGTCGAACTGGTAATGGCCCTCGAAGAGGAGTTCGATTGCGAAATCTCGGACGATGAGGCTGAGAAGATCACGACGGTGAAGCAGGCCGTCGATTACATCAGCTCCCACGCCGCCAACTAGACAATCCAGGGCATGCGCACGGGATGGAGCCGGAGAAGGGGGTTGGTGTGAGTGACAGGAGAGTGGTCGTTACGGGACTTGGTGCCATCACGCCCCTTGGCCTTTCCGTCACCGAAAACTGGCAGGGCATCATGGCCGGCAAGAGCGGCATCGGTCCTGTCACGCAGTTCGACGCAACCGGATTTCCATCAACCATCGCGGGGGAGGTGCGGGGGTTCGATCCCAGCCTCTACGTCTCGGAAAAAGAGGCCCGGAAGATGGACCGCTTCATCCAGCTCGGGCTTGCCGCGGGTGTCGAGGCGATCAAGGATGCCGGATTCGAGGTGACTGAGAAAAACGCGGATCGCATCGGTGTCGTCATAGGCTCCGGCATCGGCGGAGTGCGCACGATCGAGGAGACGGCGCGGCAGTACTTCGAAAAAGGCCAGCGCCGGATCTCCCCTTTCTATATCCCGATGAGCATCATCAACATGATATCCGGGAACCTGTCCATCCTGTATGGACTGAAGGGTCCCAATCTGTCGATGGTGACGGCCTGTGCAACATCCACCCACGCCATCGGCGAGGCAGGCCGCATCATCGAGTATGGGGATGCCGACATCATGGTCGCAGGGGGTGCCGAAGCGGCGGTGACCCCGACGTCGATGGCCGGTTTCGGGAACGCGAAGGCCCTGAGCGGACGCAACAACGAACCCGAGAAGGCGAGCCGTCCGTGGGACAAGGATCGCGATGGTTTCGTGTTGAGCGAAGGCGGCGCGGTGGTGGTGTTGGAGGAGCTCAATCACGCCAAGGCCCGCGGCGCGCGCATTTACGCCGAACTGGTCGGTTTTGGCATGAGCGGCGACGCCTACCACATGACCAGTCCGCCGGAAGACGGCGAGGGGGCCGCGCGCTGCATGGAGCGAGCCCTGCACAATGCGCGCGCCAATGCCGAGGAGATCGCCTACATCAACGCGCATGGCACGTCCACGCCGCTTGGGGACAAGGCGGAGACGCGCGCCATCAAGCGGGTCTTCGGGGACACGGCAAGCCGCATCGCCGTCAGTTCGACGAAATCCATGACCGGCCATCTGCTGGGGGCGGCGGGCGCCATCGAGGCGATCTACACCACCTTGGCCATCTATCACCAGGTCGCACCACCCACCATCAATCTCGATACGCCGGATGAGGATTGCGATCTGGACTACGTGCCGCACACGGCACGGCCCATGGAGATCCCGCTGGCGCTGTCGAATTCGTTTGGTTTCGGTGGCACCAACGGAACGATCGTGCTGCGCCGGTTTCGATGAACGGGCATGGCCGGTGGCACCGTAGTCCGGCCGTGCCGAGCGGGTGCTAGGCAGCTTCTTGCGCTCCATGCGGCGGATCCGTCACAGTTTCCCCATCTTCTCGTAAGCGGTGGAAGCGGGGGACGTTTCGATGTCCTCTTTGCGTCCCCCGATCCGCCGCGCCTGTTGCCGCCGGACGCCTCACCCGCGCAGACGGCGGCATTCTTTGCCGACATCGAACGGCGCATCGGGGAGCCCGAGCCGTCAGTGGATGCGCTGCCTTTCACGCGGGGAGATTTTGTCTATTTCGGGTATGAGCTTGCCGGGCGGTTCGAGCCACGGCTCGATTTGCCCGCCCCGTCGTTGCCGCTTGCCTTCGCGCAATATTGCCACGCCGCCATCGTCCATGATCGCGCGCGTCAAAAGACGGTTGTCTGTGCGCAGAGTGAGGGTCTTGCGCGCACGCTTGCTGCGCGGGTGGAAGGGGCGGGCGGGCTGGCGCCTGCCGCTTTCACCTTGCGCGGCATCGAGGAAGAGGATCCGGCGCGCTATGTGAGCGGTATCGCGCGCATCCAGGATTACATCCGGGCCGGCGATGTCTTCCAGGTGAATCTCTCGCGCGGCTATGCGGCCGAAGTCCCGGAAGGCCTGACTCCGGCCCAAATCATGGCGGCGCTCACGACCGCCAATCCGGCGCCCTTTGCGGCGCTTGCAACGCTTGGCGAGGCGGCCATCATCAGTGCGTCGCCTGAGCGTCTCGTCGAAGTGCGAGGACGGACGATCCGCACCTGTCCCATCGCCGGTACGGCGCCACGCCTGGCAGGCGAAGATGACGCAGCGGTCTGCAGGGAACTGCGCAGCCACCCCAAAGAACGGGCCGAACATATCATGCTGGTGGACCTCGAGCGCAATGACATCGGCCGCATCTGCATGCCCGGGACCGTACGGGTACCGTCGTTGATGCGGGTCGAATCCTACGCGACGGTTCATCATCTGGTTTCGACCGTCGAAGGAACGCTGCGCACGGACGCGTCCCTTTACGGGATTTTGCGCAGCCTGTTTCCGGGTGGCAGTATCACCGGCTGCCCGAAAGTGCGCTGCATGGAGATTCTTGCGCAACTCGAGGGCAGACCCAGAGAGGCCTATACGGGCAGTCTCGGGTACATCAATCAGCAGGGTGACATGGAACTCAATATCCTGATCCGAACGGCGGTACTTCACGCCGGTAATCTGGTCTGGCGTGTCGGCGGCGGCATCGTGGCGGACTCCGATCCGGGGCGCGAACTGGCGGAAACGCGCGCCAAGGCCGCGGGCCTTCTGCAAGCATTTGGCGCATGAAAAGCGAAGGCGAGAGCATCGTCAACGGATATCCCGCAGACGCCCTTGCCATCGGCAATCGCGGTCTGCACTATGGTGATGGCCTGTTCGAAACTCTGGCCGCCGTAGAGGGGAGACCGCTGCTTTGGGACCGGCACTGGCAGCGGTTGGCGGAAGGGTGTGAGCAGCTCGGTCTGGCCGCGCCTCCCGCCGATGCGGTCCGTGCGGCGATCGCGCAGCTTTCCGGCAAGGAACGCTTTTGCGCGGTCAAGATCATGGTGACGCGCGCGGCGCACGGCCGGGGATATCGCCCGTCTGGCCGCGCAATCGACTGGATTGTCAGTGCCTATCCATGGGAACCGCCGGCGGAAGAACGGCGCACAGGCGTGCTGGCGGTCTGGTGCCGGCTGCGCCTGGCGGCTCCGAACGCCTGTGCGGGCATGAAGACACTCAATCGCCTGGAGCAGGTGCTCGCCCAACGGGAATGGGATCCGCCCGTTCGCGAGGGGCTCATGCAAGATCCGCAGGGCTTTGTGATCGAGGGAACGATGAGCAATATCTTTGTCACCGAAACCGGCCGCCTGGCGACGCCGCCGCTTACCGACTGCGGAATCGCCGGTGTCATGCGGGCCGCCGTCATCGACGCCGCCTTGGAACACGCGATTCCCGTCTGCATCGAGCCGCTTACGCGCGCGCGCATCGAGCAGGCAGACGAGCTGTTTCTGACCAATTCGCTGATCGGTATCTGGCCGGTACGCAATCTCGCGGGCCATGCCTTTGCGGTGGGACCGTTAAGCCGGAGACTTCTGGCCATTTTGCGGGAACGAGGCGATGCGGCGTTTTCTTAGTGGTGTGATCGCCGCGGTGATGCTCGCGGCAGCGGCCATCTTCGCCTACGCGCAGTGGCCCCTTCATCCCGGGCCGCATACGTACCATCTGCGGCCCGGAACGACGATGCGCGCCTTCGCAGACGATCTGCGGCGCCAGCACGTCATCGACGCGGTGGACCCCTTTCTGCTCCTGGCCCACCTGGCTGGCGAAAGCAACGCCCTGCAGGCCGGCAGCTACCGTCTCGACAACCCGACCAGTGTGTGGGCCATCCTGCAACAAGTGGTCGATGGCCGGGTGGTGCAATATCCGGTTACGCTCGTGCCCGGCTGGACCTTTCAGCAAGTCCGGCAGGCGCTACACTGTCCCCACCTGAGGGACAATATCGCCGGTCTGCCGGATCACGCGGTCATGGCAAAGCTCGGGCATCCCCGCGCAAGCGCGCAGGGTGCCTTCTTCCCTGACACCTACTTTTATACAAGCTCCGCCACGGCCACATCGATTCTGCGGCGCGCGTATCGGCGCATGCACGCGCTGCTCGTCGCGGACTGGCGGGGGAGGGCGGCCGGCTTGCCGATCGCCAATCCGAAGCAGGCCCTCATCCTGGCGTCCCTGGTCGAGCGCGAAACCGCCAAGGATGGAGAGCGGCGCAAGATCGCCGGGGTCTTTGTCAACCGCCTGCGCCTGCACATGCCGCTGCAGACCGATCCGACGGTGATTTTTGGGTTGGGACCCCGTTATCACGGCGTGCTGACCGCAGGTGATTTGGCGTTCAAAAGCCCGTACAATACGTACCTTCATGTCGGCTTGCCACCGACACCGATCGCGCTTCCAAGCGCACGCGCGCTCTATGCGGCCATGCACCCCCTGAAGACCCGCGCGCTATACTTTGTGGCAACGGGTCTTGGCGGGCACGTGTTTTCCGCGACCCTGCAGCAGCAGGATCAGGAAATCATCAAATACGAGCTACACGGTCACCCATAATCCATGTTCATAACGCTCGAAGGCATAGACGGAAGCGGCAAAACAACGCAGATCGCGACACTCGCCAAGCGATTGAGGGCGCAGGGACACGATGTCGTTTTGACGCGCGAGCCGGGCGGCACGGCGGTCGGCGAGAGACTGCGCACGGTGCTTTTGGAAAGTGCCGATATGCAGCCTCGCACCGAGCTGCTGCTGATGTTTGCGGCGCGGCTCGAAAATCTGGCACAGATCGTCCTGCCGGCCCTTGCACTCGGCAGGATTGTCTTGTGTGACCGCTATCTGGACGCGACCTACGCCTATCAGGGGTATGGGCGCCGCCTGCCGTTGCCTCTCATCGACGAGCTGGTCCGGTCGCTCGCGGTGCCGCAACCGGATCTGACGCTGCTGCTGGATCTGCCGCCGGAAACGGCGCTGGCGCGGCGTTGCGATCGCCGCATCGATCGCATCGAGGCGGCCGATCCTGCATTCTTCAAGCGTGTCCGTCAGGGCTATCTGGCGCGCGCGGAGGCGGCGCCTGAGCGCATCGTGGTGGTCGATGGGGCGCGCGCCTTCCATTATGTCGAAGAGGCGCTCATCCATGCCGTCCTCGCCCGCCTGTGAGATCTTGCCCTGGCATCAGGACCTGTGGGGTGTCCTCGCGGCAAGCCCGCGCCTAGGCCACGCCTTGCTGCTGGCGGGCCCGGCGGGCGTGGGAAAAACACGTTTCGCCGACGCGCTCGGCCGCCATCTGTTGTGTGCAACGGGGTCCGCCTGCGGTCAATGCCGCTCGTGCCACCTCCTCACCGTCGCCAATCATCCGGATCTGGTCCGCTGTGCCCCGGCACCCGGGAAGACGGAAATCCCGATCGATGACGTGCGCGAACTGACGGCGTTCCTGACGCTGACATCCCACCTCGGGCGCGGCCGGGTGGCCATCATTGAAGAGGCTGAACGGTTGAGCCGCGCGGCCGCCAATGCGCTTCTGAAGAGCCTCGAGGAGCCCCCCCTGGGTGCCCACCTGCTGCTCATCAGCCATGCGCCCGAGCGGTTGCTGCCGACGGTGCGGTCTCGTTGTCAGCGCGTGAATTTTCCAGTGCCTGCCTGGGAGGAGGGTCTTACCTACCTGCAGTCGGTCGGCTGTCCGCAGCCTGTGGCCGCGCTGACCTTGGCCGGCGGCGCGCCGCTGCGTGCCGCGGCCCTCACGGCGGCCGATCTGCAAATGGGGGAAGATCTCCTGAAGGCGCTGGAAGATGTCCGTTCTGGCCGGCTCGATGCGCTGGCGGCGGCGGAGGTGTGGCACAAGATCGACGGCCACAAGGCCTTTGCGGTCCTGACAGCGCTTTTGGCGCGCGCCATACAACGTACGGTCCCAGTTCCTTCCGGGGATCGGCCGGATCCGCTGGCAGACAGGTTGCAGACGCTCGTGGTTGGTCTAGACTTGAGGCAGATCTTCGGCTTGTGGGATAAAATTCTTGACCATCGTGGACTGCTGGATGCCCCGCTCGACCGTCGCCTCGTTTGGGACGAAGTGTTTCTGGTGTGGCAACACATGAGCCACCAAACGGCATGAGCGAGAACCAATCCGCCCCCAAGGGAGTGGCGCGCCCGGGCGTCCTGTCTTTGGTGATCAAGGACCGCAATGCCCTGTACGCAGCCTATATGCCGTTCCTGAAGGGTGGCGGCCTGTTCATTCCGAGCAATAAACCCTACCGGCTCGGCGATGAGGTTTTCATGCTGCTTACCCTCATGGACAGCAAGGAAAAGATCCCCGTCGCCGGTCATGTCGTCTGGGTCACGCCCCTGGATGCACCGCGTGGCCGGGCGCCGGGTATCGGCATCCAGTTCAGCGCGAAAGATTCCGGAGTCGCGCGGGCCCGGATCGAGAATCTGCTCATCGGTCAATTGCAATCGGATCGGCCTACCCATACGATGTAGGGCATGCCGTTTGTTGATTCGCATTGCCATATCCATCTTCCCCCCCTCGTTGCCGATACGGCCCGCCTGATCCAGCGCGCACGCGAGCAGGATGTGCAGCATATGCTCTGCGTCAGCGTGAGCTTGCGGGATACACCGGCGATCGATGCCATAGTCGCCGCGCATGACAACGTATTTGCCTCGGTCGGCGTCCACCCGGATGAGCCGGCACCCGATGCGCTCTACGATGAGGTCGTGCAGCTTGGGCGCCGTGAACGGATCGTCGCGGTAGGGGAGACCGGGCTCGACTACTACAGGCTCACCGGTCCTGCAAGCGCGCAGCAGGAGGCGTTCCGCCAGCAGATCGCCGCCGCCCGGGCCTTGTCAAAGCCGCTTATCATCCACACACGGGAGGCGGCGGAAGACACACTGCGTATCCTTAAGGAAGAGAAGGCTTCGGAGGTGGGCGGGGTGATGCATTGCTTCACCGAGACCGAGGCCGTCGCCCGTGCCGCTTTGGAGCTCAATTTCCTGATTTCGTTTTCCGGCATCGTGACTTTCAAGAATGCGCAGGCGCTGCGCGACGTGGCCGCGATCGTGCCGCCAGACCGGCTCCTGATCGAAACGGACGCCCCTTATCTGGCGCCCGTCCCCCACCGGGGACAGCCCAATGAGCCGGCCTATGTGCCCTTGGTGGCGCAATGTCTGGCCGATATCCACCACATATCACCCGCCCGCATCGGCGAACAGACGACCGCCAATTTCTTTGCGCTTTTTCGCGCCGCCCGCCCGACTGCGGCCTAGCGCCGCCTTCTCCAACTGACTGATTACATGGATACTTCATATATCCCTTATATCCCCTAATGGATAGTTGTGCGACCGGAACCCTATCCCCTCAGGGGCATAGGCGTTTGCCGGGCACTTCCTTACTCTCGTCCCCATGCCCTAGGCCTTGCATAAGGAGTGGCGATGAAAGAAGTGAAGAAGATGCCAGCAACGCCCATGCTCGATAAACTCGAGAGTGGCCCCTGGCCGAGTTTCGTATCAGGACTGAAGCGGCTCGCAAAGGATAACGACAAGTCCTACGCGCCGATGATGAAAGATTTGCTGGGCCAGTTGGAGTATTCCTACGAAACCCGCAAAGGCTACTGGAAAGGCGGCACCGTCGGCGTGCTCGGTTACGGCGGCGGCATCATCCCGCGGTTTTCCGAAGTGGCAGACCAGTTCCCCGAATCGGCGGAATTTCACACACTCCGCATCATGCCTGCACCGGGCATGCATTACACCACCGAAGTCCTGCGCAAATTCTGTGACATCTGGGAGGAATTCGGTTCCGGCCTGGTCGCCCTGCATGGACAAAGCGGCGACATTATGTTTCAGGGTTGCACGACCAAGAATGTCCAGCCCGCCTTCGACGCATTCAATGAAATGGGATTTGACCTGGGCGGCGCGGGTCCGGCCCTGCGCACTTCCATGTCGTGCGTCGGACATGCCCGCTGCGAGCATTCGTGCTATGACGAACAGCGCGCCCATCGGGTGATCATCAACGAGTTCCTCGATGAACTGCACCGTCCGGCCATGCCGTACAAGTTCAAGTTCAAGTTTTCCGGCTGCCCCAACGATTGCACGAGTTCGATCCAGCGTTCCGATTTCGCGATCATCGGCACGTGGCGCGACAACATGAAGGTTGATCAGGCGGAAGTGAAGGCGTTCGTCGCCAAGAAAGGGCGCGCCTATGTCATCGACAACGTCATCACGCGCTGCCCGACACACAGCCTGCGCCTGAAGGATGACGACACGCTCGATGTCGACAACCGCAACTGCGTGCGCTGCATGCACTGCATCAACGTCATGACCAAGGCGTTGTCGCCTGGTGATGACCGCGGCGCCACCATTCTCCTGGGCGGCAAGCGCACCCTGAAGGTGGGTGATCTCATGGGCACCGTGATGATGCCGTTTCTGCCGCTGAACACAGACGAGGACTTCGAAAACCTCGTTGATATCGCGCGGCGGACCATGGAGTTTTTCATGGATAACGCGCTTGAGCATGAACGGACCGGTGAAATGATCGAGCGTATCGGTTTGACGACCGTGCTCGAGGGCATCGGTCTGCCGCTTGACCCCAACATGATTGCGCATCCGCGCACCAATCCCTACGTCCGCATGGACGAATGGGACGACGAGGTGGCCAAGCAGAAAGCCAGCAAGGCGGAACATAAGAACGGGGGGCAGTCATGAGCGTACGCAAACCGGTGGAATGCGGGGTTCCCGAAGCGGGCCCCTACATGCACCCAGTCATGAAGAAGAACTACGGGGCATGGAAGTGGCATGAGCGTCCGCGTCCCGGTGTTTTGCACCATGTTGCCAAGGGCGGTGACGAGCTCTGGACGGTGCGCGCCGGTACGCAGCGCCAGATGGACGTCGGCACGATCCGCACACTGTGCGACATCGCCGATCGTTATGCCGACGGGTATGTGCGCTTCACGACGCGCAACAACATCGAATTCATGGTGGCCAAGGAGTCGCAGGTGGCTCCGCTGATCAAGGCCCTGCAGGCGGCTGGGTTCCCTGTGGGCGGCACCGGCAACTCGATTTCCATGATCTCGCATACGCAAGGCTGGCTGCATTGCGACATACCGGGCACTGACGCCTCTGGCGTGGTCAAGGCATTGATGGATGAGCTGCATGAGGAGTTCATCAACGAGCGCCTGCCCAACCGGTTGCGCATCTCCACCTCCTGTTGCGAAATCAACTGCGGTGGTCAGGCGGACATCGCCATCAACATCCAGCATACAAAGCCCCCGCGCATCAATCACGATCAGGTCGCAAACGTCTGCGAGCGCCCAAGCGTCATTGCCCGTTGCCCGGTTGCGGCCATCCGCCCGGCGATGGTGAACGGCAAGCCGTCTCTGGAAGTCGACGAACGCAAGTGTGTCTGCTGCGGCGCGTGCTTCCCGCCATGCCCGCCGATGATGATCAACGATCCGGAACACTCCAAACTGGCGATCTGGGTGGGCGGCAAGCACTCCAACGCGCGCAGCAAGCCTTCGTTTCACAAGCTCGTCGTCGCCAATCTGCCGAACAACCCGCCGCGCTGGCCCGAGGTGGCGGCCGTCGTCAAGCGCATCATCCATGCGTACAAGGATGGTGCCCATGACTGGGAGCGTATGGGCGAATGGATTGAGCGGATTGGTTGGCCGCGGTTCTTTGAACTCGTGGATCTGCCGTTTACCAAGTTCCATGTCGACAACTGGCGTGGCGGGCGGTTGAGCCTGAACGCGTCGACCTACGTTCGCTTCTAGTCTAGGAACAGGCCATGAAAATCGGCATCTTGGTCAATGAAGGCCCTTACCAGCATCAGGCGGCAGACAGCGCGTACCAGTTCGCCGTCGCCGCCCTGAAGGCGGGCCATCAAGTGCAAAGGATCTTCTTCTATCACGATGGCGTGCACAATGCGTCGTCCCTGACCGAGCCGCCGCGGGATGACCGCCAGATCGTGCAACGCTGGTCGCAGCTTGCCGAGGAGCACAAGGTGGACCTGGTCGTGTGCATCGCCGCGGCGCTGCGCCGGGGTATCCGCGAGCAGAATCTCGCGCCGGGTTTTCGCATATCCGGCCTCGGACAGCTGGTCGAGTCGGGTATCCAGGCGGACCGCCTGGTGGTATTTGGCGATTAGGGGGCCGCGATGAGCATGGAAGAAGGAGAAACAACCGGGGTCGTCAAGCGGTTTCTGTTCGTCAACCGCAAGGCGCCCTACGGAACGATTTACGCACTGGAGGCGCTCGAGGTGGTTCTGATCACCGCGGCTTTCGATCAGGACGTAAGCCTCGCGTTCCTTGATGATGGCGTCTACCAGCTCCTGAAGACGGCGGATCCGACCGGCATCGGCATGAAAAATTTCGCGCCGACCTACCGGGCCCTCGACGATTACGACATCACGAAGCTGTTCGTGGAACGGGAATCTCTCGAGGAGCGCGGATTACCAGAGGACAACTTCGTCGTACCGGTGACGGTCATCAGTCGGGCGGAAATGGCCGACATGATGGCGGCCCAGGACGTCGTACTGTCATTTTAAAAGGGGACGACATGCTGCATACCGTCAACAAATCACCGCTACAAAGCCGGACGCTCGAGCAATGTCTTGCCCATGTCCGGCCGGGCGGGGCCGTATTACTGATTGAAGACGCCGTTTACGCGGCGACGGCACGCACGGCGGCCGGAGCGCAAATCGAGAAGAGCGTCGCGCAGTTTCCCGTGTACGTACTGGAACCCGACCTGAAGGCGCGCGGTATAGCCAGCAAGGACGTGGTCAAGGGCGTGACGGCAGTCGATTACGCCGGTTTCGTGAAGCTCGTGACAGAGCACGACGCCGTGCAAGCGTGGCTCTAGGGTCGCAGACATTCAGGGTGAACAGGAGAGTACCATGGCATACGAAGTGAACGGACAGAGCGTGACGGCAGACGAAGAGGGTTACATTGTCAATTTGGCCGAATGGAGCGAGCCGCTTGCCAACGTCATCGCGCAAAGTGAAGGCCTTGAGCTGACGTCCAACCACTGGGAAGTGATCAACTTCCTGCGTGAATACTACGGTGAATTCCAGATCGCGCCCGCGATCCGGGTGCTGACCAAGGCCATTGGCAAGAAGCTTGGTCCGGACAAGGGCAACAACAAGTATCTCTACGACCTGTTCCCCTACGGTCCGGCCAAGCAGGCCTGCAAAATCGCCGGGCTGCCCAAGCCCACGGGGTGTATCTAACAGCGGATCCCGGAGGCGGAGGCGGAATCATGGCGACATGGACCATAGCGTATGCAGTGTTGTTGTACCTCGCGGCGATCGTTCTGGTCGGAGGGCTTTGCTACCGCATAGCACTCTACGCCATGACAAAGGCCCCGCTCCGGATTCCCACCATGCCTGCGCCCCGGACACGTTCCGGCGTCGCCGTGCGCATGGCGGGCGAAGTGGGGCTCTTTACCAGCCTCTTTCGCGGCGACAAATGGGCTTGGATCTGGAGCTATCTCTTTCACGTCAGCCTTCTCCTCGTGCTGCTTCAGCACCTGCGCTATGTGTTCGTGAGCGTCCCCACGTGGGTGGTGTGGGAGTCGCCGTTTGGCAGTTACGCGGGGGCGGTGCTCGTCGTCTCCCTCATCGGACTGTTTGGGCGGCGGCTGATTAATGCGCGCGTGCGGTTCCTGTCTGGACCGTCGGACTATCTGATGCTGGTCTTGCTGTTTGCCATCGGTGTGACGGGCGCGATGATGCGCTTTGTCAGCCGCGTGAACATCGTCGGCTTCAAGGCGTTCATTCTTGGTCTCATGTACATGCATCTCCATCCGCTTCCGGATGACACGCTCATTCTGGTGCATGTCGGTCTCGTGGCCCTGCTCATGCTGGTGCTGCCCTTTAGCAAACTGCTGCATGCGCCAGGCGTCCTTTTCAGTCCGACCCGTAATCAGGTGGACAATGCGCGCCACGAGGCGCAGACACCGCGTGATCAGACCGCGCGCGGTGCCCGCGTTGGAGCAGAGCCCGTCGGTCAGGATGGTGCCCTATGAGCGATATCACCGTACCAGCGCTTGGCGAATATGTGGAGACCCCCGAGCCGCGCGCCGGAGTGACAAAAGACATCCATACCTTCAAGGCAGGTCCCGAGCACCAGCGCGCGCTGGGATTCCCGGAAAGCCTGGTGGATGGCTGGCAGGAGAAGGCCATCCGCCGCCTGGGTGAACTGCTCGATACGCAGCGTGGACTGCGTGTCTACATGGATTCGTGCGTCAAGTGCGGCGCGTGCACGGACAAGTGCCATTATTTTCTGGGTACGGGCGAGGCCAACAATATGCCGGCGGCGCGCGCGGATCTGCTGCGCAAAGTGTACCGGCGGTACTTCACGTGGCCCGGAAAATGGTTTCCCAAGCTTGTGGGTGCCACCGATCTGACGCCGGAAGTCCTCGATTCCTGGTACACGTACTTCCATCAATGCTCGCAGTGCCGGCGCTGCTCGGTGTTTTGTCCCTACGGGATTGACACCGCCGAGGTGTCCATGGCGGCGCGCGAGATCATGGACAGCATTGGCGTAGGCACAAAGTACACCAACGAGATTCTCGGCAAGGTTCACAAGGTCGGCAACAATCTCGGTCTTCCGGAGCCGGCACTGCGCAATACCCTCGAAGGTCTGGAGGAGGACGTCAAGGACAGCACGGGCGTTGACGTGCGCTTCCCGGTGGACGTCGAGGGCGCCGAGGTGCTTCTCATCACGCCATCGGCCGACTTTTTTGCCGAACCGCACATCGACGGATTGATCGGTTATGCCAAGGTGTTCCACCAGGCGGGCATCAGCTGGACACTCAGCACGCACGCCTCGGAGGCGGCCAACTTCGCGATGTTCATCGGCAGCCATGAACAGATGCGCAAGGTGGCGATACGTATACGCGAAGCGGCGATTGCGCTCAAGGTCAAGCGGATTGTCGTGGGGGAATGCGGTCACGCGTGGCGGGTCGCCTATTCCTTCTGGAACACCCTCATTGGGCCTTTTGACTTTCTGGATCCGCGCTACCCGCAGCCGCAGCATATCTGCGAGGTGACGGAGGATCTCATCGGCCGGGGCGCCCTGAAGCTCGATCCGAGCGCGAACGACGAACGCGTCGTCACCTTCCACGATTCGTGCAACGTGGCACGCGCCACGCGCATGGGCGGCCGTCCGGGCGGCCAGTTCGAGGTTCCACGTTCCGTCATCCGGTCTGTCTGCAAGAATTTCGTGGAGATGAGCCCTGAGACAACGGGAGACAGGACGTTTTGTTGCGGAGGCGGCGGCGGACTTTTGACCGACGACCTTCTGGAACTGCGCGTCAAAGGCGCGCTGCCGCGGATGCAGGCGCTGGATGCGGTCGTGAAGGAAAAGAAGGTCACGCATATGGCCGCGATCTGTGCCATATGCAAGAGCCAGTTTACGAAGGTACTGCCTTATTACGGCTTGGACCGCGAGATGATCATCAGTGTGCATCAACTTGTGGGTGACGCCATCGTATTGGGCGCAAAAGAATAGCGGGCACAGAAGGGGATCAGAATGACAGTAGGAAAACAGCAAGGGGAGACGACGGGTCGCACGTTCCGGCGGTACCAGGACGGCGAGGCGGAATTCGATTCGTTCCAGGAGCAGATCTTCAAGGCTGGCTGGTCGCACAAGTGCCCGGTGTACGTACAGCGCACGCCGGCCTGCCAGGGTCAGTGTCCGGCTGGCGAGGACATCCGGGGATGGCTTGACGTGGTACGCGGTCTCGACAAGCCGCCGACAGGCGTCACATGGCAGGAACATGCCTTCCGGCGTCTGACGCGCGCCAATCCGTTCCCGGGCGTCATGGGCTACGTGTGCCCGGCGCCATGCGAAGAAGGCTGCAATCGCCGCGCCGTGGAGGACTTCGTCGGCATCAATGCGGTCGAGCAGTTCGTGGGCGAAGCGGCCATCAAGGGTCAATACGGTTTCAAGAAACCCGAGAAGGAAACCGGCAAGCGGGTCGCGATCATCGGCGGGGGTGTGGCGGGGCTTGCGGCGGCCTACCAGTTGCGGTTGCGCGGCCACGGCTGCACGATTTTCGAGTCGCGCGCAGAGCTGGGCGGCATGTTGCGCTACGGACTGCCCAATTACCGGACGCCGCCTGCGGTCGTCCAGGGGGAAATCCAGCGCATTCTCGATATGGGTGTTGAAGTGCACACCAATACCCGGATCGGTGTGGATATCAAGATCGATGATCTGGACCGCGATTTCGATGCGGTCTTCTGGGCCATCGGCACCCAAAACGGGCGCATACCGAATATTCCCGGCGCCAATGCGCCCAACTGTGTGGGCGGTATCGAATTTTTGCGCCAGTTCAACGACGGCAAGCTGCCTTCGGTTCCGGGGCGCATCGTGGTCATCGGCGGCGGCGACACCTCCATCGACGTGACGACGGTGGCGCGCAAGCTGGGCGGCTTTAGCGGCATCGATGGGGAAGGAAAGCCGTTGACCTACACGGCGGACATGGTCACATCGGCGGCGGCGCACAGCGGTCAGAAGGTCACTCTGACCTCGACGCTGCCGCTCGACCGGATGCGTGCATCGGCGCGTGAAGTGGCGGATGCGCGGTCGCTCGAAGTCGAGATCCTGGGCGGCCTCATGCCGCTGTCTGTGACCTGCAACGCAAAAGGGGTTGCGGTGGGCGTGCGTTTCGCGCCGTGCCATCACGGCGCCGACGGCCACCGTGTGCGCATCGAAGGTGACGAGATCGAGATTCCGGCGGACCTGGTCGTGTTCGCGATCGGCCAGTACGCCGATATGACGGGCCTTGAGAGTCTGGATAACGGACGCCAGGCGATCTCGGCGGGTCCGGCCTTGGAGGTTATCGGCCGTCCGCGCCATTTTGTCGGCGGGGACGTCATTGCCCCCCATCTTCTGGCGACGGCGATCGGTCATGCCGCGGCGGCGGCCGAGAGTATCGACGCGCTGCTGCGCGGCGAAACCCCCGCACGGCGGCCGCGGATCGACAAGCGCCATTACGACATCCGTGAAGGGCTGGTCGAGAATGCCAAACCCGTCAATGGCGTCGTGACGAGCCGGACTTTTGTGCACAACTTTGAAAACCGCTCGACGCAGGAGGTCATCAAGGCGGACAGTCTGTTCCTGGGCCACTTCGAAACGACTCCACGGATCCATCGGGAGGAGAGACGGCTGGCCGATCTGTTTGCCCGCGGCGGGGAACGCATCATGCCGCTGACCGAGGAACAGGCGGTCAAAGAGGCCAAGCGCTGCATGAGCTGCGGTCTCTGTCTGGAGTGCGACAATTGCATGGTGTTTTGCCCGCAGGCGGCCGTCAGTAAGGTCCCGCGCGACCAGCATGCAATTGGCTACTACGTGACGACCGACTATAAGCGCTGCATCGGATGCCACATCTGCCAGGACGTCTGTCCTGCGGGGTACATCCAGATGGGCTTGGGCGAATGAGATGAAGACCCGGGCGCTCGTCATCGCGGGATTGTCGGTTCTGATCTTCTTTGGTGCGATCTGGGCGGACCATCGCGGCACCGTACCGGTGCCGCTCGTTCCGACCGCACAGGGTCACTGTGTCCTGCCGACGGCGCTCATGCGCCGCGAGCACATGATGCTGCTGCGCCAGGTGCGCGAGCAGATTGTGCGGGACGACAAGAATGATCGCACCGACCGTCTGACCAACTGCATTGCCTGCCATGTGCAGACCAATAGCGCGGGGGCACCGATCCCAATCAATCAGCGCGGACAGTTTTGTGCCGCCTGCCACACGTATGTCGGGGTGCATCTCGACTGCTTCGCCTGCCACGCGACAGTGCCGCAAAAGGCGGTTTCGATCGCAAATCTCATGGGCACCAAGGGAGAACAGGCGGCGTATTCGATTCCGCGGGTGATCCTTCAGAATGCGCCCGCATCGCTTTCAAGGGGGCATTCATGACCGGTGATCGGACAGATCTCGTGAGTGACGCCGCGCCCGAAGAGGGACACGACCCCTCACGGCGCCGGCTGTTTGCGCTGGCAGGTGGCGCGGTCGCGGCGGTGCTGACGCCGGGTGTGACGCTGTTTGCGCGCACGCTGACGGTCGGATCGGGCAAAACGCCGGTGCGCTACGGTCTGCTTATCGACAGCACCCGGTGCACGCAGGGCTGTGATGCCTGCGTCACGGCCTGCCAGGATTACAACGGTCTGTCAAAGAAGATCACGCCCGATACGGCGCAGTGGATCCGCAAGGTAACGGTCACGGATCCGCAGACGGGCCTGACCCGCAGCTTTCCTGTCATGTGCCAGCATTGTGCGCAGGCGACGTGCGTAGATGTGTGCCCAACCGGCGCATCGTATCGACGGCCGGATGGGATCGTGCTTGTCGACAAGCACCGCTGTATCGGCTGCCGTTACTGTCTCATGGCCTGCCCGTACAAGGCGCGTTCGTTCGTCGGACGGGTGGTGAAAGATCAAAAGCCATGGGCGCCACGCGGAAAAGGCACTGCAGAAGCATGTACGATGTGCGTCGAACGGGTCATGGACGGAAAGGCGCCGGCCTGCGTGACCGCCTGCGCCGAGAGGGGCAAGAAGGCGATGGTGTTTGGCAATCTGCATGATCCGAAAAGCGAGATTGCGCAAAAACTTGCGCAGTTTCCGACAACCACCATACGCGCCGATCTGGGCCTTGAGCCCGGCGTGCATTACCGCGGCATTTAGACGTCTTTCTGGGAGACCCTATGGCAACCATGCACTACAGAGAGATCCCGGGCCGAAGCTTCCTCTACTGGGCGGGACTGGCGGTGTGCGCCCTGCTGACCGTGGCCGGCGTGGGGGCCGGGCTTTATATGCGGGCCGAGGGGCACCATGTCACCGGGATGAATCAGCAGATCGTGTGGGGCATCGAGCATGTGTTCGCTGTCTTCCTGATCGTCGCGGCCTCGGGGGCCCTGAATGTGGCCTCCATCGCCTCGGTTTTCGGACGCACGATCTACAAACCCCTGTCGCGGCTGTCGGGATTGCTGGCCATCGCGCTGCTAATCGGCGGCCTGTGGGATCTGGTCTTGGATCTTGGGCGTCCAGGACATGTGCTGGACGCCATCATCTACGGCAACTTCCGGTCGATCTTTGCATGGAACATGTACCTGTACGCCGGCTTTTTGCTGATTACGGGTTTTTACCTTTGGTTCATGATGGAGCGGCGCCTCAACCGATACAGCCACGCGATGGGCGTCACTGCATTTCTGTGGCGGTTGACGCTGACCACCGGCACGGGTTCGATCTTTGGTTTCCTGGTGTCGCGCAGCGCCTACGATACGGCGCTTCTGGCACCGATGTTCATCATCATGTCGTTTGCCTACGGGCTGGCGACGTTCCTGCTTATCCTGATCGGCGGTTTTCGCGCCCTGGCCCGGCCGGTCGGGGAGCGCATTCGGGGCCGCCTGAAGATTCTGTTGACCGTGTTCGTGGCAGCGGTGCTGTATTTTGCGGTTGTCTATAACCTGACCAATCTCTACATGCCCGGCCAGCGCGCGTTCGAGGGATTCGTGCTGCTTCATGGTGGTGTTTACACGATGCTTTTCTGGGTCGGGCAGATCCTGATCGGCGGCGTGTTCCCGCTCGTATTGCTGCTTGGCAAGAAAGGGGCGAGCGCCAGAACTTTGGTCATGGCAAGCGTGGCCGTGCTGATTGGCGGTCTCGCACAAGTCTACATCATCATCGTAGGGGCTCAGGCCTATCCGCAGCAGCTGTTTCCGGGAATGATCGTGCACAGTTCCTTCTACGACGGGGTTGTCAACCCGTACATCCCGGGATGGCCCGAGACGACGCTCGCTGTGAGCGGTGTGGGATTAGTCGGGCTGATCGTCTTGCTGGCGGTGCGGGTGCTGCCCTTCCTGCCGCTCAGTCTCGCCGATGAGGTCACGGACGTGCACGGACATGATCAGACGGTGACCGCTGCCGGTGCTGCCGCAACGCCATGATGCGCCGCGTCTACATATCGGCCGCTCATAAGTCGTCTGGAAAGACGACTGTCTCGATCGGTCTGTGTGCGGCGCTAAAGGAGCGCGGCCTGCGGGTGCAGCCCTTCAAGAAGGGGCCCGACTTCATCGATCCGCTCTGGCTTACCCAGGCGGCCGGGCGTGCCTGTCACAATCTCGACTTCCACACCATGAGCATCGCCGAGATCCGCGATTGCTTCGCCATGGCCTCGCAGGATGCTGATATCGCCGTCATCGAAGGCAACAAGGGGCTGTTCGACGGCGTGGCACTCGACGGCAGCAACAGCAACGCCGCGCTTGCGCGGCATTTAGCGGCCCCGGTGGTGCTCGTCATCAACGCCCAGGGCATCAATCGGGGTATCGCGCCGCTTGTCATCGGCTATCGGCATTTCGATCCGGATCTGCCCGTGGCCGGTATCATCTTGAACCGTGTCGGAGGCGCGCGCCACGAGGCCAAACTGCGGGCCGTCCTGAAGGCTTTTACCGATGTGCCGGTTCTCGGCGCCCTCTGGGATTCGGCGTCCGTGTCGATTACGGAACGTCATCTGGGCTTGATTCCAAGCGGCGAGCACGACGAAGCGGCATCTGCGGTGGAACGACTTTCGCGGGTCATCCAGGATCATGTCGATGTGGATGCCATTGCCCACATCGAGCCCGGTGAACGGCCTGTTTCGGTGACAGCGCGCCCGCGCAGGCGCGCGGTGGACTTGCGGATCGGTGTCCCGCGCGACGCCGCATTCAGCTTCTATTATCCGGGTGACCTGGAGGCGCTGGCGGCAGGCGGCGCCGAACTCGTATTTTTCGATACACTAAAGGACAAGCGCCTGCCCGAGGTCGACGGCCTCTTCATCGGTGGCGGCTTTCCTGAGACACAGGCGGGGGCGCTTGCCGCAAACAGCGGCATGCGCCGCGCCATCCGCGCGGCTATAGAGGAGGGTCTGCCCGTCTACGCCGAGTGCGGCGGCCTCATGTATCTCTGCCGGACTCTTTCGTGGCGCGGGGCGACCTACCCGATGGTCGGCGCGCTGGCTGCGGATGCGCAGATGGAAGAAAAGCCCATCGGTCATGGCTATGTGAATTTGCAGCCAACCGCCGCGCATCCGTGGTGGCCGGGGGGACCGGTGACGGGACGTGCGGTCGTGCCGGCCCATGAATTTCACTATTCGCATCTTGTCGATGTGGCTGCGGACACGGTGTACGCCTACAAGGTCACACGGGGGCACGGGATAGACGGCCAGAACGATGGCATCGTCTACAAGAACGTCCTGGCCGGCTATGCCCATCTGCGCGATGTACAGGCGTCGCCTTGGACGGGCCGTTTTCTGGATTTCGTGCGCAACCGCCGTCCAGCGGCAGGGATCTTGGCGGACGCATCCTGTTGTTGCTGCGCGCCCTCGATGGCCGGAGCGCCTTGTGACGCGCGCTCATGACGTCGCGGTCATTGGTTGCGGGGCCGGCGGATACAAGGCGGCGATAACCGCCGCACAGCATGGCGCCCGTGTGGTGGTCATCGAGCGCGAGCAGGTCGGCGGTGCCTGCCTGAACCGGGCGTGTGTGCCAAAGAAGGCGCTTGCGCACATCGCCAGTCTGATTCTCCAAACCCAAACGCTTACCGGTCACGGCCTGACAGGCCGGGTGAGCGGCGATCTGGCTGCCGCCATCGCCTTCAAAAATCAGGTTGTCGACGAATTGCGGCGCGGGCTGCCTCTGCGATTGAAGCCGCTGGCCGTGGAGACCATCATCGGCGAAGCGCGCATGGCCGGTCCCAATCACATCCTCGTCGAAACGGCGGAGGGGAAGCGGCGCATCGAGGCGCGATCCATCATCATCGCGACCGGCGCCGCGCCACGCGCGCTCGCCGGTTGCGCCGTGGATCACGACCGCATCGTCAACGCCGACAGCTTCATTCCGACCCTGGCCGCACCGCTTGGTGACGTTCTGTGTGTTGGCGGGGGCGCGCTGGGTGTCGAGGCGGCCTTCTTCCTGCATCAGTTCGGAGGCCGTGTCACGATCGTTGAGGAAAAGGGGCGCCTTCTTGACCTGCCGGCGATTCCCGAGCGGGCTTCGAATCTGCTTGAACGCAGCCTGACAAGCCTTGGCGTCACCGTCTGCACGCAACAGACGGTTCGTTCGGCCCGGGCCACACATGAGGGCGTTTGTGTCGAATTCGCCGATGGGCGTGTGTCCAGCTTTGCGCGCGTTCTGGTCGCGGTAGGGCGCCAACCGCGTCCCGATGATCTGGGGCTCGATGATCTTGGCATTGAACGGGATGCCAACGGATTCATCGTCACGAACGAGTTCCTGCAAACGAATATTCCGGGTCTTTTCGCCGTAGGTGACGTCAAGGGCGGACCCATGACCGCGGCGGCGGCTCTTCACGATGGCCGCGTGGCCGGAGAAAATGCCACACAGGGTGCCGTGCGCCAGAGAAATTATCATCAGGTGCCGCTTGTCGTGGATTCCGTTCTGCCCATCGCCGCCATGGGCCTGTCGGAGGAACTGGCGGAATCCGCTGGATTCACTCCAGACACGGTCTACATCCCTTTGCGCGCATCAGTCAAGGCGCGCGCCTACAATGACGCCACCGGGTTCATCGAGATCGTCCATGACCAGGAAACTGGCCAGATGCTGGGTGGCTGTATTGTGGGTGCAGGCGCCGATGAATTGATCCACATCATCGCGCTGGCCTGCCGCTCGAAACGAGGCCTTTGGTCCCTCACGGATCTTGATTATGGCCACCCGTCATGGAGCGAGGATGTCGGGACCGCGCTGGAACCCTATATCCGGACGTTGACACAGACGGCCGACACCGTGTTTAGGCCCGGCATTTATGCGGCAGATTAAAGGGCAGGAGAGGGCGCTCATCCCGCAGGCGATGTTCGTATATAGTATCGAACAGAGTGTTTCTGCGGCCAGCCGGCCCGAGGCCCCTATGGAAAGACAGTACGTTGGGAAAACGCCGTTGTGGCAGCAATGGTGGAATGACTGGCGGTCCCGGCCGGCGGATGGCTGGCGGCGCAAATATCGCCCGTGGCTGGTGGGGGCGGCACCGGTCGGTCTCATGGTGCTTCTCCTCGCGGCCGTCATCGCCGAAGGGGCCGACGATGGGCACGGACCCCATGCGATGCTGTTTCATGGGCTGGCGCTGGCCGTCTTGCTGCTGGCCCTGATCGGTACCGCCGGCATCTGGGTCGTTACATTCCGTTCATTGCTGACGCCGCTTTATCACCTGCGCACATGGGCGGCGCGGGTACGCGCGGGCAATTTGTCCGTGCGCATCCCGGCCTCCGTCGCCGATGGGGAATTCGCCAAGCTCGCCGCCGACGTAAACAGTGTAAGCGAGATTTTGAGCAACCTGTCCGCCGAGCGCTCCTCGCTGCCCTACCGGCCAATGACCGCGCGCTGGCTCGAGATCCTAAATGACATCACCGCGGGCATTGCCAGTTCCCAGGATCTGGATGAACTGCTCCCGCGCTTTCTGTATACGCTCTGGAACGCCAACGAAATCCGGGCCGGCATGGTGCGCCTGGCAACCGATGACGGCCACCTCCGTCTCATGGCCAGCATCGGTCTGCCCGACGAGATTGTCGCAAAAGAACGGCGTATTCCGCTTGATTGCTGCCTGTGCGGGCACGCGGTCGGTCAGACGGCGCTGAGCATCGGATCCGATATTCATACCTGTTGCGAATCCTGGGGCCAATCGCCTTTTTCGGGCGAGGATCTGGTGCTGCTCGCCGTGCCTCTGCGCTGCGAGGGCCGGACGGTCGGTATCTACAATCTGTTCATGCCCCGGACCCGCATCGTCGGCCACAATGATGTCTCGGATCTGCTCCTTGGCCTTGGCCGCCATCTGGGCGCAGCCATCGAAAAGATGCGCCTGCAGGATGAACGGCGTCAGCTGTCTTTGCTGCAGGAACGCATGACCATCGCGCACGAGCTGCACGACTCGCTCGCGCAGACGCTCGCTGGGCTGCGCATCCAGGCGCAGGTTCTCCGCGAGACCCTGGCCCAGGATGAGCATCCGGGCGTACGCAGTGAATTTGACCGGCTGAGCGCGGGTCTCGAAGTGGCCCACAGGGAAGTGCGCGACCTGATCCGCAACTGGCGGGCCGTGGGGGCCGAAGGCGGTTTGATGCCGGCGCTCGATGCCACGATCACCCGTTTTCAGGCGGAAACCGGGATTCCGGTGTTCGTGCAGAAGGATTGGCACGGCGTTTTGCCGGCCAGTTACCAGACACACGTGTTACGCGTGATCCAGGAGGCTCTAAGCAATGTGCGCAAGCATGCCCATGCACAGACGGTGCGGGTTTTGCTGGCGAGCGAAGCGGACGGTTTGTATCGGGTTCTGATAGAGGATGATGGGGAGGGCGCCGTGCCAGGCGAGGAAAGGGACGACCAGGAAGAACACTTTGGACAGGCCATCATGCGCGAACGCGCGCGCGCCATGGGCGGCGAATTGCGCGTTGAACGGGAAATAGGCGAAGGGACGCAAGTCCTTCTCACCTTCCGGAACCCGGCGGTTTCGCTGTCCCGGGCGAATTATCCGGTGGCGGCTTCATGAGGGTCATGCTGATCGATGATCACGCGCTTTTTCGCAGTGGACTTGAGCATTTGCTTGTCCGGCGCGGGATCGATGTGGTGGCTACGACCAGCGACGGGGAGCAGGCGCTGGCCCTGATCCAGGAGACGCGCCCCCATGTGGTGCTCCTGGATATCCGCATGCCGAAACTCGGCGGCATCGAGACCTTGCGGCGACTGCGTGCCGGAGGCGTCACCGTGCCGATCGTGATGTTGACAACGAGCAGCGACGAGGCCGATCTCGTGTCTTCCCTCCATCATGGCGCACAAGGCTATCTGCTAAAGGACATGGAGCCAGACGGCCTGGTCGCCGCGCTGGCGCAGATCGAGACCGGGGAGATGATCGTTGCCCCGGAATTTGCGCCCGTACTGGCCCGCTTCATCCAGAGCGGGCCGGAGGCCATGAAAGCTTCCCACGCCTTTAGCGATCTCACACCGCGGGAGCTGGAGATCCTCGGGCATCTGGGGGACGGGCAGAGCAACAAGGTCATCGCCCGTTCGCTTGGCATCTCCGAGGGAACGGTCAAGCTCCACGTCAAGGCCATTCTGCGCAAACTCAAGCTGAGCTCGCGCGTACAGGCCGCGGTGCGTTCGGTCGAGGAAGGATTTGGCCGGAAGAACTGACAGCCCGTCCGCCCAAGGGGCGGATGGGCTGTCACCTTAGCCGGCGGCCCGTAATGCCGAGGCGGAAGCGTGCGTCCGGCCGGCCCAGCGGTCATGCAGCCGCACGACTTCGCCGATAATGACGAGGGTGGGCGGCGTAATGGATTGGCGGCTCACGACGTCGGGCAAGTCGCTCAACGTGCTCGTCAGCACCCGCTGCTGCGGGGTCGTACCGCGTTCGACCAATGCGGCGGGGGTTGTGGGCGGCAGGCCATGCCGGATGAGTTCGCGGCTGATCGTTGCAACCGCCGCCACGCCCATGTAGAACACCAGCGTTTGATGGGGTTGCGCCAGGGCGGCCCAGTTCACGGACGATCCGTCGTTCTGGCAGTGGCCGGCGACGAATACGCAGGACTGCGCATACTCCCGGTGGGTCAATGGCAGGTCACCGTACGCGGCGCAGCCCAGTGCGGCTGTGATGCCAGGGACAACCTGGAACGGAATGCCGGCTTCCACCAGGGTGTCGATTTCCTCGCCCCCCCGACCGAAAACAAAGGGATCGCCACCCTTGAGGCGTACGACCCGCTTGCCGGCGGCCGCCAGGTCGACCAGCAACTGGTTGATGTTTTCCTGCGGAACCGCATGACGGCCAGCGCTCTTGCCTACGTCGATGCGCTCTGCGTCCTTGCGGCACAGTGCGAGGATCGGGGGGGCGACCAGGCGGTCATAAACGATCACATCGGCTTCCTGCATGAGGCGCAAGGCGCGCAGCGTCAGAAGATCGGGATCACCGGGCCCGGCGCCGACAAGCGACACGAGTCCCAAGGTATCGTCGGCGCGCGGAGAGGCGAGCTCCTGGGCGAAAAGGCCCTCGGCCTCCTCGGTACGGCCGCCGAGCAGAAGTTCGGCAACGGGGCCCTGCAGGATGCGCTCCCAGAACCGCCGCCGCGCATCGGGTCGGGGAATATGCTGGCGCACCTGGGTCCGCCGCCGTGCCATGAAATGGGCCAGCTGCCCGTAGGCCGAGCCGATCATCGTTTCGAGGCGCACCCGCAGAAGGCGCGCCAAAACAGGCGAGGCGCCGCCGCTCGAAACGGCGACAAGCACCGGGGAGCGGTCGATGATCGACGGCATGATGAAAGTGCACAGCGCAGGGTGGTCCACCACGTTGACCGGAATGTGGGCCGCGGTCGCGGCCTCCGAGACGTGCTTGTTGACCCGGCCATTGCTCGTCGCCGCGATCACGATCCGCGCGCCTGCCACATCCAGGGGATCGAATGATCGTGCCACATGCGCGATTCCGCCCGCTTCCTTCAGTGCAGAAAGCCCCGCGCATAGCTCAGGCGCGATGACCGTCACCTGCGCGCCCGCTTCTCTCAGAATGCGGATCTTGCGCAAGGCCACTTCACCGCCCCCAACGACCACGGCGTGGGCCCCATGCATGTTGAGAAAGATGGGTAAATGGTTCATAGGCGCCCCACTTCAGAATGAGTTCATACTGAACACCCAACGGCACAACGAAAACATATCCCTGTGGGGATAGGGGGCGCACGCAGTCCATGCAATGCCGCGCGCAGACGGCACCGGACACCCGTTTCACCGGCGCCGGGTGTCCGGTGCGGGGGCAAAGTCCCGGATCGCGCAGGGGAATCGGCGGTCAGTGATCGTGATCATGGTGGGCGTCAGGGAAATGCGGGTGGGAGTGGGACAGGGGTTCGTGGACATGCCAATGGGTGTGCCGCATACCAGGCACAACAGGAAGGGCGTGCGTGTGCTGATGGTGGATGTCATGGGTGTGCTCGTGCTCATGGGCAAGCGCTGTGTGTGTATGGACATGTTCGTGGTGCTCAGACAACTGCAACCAGACACCAAAACCCATGAGTGCGGCGGCAAACAGCAAGACCGGCGTGACCGGTTCCCCCAGGATCACCGCCGCGACGGCACCAAGAAAAGGCGCCGTCGCGAAGTAGCCGCCTGCCCGTGCTGCACCCAGGTGCCGCAAGCCCAAAACGAAGAAGACGAGGCTCACCCCATAGGCGAAGAAACCGAGCAGCAACGCGGCGCCCACATCGCGCCAGGCCGGCAGGACGGCGCCGGCGGCCAGCGCCAAGAGGAGATTTATGGATCCGGCCGCGAGCCCCTTTACGGACGCAAGCCAGGCGGCGTCGAGCAAAGACACCTTGCGCGTGAAGTTGTTGTCGAGCGCCCACGCCAGACACGCGCCCAGGACTGCCATGGCCGGCCAGGATGTAACGGCCTGTACCCCGTGCAGGCGCCCTCCCAGCAGGATGGCCCCCGCCACGATCGCAGACAGGCCGGCGACAATGCGCCGATCGACGTGTTCGCCGAATACCGCCCACGCCAGCGCCGCCGTCATCGGGGTTTCCGTGTTCAATAGCAGGGAGGCATTGGCGGCCGGCAGATGGGCCAAACCCACCATCAACAGCAGCGGTCCGATCACGCCGCCTGTCGTGATCGCTGCCAGCAGCCAGGGCCAGTCGCGCCTGGGCACATGTACCGCTCCTGCGCGGACTATCCGGCGGTAGACAATAAGACCCGTGCCGGAACCGAGATAAAGCAGGCCGGCGACGACACCTGCGTCCGCGTGGTGCAGCAGGATCTTCGCAAGCGGCATGCTTACGCCAAAGAGCAGTGCACTGGCAAGAACCGCGCCGGCACCGCGCCGGCGCAATCCATCCCATCCTCTCATCGTGTCGTCTCCTCTTCAGGGGAGGCCGTAGGGGAGGCCGTTTGTAAAGACGCTATCCCGGATGCGCCCCCCGGGCATTCTGGTGGCACCGCAATCCGGGGTGTGCCGGCAGGTTCCCTGGGGGAGGGCGGCCTAAACGCCCTGGTTGTCCCTGACGCGGCCTTTGGAAATCCCTGAGAATTGCTTACGCCCGGCCGCCTTTGCGTCACCTGTCGTACGCCGCCACCACCGTCACCGAGAGTCCGGCGCCCGCGATCCCGGCACCCGCGAGGAAGGCCGCCGATGGACCGATCGTCTGCCACAGATAGCCTGCCCCCACGCTAGCCGCGAGCATGGTAAGACCGCTCACAAAACTGAAGACGCCAAATGCGGTGCCGCGAAGCGTATCGGAGGTGCTGTCCGCGATCAGCGCGGCCAGCAAGCCCTGCGTCAAGCCCATGTGCAAACCCCAAAGTGCCACCCCAGCCATAATGGCCCCAATGTGGTCTCCGAAGGCAAGGATCAGATCGGCCGCAATCAGGGCGCCAAAACCTGCACGCAACATAATGCGCCGGTCTATGCGGTCGGCAAGCACACCGGCGAGATAAGCCGAAGCCGAATACACGATGTTCATGACGATCAGGACGGCCGGCATGAGCGCCGTTGCAAGGCCTACATTGTGCGCCCGCAGCACCAGAAAAGCCTCGCTGAAGCGGGCGAGCATCAGGATGCCTCCCACGCCCGCCACCGACCAGAAGCGGCTTCCCAGACTACCGGCGACCGACCATCGGATGGGGGTGCGCCGATCCCTTGCCGCCGCGTGTTTCGCGGGTTCCTTGACGAACAGGGCGAGGGTGGTGACGCAGGCGAGGGCGGGCAGTGCGGCCACCCAGAATACGAGCCGGAAATTGTCGTGGAAGCGTTCCATCAGCACGAGCGCTATGATCGGTCCGGCAAAGGCACCGACGGAATCCAGGGATTGCCGCAGACCGTAGGCGGTACCCCGTTGCGCCTCCGGAGTCAGATCGGCAACGAGCGCATCGCGCGGCGCGCCACGGATGCCCTTGGCGAGCCGGTCGGAGACCCGTGCGGCAAAGACCCAGCCCGGATTGGGCGCAATGGCAAATAGCGGCTTGGAGAAAAGCGCAAGACCATAACCGAAGAGCGCAAACGGTTTGCGCCGCCCCAATCGGTCGCTCGCCCATCCCGAGAACAGCTTGGAGACGGGTGTGACCGCATCACCCAGCCCCTCGATCAGGCCGACCAGCGTGGGGCTGGCACCCAGGACCCCGACCAGGAATACCGGCAACAGGCTATGGATCATCTCCGAGGACATGTCCATGAAGAGACTGACGAAACCAAGCGCCCATACGCCGCGCGGCAGGGCGGACCCCCGCTTAGACGGGGGCATCGGGTGTGAGCCCTGCGGCAGCCATCATCCATCGTCCTGGTGGGGGTGGGGGAGTCATTGGCAGAGTTCGCCGCCGGTTCACGCGGCCCGTAGCCTGTGGCGGCGGTAAATGAGGAAAATCACGGTCAGCAGCGCACCCCCGACCCCCACTGCGACCGGATAGCCGTATCCCGGTTTGTGCATGAGGATGGCAAGCAGGCCTATGGCGATGGCCGGTGGAACATGGAGCCTTGCCGTCTTGAGGATGGCAATGCTTCCGATCATGATGCCGATCGCGGCCAGCGGGCCGGTTCCAAGCCAGAGCCGGAAAAACAATCCACATGCAGCGGTCAGGATACATATCGACAGCAAAAGCCCCGGTCTTTCTGTCCACGGACAGATATCGGCATGCGCGAACATCTCAAAGCCCGTCACCACAAGGGGCGGTACGAGGATGGCGCGCCACCCCGTGACCTGCGCCAACAGTGCACAGGCAACCACAAACCCGAAAAAAAAGGGCACCCAGCCATAGCCTGACGGTGCGCGCTCGATGATATCCGAGATCCTGTCCGCCGCGGTGGGCGCCGGCAGCCCCCCGTGCACCCTGAACCAGCGGCGGTACGCAAAAGCCGCCAGTGCAAGCGTCGCGGTACCCGCCCAAATCGATGGTGGATACCACCATGACCGGATGTCGAATACGACCGGCAACAGCCCGGCGGAGATGGCGGGCGCAATGGGTGACCTCAGGGCGGCCACGACGCCGATACCGATTGCCGTCCCCAAACTTACCGAAAGCACACCATAGTGCATGTGCTGCGCGATCCAGACACCCGGAACCGCCGTTGCCAGCGGCGTGAAAACCAGCAGAACCGGCGCGCTCGCCCAGCGCCCGGCTGGGTGCTCGAAGATGTCGTGAGCAAGCGCCCCGAGCTCTGGAAACAGAATGTAGGCAAGGCCTGTCGACAAAGCGGCCTGGGCAATGGCCGCAATGTAGCCTGCGGCCACGAGGCCGCTCAACGATGAGCGGAGGTATGCCGTGTTTTTCATGCTGGCCGCCGGTTGATGAAGGGCCAGATTACCATCAGGGGGGCCTTTTGTGCGCCCGCATCATAGATCGTATAATGTATATTATGTTAAATCATGACTGTATGCAGGCGCTGATTCCCGGTGAGATGATTTGTCCAAATCCCTCCATGAATCCAGGGGTTGGCATACCTTGTTATTGGTGTTTCTGTAAAGTTGGCACCTGCGGGTGAGGAGTTGTGTTTGTGCCCAAATCCGGCGAGGTGCACGAGCCGCCCTGCCCACTCTTGAGCTGTGTACGGCAATGGCTTACCGTGAGTCACGCACGTGCGTGCGCGTGCCTAAAACCTAAAAAACGAAAAGGAGAACCTGGAGATGACGGTCAATGAGGGAGTACTGGATCGCGGCATTCGTGTCGTAGTCGGGGTCGTTCTGATCGCTTTGGCGGTGACGCACCGCTGGGCGCCGTGGGGCTGGATCGGCGTATTGCCCCTGATCTCGGGGCTGACAGGGTTTTGCGGGCTGTACCAGGTTTTTGGCATAAAGACCTGTCCGATGCGCCAGAATAAGAGCAGCTAGGCAGTTCGCCTGGGGTCGGGAAGCCGGGCCTGGGCGTGAGGGAATTGGGGGGCGGGAAAGGCCGACACCGGCGGGAAAGTGGCGCTGAGGCCGTCGCCCCCCACTTTTTTTGCAGGCGGTGTGCGAAGCTTGGAGTCGGTAGGGGCAACGGGCGGACGGGAAGCGGCGTGCCGGGCATTCGCCAAGTGGTGCATGGCCACGGACACGCACGGGGTTTGTGCGGCGTTTGAACCTGAAGAAAGTATGCGAAGGCATTGAAAAGACGGATGTAAAGAAGAGCGCAACCTTCAAGTGAGACTTTACGTGAAGACGGCCGGCCGCGCCTGCCTCGGGACTTGCATTGCCAGATCAGCCGTTGTGCATTTAGGCTACGGAAATTCCCCGCTTCAGGAGCGCAGGCAGTGACACAGTCTTCGGCATCCACGCGTAGTGATTTTCAGATGCGGCTACACGGCCGCTTTAGCAACGTCCTCACCTGGGATCAGTTGGCGGCTCTCTGGAGCGTGGTGCGCAGCCGCGCCGAGGGGTGGTACATCTACGCCATTGGCGAGGCGCCGCCCAACGAGCCGGCAACCCCGGCTGTGCTCGACCGGTTCGTGCTGGAGATGGATGTTTTGCTGCGACGCGAACATCGGGAGGATTATTGTGGCATCGTCTATGCCGATGACCGCAGCGAGCCCACTTTTATCAAGATTTTTGATCCCCATAATCTCGGTAGTTCCTGTGGATCCTCTGGGGCGATCACCCTGCCTGGGTGGTTGTTGACGCGCATGCCGCCCGAGCCGTTGCAGGACACGCGGTTGCTTCCGGAAAGCCGCAAGCGCTGGTGGCGTTCTCTCATCGGGCGCTGAAAATCACCCGACAGTTCGGGGGTAGGTGGTGGCGAGTATTGAAATTGGCATTGAGGGTATGACCTGCGCCAGTTGCACGGCGCGGGTCGAGCGCGGCCTGAAGCGGGTTGCCGGCGTCAGCAGCGCCACTGTGAATCTGGCGACCGAACGCGCCCATGTCGAGTTCGCCTCCCCCGCCACCGTCAAGGATCTGCTCGAATCCGTGAGACAAAGCGGTTATGTCCCGATCACCGAGACCGTGGTTCTGGCGGTCGAGGGTATGACCTGCGCAAGCTGTGTTGCGCGTATCGAGCGGGCGCTACGCGCCCTTCCGGGCGTGACCGATGTCTACATCAATCTGGCAACCGAAGAGGCGCGCGTGAGCTACCTGCCGCCCCTGGTGGACGTGCCGGATTTCGTCCGGGCCATTACAGCGGCCGGCTATGCCGCGAGCCCCCTTCCCTCCGCCGCCGAAAAGGATCGCCAGCGTGACAGCGCGCGCAGGCGGCTTGGTGTCGATGTATGGATCGCGGTGGGGCTTACCATTCCCGTGTTCGTGATCGCCATGGGCGGCGCGTTCGTGCCGGCTTTTTCCGCGGCCCTCAAGAGTGTGGCGCCCTGGCAAGGATTCTGGGACATGTGTCAGTGGCTGCTGGCGTCAGTGGTCTTGTTCGTACCGGGTCGGCGTTTCTTCCGGCCGGGCTTCATCGCCTATCGGCACGGCAGTCCGGACATGAACAGTCTGGTCATGACGGGCACGGGTGCGGCTTATCTTTACAGCACGGTCGTCACCTTTTTGCCGTTTTGGGTGCCGGCGGTCGATCGGCACACCTATTTCGATTCGGCGGCGGTCGTGATCACCGTCATCCTGATAGGCAAATATCTCGAGGAGCGCGCCAAAGGGCGGGCCGGTGAGGCGATGCGCCACCTGCTCAAGCTGCAGGCGCCGGATGCGCACCGAGTGGGGGCAAACGGAGAAGAGACGGTCGCGATCGGGACAGTGTCTGTCAACGATCGTCTGGCCATCTATCCCGGAGAACGCATTCCGGCTGATGGCGTCGTGGAAGAGGGTGCGAGCGAGGTCGACGAATCCATGCTCACGGGCGAACCGCTTCCGGTGGCAAAGCATGTTGGTGATGATGTGGTCGGCGGCACCATCAATCATCATGGCCGTCTGATCGTGCGCGTCAAGCATGCGGGCCGCGATAGCGTGCTTGCGCGTATCGTCCAGCTGGTGGAATCGGCGCAAGGCAGCAAGCTGCCCATCCAGGGCCTTGCGGATCGCGTGGTGCGTATTTTCACGCCGGTGGTTCTGGCCATCGCGATCATCACGTTTACCCTGTGGTGGCTTCTGGGCGCCCCCCCTGCCCTCACGACTGCGCTCGTCAGCGCCGTAGCCGTGCTTGTGGTGGCCTGTCCTTGCGCCATGGGCCTGGCAACGCCGGCCGCGATCATGGTCGGCAGCGGCCGCGCCGCGGAACTTGGTGTGCTCTTCCGGGAGGGCGTATCACTGGAAACCTTGAGTCATGTCGACACTGTTGCGTTCGACAAGACCGGGACATTGACGATCGGTCGACCGCAGGTGGTTGCGACCGAACCGTCGGCTGAGGCGAACACGATCCTCATGTGGGCCGCAGCTGTCGAGCAGGCCAGCGAACACCCCCTGGGTCAGGCGATCGTGGCCCATGCCCGCGGTATCGGGCTTGCGATCCCGCCGGTGCACGATGCGGCGGCACAACCCGGAGCGGGCATGACCGGACGTGTCGACCACGTGCCGGTGGTGGCCGGGACGGCCGAATTGCTGGAGGGGCACGGATTTGGCGTGGCACCATGGCGGGCGCAAGCGCGCGCTCTCGAGCACGCCGGGCATACCGTGATCTATGTCGGTCGGGGTGATACCGTCTTGGGTCTCGTCGCGTTGGCTGATGTGGTGCGGCCGGAGGCCCGGCAAACCGTCGAATCCCTGCAGCACCTGGGTCTGCGGGTCGGCATGATCACGGGGGATAACCGGAATACGGCCGAGGCGGTCGGTAAAAGTCTCGGTGTCGATTGGATCGAGGCCCAAGTGAAGCCGGATGGCAAAGCGGCGCTGATTGCCGCAATGCAGAAACAAGGTCGACGCGTGGCGTTTGTTGGCGATGGCATCAATGATGCCCCGGCGCTCGCGCAGTCGGATGTGGGGCTTGCCATCGGCTCAGGCACGGACATTGCCATGGAGGCTGCGGCTGTGGTCCTAAACCGCCGTCATCTGAGCGCGGTCGTCGACGCGGTGCGTCTGTCACGGCGCACGATGCGCGTGATTCGCGGCAACCTGTTCTGGGCGTTTTTTTACAATATCACACTGATTCCGCTGGCAGCCGGAGTATTCTACGCGGATTTCGGGTTGCGCCTGAATCCCATGCTGGCGGGTGCCGCGATGGGATTGTCGAGCGTGTTCGTGGTCGGCAACAGTCTGCGTTTGCGGCGGCTGATGCCAAGCGTTCAGGACCGGGTGGGCGCCCACGCGCATCCCGCGTCGTGACAGGATTTGTCGCAGACACTCAGATGGAGAGTAGCAGCATGGCCAATACAGTGACATTGTCGGTGACCGGGATGACATGCAACCACTGCGTGGCGGCGGTGACACGCGCCCTGAAGGCGGTTCCCGGGGTGACCGCAGCGGATGTGAGTCTCGAGAAGAAACAGGCGGTAATCCAGGGCCAGGCCGATGTCGGCGTACTGATTGCGGCCGTGAAGGAAGAAGGTTACGAAGCCAAAAGGATGTGAAGCGCCTTCAGTTGTATGTGAGCCCCGGGTGCCCGGATTGCGCGGCACTCAAATCCTGGCTGACTGCCCGTGCGATTCTCTGGGAAGAGCATGATCTCAGCCAGCCTGGGGTTGCGGACGACGCGAAGCGGCGGTTGGGCGTACGAGTGGCCCCGATTACCGTCATCGGCGAACATGTCCTGTACGGAACCTTTGCCGAGCAGTTGCCCCGCCTCAAGGCCCTGCTGACGACGAAAGATTGAGGTTGCAGTAGGTGTTCGGAGGTACGGTGCTGCGTCCGCGTCGTCTGTTGTTCAGGTCGCCTGTGCTTTCCCGGCGCGAGGCGCGTTATCTTGTCATGATCCGCGGCGCGCGCAGCATCGGTCAGGGCGCACTCGCGGTGGATTTTGCCCTCTATCTGCATGCGCTCCATTGGACGGCGCCGCAGATTGGCGCGCTTTTTATGGTCGCCCTGCTCGTTTCGGCCCTTGGCGCCCTGATCATTGGTCCTTTGTCCGACAACCGCGGACGCAAGCGTTTCCTGATCGGTTACGAAATCGTCCAGGTGGCGGCGAGTCTCCTTGCGCTCGCCAGCAGTTCACCGCTGGCGTTGATCGTGGCGGCCATCGCCGGCGGCTTCGGGCATGGCTTGAATGGCGGTGCCGGGCCGTTTGCCCCGGTCGAACTCGCGTGGTTGTCGACCACTGCCGAAGCCAAGGATCGGGCGGCCTTGTACAGTATTAATACGGCGGCGGGTTTTTCCGGCATGGCACTTGGTTCCGTGCTCGCGAGTCTTCCTCATTTCTTTGCGATGATCCTTAGTGGGGCAACGAGTTACAGGCCTCTTTTCGTGTTGGTTCTTATAAGTGCGCTGGTCGGACTGATCCTGCTTGCGCGCCTTCCCGAGCCGACGCGGGAGACAGAGAGCGATACAGATCAGGGTGAGAGTCACAGCGTGACCCGTACCGAGAACCGGAAGCTGCTTCAGCTTTTGGGGGTCAATGCCTTGAATGGACTTGGTATCGGACTTCTTGGGCCGATGATGGCCTATTGGTTTGCGATCCGGTTCCATCACGGGCCTCTTAGCATCGGTCCGGTGATGGGTCTTGCCCTCGTGGTGACGGCTGCCACCTCGCTCATGGTGGGCCGCCTCACCCATCGGTTCGGTGTCATGCGCTCCATTCTGACCATGCGCTATCTGGGCCTGGTGGTACTGGTGCTGTTGCCGCTCATGCCGACATTCGGGATGGCAGCCTGTCTCTACATTCTGCGCTCAGCCTTGAATCGAGGCACGGTGGGGGCGCGGCAGGCGCTCAACATCGGTATTGTGCGGGCTCATCGTCGGGGGCTGGCCGCGAGCCTCAGCAATGCGTCCACACAAGTGCCGCGCGCGCTCGGGCCGGTGGTTGCGGGACTGCTCTATCATGCCGGTTTCCTGACCCTCCCTTTCTTTATCGCCGGCGGTTTTCAGGCGGCCTATCTGGTCGCCTATGGCCGCCTGTTTGCCGATCATCCCGCAGCACCCGCGTCCTGAGGAGGCGGCATGTGCCTTGGCGGCTCCGGGCGGGCTGAACGGAAAATCCTGGGCCGGGATGGCGGGAAACGCCTCGCGAGGGCCGAGGCGGACATCGGGGACGGGGATCTTCGCAAAATAGAAGGAGGGGCATATGGAAATGCGGTTTTTCGGCGCCGCCGGCGGGGTCACGGGATCTTGTCACTTTCTGGCTGCTGCGGGCAAAAAAATCCTGGTGGATTGCGGGATGTTTCAAGGGGAACACAACCTCGACGAGGAAAACCGGGCCGAATTCGGTTTTGACCCGGGCAGCATCGATGTGCTGCTGTTGACTCATGCGCACCTTGATCACTGTGGGCGCATCCCCCTTCTGGTCAAGCGGGGTTTCCGGGGGGAAATCATCACCACGGCCGCCACCCGGGAGCTTGCGCGGCTCGTGCTGCTCGACGCCGCAGGCCTGGCGATGGAAGAAGCACGGCGGGCCGCCCGCTATCGGCAGCGCCGTGGCGCCGAACCGGAGGAGCCTCTTTATGAAATTACCGACGTTCTCGACAGCATGGACCGCTTCGGGCGGGTGGCGCGCTATGGAGAACCTCTTGCGGTCGCGCCAGGCATTGCGGCGACTTTCGGTGACGCAGGGCATATTCTCGGGTCTGCTTGGATCCTGATCGAGGCGCGCGAGAACGACCATGCGCGGCGCATCCTCTATTCCGGTGATCTCGGCAACCGCGGCAAGCCCATCATCAACCCCCCTACTCCCGCTCCGCAGGCCGATGTCGTGGTCATGGAAACCACGTATGGAGACCGGCTGCACAAGGCTCCGGGTCCGTCCGTGCAGGAACTTGCCGAAGCGATCACCGCCACGCTAGACCGCAATGGCAATGCCATCATCCCTACCTTCGCACTGGAACGTGCACAGGATCTTCTCTACTACCTGAGGGAGTTGACGGAAAAGCATGCGCTGCCCGTCAACCTGCCTGTTTTTCTTGATTCGCCCATGGCGATCTCGGCGACGAAGATTTTTCGCCGCCATCCGGAGTGTTTCAACAACGAGACCCGTCACGACTTTTCCAACGGCCGGGATCCTTTCGCGCTGCGTAATCTGCATTTCACACGCGAGTCGAGTGAATCCATGGCACTAAACCAGATCAAAAGTGGTGCCGTGATCATGGCCGGTTCCGGCATGGCGACCGGAGGACGCGTCACGCACCACCTGAGACACAATCTCTGGCGGACCGATAGCAGCATCATTTTCGTGGGCTACGCAGCCCAAGGGACCCTTGCGCGGCGCATTATTGACGGAGCCACGAAAGTGCGGCTTTTTGGTGAGGACGTGAGCGTCAAGGCGCACATCCATACCATCGGTGGTTTTTCGGCGCACGCCGATCATGATGAACTGCTGGCGTGGTACGGCACGCACAGACCCGAACATACCTTTCTGGTCCACGGCGAGGAGAGCGGCCGCCGGGGAGTTGGCAAGATCCTGGAGGGTCGCGGATTGAAGGTGCACATACCGTTCATCGGCGACCGCTTTCCGCTCTGAAGGCACGAGGAAGTCCGGAGTGGATCCTGAAGTCTTTGCGCCGTGGAGCTTGGCCGTCGTATACAATTCAATACAGTTGCGTACTCGGCGTACGACACCCGGACATGCGATATTCGGCATGGGCAGACCGCATCCCTGTCTCGGGGGTGCCCGGCCGTGATGGGGGGGTTTGTTGACACCGGCCCGGGGTGGAGAAATGATTGAGGCCGGCAAGAGGTATAAACAGGACAGGTAGGGAGATCTTCACATGAGTCGGCGTATTGTCGCTGTTGTGGCCATGATTTGCGCGCTGTGGGGTCTTTCGTGGCGTCCGGCGCAGGCATATGTCGGGATATCGATCAGAATGGGCGCGCCGGGATTTCTGTTGTCGTTCGGCCAGAACCTGAATGCTTTCTATGCGCCGCGGTACAGTACCTATGTGTACATCGACAACGGCCTGTACTACCGCTGGGTGGACGATGGATGGGTTTACTCGCGGATGGTGGAAGGTCCCTGGTGGCCGTTGGCGCCTGCGGTGTATCTGCCGCCCCTGCTCGCCTATGGGCCGCCGCCCCCGATCGTGGTGTATCGCCCCTACTTTGCGTGGTGGCGGGCGCGCGTGGCACCATGGTATGCACAGATGCACCCTATCTGGTGGATGCGGCACCGCGGGTTTGTGGCGCATTATGGACTGTGGCGAACACGCATCATTCCTTTCTACCAAGACCATCCTGGCATTCTCTGGCGCAGGCCCGTGGGCCGCGTGATTTTTACGCGCCCCTTCGTGCAGCGCCAAATGTGGTGGTATACGCTCCATCATCCGGAGTTTGCAGAACACCACCAGCTCCTGCGCCAGCGCGCGATGCGTTATGCCCGCTTTCATCCCGGTTTTGTCCGGCGCGGGCCATTCATGCCCGCACGACGCGACCAGCGCTTCAGAGCCGACGAGCCGCGTTTCCGCGGGCGTCCCGATGGAGCGCATGAAGGGTTCCGTGATCGGCGGGATTGGCGCGGGCGCGGCCGGCACTAGGCGCGGCCGACGCCGTCACGGGATCTGTGCAGTGCGGGGAGGATTTTGGATCATTTAGGGCCGCACCATGCGCGGGGGGCGGATTGGGCGTCCCGGATCAGATGTATCGATGATGTGGCGGGTCGCATCACGAAAGTCGTGCGCGAGATAATCCGGTATCCGGTGTGACGAAAGGACCCATTCGGTTTCGTTACCGTTGTCGACGAGAATGCTGCGCGCGCCTGCGCCATGTCCCGCCTCGACATGATCGAGCGTGTCGCCGATGCACCATGACCAGGACAGGTTGATGGCATGGTCGCGCGCCGCCCTTTGAAAGAGACCTGGGCGCGGCTTGTGGCAGGTGCACGACAATCCGCGTTGTCCGACCCGCCCCTGTGGATCATGCGGGCAGTAATAGAAGCCCGTGAGCGGCACGCCGTGCATGTGCAAAAAATCACGCAGACGCCGTTCGAGCACGAGCACATCCAGTTCGGAATAGTAGCCACGGGCCAGACCGGGCTGGTTGCTGACGACGATGAGCCGGAAGCCGCGATTGTGCAGGCGACGCAATCCTTCCCGTACGCGCGCGGCGACATGGATGCGGGCCGGATCCGCATTATGTGGCACTGCGTCCATGAGCGTGCCATCCTTGTCAATAAATATCGCGGCATCGTGCCTTGCGTTCATACACACCCCTTTTCGTGCCGGGGACGCTGCACGCAGCACTCGGATTGCGCACACATAACCGCCACGGCATGCCGGATTAGGCATTCACATGCCACCGCAACCCCCTCCCGCGCGCGTTGCCTGCCCGATGAGCGTCCACGCCCGATCGGCGTCGAAAACCATGCGGGCATCGACGTAGGGATGCCGCGGATCATCATTGCGACACCAGCGCTCGGGATCGGAGCCCGTCACGATGGTGAGGCTCGGCACCGACAGCGCATGGGCGATGTGACCTGCGCCGGATTCCGCGGCTATGATCAATCGCGCCCCGCTGATCAGGGCGCCCAATGCGCCCGGGGACAATGCCTGCGCGTGGATGGTGCGCCCGTCGGAGCGTGGGCGATTTGCGTTCGTATTTGTGACGACGATGATAAACTGGCTGGCGAGGCGTTCAACGAGCGTGTCAATTCCATGACGAAGTCCGTTGGCGCCCCGCCACGTCCTATCCGTATCGACCACGATATACGGTTCTTTGCCCAGCGCGATACGCCAGGATTGGTGCATCAGCTCGTCGTGATCTTGCTCGGTAATGGGCCACTCAAGACGGGGGTGTCCTTCTGCGCCAAGGTGTCGCATGAGGGTCAGGAGACGTTCGCTCTCATGTCCCGATGGATAGATGATAAAGTCCCCCTCCACTGCCTGTGGATGGCTTACGAAGCCGGCGCGGTGATCGGCCTTGAAGCGCGCCAGTATGGAGTTCGTGACATGTCCGTCGCCGTGAAGCTGGATGAGCCAGTCGAACCGGGTGTTCAGGTAATCCACGAAGTTGTTAAATTCATCGCGATGCGCGCGGCCATCGAGATCGGGGTGCCCGGGAAAGGCCAGAAACTCATCTATGTAGCACCGGAAGCGCTGCGCGAAGGCGCGCGCCGAAGGGGCGCCAATCAACGTGATGACGGCGCCGGGCGCCACGTTCCGGAGCGCACGGAAAGCCGGTATCGCACAGATCATCTCTCCGGGAGGCAGTGCGCGGAATACGCCGATGTGCGAAGCAAGCCTCAGGTCGGACCTTTGTCCGTACGCGGGTACGGATGAAGGATTCGTGAATGATTCCGACATGCGTCTCTCTCTGGACTATGCAGGTGGAAATTCGTGTTGACTCTGCAGGGGACTGTAGCGGTCACGCGGCCGAGCCTTAATAGGGCCAATGGCGGAGACAAGAGCAACGCTATGGAACGACGGGACGTGAGGAGCAGCAGATGATCAGAAATTTCACGGCGCACTCAGCCAATGAACGGACGTATCTTGCCTGGATACGTACCGCCATTGCCATCATGGCATTTGGTTTTCTTGTCGAAAAATTTGATATCTTTCTGTTTTATATCGCCATGGCCCTCCATCGCACGGCAAAGGCGCATCCGGGCACCCTATCCGCCCGCTCTCTCGGTATGGCGCTCGTCGTTTTGGGTATCGGGATGATGCTGGTGGCAACCGTCCGGTTCATCCGTCTCGGGCGGGAGATCGATCGCGCTGACGAGCGGGACAAGGACAGCCGGTGGCCGGATATGGCCATGATCGGCGCATTGATGGCGCTTGGCGTCCTTCTTCTCGCCTACCTTGCGCATCTTACGGGCGGACCATGATGCCTGATCATGACCGGTCTGCCCGGCGCGCCGCCGCCACACGGAATTCGCCACGCTGATCGGCGACGAGTTCGATCTTGTCGTACTCGGGGGAGCGCGCAAAGAGGCGTTCAATGTGTCCCGCCTGTCCGCTGCCTATTTCAAGCAGGAGCCAACCCCCGCTGGACAGGTAATGACTGGCGTCGCGAATCAGCCGGTGATAGATCGACAATCCATAGGGCCCGCCATCGAAGGCTGCGCGCGGCTCGTGGTGCAGAAGGTCGTGCCTGCGGCTTAGCCGTTGCGTGGAGATGTACGGCGGATTGCAGACAACGAGATCCCAGTATCCGGCCGGGCCCCCGCATAAGGGTTGAAAGAGATCGCCATGGTGGACATGGATGCGTTCTTCCAGACCCAATTGGCAAGCATTGTGCCGCGTAAGTGTCGCGCAGTTCTCCATGAGGTCGCTGGCCCATACGCGAACTTGCGGGAGCGCATGGGCGATGCCGCAGGCCAGATTGCCGGATCCGCAACACATGTCGATGACCCGGGCGTCCAGCCCTGTGGCGCCGTGGGATGCGCGCAGGCGCACAACTGCCTCCCAGCCAAGCAGCTCCGTTTCGGAGCGGGGAATGAGGACGCCAGGCATCACGGTGATGTCAACGCCCATGAACCGTTGTTGGCCAACGACGTACCCGAGGGGTGTTCCGGCAGCCCGTGCGCGTGCCATGGCGAGCGCGCGTTCCCTTGCGGCCTGCGACGGAGCGGAGGTAAGGGACTCAAGGATATGCGTGGTCTCGCTGTGCGGGTCGTCGATTCCCGCGCCGGCAAGGACTTCGAAAAGCTCTGCGTGCAGTGCACCTGCATCACCGGTAATGCTCATGCCACCCTCCTTTGGTTTGCGCGTCATCCTTGACGGCTTGCATTCGGTATTATGGGACTTTCGCGCAAGTGTACGGTTCAGTGCCTTCCGGCGTACGGCGGAGTTAGCCGCCGCGCAGGGAGATACCAGTAACTTTCTTATAGAGGGAAACCGCGTAACTGTCTGTCATACCGGACACAAAATCCGTCAGCCGAAGGAGTCGCTCATAGGGGGCCAGGGGCGGTGCTCCGTCGAGGGGGAGAAACTGGGCAGGAATCAGTTTGAGGCGCATCCGCTCCTTTGGATCGAGGCGCCCACGGGCGTGTGCCTCGATGGCCTGACCGAAAATCGCGAGCAGACCCGCCAGCACCTCGAAGCCTGCAACTTCGATTTCCACGACGGGGGGCGCCATGTAGACGTGCGTCTCGCCCAGTTGCCGCAGATGCGCAAGGCCCGCGGCGGCCGGTACCGACGCAAGGAGTGGCTCATCCATTTCGCCGGCACGGAGATGGCGTTCCACTTCGAGGAAGCGCTGTGCTGCCTGTTCGACCAGGGTATTGATGGCGCGGGCACGTAGATAGGCAATGCGCGCCTTGTCGTCGGTCATTCGCGCCAGCCGTGCCGTCAGCCGATCCTCGCCGCCAATAATGTCCGCTAGCACGTCCTTGACGTCACTGTAGCGAAGGATGCCGAGTCTGTAGGCGTCCTCCACATCGACGACGTGATAACAGATGTCATCAGCGGCCTCAACAAGAAACGCAAGCGGGTGACGAAAAAAGGCCCCGTTCACCCGGCGCCGCAGGCCGACGGCGGCCGCGACAGTCTCAAAATAAGCGGCCTCGGCCATCGAATAGCCATGTTTGCGCATACTGATCAGTTTGGGTAGAGTCTCATGATGAGCGGCCCGCGGGTACTTGGTAAAGGCCCCGAGGGTGGCGCATGTCAATTGGAGGCCGCCCTCGTTGTCGGGTGATTGCAGGCGCGTAAGGACACGAAAACCCTGCGCATTACCCTCGAACTGGAGGAAATCCGCGCGCTCCTCCCGCGTCAGCGGCGCGAGCATTTCCTGCCCCCTCTCGTGATTGGCGAAGAACAGGCGGATTGCATCCTCGCCAGAATGCCCAAAAGGAGGATTCCCGATGTCATGCGCAAGGCACGCTGCGGCCACAATCGCGCCTACGTCCGCCGGCCCGATTCCGAGATCGTGCAGATCCTTGTAGCGGTCGACCAGCTGGGCACCGACAAGAGAACCAAGCGAGCGCCCGACGCTCGACGCCTCGAGGCTGTGTGTGAGGCGTGTCCGGACATAGTCGCTTTCCGCAAGCGGAAAAACCTGCGTCTTATCCTGCAGGCGGCGAAACGCAGAAGAGAATATGATGCGGTCGAAGTCGCGCTGAAACTCGCTTCGGCCAGGCATGGTTGCCGAGGCACTGGCAGATTCGCCGAGCCGTGTCTGCGAAAGCAAAGAAGACCAGCCGACAAGAAGACTTTTCAATTTCCCTAAAGCACCATTCTCCACGGTGACCCCCCTCTTTGTAATACCACGTTCCACACCACTCCCCTGCCCGCGCTGGCCTTTTGTCGCGCCGTTCTCGCGATGGGCGCTGATAGACATAGGCAAATTGTAACCTACCGACGCCTATTTCTGCACGACAGGCCACGCAATGCGTCCCGAATCATTCATAGGCTAACCAGTTGCAGGGAGTTGCGTACAGGAACGACCGTTCATCCGGAATTTTGTCCTGCATCATTCCATATATCTGTTTCAGTCGCGTATTCATCAGAAATCACTATCCCTGCGGACGCGCCTTGCGGCAGCATCTGCCCCATCGCGATGGATCGCCATTTCATTTTCATGTCCACCAACATTTCCTACGGACGGTTTGCGTTGGCGAGACCAGCATACAGAGAGGCAATTCATGGCTACCACGCCGAACCATGGACATTCGAAAATAACCATCGCACCGTTCAAAAAGATGCTTTTGCCGCTGGCCATCGCGGCGACCCTATCGGCATGCGTATCCGGCGGGGCGGGAGTATCTGCTGGCGGCGGCGCCCAGGGAGCGCAAGGCGCGTCGTTGTCGAGCTCCGGCAACTCGGCTACCAATTTATCGCCATTCACTGTGCCCACCAGCACCACGACCCCCATCACCGGCAGCACCATCCCTCTGAGCCAGGCGACGCTGATCCCGGGCGCGGGCACCGGACAGACCTACTATGTGTCGACCACGGGATCTGACAGC